>JARLJR010000084.1 GCA_031291095.1 Legionella sp. | reverse complement strand
TAATAAAAAAATCATATATCACCCTCATAACATTAGATGAAACCGCCTCCCCGATAAACTGTTCTGAAGTAATCACCGGCGGCTAAACGCTGCCACTTAGTTTAGACAAAATATCCCGCTGCAAATTTACTCGCAACGGGATTAACTGAAAGAATGTAAAAACTCCATTCATCCAATTATTATATCAAACTCATACTATACTATTTAAGGAATATAAGTTTTTTAGTAGAATTATAATCTCCTGATTCCAATCTGTACAAATATATTCCGCTTGCAAGCTTGCTTCCGTTAAACTGAACCGAGTAATTACCTGCAGGTTTATTTTCATCTACAATAGTCGCAACTTTACATCCTATTGAATTATAGACAGTAAGTTTAACGTGCCCTTCTTTTGCAAGGGAATAGTTAATCGTAGTAGTAGGATTAAACGGATTAGGATAGTTCTGCTGCAAATTAAAAGACTGTAAATTTAATTGCTCAGAAGTGACACCAGTAATGGAGGCATACTCAATATCAACAACTGCGAAACGAAAGCCCATACTGTTCTGATGATGATTATACTCTAACTCAAGAGGACCACTATAGGATATCCATGTGTCATTTTGCCAAGAAGAATATTCTCCATGAATGCAATTTCCATTATCATCATAAGTATATGTGGCTCTATTGCTATTTACCCATATATTGATTGTCCATCTTTCATCAAGTTCTGTAATAATGTTATCGTTATAATCATAAGTAAATGTGGCTCTATTAACAATTACCCATGCATTGTTTGACCAGTCTTCTAAAAGGTTGGTAAGCTTATTACCGGAATTATCATAAGTAAACGTATCCCTCCATAAAATTACCCATGTATTGTTTGACCAATATTCGAAAAGAATTGTAAGCATCCTTCCAGAATTATCATAAGTATATGTGTTTCTACTACCATTTACCCATGCATTGTTTGACCAGTCTTCTTCAAGTTCGGTAAGCATATTACCGGAATTATCATAAGTAAACGTCACCCTCCATAAAATTACCCATGCATTGTTTGCCCAATTTTCGTAAAGCCGGGTAAGACGGTTGCCGGAATTATTATAAGTATAAGTTTCCCTATAATTAATTATCCACGCATTGTTTGACCAATATTCAGAAAGATTTGTAAGCAGCCTTCCAGAATCATCATAAGTATGTGTAGATCTACAATAATTTATCCATGCATTGTTTGACCATGTCTCATCAAGTTCTGTCAACTCGTGACCGGAATTATCATAAGTATATGTATATCTTAGGGTATCCAAACAAGTTACTTTAGTCGGTACGTAGAAAACTGAACTTAATCCTTTATTCTTATAATTCTTATTAAGCAGCTTGCTTTTCTGAATTCCTTGAAACTCTTTTCCGCCGGGTTGTTTCCCAAAGATTTGTTCATGAGTATCCTGTTGATGAATATTGAAGAAGGGATCTTGTCTTCTCTCTTTTTGACTTTGCGGGCAAATAAATGCCGGTAAACAGGTAAATAAGACAGAATAAAGTAATATTCTTTTCATGTATAATTCCACCTAATACATTTTCATTATTTAATTAAAATCATTTTCTTTATCTGGGAAAACTGTCCTTCTTCTATTTTATAGAAATATATCCCGCTTGGTAATCCAGATGCATTAAAGTTAACGGAATAATTCCCTGCATTCTTAAATCCGTTCTCAAGAACTTTTACTGCCTGCCCTAATGTATTATATACTATAAGTTTTACATTTGAAGCTGATGGTAAGGAATAGGAAATTACCGTGCTGGGATTAAAAGGATTAGGATAATTTTGGAAAAGATTGAATTGTGCCGGTAAGTCAAATGAGAACCTTTCCACTGAAGTGACCATCTCCGACAAAGGTCTCCGCCATACGCTGCCTTCTAAAGTGCCAGCAAAGATATTTGTGCCAGAGACGATAAGAGATGTAACATTTTTGTCTGTCAAGCCGGTATTAACCGAAGTCCAGCTTATACCGTTGTTTGTGGAAAGAAAGATGCTGCCATAAGTTCCGGCAAAAATATTTGCGTTGGATACAGCAAGAGCATGGATATTATAATTTGTCAAGTTGGTATCAACCACAGTCCAACTTGTTTCGTTGTCTGTACAATGAAAAACACCACCACCATAAGTTCCGGCAAAAATATTTGTGCCAGAGACTGCAATTGAATAGACATCAAGATTCGTTAAACCAGTATTGCTCGAATTCCAGAGTGTGCCGTTGTTAATAGAACGATAAATGCCATAGTTACTAATTCCGGCAAAGATTTTAGTGCCGGAGATTCCAAAACAGTTGACAACAGTAGAGGTTAATCCCGTATTTACTGCTGTCCAGTTCGTGCCGTTATTTGCGGAAAGAAAAACACCCTTATCAGTTGCGACAAAGAGATTGGGGTCGGAAACTGCAAGAGCCCTGGCACTGTCATTCGTTAAACCGATATTTGTCCAATACGTGCCATTGTTGGTGGAAAGAAACACACCACCTCCGCCAGTCCCGGCAATAAGATTCGTGCCAGAGACTGCAAGCGAACGGATATTATAGTTTGTCAAACCGGCATCGGCTGCATTCCAGGTTGTACCATCGTCGGTGGAAAGAAAGATACCGTTATCTAAAATCCCGGCAAAGAGATTCGTACCAATCACAGCAAAAGAAGAAATGGCTCCGCTGTTAGGACCATTAGTTTGTATCCATTGACCATGCCCGGTTACTGAAAGTGTAGTAAAACTCCGCACTGTTGACCACGCACTGGTTCCTTCATCATTGGTCGCATTTACACGCCAATAGTAAGTTGTGTTGTCTGCAAAACCGCTATCAACATAGGAAGTCGAAGTGATACCGCTCTTATCCTTGACAAAGATAGAAAAATTTGAATTAGTTGACGCTTGCAATCGATACGAAGTAGCTCGACTGGAAGTATTCCATTTTAGTAAAGAATTTATTGAAACTCCCGTTGCTCCATCATAGGGCGAAGCCAGCATTGGTGCGTCGGGAATTGCAATGATGGTTGTGAAGCTCCATACTGTTGACCACACGCTGGTCCCACCAGCATTGGTTGCATTGACACGCCAATAGTATGTACTGTCGTTGGCAAGATTGTTAATGGTATAGGAAGTTGAAGTGATACCGCTCAGATTCACGCGAGTAGTCGAGAAACTTGAATTGGTTGACACCTGCAACTGATACGAAGTAGCTCCATTTGAAGCATTCCATGCGAGTGAAAGATTAATTGAAACTCCCGTGGCTCCATCAGAGGGCGAAACCAGCGTCGGTGCTTCAGGATTCAATAGTCGCCTAAAGATATATCTATCACCCCCGGCAAAGATATTTGTACCCGAGACGGCAAGAGCAAGGACAAAAGTGTCCGTTAATCCGGAATTGAACCCAGTCCAGCTGGTGCCGTTGTTGGTGGAAAGAAAGACACCACTACCAGTAGTCCCGGCAAAGATATTCGTGCCCGAGAAAGCAAAAGCATAGACCTCATTATTCGTCAAACTGATATTGACCGCTGTCCAGCTTGCTCCGTTGTTTGTGGAAAGAAAAACACCGCCATTAGAAGTCCCGGCAAAGAGATTCGTGCCGGAGACGGCAAGAACACGGACATTAGGGTTCGTCAACCCAGTATTGACCGTGGCCCAGCTTGTACCATTGTTGGTTGAAAGAAAGACACCGCCACCAAGGGTCCCGGCAAAGAGATTCGTGCCGGAGACGACAATAGAATAGATATTAGTGTTCGTCAAGCCGTTATTGATCGCATTCCAGCTTGTGCCGTTGTCTGTGGAAAGAAAAGCGCTGCCATAAGTCCCAGCGAATATATTCGTGCCGGAGACGGCAAGAACACGCACATTAGTGTTCGTCAAGCTGGTCGCAGACCAGATTATGCCGTTGTTGGTAGAAAGAAAAACGCCACCATAAGTCCCAGCGAATATATTCGTGCCGGAGACGGCAAGGGTAAAAACAGCAGTGTTCGTCAAGCCGCTATTGACCGCATTCCAGCTTATGCCATTGTCGGTGGAAAGAAAAACACCGCCGTTCGAAGTTCCAGCAAAAAGATTCGTGCCGGAGACGGCAAAATCATAAACAGATTGTGTCGCCAAGGCGGAATCGCCTTGAATCCATTGGGCATTTGTTATATCAGTTGAAATTAATATGCAGATGAGAAAACAGAAGAATATGTTAATTGATTTCATTGATCATTCCTAAATAATGTTTTAAACATAAATACCTTATTGTTAAACGGCAGCCTAATACGACTGTTAAGCTGTTTTAGAAATAGATAGTATTTATTTTAAATACTATTTATAGTTAAATTGCCTATGCTTATTATATTACTGAAAAGTAAGTACAAGGGGAAATCATCTTAGGGTGGAGCATCAAATCGATTTGTTCTGAATTCATTAAACCCAAGCAAAGATTAGTATCACTTAATAAACTTATGTAGTTCAATATTAAAAATCAACATCAATAATGCCAAGTGGTCTCAGTGCATATTGGGCAAATGCAGTAGTTCTTGCTACATGGGTTTAGAGTTTTGTCCCGATTGGACGTGACGGATTAGAAGTTCTCTGTGTTACCCAATTAGTTCTATCTGGTCTTTTCTTGACACTCATTTGAGCAAAATCATCTTCTTAATTGCCAAGAAATTATTCCCTGTAACTTTGTCTATAGCTATAATTCTATAAAAATAAACTCCTGAAGAAATGCTCTTCTTAATTGAAGATGAATTAAAGTCTACAGAATAATATCCTGCTGATTGTTCTTCATTAATCAATTCACTGATCCTCTCGCCTGTTATATTATATACTTCCAGAGTTACCCTTGAATCATGGGGAATAGAATAATTAATCCGAGCCGAAGGGTTGAACGGGTTTGGAAAATTTTGACTCAAAGTAAATACAGAAGGTGGATTAAGATCTGTTTCTGCTATACTTGAATATTTATATGAGCCAGCATTATCAATCTGTTTCAGTCTGTAGTAATATTTTCCTGCTTGACTGATCGATTTATCAATATAAGAATAAGCAATTGTTAAAGTACTCGTCTGATGACCCTGAACAAAAGCTATATTTGTCCAATCAGATTTATTTCCTGAACGTTCGACATTGAAGCCTATATTGTTTACTTCAGTTGCCGTTTTCCAGTTTAAGGTGACAATGCCGTCGCTGATATTCGCTGTGAAAGAAGTGAGCTCAACAGGGAGCCACCCAGCCTCTTTGTATAGGACTTGGATTTCAGCATCCGATAAAGCACGTTTATATACACGAATATCGTCAATAATCCCATCCCAATATTGGCTATAAGTTCCCATATAATTATATGCTCCTATAGAAGAAACAGTTTCATTTGATGTATATAAATTCAAATTAAGATTTGATTTACTTGTTGCCTTAACTCCATTTACCCATAAATCAAAATTGCTACCTTTAATATATCTGCCTACAATATGGTAAACTACATTTGTGTCAATACTATGGGATGCTATAGTATGCCACATTAAATCTGTTTGCTTGACCTCTAATTTAACTTGCCCAGAGCTATTAACTAATATCGCGACTTCTCCCATTAACGTGCCTTTATTAATAATATAAGCCTGATAACTGGGTAAATTATTTAGTATAATCCACAGGGAATATGTAAATCCGTTCACTGTATCAGGAAAAAGTTCAGGAATGTTTATATACGAACTACCATTAAAACTATATGCCTGGTTTAGGTTCCCAAATCTATCTGCCGTCAAAGTTGCATTATATACAATCCCATTATTTCCATTTCCGCTCATATCATTGGCATTACCACTGAAGGGATAGTATGCTACCAATCCCGTTGTATCAATCGTTGTTGTACCAGAAATAGTGAAGGTATTATTGCTGGTATCTGATATGGCTAAATTTGCCACATCGCTGATTCTAACTTTACAATTAGTGGAAAGAGTATTAGGAACAGTCCAGGAGTAACTATAAGAAGAGGCAGGAGTACTTGCTATAATTGTATTCCAGTTTGATCCCCCATCAATCGTATATTCTACTTTTACGTTATCAATATTATTGCTAGTCCATTGAATGTTAACAGTTGAACCTGAAAGATAAGATTCGCCCCCATTAGGACTTTGAATTTGTAATTCGGCATATGAGGTGGTCAGAGTATATGGCGACATGATAGTAGCAGCAGTTGCAACTCCTCTGAGGTTAATATAGTAAGTACCTGGAAATGTCTGATAAGTCAACGTATCGAATAATGACGACCCACTCTTATATGCTATGACAGTTCCATTACTGTCTTGTAATTCAATTCGTTCTACACCAAAATCAGGAAATCCATCTATCTTGAATGAGAGAAATCCATTATTTGTTATTAAAACTTTAAACATATCATGGTCAATGGGATTAAAATCAGTTTGATAAGTTATAAATCCTCTTGTTTTACTATTTTTACCAATTGCATAGGCAAAGTTAATATTGTCAGGCTCATCAAGCCCTCTGACTATTGAAGAATAATCAGAAGGTTCATCAGTATGGAATCTGTTAGTCATTAAGGTATCCGATATACCTAATGGGAATACGTTTTTATTTAAATCATAAAGCCATTGTCTGTCTGCAGAAACTACATAATCTCCGGTAGGAGAAAGAGTATATTTAGAAACAATCCAGGTATATTGAATATTTTGAGGTAATGGTTGTGTTGGCGATGTGATTAAATAATAAATTCCCGTTAAATCATTATAAATTTCGGAAATTCCTATTATAGGATCGCCTAAATTCCCATTACAATTTATATCATAATTATAATAATTATCCAGTATTGTATTTTCATTCCCCCCAAATAGATAAACTCCTGGGAGATCCAGATTAAGTGAATATCTTAAGTCTCTAACGGCCTCTGAATATTGGTTGACTCCTTTTATGGATCCCAATATAGCCGGGGCATCACTACCACCATGAGGTGTTCCAATCGTTACTACTTTTGCGACATGGTGCCCATATTTCAAATCAGATGGATCCATCCACCATATATGATTCCCTTTGTCATCAACTCTCTGAAGATATTCCCGGATTGCAAGTCCTCCCATTGAATGACCAACAAGAATTACTTTATCAACGCCTTCTAGTCGCAATACTTCTCGTATCATCATTTGCAAAGCTTGCCCTTGCTTAAAAATTGCAGCTTGGTTACTTAGCGTATGATAGCTATGACCGGCTTGACTAAAACGGGTATTGTCAAAATTGATAGCGTATAAACCGGTCGGAGATGGAGTATTTGAAATATTGTCTCTCCATCCTATAGGATCGACATCTTTTGCTAATGTAGCATTAGAGCTATCACCATCATGGTTCAAACATACATCAAATATTTTTTGCGGCCCGCCTAAAAATGATATTGTGGTATCCCATGTCCCATCGCCATCATTCAACCCATGAACAAATATTATTGGATAAGGAGATTTAGCAATTTGCCCAAACACCACGCTATTAAGAATAGTCAAATAAATTATTGCCAAAAGAATGGTTTTCATTGTACACCAATAGATTGTAATATTAAATTTTTAATAAAAGGATTATCTTAAAAAAGAAATGAAATTGTAGAAAAAGGTATAATTACTCCAAATTAGTTTATAAATAAACTTAATCTGGGAATATGCCTTCTTAACGAATAGTGAATATATTTATTACTTAAATAATTCCCGTCTGGATATAGTTTTATTAAGCGATTAGAAATTAAAACAATATATAATTAGTTCCAAGTTATTTTATTAAATTATCTCCTCCTCCTACTTTCGTCTCAGCACTACTTTAACAATACTATCAATCTCCCCAAGCTCCTTAACAAGATATTTCTTAATTGAAGAGTGCATCCTTCTAAAATGATACTTCCCTATATTTTGATCACTTCAGCACATAAGAAATCCCGCTGCAAATTTACTCGCAGCGGGATTAAGAAAATCTATAGTTTTAGTTAAATCTATTTCATCCGTACCATCTTGTTCGTTTCAGCATATCCGTTTGCAACAATTCTATAAAAGTATATTCCACTGGCTAAATTATCAACATTAAATAATACTTTATACTTACCGGTATTTTGTTCTTCGTTCACCAAATCAGCAATTTCTTTACCTAAACAATTATATACTTTTA
>JARLJR010000083.1 GCA_031291095.1 Legionella sp. | reverse complement strand
TTTCAAGTTGCTGATCCTGTTCAAACACCAGCTAATAATCAGGTTTCATGTGGGGTTGTTTACGAGCACACCGGAAATACAGTTATTGCTACAACATTATATCAAACCATTACCCCACCTATTCAAACACCAATCTCATTATATGATTACGCTGCAATAGCTCATAATAACGTATTGATGAAGGGAATTACTGTTAACGTGGCAGCTTCTGGTCAACCCCCTGTTAATATTTTGTGTGATGGTTCATCATCCACTAGAGCAGATTTAGGTTTGCTTGCATTATTTGGTCAAGTTAATCCAACAGGAACAAAAACTTGGGTAGATAATAACAACATTTCTACTATCATCACCGGGTTACAATGTATATCCTTGGCAACTCAAATTGGTGAATGGATAGATAATACCTACGTAATCTTGGGACAAATACTTGCATCAATTAGTGCAACTTACACTGGAACAACAGAACAAATTGATAAAATAGTTTGGCCAACAAGCTGAGATGGTCATTTATATTCCGAAGAAACAAAAGAAAAAATGAGACAATCACATCTTAAAAATAAAACAGAATAAATATAGTAAAAAGGAAGTAATTATGTCAGAACGCAGAGGAATCCCGCTTGTAAAAGAATTTGAATCCTGCAGGTTAAAGGCTTATCAGGATTCAGTCGGTGTATGGACTATTGGTTGGGGTGAGACCAAAGGAATTCATGCAGGAATGGTTTGGACACAGCAACAAGCAGACGAAACTTTAGCCAAACGGTATGATGAATTCGAAGATGCAGTTTTACGAGCCGTTAAGGTAAAAGTGGACGAAAATGAACTCGGTGCTCTTACTTGTTTTACATATAACGTTGGTATCGGTGCTTTTCAGAAGTCATCTGTCCTTAGAGAATTAAATGCTGGTAATGAAGTTGAAGCTGCTGATGCACTTCTTCAGTGGGATAAGGCTGGCGGAAAAGTTTTAGGCGGCCTATTACGCAGACGTAAGGCTGAGAGAGCATTATTTCTTAAGGAATAAAAATGGCAAATTCATATCCAATTCCAACTCTATCAAATCTTCCAGAATGTAGACAAGATTTAATCAATCGTTGTCTACGTTCGCTTGGTTCCCCGGTAATTAATATTGAAGTAGATGTAACACAATTATCAGACCGTGTTGATGAAGCCTTGCAATTTTTCCTAGATTATAATGGAGATGCAACGGAACGCCAATACTACAAATATGCGGTGACTCAAAATGACATTACTAACCGATATATTACTTTGCCTGATAATATTATCGGTGCAGTTGATATATTTCCTCTGGATTCTTCGTATTCTACTGATAATATGTTCGATGTTAGATATCAACTTGCATTGAATGAGATGTGGTCATTAACTTCAGTAGACCTTGTTCCATTTTATATGACTTACCAGAATATTCAGTTTATTGAACAATTGTTAGTTGGTAAGAAGCCTTTCCGCTATTCAAGATTTACAAATAATTTCTATATCGATTTCGATTGGAATAATATGGGTATTGGTGAATATCTAGTTATTAATGCTTTTCAAGTTGTCGACCCAGATTCGTTCACAAAAATGTGGGCTGATCGTTGGCTCTTTAAATACACTACAGCTTTAATTAAGAGACAATGGGGGTCCAATCTAAAGAAATACAAGAACGCAAGTCTTCCCGGTGGTATTCAATTTAATGGTCAAGCCATTTATGACGAGGGTGACGAGGAAGTCAAATACCTCGAAAAACGTATCACAGAAGATTATATGACTCCTCCAATGGATCAGATTTACTAATGGTCGCAAACCCATTTTTTAACCACTATTCTGCGACGAACGAGCAATCTTTATACGAAGGTTTGGTGGTTGAATCTATTAAACAATTTGCACAAAATATGTTTTATCTTCCTAGAAGAAGAACTAATTACGACGTTGTTCTTGGTAAGGATGACCTATCCTTATTTGATACTGCATATTTTATGGAATTTTATATCGAATCTATTGACGGATTTGTGGGAGATGGAAACTTTATGTCGAAATTTGGTCTTGAAATTAGAGACCAAGTTACCTTTGTTTGTTCTGCAAGAAGTTTTGGGGAAACCGTTTCAAATCATGAAACCACATACCCAAGACCAAAAGAAGGTGATCTAATTTTCTTTCCACTTAACCAAAAATGTTTTGAGATTAAGTACACAAATAATAAGGAATATTTCTATCCATTTGGGGTTCTAACAACTTTTAGAGTTACTTGTGAACTTTATGAATATTCCAATGAGAAATTCTCAACAGGCGTAACCATGATTGATTCACTCGAAGAATTGTATTCAACCAATATTCTCGACTATGCTTATACCGACAATAACGGTGTTGCTTATACCGACAATAATGGAAATGTTCTTGTTGTTAATTCCTACGCAAATGACACAAATCCAGATGAGCAGAACATAGACATTCAAGATGAAGCTAATCAATATCTTGACTGGACGGAGCTTGACCCATTTAGCGAAACAGGACAGTATTAAGTCACTATACTTTAACAAGGATTTGTTCCTTTTGAAAGGAAAATATAATGTTTGGTGAACCAGTATTTTATTTTGGTCAGATCAGAAAAATGGTCGTCGTATTTGGTACGATCTTTAATGATATCCACATCAAACGTTTTAATCAGGCTGGTCAAGAGATTGATTTCCTTAAGGTTCCGCTCGCTTTTTCGTCAAAAGATAAGCTTCTCGCTCGAGCGGATCAAGATCCGACTATTCAAAGACCATACTCTATTTTACTTCCTAGAATGGGTTTCGATCTTTTAAAATATACATATGATCCATCACGCAAGATTCCTTCGTTGAATCGCCTATCAAAAGTTACCGCTGATGATTCCCATATGTCTTCGCAGTATGCTCCAGTTCCTTATAATTTTCACTTTAATCTTTATATCGCTGTAAAGAATGTCGAAGATGGATTTAAAATTGTAGAACAAATTCTACCATATTTTACTCCTGATTGGACACCAAAAGTAGACCTTATACCGGAAATGAATATCGTTCATGACATTCCAATTGTACTTACTAGCATATCCAGTGAAGATAAGTATGATGGGAAGATGGAACAAAGACAAATTATGACATATACTTTGTCCTTTGTCATGAAAGGTTATCTCTACGGTCCAATTAAAACAATTCCAGTAATTAAAGAGGTTAACATCAACTTTAGACTTCCAGATGTTAATGATAACGATTTGATTTCTGCTGTTGGTGTTACGCCTATTGGTGAATATATCCAATGCGAGGTTGCAGAACTTGCTAATGGTTCTCCAACGACAGATATAACACAATCAATTCCACTAGCACAAATTTCTGCTAATTCCGATTACGGAATTTCTACTATAATCGTATCTAATGATGAAATAAATCGAGACAAAAATGGAACATGATGATATTGACCCAATTGCAAAAGCCCTTAATATTCTTCCAACAATAACTGTTGACCAACCTAAAAATGAGGTCACTGTTTATAGTGGAGATCCTGCACAACAAGACTTTGATAAAGCACGTCTAAATTATCATGATTTAATTGGTACTGGTCAAACAGCTCTTGGGGATTTGCTTGTTGTAGCAAAGCAATCACAGAATCCACGAGCATATGAAGTGCTTTTTAATGCACTTAAAATGCTTGGAGAAATGAACACTTCTATGATTGATTTGCATACAAAGAATCAAGAAAATCATCCTGAACAGGATATGTCAAATGCAAAAATCACAAACAATAATCTTTTTGTTGGAAGCACTGCCGAATTACAGAAAATGTTAACAAATATTAAAAAAGGCACTGCGATGGAAGATATGGATACAAATGATAGAGAAGAATAAAGGAAGAGGTTATCGTGGTAATCCAAATCTAAAAAAGGTTAATGCCAACGTAAACTGGACTCCAATTCGAGTTGCAGAATATGCAAAATGTTCCGATGATCCAATATATTTTATTGAAAAGTATATGAAAATCATCAACGTTGATAATGGTCTTGTAAAATTCCTTTTGTATGATTATCAAAAAGAGATGATTGATGCTATGCACAACAATCGTCACGTTTTGATTGGTACGGCTCGTCAGGCAGGAAAATCTACAGTTACATGTGGATATATTCTTTGGTACATCCTTTTTAATGCAGAAAAGACCGTAGCACTTCTAGCCAACAAAGGCGAGACGGCTCGTGAAATTATGAACAAGATTCAGATTGCCTACCAACATCTTCCACGTTGGTTACAGATGGGCATCAAAGAAATTAACAAAGGCTCCATCATATTAGAAAATGATTCTCGTGTTGTTGCCTCTGCTACGTCATCCGATAACATTCGTGGTTATGCGGTTAACCTTCTTTATATTGATGAGGCAGCATTCGTTGAACATTGGGACGAATTCTTCACTTCAGTTTATCCAACAATTTCATCAGGTAAAACAACTCAAGTTGTTCTTGTTTCTACACCACATGGTCTAAACCACTTCTATAAATTATGGAAGGATTCTGAGGAAGACAGAAACGATTATAAACGGGTAAGAGTTACTTGGAATCGTGTTCCCGGTAGAGATGAAGAATGGAAGAGAAATACCATTTCATCAATGGGTGGTGATGTTCAGAGATTTGCCCAAGAACATGAGATGGAATTCCAAGGATCGTCTGGCACTCTTATTGCTGGTTGGAAACTCAAGGAATTAGTACATTCAACACCAAAATCAAAAAATGATGATTTCTTCATTTATGAACCACCTAAAAAGGGAAGAATTTATATGATTGTGGCGGATACGTCACATGGTAAGGAATTAGATTATTCAGCAGCACAAGTTATAGATGTCACTGATATGCCATATCAACAAGTTGCAGTATTTCATTCTAACACCACAGTTCCGTTTGATTTTGCTGAAATTCTCAATCGAATTGCAAGAAATTACAATATAGCATCTGTATTATGTGAAAACAACGATCTAGGAACACAGGTAGTTGATGCACTTCATTATGATTTTGAATACGAAGGAATTCTCTATACTGAAAATGCTGGTAGAGTTGGTAAAAGAATATCTGGTGGTTCAAAAGGAACTTCAGAGAGAGGAGTCAAAACAACAAAGCCGGTTAAATCTGTTGGTTGTTCCCTCCTTAAGTTATTGATCGAACAAAACCAGTTCATTGTTAATGATTTTAATACAATTGCTGAATTATCTGTATTCTCCAAAAAAGGTCAATCCTACGAGGCAGAAGAAGGAAATCATGATGATTTGGTCATGTGTTTAGTTCTGTTTGCTTGGTTAGCAGACCAGCAGTATTTCAAAGATCTTACTGACATTAACACATTAATGAAACTTCGTGAAAGAGGTGAAGAAGAAATTGATGAATATATGCTTCCATTTGGTTTTATAGATGATGGTAGATCGCCATTGAATCAATCAACAGAAGTTATTGATTTAGTTAAACATCCAGAAGACTGGTGGCTCCTTGGTGAATTACTTAAAGACTTCTAATCCAAAGAACATATTTTTATAAATACAAGAAAGAATTATTATTAAAATATAGGAGCTTCGACAAAATGCCTAATTATCTTTCACCTGCGGTATCAACAAATGAGATTGATCTCACTACGATTATCCCTGCAGTATCTACATCAGTAGGCGCTTTTGCTGGTGTCTTTCAATGGGGTCCAGTTGGTGTTCCTACTTTAGTTTCTTCTGAAACTGATTTTTCTAATCGTTTCGGTTACCCATCAACTTTCAATGGTGAAACTTGGTTTGTAGGATCTTCATTCCTATCATATTCTGCCGCACTTCTTGTATCAAGAGCAGCAAATACTACAACTTCAAGCAACACAACATCAGCTTTAACTGCTATTGCAAACGTCGGTACGGTCGCGAACCTCACTGCTCAAGTTGTTCTCAATGTAGACAACTACTACAATGCAAAACAAAACACTTTTGATACGAACGTCTTATGGGTTGCAAAATATCCCGGTTCTCCCGGCAACTCCTTAAGAGTTTCTGTTTGTGATTCACAGAATGCATATTCTTCAAATCTTGTCGTTAACAGCGCAGTAGCAACTGGTTTACTTTCGATTAATGCTGGTTCATCAAATGCTATGATCGTTGTTTCTCCACAAGGTGCAGGTGTTCTTACTGATGCAACTTCTCTTGCTACTTCAGTTTATTCTAGCTTATCAGTTGGCGATCAGATTTACGTTGGCAATTCAACAATCGGAACACAATATGTTAAGGTTGCTACTTTAACTGCACCAGTTACTGTTGGTGGAAACACTTCAGTTATTAACCTAACATTTACAACTCCTTATCGTCTAGCATCTAACTGGACAGGTCAGACAGTCCAGCGTTATTGGGAATTCTATAACAATGTAACAGGTGCTCCCGGACAGTCAACATACCAAGCAACTTATGGTAACACTGCAGCAAATGACGAAGTTCATGTTGTCGTTGTTGACCAAGGTGGTTATTTTAGTTCTACTGCTGGAACAGTTCTTGAAGTATTTGCTGGTGTTTCACGCGCTAACAATGCCGTTGATAATTCAGGTAACGACAATTATTACGCAGATGTTATTAATGGAGGATCTCAGTATATTTGGTTTGCTAATGACCGTACTGGTGCATTTTCTGCAACAGCACAGACACTTGCTACTTCAACTAACAATTCTGTATTAAACATTCAATTTGTTGGTGGTTCTGATGGACCAAACGAAAACGCTGTTTCAATCTCAGATGTTACTAATGCTTATAATGTTTTCAATAACAAGGAAACAACTGTAATTTCATTGGTATTAGCAGGTAAATCACTTGGTGGTCTATATGGAGAACAGCTTGGAAACTATCTAATTGATAACATTGCTTCAATTCGTAAAGATTGCGTTGTGTTTGTTTCACCAAACAAGTCTGCAGTTGTTAACAATAAGGGTCAAGAACTCACATCAATATTAAATATCGCAAACCAATTCCGTGATACTTCATATGGAGTTATGGATTCTGGTTATAAGTATATGTACGATAAATATAATGATGTTTATCGTTGGATTCCACTTAATGGTGATATTGCTGGTCTTTGTGCACAAACAGATGATACTAATGCTCCTTGGTGGTCTCCAGCTGGATATACCCGTGGAAACATTAAGAATGTTATTCGCCTTGCTTATAATCCATCAAAACCAGATCGTGATCAACTTTATTCAAACAGGGTTAACCCTGTTGTTACATTCCCCGGTAAAGGAACTATCCTTTATGGTGATAAAACACTACAGGCAAAACCTTCTGCTTTTGATAGAATTAATGTTCGTAGACTCTTTATTGTGCTTGAAAATGCAATTTCTACTGCTGCACAATATTCACTCTTCGAATTTAATGACGACTTTACAAGAAGCCAGTTCCGTAACCTAGTCACTCCTTATCTAAGAAGTGTTCAAGGTGGACGTGGTATTACTGCATTCCTTGTTAAATGCGATACAGATAATAATCCGGGTTCTGTTGTAGATGCTAATCAGTTTGTGGGTGATATCTATATTAAACCAGCACGTTCAATCAATTGGGTCAATCTAAACTTCATTGCCGTTGGTACGGATGTTAGCTTCTCAACCGTTGTTGGATCGTTTGGTGGTTAATATAAATATATAAAAACAAACAAATAATAAGGAAATAAAAATGGCGTTCGATATTTCACAGTTTATCCAGAATGGTTTGGTATATGGTGGCGCTCGTCCGTCACTATTCCAAATTCAGGTTTCTAGTGGTGGCCTAGAAAATATGATGCAGCTCGATACTTCTGGTGTAGCAAAGTTTACTTATGCTTGTCAGGGTTCCGAACTGCCTCCAGCTCGTCTTGGTCAAATTCCTGTTCCATATTTTGGTAGAGATATTAAGGTTGCCGGTCCGCAAGAATTTGATGATTGGACAGTAACAGTCATGAACGATGAGGACTTCCTTGTTCGTGAGATGTTCGAATCTTGGGCTAATTCCATTAATGGAATTCAAACCAATGTTAGACAACCCGGTCTTAACCAAGAAAATTATAAGGCAGATTTTAGTATCTATCAATATGGTAAGGATGGAACAATTATCCGTGCTTATACTATGATTGGTGCTTGGCCAAGATTAGTTGGTCCAATTCAACTTTCATGGGAAGATAAGAATAGAGTTGAAACCTTCCAAGTTCAATTTGCTTACGATTACTGGCTCCCAGATGAATCTGCTGCAGTCGGAACTTCAATCTCATACCAGAATGATGCTACTGGAACAAGTTCAAGCTAAACGCCTGTACCATAATAAACAGGCTCTTGACACTCTTTGGGTGTCTAACTAAAGGGAGAGCCAATTGCGTCTCTCCCTTTTCTTTTTCTATTAGGAGATTATGAATTGGCTTCAATGTTTGGTTTTGAGATTAAACGAAAAGTAAAGTCGGAGAACGAAAATGTTTCTCTAGAGCCACGTACACAGGACGATGGCGCTTTAGTCGTATCCGCAGTTGGTGGTGCTTATGGAACCGCAGTAGATTTAGATGGTTCTATTCGTAACGAAGCAGAATTGGTAACAAAATATCGGGATATGTCTTTCAATCCTGAATGTGATGCAGCTATTGACGAAATTGTTAATGAATTAGTTTGCACAGATGAACAAGATATTGTCAAGATCATCTTAGATAATGTTAAACAACCAGAAAACGTCAAGAAGGTTCTGTTTGAAGAATTTGACGAAGTCCTCAGATTACTACAATTTAATAAAAAAGCTTATGATATTACACGCAAATGGTATGTCGACGGTCGTTTATATTATCATGTTGTCATTGATAAGGACCACCTTAATGAAGGTATTCTTGAATTAAGATATATTGACCCACGTAAAATTAGAAAAGTCCGTGAGGTTATCAAGGATAAAACAAGGTTAAATACAGGCAGAGGTGGTGATCCTCTTTTTGAACAAACAAAAGTCAAGAACGTTTATTACATCTACAATGAAAATGGTTTTGTTGCTGGCGCTGCTGGTTCTCCGGTTCAGCATGGAACAAATGTTGGTGTTAAAGTTGCTAGAGATTCGATTGTCCACGTTACTTCCGGGTTAACCGATAATGCAGGTAAACTTGTATTAGGTTATATGCATAAGGCAATTAAGGTCTTAAATGAATTAACTACTCTAGAACAAGCAGTTATTATTTACAGATTATCACGCGCACCAGAACGTAGAGTTTGGTATGTTGATGTTGGTAATTTGCCTAAATTAAAAGCTGAACAATACATGACCGAACTTATGACAAAACATAAGAATCGTGTTGTATATGATTCCACTACAGGCACTGTCGTTGATGATCGTAAATTTACAACAATGCTTGAAGATTATTGGCTCCCTCGTCGTGAAGGTGGACGTGGTACAGAAGTCACCACACTTCCGGGTGGCCAAACTCTTGGACAATTAGATGATGTTCTATACTTCCAGAAGAAATTCTACGGTGCTTTAAATATTCCAGTTGCTCGTTTAGAGTCAACCAATCCATTCCAGCTTGGTGCTGACACAGAAATTTCAAGACAAGAAATTAAGTTCTCTAAGTTTATTTCTAGAATGCGTGTAAATTTTGGGGATTTGTTTATGCAAGTTCTCGAGAGACAGTTAATTCTTAAGGGTCTTATTTCTTGGGAAACTTGGAATGAGATTTCTCCTCACATTAAGTTCGACTTCGCAAGAGATAATTACTTCGCTGAAATGAAGGATATGAATGTCCTTAATCAGCGTTATCAATTACTCGCAGTTATTGATCCATATCAAGGAAAATATGTTTCTGCAAAATGGATTAGAACTAACATTCTTAAACAGACTCTCGAAGATATGCAGCAAATTGATAGAGAAATTGCACTAGAAAAGAATGATGAACAATTTAATATGTTGCTCAATCAGCCACCACCACCTGATGATGGAACAGGTATTCCGGGTATGGCGATGGATGTTGAACAGCAAGAAAACCCACAACAATCTTTTATTGGTGGGGATGCTAAGGTAAGACATAAGCGCGGAAGCAATCAATACGCGGTAAAATAATTATAAATATAAATACAATAAAAGAGGAAATTAAACAATGACTTTTGAACCACTTGCCAAGGGCGAAAAAAAGTTCGCTGCAGTACAAAAAACAGAATTTACAAAAGACCCATCTGGTAATGGTCCAGAAGTTTTCTCTGCATCAAAAACAAAAGAAGTAGATCGCAAAGGAACTCGTCTTGGTAAGGGACCAAAGCAGGATATGAATAAGACTCAGGTCGCTGCCGAGTCTACAGTTATTGATGAAGGCAACGCAGAGAATAAATTCAAGAAAAACCTACATACAGTTAAAACTGGTATGAAGAAGGACATTGTTGATTCTGCAAATAGAATTGCTTTTTCTAAAGGTGATAATAATAGTGAAAAAAGAACAAATGCAGTTAAAGCATGGAAACGTATTGGCAGAAATAATCAAAAACCAGATTTTGTAACCAAAGAAGAAGACACAACTATGGCAGAAGTTGCTGCAGAATCTGAAGTCCAAGAAATTACTAATCGTGAATGGGAAGATTCAAAAGAAGATAAGCGCGTCGACAAGAAAGCTGGTTATGTTGACGGAACAAAGAAAGATAAGGAAGCGGATAAGAAAATGGTAGACTCAATTAACAAAGCAGAAAAACACGTTATGAAGGAAGATCATTCAGACATCCTAGAGTTTATTCTTGACGTAAAACCACTTGAATTTGAGAAAGCTTATTTTGTCAAGCTACAAGAACGTGTAACTATTCTTTCTGAAGCTTTTGAACAGGTTATCGGCAAGGAATTATTTGGAGAAGGTGTCGACGTTGTCGAACTTAAGCCAGAAGTTGAAGATGTCAACGAAAGTTTCGACATTGACGAAAGTCTTGATCTAACAGAAGCAAATAACGTTAATACACTTCGGGTTAAGCATCAGCATCATTATCGTCTAGCAAGTCAATTTTCTAATGAGTCTGTCGAGATGCTTCGTAAGGCACATCAATATGGTAGAACAACTGATATTGGTAAGCATTTTGACACAGTTGCAAATGAATTAGGCAAGAGAGCCGATTCACATAATAAGGCTGCTTCAACAGCAAAAGAAATGCTTACTAAAGCTGGCATTCCAATGTATGAAGAAGTTGTCGATGAAGGCAAAGTAAACCAGTATCCAGATGGTACATCAGATCCAGAAAACAAGGAAAAGTTCAAGGTCAAGAAAAGAAATGCTGATGGCACCGCTGAATATGAAAAAGAAAAGAATAAGTAATAGACAGAGTAAGATGTAATGAAAATTCTTAGAGACATCATCGAAGCGGAGAAAAAAGAAGATAAAAAATCTCCTCCAGAACCCAAGTGGTACATTCACGACCGAGAAGGTAACATCCATTCAAAATATGGACGCCAAGATGATGCTCTCAAGAATGCCCAAGAAATGAATGCTGAATTTTGGTCAAAGAGCAAAAAGATACAGCAATACGAATGTTCTCATGTTGATTCCTATTACAAGAAAATGCTTCGCAGAGGTATGAAAGAATCAATTACAGAAAGTGAAGTAAAATCAGCAGTTTGGCTTGCGTCAGGAATTTATGACCATCCAACACATGGTAAAAGAATTATTAAGAAAAAACTAATGGCAGAACATGGTGGTTCTATGACTCCTTTATCTGCCTTAGCTCATATTAAAACAACAGACGATCATAAGAAAATGATTAAAAAAGGTTTCAAGCTTTGTCATATTGAAACCCGACCAGACTTAACACAAGAAGGCAACTAAAATGGACGAACATGCAAAACTTCTTTGTGAATTAAACGAATCAGTTGAATTTATTACTGAAACAGCAGCAGAAGGTAAGAAAAACCTTTTCATTACTGGTAATTTTATCCAGATGAACGACCCAAATAAGAACCGGAGAATTTATTCTGAACAAGTTCTAGTTCCAGTTATTGAACGTTATATCATAGAAAAGATTAACAATAACTGTGCCTATGGTCAACTTGATCATCCAACAGGACCAACTATTACTCTCAAAGAAGCTGCAATTTACCATAAGTCCTTGGTCCGTGAAGGTAATTATTATGTTGGTAAAGCAAAAGTTGCTACTACACCGATGGGTCAGATTATTCGTAACCTAATTGAAGACGGTGCAAATCTTGGTATTTCAACTCGTGGTGTTGGAACACTTAAGCAGCGTAAAGACGGTTTAATGGAAGTTCAGTCAGATTTTAGACTTGCCACTCCGGGTGACGTCGTTTCAGATCCATCAGCATATAATGCATATGTTACCGGCCTTATGGAAAACGTTTCCTATTGGTGGGATGTTGGTAGAGATACATGGGTAGAAGAACAGATGGATGTTGCAAAACAGAGACTAAAAAGAATGACAATTAAGGAAATTGAGACATCAAAGATGATGATGTTTGAACATTTCCTAAACGAAGTATCAAAACTCTAATCATCAATGACTGATTTTAAATATTATGTTTACGCATATATTAGAAAAACTCAAACGAACTAAAATAATAAATACAAGTAACAAATAAATTTGAAGGAACATATTCTAATGGGGAATTTAATCGACGCTGCTCGCAATATTGTTGAGTCTAAGAATGAAGTTATCACTGAATCTGTAGTCGAAGACACTGAGATCACTTATGAAGTTGGTGATGTTCTTGAAGACAAAGATGGCATCGAAGGCGTTGTCACATCAATTACTGAAACAGAAATGTCAATTGATTGGTTGGTTGATGGACAAATTAAAGAAGAAGTTGTTCCATTACAAGAACTTGGAATAGTTAAGATTAGAGACTATCACGAAAAAGGTTTGGCTGCTGCTTTCGGCAAAAATGATCCAAAAAGAGAAAGCGGCTTACATCTAGCCATGCGTAAAGTACATGGTGGTGCAAAAATTAAAGCCAACGTAAAAAAACAGATCGGAGAAAAAGAAATGAACGTCGATGAAGAAACATTAGCAGCTTCTTCCTTACATCCGGGTGCAGAATCAATTTCTGATCCGAAGTCAAAGCTAGAAGCGATTACCAGAGCACTCGGTGTGTTCGCTAAGATGGAAAAGGGTGATCTTATCGACTTTTTCAATAAATCAATTTCTCAGATTGGCACAGAAGCCAAGAATGTTCCTGCTGGTGTAGCTGCAAAGAATAAGCATACTATCGATGCAAAGACAGTAGCAAAAGAAGCTATTGAAGATCTTTTCTCTGGTGAGGAACTTACCGAAGAATTTAAAATTAAGGCAACTACACTTTTTGAATCAGCAGTTACTGCAAGAGTCCTTGTTGAAACCGAAAAGCTAGAAGAAGCATACGAAGCAACTCTTAATGAAGAACTTACTACAATTCATGATGAACTCAACGAAAAGGTTGAAGCATATCTAGAAGCATCTTCAAAGAAGTGGCTAGAAGAAAATGCGATTGCCGTAGAATCAGCACTACGCAACAGACTAATGGAAAACTTTATTGATGGTCTTAAGACTTTGTTTGAAGACCATTACATTGACGTTCCAGAAGACAAGGTGTCAGTTATTGAATCCTTGATTGAAAAGAACGAAGAGTTGGAAGGTCGTATTGACGAACTTATGACTGTAAATTCTGAGTTAAATGATAGCCTAACAGAAGCTGCTAAGGAGTATGTATTCCTTGAAGCATCAAAGGGTCTACCAGTTGATCAGATCGAAAAGTTTGCTTCACTATCAGAGTCCGTCGAATTTGAAGGTTCCGAAGAAGCATACCTTAATAAGTTAAACCTTATTAAAGAAGCACATTTTTCTAAGAAACCTGTTCAGAAGGTACAGGATTTGAATGAAGAATATATTGAAGTCCAAGAAGATAATAAAGTAAGACTTAGCCCTGAAATGTCCTTATATTCCAAGGCAATTTCAAGAACCGTATAATAATAAATAAATCAAGAAAACAACTTTTATAAATAATAAAAAGAACACCAAGGAGAATAAACAAAATGTTTCTTAACGAAGAGCTTCAGAACAAATGGGCACCAATCTTAGATCATGCTGATCTAGCTCCTATTAGGGACGCCCATCGCCGTGCAGTTACTGCAACCCTACTTGAAAATACAGAAGTCGCTCTTCGTGAAGCTTCTGCCCAAGTTAGTGGCTCACAGTTCCTCACAGAAGAACCAGTTCCAGCCAACTTTATGGGTGGTTCAGGCTCAACTCAGGGTTCCGGTGGTGTTACCACTTTCGATCCAGTTTTGATCTCCTTGGTTCGCCGTGCAATGCCTAATCTTATTGCTTACGATATTTGCGGTGTCCAGCCAATGACTGGTCCTACTGGCCTTATCTTCGCAATGCGTTCACGTTACGCTAACCAAGCCGGAACAGAAAACTTCTACAATGAAGTTGATACTACATTCTCCTCAATTACAACTGGTGCTAATACACTAGGTCAGAAGAATGTTGGTACACTTCCCGGTGTTTCAAATAACGCTGCAAACGGTACTTATAATACTGGTTCAGCAATGGCAACAGCACAGGCAGAAGCACTTGGTTCCGATTCCAACTCAGCTTTCGCTCAGATGGCATTCAGCATTGAAAAGGTTACTGTTACTGCTAAGTCCCGCGCACTAAAGGCAGAATATACCTTAGAACTTGCACAGGATCTCAAGGCAATTCACGGTCTAGATGCTGAGACTGAACTCTCAAACATCCTTTCCGCAGAAACACTTGCTGAAATCAATCGTGAAGTTGTTCGTACTGTTAACATTACTGCCGTTCCCGGTGCACAAACCGATACTGCTGTTGCTGGTCAGTTCGACCTTGACGTTGACTCAAACGGTCGTTGGTCAGTTGAAAAGTTTAAGGGCTTGATGTTCCAGCTCGAACGCGAAGCTAACCAAATCGCAAAACAGACCCGTAGAGGAAAGGGTAACATCGTTATCTGTTCATCTGACGTAGCTTCCGCTCTACAGATGGCCGGTGTACTCGATTACACTCCTGCACTAGCTTCAAACAACCTACAGGTTGATGATACTGGTTCAACCTTCGCCGGTGTACTTAACGGTCGCCTTAAGGTCTATATCGACCCCTATGCTATCGGTGGTAACTATCTAACCGTTGGCTATAAAGGCCCAAGTGCATTTGATGCCGGTCTCTTCTACGCTCCATATCAACCACTCCAGATGGTCCGTGCGGTTGATCCACTAAGCTTCCAGCCAAAGATTGGTTTCAAGACTCGTTACGGAATGGTAGCCAACCCATTTGCTCAAGGCGCAACAGTTGGTCTAGGTGCTCTAGTTGCAGACTCCAACGTTTACTATCGCAGAGTTATTGTTCTTCACCTTCTCTAAGAAGAAAGACAAACCAAAAATTAAAGGGACCAAACGGTCCCTTTTTTATTCGGCTAAATATAAAAAATGACTATTTTATGGAGGTTGAAAATGAGGATTGTTGTAGTCGGTTCTGGTTATGTCGGTCTTGTTTCTGGTGCATGTTTTGCTGACTTTGGGCATTCAGTTGTATGTGTTGATAACAATGAAGTCAAAATCAAAGATTTACAAGATGGTTATAAGCTTCCGATTTATGAACCGGGCCTAGCTAGTATTATTAAACATAATGTAAAACTTAAGCGTCTATTCTTCAGCACTCATCTTGAACACGAAGTTTCACAAGCAGACGCTGTTTTTATTGCTGTCGGAACACCGTCCCGGAAGCTAGACGGACACGCAGATCTTTCCCAAGTTTATACAGTTGCAAAGACAATTGCTGGAGCTTTAAAAGGTTACACGGTCATTGTTGACAAGTCAACAGTACCAGTTGGAACTGGTGACGAAGTAGAACGTATCATCAGGGAAATCAATCCTACCGCAGATTTTTCTGTTGTTTCTAATCCAGAATTTCTTAGGGAAGGTGAAGCTATTGATGATTTTAAGCGCGCTGATCGAGTTGTCGTCGGGGTAGAAGATGAACGAGCTAAGGAAGTTATGCACAGAATTTATGATTTGAACAAATATCTTCCGCCTGTTTATTTTGTCAATCGCAGAACTGCTGAATTGATTAAGTATGCGTCTAACGCTTTTCTCGCAACCAAGATCACATTTATTAATGAGATGGCTGATCTTTGTGAAAAGGTTGGTGGAAATGTACAGGAACTAGCTGTTGGGATGGGTCTGGATTCAAGAATTGGACCAAAATTCCTAAATGCTGGTCCGGGTTATGGTGGTTCATGTTTTCCAAAGGATACTAAAGCACTTATTAAGACTGGTCAAGAATATGGTGCTCGTCTTAATATTGTTGAAACAGTTGTTAATGTCAATGATATTCGCAAGAGAGATATGACAAAAAAGATCATCAATGCTTGTGGTGGTAATGTTCGTGGTAAAACAATTGCACTATTGGGTCTAGCTTTTAAACCAAACACAGATGATATGCGAGATTCACCAGCTATTGATATCGTCACTGCATTAGAAGATAATGGAGCACATGTTCGTGCTTTTGATCCTGAGAGTATGTCACAAGCAAAAGAGATTCTTCCAAACGTAGAATATTGTGGGGATGTTTATTCAGCTGCGTCTTGTGCTGATGCTCTTGTCTTAGTCACCGAATGGAATATATTTAAAAATATTGAATGGGTGTATTTAAAAGAAATTCTTAATGAACTTGTATTTGTTGATCTCAGAAATGTTTATAACAAAAACAAAATCGAAGCATATGGTTTTGAATATCATGGTGTAGGTTAATATAAATATAACGACAGTTTTTATATGGCATTTATTTGCTAGTCGCTCAAAGAGGTAAAAATGGCACAATTTAACACATCAAATGGATCATTTGTTGATAGTAATAAATCAATTACAGAAGTTGTAATTCTTGCAAACACTTCTGGTGGTTTTTTGAGTGGAGGTGTAGGTTCAGTTACTAATCCATCAACGATATATTCAAACACCCAAGTATCTACATTATCTGCTGCTGCTTTACCATCTCAAACATTAACAAATGGTATTGTTTTAACAACTTATGCTAATAATACTGGTGTTATTTATGTAGGGCAAGCTGGTGTTACAAATTCAACTGGTTATCCATTAGCTGCTGGACAGTCAATTTCTTATGGTGTAACCAATCTAAATGCAATTTATATTGTTGGTACTAATACCACGGATTATATTGCTTTTACAGGAAATTAATAAATAACAATTCCTTCAAATAAAGGTTCAGGTTCTTGGATTCAAAAATAATATATAAACATATAAACAACAATCACACGACCGACAAAGTATCATTCACAGGAAACTAATTTATGGCAATTCCAGCAATCCCATCAAACCCAACTACTCCAACATCACCAGCATATCTTAATCAGATGCTGTTCACACAGATTGGAAACTACTCTTTCCCATCAACTGTTGGTGTGATTAATACCGCTGGTTATAGCATTCTAGGTCTAGGAGCCGCAAGATATCGTAGAATTACGTCAAACTCAACTACTGCAGCAACATTATTTAGAACTCAGTCAGCTGACGGGTCTTGGTGGGAACTTGATGAACACCAAATTGATCCCACGATGTGCGGCGCGAAGGCGAACGGTAAAGTCTTTGGCGATCTGCAAATTCTTTCCTCAAGTAATCTCTACGCAGCCACATTTTATAGCAATACACATACATTCACTCAAGCAGATGTTGGTGCAGTAATTGTATATAGTAATGCATCAAATTGTTTTTATGTTCCACAGATTACAACAATTGCTGCTGTAACTGGTCCTAATTCTATTACGTTAACTAATCCTGCTCCCGGTACAGGTACTTACTCAGGACAGTCTGGTTCTGATGATTCTACTGCAATCAACGCTGCTCTTTTGTTATCTGGCAACCCTAATGGTCCTTGGCTCGGCGGCGCTAATCCGACAATGGAAGAAGTCGGATATATTTCACTAGACGGTGTATGGCAGCATGGTGGTAGAACTGTTGTGTTTCGCGCAAAAGGTCGTGAAATGGCTCGTTACTGCACTCTCTCAACCATTCGTCTTAATGGTGGTCAGGCCGCTCGTTGGGAAGCTGGAGCATGGTTATGTGCTTTACCCGGTTTCAATGGCGTGTCTCTATTAAGCCAAGGAGTAGATGCAAACTATAATCCTGTTCAGATGGATAAATTACACGCTGAAAATATTCAGCTTGATTGTGGCAATGGATATTGCAGCATTGGTTTGAATATTATCAATTGTTCAGATTGTTCATTTACTGGAGGTATCACTGTTCTTGGTGCTTTAGATATAGGTGTTAACTTTTATTTTAATACTACTAGCTATAGATGTGCTACTTATACTATTTCTGGTGGAGTAAGAATCGAAAATATTGGTATAAATACCCAGATGACATTTACAGGTGCCTTAGTTGCTGCAACTTCTGCAACTTTAACTGCTGTTTGGCCTTATCCAACTGGTATCTATCCAGCTTATTTTAGTAATAATACAAATCAATTTGCCTTATTAACTCAAAATTCTACTGCTGTTAGCTGGACTACTGCTGTTACAGCTACTGCAACTGTTGATTTTGGTTCTATTAATTCATCGAATGTTGTCGTTCAATTTACCGCTGGATTAGCTGCTGCAACTTCTGCAACGCTAGGAACATCATGGGCTTATCCAACAGGCGTATATACTGTTAAATTTGAAGATGGTTCAACTAGATCAGTTACATTAACAAATGGTGCAACAACAGCTACTTGGTCTGGTGCTGTAACTGCAAGTCTTTTTGGAGTAGTTTATTCATTACTACCAACTACTTTCACTGGTTCATTAGTTGCTGCAACTTCTGCAACTCTTTCTTCAAACTGGTTATATCCAACAGGATCATATATTGTTAAATTTTCTGATGGTTCTTATAGATATGCATCATTTACACTTAACAACGCCACCGTAACTTGGACAGGTGCAGTAACAGCTACTGCTTCAATCAATATTAATACCAACATTGGTAAATGTATTGGTATGTTCAATGGTGGGTCAGATAATTCATTAGATGAAGCAAAGATTCAGGGTTATAAAATCGGTTTCTATGAAGGTGGTTCAAATAACAGAATATCAGGTGAAGCCCATTGTTGGACAGGTATCGCCGGTGGTGAAATGTTATATGCATTTTATCTAGGGGGTATTACTAATTACTATGGAAGACTGTACGTTGATAGCCCTTATGGATTTAATGGAGTATCTGGTACAACTTCCGCAGTTGGAGTACTATTAGCCGGTGCATGTACAATTAACAGTGTCGGATGTACAATTAATACAACCTCATCTTCAACTGGTGCTGTAGATAATTCATTGGTTCTAATTCGTTGTATATCAACTACTTCTTGGGGTAAGAATGTTATTAATAACGTAGAAGTTACAACTGCTAATACTTCTGCAGTAAGATGGCAAGGTATTGTTGACGGAAACGTGGGTTCTAACGGCGTCACGACTGCAACATTAGCTAATCTAATAATTAACAACATTGTCGCCCAGACTAATTCATATTACTACATGAATTATAACACAACTATCTTTACTGCTCAGACTGCAATTTCATACCAAACAACTTCAATTAATTCTCTACAAACTCAGGTTAATAATTTACAGTTAACTTCTGCTGGCGGTAGTTGGATTCCGAATATTATCTCAAGCGAAGTTCTAGCATGGTTTGATGTTTCTAATACTGCGTCAATGATATTCAATGGTAATAATGTAAGCACTATTAACTCATTGATTGGAAATGGTGCATTAGCAAACTACAATAGTGCTGGACAGCCAACTTATAATGCTACAGGATTTAATTCAGTTAAACCAGCCCTAATATTTAATGGCACTTCACAAATGTTAAGTGCAACAAGCGCTAATCTGATTACAAATCAATTAAATATTAGAATATTTGTAGTCATTCAGCCACAAAACATTACATCAACTAATTATCTAATGTGTATTCCTAATTCAAGCACTACAGAATACTACAATCTTAGAATGAGAATGACATCAAATACGGCCGGTGATATTGGTAACGTAGGAAGTGGGACACTTGGTTTCACGCCAACGGCCGCAACACCATTCCTAGTGACAACAGGTATGAGCATTCCTAGCTCTACTCTCGGATCAACTGTAACTCAATATGTAAGATTCAATGGTGCAACCGGCGCTATCACATCTGGAACAGCAGGAACATCAGGCAACGTAACTTCTAATCTTTTGACTATCGGCGGTGCCAACTATATTTCAGCATTTGGTACATTAGGATTAGCAGAAATTATTGTCTTAACAGGTACTCCCGGTGCAAATGATTCGGAAGATCGTAAGATTGAAGGTTATCTAGCATGGAAATGGGGTATTCAGACAAGTCTTCCTGTTGGTCATCCATATTATTCGGCGGCACCATATGTACCGCCTTCAATCACATCAGCAAACTTTGCATCAGCACTTCTATTTGGATAAGGAAATTTTAAATGAAAACTGCAGTAGGTTACGCATATACTTTCACACCCGGTTCTAACACTTTACAACTATCATCAATTCCGGGATTTAATATTAACAAATTAATGGGTGTGTTTGATTCAACAACAAACACAATCTTATATGCACCATCAATGACTGGATTTGGTTATTCTGCATTCAATAGCGGAACAAGCACATTAACACTTCAGGCGTCGATGACTGGTTGTGCCAGTGGTGATAATCTTTGCATCATTTATGATGATTCTGTTGGAACAATTGGTGCTGTTACTGGTGCTGGAACAGCAGTAGAAGTTATTCCAACTGTAACTGCTTCTACTTATGTAATTAACACTGTTGTTGGTGGAATTATTACCTTTGCAAATGCTCTACCAATTTCTACATTCAATGGTATTTTGCATAGCATTACTTTAAAATTTAAAGGTTCTGTTCAAGCAGGTAGTTTTGCTGTTGCTTTATTCACAGCATCTCCTACTGGTACATATACAGATCATGGTGCACCTACTTTTGGTGCTACAGATAATCCTCTACTTTTGGGTATCTACAAATTGACCACACCATTAAGTTCATTAGGAACTCATACAGTGTTTAATTTGGATAATATTAATAAGCAGATTGTTGGTACTTCAACATCACTATTTGCAGTAGTTGTCGCAACAACAGCAATTACAACTGCTCTTGCTACAACTGGTGATATGTCTTTACAATTGGGTATTATTAAGTAAAAACTGTAAAAGCGTTAAGAAATTCTATGTTGTATTTGTCACAACCAGCAATAACCATATGTGGCAAATCATCAACCAAAAGGGTACATTGCTTTAAACTTGCAATGTACCCTTTCCATTCTCTAAATTCTATTGCTAATGGATGTTTATCATCCTCATTCATCTTAAATGCATGATAAAGATAATCAGGACACCACGACATCGACGTAAAATTCTCAGGTACTAGTCCTGCTAATTCTAGTTCATAATATGCATATTTGGCTTGTTCTTTACTTCTGAATGTAACCAAATGATGTTCTATGTCTTGATTTTCTAAAATGAATGTTCTGAATTGCACAGAATTTGGACCTCCAATTAAGGTGTCATCAATATCCCATGCAATTCTCTTATGTCGTCTTAATGTTGAATACAGTTTATCGGTCCTTGCGAATCTCTACAGCAAACGGTTGTTTCATAACTGGATCAATATTAAAAAATACATGCAAACTTCTCCCACGATTGTATTTATAAATTTCTTCATAAACATTTTCAAAGAGTCTATAATCATCACCAAAACGAACATCAGAATTATAGATACATGCAAACTTTTCAAACTTGTTTTCAGGAATAATTCTAAGCAGATAATTTGTCATAATTAATCAATCCTATTTCCAAAGTCAATGATAACAGGAAAACGAATCTTTCCATCTGCAGTGTAACCAAAGTGTCGAACTGTTACTGTCTGCCAAATATATCGATCCTTATTTTCAAGAATCGATTTAGCAAACGCTTGGTTTCCACGCATACCAGAATCGTTTGTTGTTCCATCAGGCAACCTAAATTTGCATGATTTTGCATAACCAGCCCAATTACCAACACCTTCATTTACTTCAAGAAGTTCAAATTCTTCTGTGATAAATTCCTTACGTTTAAGCAAACGTTTGGAACGCTTACCAGCATCATAAGCACCTTCCCCAATTCGAACAATCTGTCCTTCATAACCATCAGTAATATAAGACCCTTGAAGGGAGTCTAGTATTTCCTGTGTAAGACATAGAACGGAAGGAACAATTTTAATATATGGACTAACTCCATCTAGAATTTCAGCAACTTTATGAGTCCTGACACTAAAATCATCATCAGAAACCATATCATACACATGATACTGAATAAACTCTTTAGACAGTTGACGGTCTTCCAACGTAATATTCTTAGACTTACGGACGACCGATGTAATCTTATTGAAGTCATCATGGGCATCATGATTATATAATTCCCCATCCAAAATGATGTTAGGATAACGAGCAAAAACTTCTACGAGAGCCTCTGTAATGTGCTCACAATTCATATGGCGCTTAAACTCTCGTGTAAACGAACCATGTTTAAATGTCAGACTCCGAATGCCATCAAGCTTTGGTTGTGACCAAATCGGAAACTTGATAGACTTCTGCTTCTTATAATCCTGTGCAAGCATAGGAGAAACAGGAACTGCATCCAATTCTTCTACAGAAATACGGTATTCGCGTTCAAGCTTCTTATTATATTCGGCATTTCCTTCAAACAAAGCCTGTTCTTCTGGAGTCGTCGCATTAGCGCGTCCAACATTCTTCGGAACAGCCTTTGTCCAAGCAGAAATTACATGCTTACCATCAACTTGACCAGATACAGTTCTCCAAGAATCACCATCAACTTCGTATTTCCATTGACGAATCTTGCCAAGAGAATCTTTTGAATAAAGCCAAGAAGAAGTAAACATTATTCACCCTTAATAAGTTGTTTAAAATAACTTGTCCAACGAGTAACTGCAGAATGAGTTTTATTCTTTCCATTCGGAGAAACTCTAAGTCCATGTGTAATTACAGTATCATTAACCTGAATCATTGTTGATCCAGTATTATACGCAATCTCGTTGAGAATGTTATACAGATCTTCTGATACATTGATAGTTTTACTTCTAGGAGATGCCATATCACTCAACCCCTAATGCTGAGAGATACAGATCTAGAATCTCTTCTTCTTCTCGGCGCTGTGAAGCATCTTGCTTACGGATTGCAACGATCTTTCTCATAATCTTTACGTCGTAACCATTACCTTTGGCTTCCGAGTAAACGTCCTTGACGTCTTCTCCAAGAGCCTTCTTTTCTTCTTCAAGTCGTTCAATTCGCTCAATAAAAGCCTTTAAATGACCACCATCTAGACTATTAACACTCATTTATTATCCTTTCTTCATAAAGATATTGCTAAACATTTTCATAAACACATATCCAACCAAAAATCCAACGAGGATAATTGGAGAAATAGCGATGATGAAACCAACGAGATATGCACAAAGCATAACAAATATCGTCAGAATTTCCATAATAAAATTCCTTTCACGAGTTATATAATAACATGATATGAAAGTATGTCAAGTCAAATTTTTGACAAAACTATCCATTTTTTACGATTTCATTGTAATAGTTGACATAAACAATGTCTTCCATCAATGTCTTGTTAGGTTCTTCCCTCAGAAGTGAAAATTTTGATACATATTCAACCTGATCCAGTAGATCTTCAAGACGTGGTGCAATCTCCCGATAAGGAACCTTACCAAGTTTAATGTCCAGAAGTTCAGCAGCATTTGGACGTGGAAATTGAATATTTCCAGTTGCAAGAAGTTCGATAGCCTGTTGACCAACACGAACCGCATGGGATAGTGCTTTGAAATCAACACCATCGTTTGTTTCAGCTTGGAGTGCACGATGACCGTAATTATCGAACACCTTCTGCAGGATCAATTTAGCATTCATGAGAGTAATTGAATATGGAATCTTTCGATCACAAACAACCCAATGTGGAAGATAAGTATCAGTGGAAGGTTGAAAAATCTCAAGAATTTCCGTATGCTCTTTGTGTGTGGTCGTAAACTCAGCAATTTCCCACGAAATACTTTTAATCTTTTCTTGGGGTCCGAGAAGATCGATTTTGTGATTAACCAATTCGAGTGCTCCACGCATTACACCAACACGAGAGCCTTTAATACCATATTTGGCTGCTTGTTTCTGACAATAACCAACGAAACCCTTGACCTGTTTGTGAATCAAGTGTTCGCGATTTGAAATGATATTAATCCAACCCGATGTGACTTCCACGAAGGAACTATGTGGAGCAAACAGAAGTTCAGATGCAATCATATCACCAACAGATAGCATCTTCATGAACTTATGAAGTGAAATATACTCATCATCAACATCTTCAGCAGAATTTTTCTGAGTCGAATCCGTTTTAGTATTCTGCTGAACTACATTCGCTGCCCGCTGCAAAACCAGATCACGAACGTCTGGAATAACGACGGACTTATAATCCAAATCAGATGTTGGAGTTGCGGTTCCATAAAGGTTAGAACCGAATTTAATTTTCACAATGGTCCGCATTTAGCTACACTCTTTCATAATTCAGTAGGAGTATTCAAAAATGTTTCATTTATTGATTCACACATAAAAGTTCCGTCTTCTGTTACATAACTAACTATCGCAATAGGACTTCCGGTAAATTGAAAAATTGATATTGCGTGTGGGTCAGTTAAACCAATTTTTTTACCAAGACCTGCCATAATTTCTACATTGGTATGAACATTAAAAGCAACTTTCTTAGGCCAAGAATTTTCATTCTTTTCTTTCTGTGCCTTTAGTTCTTCCAACTTTTTGGACAGTTCTTCAATTTCTTCATCAACTGATTTTTTTGAAATAAACTTCCGTACTCCTTTTGAAGTTACATCATGTAGAGGATATTCATGACCAAAACCAATATGGATTTTATCATATTCATAACAACTATCATAGTGACCCATTATATGTTCCTTTCAAATAAAAATTGGTGAACCCTCCGCTGCTCTAACCAACTGAGCTAAGGGTCCGATAACAAATGGTAGAGGCGCCCGGTATCGATCCGAGTCAAGAACTGTCATCTACAGCTAAAGGGTTTATAAATCCCTCCCGCGTCCTACGCCCGCCTCCGTATTAAAATGGCGACTCCAGCAGGACTCGAACCTGCAACAATCCGCTTAGAAGGCGGATACTCTATCCAGTTGAGCTATGGAGCCTAGAAGATTACAAATGAATCTTCGATAACATATTTCTGGCCTGAATTGTGGACGCCAGAATCTGCAATTTACAAGACACTGTATTTAGTTCTGTTTCGTTACAATTATCTTTAGCCAGAACATCCAATACAACATCTTTAATTCGTTCATCAACGGAATCATTGTATGCATTAGCAATTCCCCTAACAATAAACTCCAAGGCGCTTGCTTGAAAAGACTTAATTGATGGAGATACAGCTAAAATTTCTTCCTTAATACTCATAATCAGTCGACCTCATTAATCTCTTATTTAGACCTTACGCGAATCAGACTCATAAATCAAGAGTTATTTTTCGGATAAATAATATGTTAGGACAGAAATTGATCCTAACATGGATAACGGAAATCGATTAACCAAAGGAAAATATAATGTTTAAAGAATTAGCACTTGAATTAGCAGTCAAATCACTTGACAAAAATTCAGACCCACAATTAATTATTGAGACCGCAAAGAAATTTCTTGAATTTTTAGAAAACACCAAAAAAGATATGACGCAAAAAGAATTTATTGAAAGCTTGTTTATTATTAGTCCTTATGGTGGAATTGTTTCATTAAAATTGAATGAAAAACAAGAAAAAGCTTTAGACCATATCAATGAATATCAGAATTCTTTTGTTGTGTTCAAGGAAAGACAAAAAGGGTTAAGCACAATAATGAATGCATATGCTGTTTGGTACGCTTTAAAACATGCAAACTCATGTGTGTTTATTTTGACACCAAATTATAATATGGCACAATATAATAGAACAGCAATTGTTGATATGTTAAACGGAAAAATAAAATTAAAAGAAAATAATAAACATTTAATAAGATTTAATAACGATTCAACAATTCATTCATGTAAAGTGTATTCAAATGCAACTAGAGGAATGAAAATCGATTTATTATTATTTGCTGATTACGAATTTGTATCTCATTCATTAACTAATGATATTATTCCTTGTATTTTACCACAAACCAAAAAAACATCAAAAACAATCTTTTATACATCAGAATGTACAAACAATCATCCGTTTCAACAATTAAACTATCCAGCATTAGTGGTATAAATACTCATATGACATATACACCACCGCAACCAACAAATCTCAATGCCGCTCAATCTGTTCACTTTAAGTTTCAGATTAAGCGGAGTCCTGAAATTGAATACTTTGTACAAAAAGCAACAATTCCAGGGTTGGCTATTGGTTATTCTTATGTTCCAACTCCTCTAATTGATATTCCTAATCCGGGTGAACATCTAGAATTTTCAGAATTGGATGTTGTTTTTAGGGTAGATGAAGATCTTGCCGGATACCTTACAATTCAGGATTGGTTAAGAGGTCTAGGTGCTCCAGATAATTATACTCAATATGCGAATATTGAAGCAAAACCTTTGTGGTCTGGTGAAGGAATTTATTCAGATCTGAGTCTAACAATTACAACAGCTAAACAGAATGCTGCTTTTGAATGTGTATATGAAGATGCTTTTCCTATTGGATTATCGAGTCTCGAATTTGATGCTACCCAACCAGATCTCACTTATTTAAAGGCAGCAGCACGTTTCAAATATCGTGTGTATCATATAAATCCTATCGTATAAATATATGGAGTCGTTATGAAATTTGAAGAAATCATTTCTAATTGGAATGAAGATTGTGAAATTGACAGGACCGATCTAGCTAATGCTTCATTAGGAATTGCCAAATTACATTCGAAATATTATCAAATCTACCTTCAAGAAAAGGGCAGATTATTTCAGCTTGACACCGAATATAAGAAGCTGGAATGCGAAAAGTATATCTTTTATACTGAAGGTCATACAGAAGAAACACGCAAAAAAGGTTGGGAACTCCCACCACGTGGAGCCATCATTAAATCAGAAGTCCAGCGTTATCTTGATTGTGACCCAGATATTGTCACAAAATCAAAACAGATTGGAATTGTAAAAGACAAGACTGATTTTCTAAAAGAAATCATTCAAAACATCAATAATAGATCATTTCATATTAAAAACGCAATTTCTTACATGCAGTGGAGTCAGGGAAGCGGGTGACGGAACTAATACAAATCGAACTTTATAATGATGTACATATTAGGATTCATTGTAGTCCGGGTGTCGCATGTGAGATAGCTGAAAGATTTACATTCGTTGTAAACGGTTTTCAGTTCATGCCAAAATTTAAGCAGGGAAAATGGGATGGAAAGATTCGTCTTTTCAATCCAAGACTTTGTTTACTTTATGCTGGTCTCACCTTTGAAGTTGAAAACTTTGCCAGAGAATTTGGTTATGATATTGAATATTTGTACGACCATGCTGCTGATGAATTTTCTGCTCTAGATGCAGTTGAATACATCAAAAAGCTTCATATGCCAGATCATATAGAACTTCGAGATTATCAAGTAAATACTTTTACTCATGCGGTACGAAACCGCAGGGCGTTGTACTTAAGCCCCACGAGCTGCCACGGGGCCGGGGATCGGGTATTAATGGCGGATGGTTTATGGAAAAATATTGAAGATATTCAATTTGGTGATTTTGTTATTGGTTCAGATGGAAAAATAAAAGAAGTGTTACGAACATTTTCTGGTGAAGATGAATTGTTTGAAATTAAACCAAAAGGAAATAAAAAATCTATAACAGTAACAGGTGAACACGTTTTATCTCTTAAATTTTCTGATTATTCAAAAATAAATGGATATGGAAAAGGTGATAAAAATTATATAGAAAATATATCTGTAAATGAATATATCACAAAATCTAAAACATATAAACATTGTTCTAATTTGTATTATAACGATATTCCTTTAAATTTTGTTAATAGTGTTGACCCTAAAATAAATCTTACACCTTATTTTATTGGATTATATATTGGAGATGGGAGTGCTAATTCTTGTCAAATGACAACAGCGGATGATGAAATTCTTAGTGAGACTATTCATCAGGCAAATGTATTAAATATGAATGTTAGAAAAAAAGGAAAATATTGTTACTGTATTACAGGAAGTGAAAACAAAAGAAACAAAATTTTCAAAGAGTTCGATAAAATAGGAATTAGATTTGGTACGTCTGAATATAGAATTCGTTGTAATGAAAGATTCATTCCAGATTCGTTATTAAAAGCAAGTTTAAATTTTAGATTAGAATTACTTGCTGGTTTGATTGATAGTGATGGTTATCTAGCAAATAAAACAGCATTTGAATTTGTATCTAAATCAGAAAGACTATCAAAAAATGTATCAGATTTAGCAAACTCTTTAGGTCTAATTACATCATCAAAAATAAAATTTAATAAAAAATACAATACAAATTATTATAAAATTACCATAATGGGAAATATTGAAACTATTCCAACTAGAATACCAAGAAAAATTGCATTAAATTTTAAAAGATTTAGAGATCCTTATCATGCTAAATTTGATATTATTAACAAAGGTAAAAATAAATATTACGGAATAGAAGTTCAAGATCATTTATACATTACAAATGATGGAATGGTTACTCATAATAGCGGCAAGAGCCTTATTATCTATTTTATAACGAGGATGATGCTCACACTTCGAAGGAAAACATTAATTGTAGTCCCGTCGACCAACCTTATTCACCAGTTAGCAAGTGATTTTAAAGAATATGGTTTTGACTCAGATACTTTCATTCATAAGATTCATGACGGAAAAGAAGTATCAAAAAAGCCAGTCACTATTACGACATGGCAATCCGTTTATAAACTTGACAAAGAATGGTTCGCAAATTTTGATGCGATCATCGTTGATGAAGCTCATTTAGCTGCCGCAAAATCCCTTATCGGAATTATGGAAAAATGTGTGAATATTCCATATCGTTTCGGTCTAACAGGAACGACCGATGAAGCAAAAGAATCATCTGAGTTAACACTTCAAGGTTTATTTGGTAAGAAGAAAAATGTAACTACAACTTATAAGCTGATGGAAGATGGTCACGTTGCTCAATTAACAATCAAAGCAATTGTGTTAAAACATCCTCCTGAGAGATGTAAACTTCTCCGTCCAACTGTAAATGGAAAAACTGTTCGAAGCAAAGAAGATTACGCAAGGGAAATTGACCTTCTCATTGGTTGTGAATCACGAAACAGATTCATTAAAAATCTTGCTCTGTCACTCAAGGGCAATACTATGATCCTATATTCTAGAGTCGCAAAACATGGTGAAGTTCTACATGATATGTTTCTCAAAGAAAACCTTGTCGGTCGAAATGTATATTTTGTGGCTGGTTCAGGTGAACGTAAAATGAGTGGTGAAGAACGTGATGCTCTCCGTGCCATTGTTGAAAAAGAAAATAACGCAATCATTATCGCGTCCTATGGAACTTTGTCAACAGGATATTCAATTAAGAATTTGAGTAATGTTATTTTTGCTTCTCCAAGAAAAACTAAAATTGGTAACATCCAGTCAATCGGTCGTGCCTTACGTGTAAATGAAACAAAGAAGAATGCAACCGTATTTGATATTGCCGATGACCTATCTCATGGTAAGAATAAGAATATTACCTTGTTACATTTCATTGAACGTATGAAGCTGTATGCCAAGGAGAAGTTCAAGTCAAAAAATTATCTAGTTCAAATCAAATAAATATATCGATACTGAATTGAAAATGCGCCGTTAGGCGCTCGCGAAGCGCCATTGTAAAGGATGAATTAATATGGAAGTTTATTGTCTTAAGCTATCAAATAATGAAGAAGTTATTGGTGAATTTGAATTTAGAACAGATACTATTATTAGGTTACGAAACCCTTGTATTATTGAATGGAAATTTAATTCTGCTGGTAATGAAGTCATGAATCTAATTACATATAATCTTTACACGGATATGGAAATTATTCCATTTTATGTAAATAATATTGTATCCAAATATATTGTTCATAAGGAATTGGAAGATTATTATACACGATTCCTTATCCTTTATGCTGCAACCAAAGATAAACTAAAGCAGCAGATTATCGGATCAACCGTTTATCTCGATTCCCTTATTGCCAAGATGAATACATTGGAATCCGATATTAAGGAACCAGAAGTCGAAGCAGTACCAGAGGATAATGAGATTGACGACGACCAGTATTATAAGTGGGCTTTGGAACATCTAATCCCACCAACAGATTCCAAGAATTAACAGTGGGCCTTCGGCCCCTTGCTTCGCTTCGCTTCGCTGCGGGTTAGCTGTAAGTTGTAATTAATTGTTTGCTGTGGTCAATCGCGTTCTGGATACACTTTTCCTGTATAAGGAAATGGTGTATATGCGGTACACATTCTGATAGTACAACTTTATTACAAGTAAGACGTGACGACCTTTACGCCTTTTATGTACTGTTTTCTAAATTATCGAGGAGAAAATTAAAGCCATCAGAACGACATATAATTTTTCTTGCAAGTTGTAAAGTTTCAAACAGAGCTTGCTCTTATATTTTATGATTTGCCTCATACCCCATTCTGACCTCCAGTGCTTTTCAAGGCAACTGCTGTCTCTTTCGTTAGGGATTTTTGTTTTGGAGGCTATGTAAGATAACATAAGTTTATACACTTAATCCATTTTTTATCGAATGTCAACAGGTTTCTGCTTGACATAATTTTTTATTCGAGTATCATACAGACTATAGAATATTTAGTCTAGAAATAGACAGCGGAAACGGTTTCGGGAGAAAAAATGTCAAAAATAACTCACTACAATCAAAATACCAAAAGACAACATTATGTAGATAATAAAAAGTTATTTGAAAATATAAAAATTTATTTAGATGTTTGTAAGAAGCACGTTGAGGAACGACGTAATGGTTTGGTTCCAACGATTCCAAACTCAATCGCTGTTGATATACAGAAAATCTGTGTTCATCTTTCATATTCATACCAATTTATTAATTACTCATATAAAGAAGAAATGATTGGGGATGGAATTTTAAGTTGTATTCAGGCTGTTCCAAATTATATGATTGAAAAACCTAATGCGTTTGCATATTTCACTATGATCGCATTTAACGCTTTTGTCAACAGAATTAATAAAGAGCAGAAGCAGCATTATATTAAGCACAAGAACATTTATAATTCTATGAATGGCGAGTTGCTTACGGAAGTCCAAGCCACCATGACTACAAAGGATGGTGTTTCACTTGTTGATGCTTCCGACCGTGTAATTGAACAATACGAAGAAAAAATTCGTAAACAAAAACAAAAATTGCTTGATGCAAAGGAAGCATAATTATGGTTAGTATTTCAAAAATTTATTTGGTTCCACAGATCGTTACAGATCTTGCTCAGAAACTTTTTTCTGAGGAACAGAATCATGCACAGCAGAATTATCAGCTACGTCTAGAAGTTATTAGAGATTTTTGTAATGAAGAATTAGAACGGTACAAATTATTTAATGCCGCTCACAAAGAAGCTAGGAATCCTCGTAAGTGACAAAAATATTAATGCTAACGGATACTCATTTTGGTTGTCATAATGCGTCTCCGTTTTATCATAACAATATGAAGAAGTTTCTAGATCAGATTCTATTTCCGTATATCGATAAGCATGATATTAAACATGTTGTCCATCTTGGTGATTTGGTTGATTCCAGAAAGTCAATCTCGTATTACACAACATCAAGAATGAGAATTGATTATTTTCAGTCAATGATGGAACGAGATTTAAATTATTACCAAATCGTCGGAAATCATGATTCATATTACAAACATAAACTTGAGATTCATTCCGCTAAGGAGTTGTATCACGATTATGATATTGAGATTATTGATTACCCACAAGAAGTGTTAATTGAAGGTTTTAAGGTTCTATTCGTCCCTTGGATGTGTAAAGATAATTACGATAGAACGGTGGAACTACTCAATACGTCTGATGCAAAAGTTGTTATGGGGCATTTGGAACTAGCTGGTTTCCAGATGTATAAAGGAGGAATTTTATCACATGGCTACAATGAGTCTCTTTTTGATCGCTTCGATTCGGTATTTAGTGGACACTTTCATCACAGTTCTGTTTCTAATCATGTTAGTTTTATTGGTGCTGCGGGTGAGTACACATGGTCGGACTCGGAAGACCCAAGAGGTTTCACAGTCTACGACACCGAAACTTCCGAAGTAACATTCGTACAGAATCCATTTAAGATCTTTCATAAAATCTTATGGACGGATGATTATTTGGAAGAAACAGGTTTAACTGCGAATCATTTTAAGAACTGTATTATAAAAATTTATCCAACAGGTGTTAAAGACTATGCGAAGCTTGATAAATTTGTGGAATCGTTGCAGAAGGTTGGTGTTGAAGATTGTAAGGTTATTGCCGAGCAGGAGGAAATCGTTGGAGAAGATGTGGATGAAACCACGTGTGAAGATACGCCTTCTTCTTTCAAAACCCACGTGTATGGAATGTCAGGAGACTTTGACAAAGAAAGGATGGCCGACATTCTAATTTCAGCATATCAGGAGGCTCTTGCCTGTGCAAATTAAATTTCACTCAGTTCGTATCAAGAACTTTTTATCATATGGAAACGAGTGGACTGAACTACAGTTGGATTCCCATAATACCTCTGTGATTATGGGAACTAATGGTGCTGGTAAGTCAACTATTGTTACTGATGCAATATGCTTTGCTCTTTATAAGAAGGCATATAAAAAGTTAACCAAGGAACAACTCCCAAATAATATTACAAAAAAGAAATGCGTTATTGAATTAATTTTTTCGATTGGTTCTGATGTTTATAAAATTATCCGTGGAATCAAACCAGATGTGTTTGAAATTTATAAAAATGAAGATTTAATTAATCAAACTTCTGACGTTCGAGACTATCAAAAGGACGTCCTCGAAAACCAGATTCTTAGGATGAATTATACTACATTTTGTCAGATTGTAATGCTTGGTTCATCTTCTTATACCCCGTTTATGGAATTAACTACACCTAAGCGTAGAGAAGTTATTGAAGAATTAACGGATTTACAAGTATTCACTGGCATGACTTCGGTAATTAAAACTAAAATTACAGATAATGATAATCAAGTTCGTTCAATTCAAAATGAAAAGGAATTGGTCGAAGAAAAAATTAAGTTAATCAAAAACCATCAAGCTGAAACCCAAAGGTCAAATGATACTTTGGTGGAAGATAAACTTGATCGAATCTCTGAAACTGAGGTACAGATTAACATCTATACTGATGACATTGGTTATTATCAGGAAAACATTTCCAAATTACTTGCTACAATTTTTGATGCAGATAATGTGGATGAAAAGAAAATAAAATACGAAGGTCTTATTTCAACCTTAAGAAATAAGAGAGATATTCTAGCCAAGGATATTCGTTTCCTTGATGACCATGATAATTGTCCAACTTGTAAGCAGGTTATTGCAGTCGATTTTAAAAATGAAACAATCTCTGAAAAGCAAAAGAAGCATGACGAGTTGGTTGATGGTATCGAAAAACTACGTATCGAAATAGCCAAACTAAGTACTCGTGAACAAGAAATCAATAAGGTCGGAAAAGAGATCAGTGAGATCGAACGTGAGGTCTTTAAAAAAAGTATGCAGATTGAAACTTGGAAAACCTATATTGATGACATCAAAAGGGAAATTTCATTAATTAAAAAGACCAAGGTTATCGATGTAGACGAAAATAAAATAAAAGATCAAGAAAATCGCTTGACATTCCTCACACAAGAGTATAACTTACTTATTGAGAATAAGAATTACTTAAAGAGCGCTCTTACCCAACTTCCTATTATAAAGGGTAAACTGCTTAAAAAGTATATGCCAATTATCAACAAGCAGATTAATAAATATCTTGCTTCGTTAGAATTTTACGTGAACTTCACGCTCGATGAAAATTTTGAAGAAACAATTAAATCAAGTGATCGGGATAAGTTCACGTATTACTCTTTCTCCGAAGGCGAACGGTTAAGAATCAATTTAGCGATTCTTCTCGCTTGGAGAGCAATCACAAATATGAGAAATTCAATTTCTTGTTCAATTCTTATTTTGGATGAGATTTTAGATAGTTCATTAGACGCTGCTGGCGTTTCTGATTTTATTAAAATATTAAAAAATATGGACTTAGGTACAAATACTTTCATTATTTCCCACAAATCAGAAGAAGTGTTCGATCAGTTTGATCGAGTGATTCGTGTGGAAAAGAACCGTAACTTTTCAAGGATATGTGAGGAAGCAGCGTAGTGTCAGATAAAGATATGAGTTATATTGCAAATTTTAATGATCTTATGAGTGTTTGGAATATTCCAAACACTCAGCCGAAGAAGAAATCAAATTATGAAATGGTAAAGGAATTCCATGAAACTTTTGGAGTTCTTACTAACGATAAGCCAACTATTCTTGATATAGAAGATCAAGAGTTGCGGGATAGACTTATTAAAGAAGAATATGATGAATTAAATACTGCCTTTGAAGAAGAAACCATTTATGATGTAGCAAAAGAACTTTGTGATTTGCTTTATGTAATTTATGGAACTGGTGTTTCAATGGGTATTGATGTAGATCAATGTTTTGCAGAAGTTCATCGATCTAATATGACTAAACTTGATGAAAATGGAAATGTACTTCGTCGGGCAGATGGTAAGGTGATTAAATCTGCATTATATGAACCTGCTGATATGAAAAAGGTGTTAGATGGAATTTGATTTAGTAAAGCATTTACATAGACAGAAAGAATTTTCTGCCCATACATATGGTCCAGGCCAGCGTACTAGTGGTGTTCTTGATCATATTCGTAGGGAATTGAAAGAAATAGAAGAATCACCAACTGATCTTGAAGAATGGGTAGATTTAATTCTTCTTGCTTTAGATGGTGCATGGAGAGCAGGATATTCTCCAAGCGAAATTGCTTCTAAAATTAATTACAAGCAAACAAAAAATGAAAATAGAAAGTGGCCTGACTGGAGAACAGCAGATCCAAATAAAGCAATTGAACATGTAAAAGGAGATGAATAATATGTCTAAATTAAAGCCAATTCAAGATGTTGTTTTAGTAACAGAAGATACTTTTGAGTCAAAGACTGGACTGTTTGTACCAGAAGGTGTTACAGTAAATGTAAACCTAACAGGAACAGTTGCTGCTGTTGGCCCTTCGGTCACATCAGTAACAGAAGGTGAAAAGGTTCTTCTGAAGCCCCTGAAGTTTTTGAGTATCGTTCATGAAGGGTCTAAATACCTAGTGCTTCGTGAAAATGAAGTAATCGCACGAATTGTTTAATTGAATATGCGGGTATGGTATAGAGGCTGTGCCTCAGTTTTCCAAACTGAAGAGGACGGTTCGACTCCGTTTACCCGCTCCAATTTGTTGGGAGATCTTCTAACGGTCGGAAGGTGCACTTTGACTGCATTAATCAGGGTTCGAATCCTTGTCTCCCAGCCAATTCTTATAAAGGATATATTCATTGTACGATATTGATTATGACAAATGGGAATTATACAGAACAGTATTTGAAGAAGTTCTTATGGATGGTTATGTTCCTTTTCGTCAATTAGGCGGGAAGGGATCTTCTTGTACAGAAGTAGCAAAACGTTTAACCGAAAATCATAACAGACCAACCACGGCTAAAATGGTTAATAAGTGGTTAGTTGGTCAAGAACGTCGAGCTGCAAATGATATGGAAAATTATCTTCCTGATTGGACACTTTACGCTGGACCAGCAAGATTTCCATCATTAACTACTCTTAAATTAAAGACTAAGATTAAGCGTTGGATTTTAACAGCGGCTCAGAATGAGACTCCAGTTCATCTAGATTTTTGGAATAACCTACAGGCATTTTCTCACCACCATGATGCTGAAATTCTGGTTGCACCATTCACTTATAATCTTGCAACGTTTACAGATCATGAAACTAGAAACAATGTGTTCTCCGAAATTGTAAGACCATATTTGGTATTCAGCCAAATGAATTGTGGTTCTGTACTATTTTGTGCAGAGATGAATACACTCCCAACAGCAACAAGACCTTTATCTGGACTGCATACATACACACGTGGAAGAACAGGTATTTTCCCACATGCAAAGATTGCTTTGGAATCTATTCCATCAATGCATGGAATTTATCCTCCAGTAATTATGACAACTGGTTGCTGCACTGTTGAAAATTATATTCAAAAAAAGGCTGGTTTGAAGGCTGCGTTCCACCATATTATCGGTGCGGTAATAGTAGAGCAGGATGATTTAGGAAATACATTTTGTCGTCACATTAATGCTACGGATGATGGTTCATTCCAAGATTTAGATGTCGTTGTACGAGATGGAGTTGTAACAACAGGTAATCGAGTCGAGGCGGTTACTTGGGGTGATATCCATTGTCGCAAGTTAGATAAAGTCGCGGCGATGGCTTCGTTCGGTTTTAATACAGAAACATGGAAGACAGAATCAAATGATTCACTTCTGGACTTTTTACGTCCACGATATCAGTTCTTCCACGATATTTTAGATGGGGAATCAAGAAACCCATATAACGAGGATAATGCTCATGAGAGATTCCGTCTCCACATCAATGGTAAGGAATCTCTCGAGGAAGAAGTCCTTGATGTTGCTAAGTTTTTAAGACAGACAGAGCGAGAATGGAGCAAATCTGTCGTAGATGAAAGCAATCATGATTTATGGTTATCAAAATGGCTCAATAAGGCTGATTACCGCAAAGACCCTATTAACGCGCTATTCTTCTTAAAAATGCAATTAGCCGTTTACGAGTCACAGGAACGTGGAGATGACACGTTTTCTGTATTCAAACACGCTCTAAAAAATGCTGACCCACAAAGATTGCATAATATTGAATTTTGTCCGATTAACGGATCATTCATTATCTGTCATGATTCTGGTGGTATTGAGTGTGGTTTCCACGGTCATCTTGGACCAAATGGTTCAAGAGCAACAGCTACGTCGTTAATTAAAATTGCGTCTAAGCTAAATATTGGGCATAGCCATTCCGCAGGAATTTATGATGGAATCTATCAATCAGGGGTTCTGGGAAATCTTTATATGAATTATAATGATGGACCATCGAGTTGGACCCATTCAAATATTGTCACTTATCCAAACGGTAAGCGGACAATCATTACCTTACAATCGAATAAATATAGAGCATAACCCAAGGAGAGTATTTTAAATGACAAGACTTCATGACGTATTAACAAACCTACAGCAAGCAAGTGTAACAGTTGGGGTATCAACTTCTGTTACGGAATCAATGTATTTTAGACGTGGTGTCGATACTGCCCACGATTTGGTTCTACAAGACTTTCTTGCAGCACAGGCTGAATTAGAAGGATCAAAGAATCCTGCCGTTCTAATTGCACATTATAACAAGGTTATTCTTGGTTCAGCACGAATTGTTGCTTGGCTACAGGAACAGCCTGTTACGACTTCAACCACTGTTACTACCCAAACAACAGATGCTGTAATTCCTGCGTCTGCTCCAGTTGTTGCTCCAGTTGTTGCTCCAGTTGTTGCTCCAGTTGTTGCTCCAGTTGCTGCTACTGGCACAACTACAGTTGCTGCTACTGGCACAACTACAGTTGCTGTTGCGCCTGTTCCAGTTCCAAGCCCTTTACAGTAACGCCGACCACTGTAGAAGTGGCTCCGGCTGCTCAGAATGAGGTTCCTCTTCCTTCTGATTATAAACCAGCACCGGGAACAAGATATTATCCCGGAACAGGAATTAGAATTGCTTCACCACAGTTTACTCCTCCACCTCCAATGAGCGAAGTTGAGAAAACGGATGTAGAATTAGCAGTTCAAAGAATTGTCGATCAAATTAAGGCTACAAATTCAGCGACTGCAAATACCTAATATTATATTATAAGGTGAAAATAATATGAAATTTAATGTGGAAAGATTTATTTTTGGTTTAGGTATAATTATATTATATGGGATTGTTATTGTTTACGGACCACTTCTTACTATTTGGTCCGTAAACATGCTCTTTTCTTGTTCAATTCCTATTAATTTTAACACATGGTTTGCCGTATTCTGGCTGCAAGGTATTATTACTGGATCGACAAGTATTGCATTAACCAAACTATTGAAGATTAAATTATGATTGATTATAAATTTAATGAAGATCAACTCCTAGCGGAAGTTGAAAAATATATTGATAACACCTATTCAGAACACTATTCTGGAAAAATTCAAGCATTAGAAGTTATTATCGATTCTGGACACGGAATCGGTTTTTGTCTTGGTTCAATTCAAAAATATGCCAAGAGATACGGCAAGAAGGCTGGTTTTAATAGACTCGACCTTTTGAAAATTGTTCACTACGCGATTATAGCATTACACTCTCACGACTTAAATAACGACAAGGAAGAAGAATAATATGGAAATTGCAATTAATTGGTCTGAACTGAGAAAGCATAAACTCTTCGTCGCTACACCAATGTACGGTGGAATGTGTACAGCAAACTTTACTAGGTCATTAGTTGATTTAGCTTCAATTTGTACTGCTAATGGTATTCCACTACAATTTTATGTTCTATCAAATGAATCACTTATTACGCGAGCAAGAGCTTATGCTTGTGATGAGTTCATGCGTTCTGATGCAACACATATGATGTTTATTGATTCGGACGTAGGTTTTAGTGCACAAGATATTATTGCTATGTTGGCATTACAGATTTCTGAACCTGCGAAGTATAATATCCTTGCTGGTCCGTACCCAAAGAAGTGTATCTCTTGGGAGAAGATTGTATCTGCAGTTAGAAATGGTCTAGGAGACGCGAATGCGAACGACCTCGAAAAGTACACTGGAGATTATGTTTTCAACCCGAAGAATTCAACTTCAATTCAAATTTCTGAGCCAGCGGAAGTATTAGAAGCTGGCACAGGTTTCATGATGATTCCTCGTGCTACATTTGAAGCATTTAAGGAAGCATATCCAGAAAAGTCTTATCGTCCTGACCATGTTCGGACTGACCATTTCGATGGTTCACGAGAGATTATGATGTATTTCGATTGCGTAATTGATAAGCCAAACCGTGAGAAAGCTTATGGTGAGGTATTGACATCTATCGCGAAGGGTGGTACAGTGTCAAAGTCGCAGATCAAGAAGCTCCTAAAGAATCTTGATGAGGAAGAGTCTAAGTCATCGAAGCGGTATTTATCAGAAGATTATTACTTCTGTCAAAATATCAATAAGCTCGGGCTTAGTGTATGGCTCTGTCCTTGGATGAAACTAACTCACACTGGAACTTATACTTGGGTTGGTAGCCTAGCGGATTTGGCTATGGCGCAAGTGTCTGCTACAGCAGACCCATCAGCACTAGGAAAGAACAAATAATGGATTATAAAAGTGCTTATGAGGAGTTACTTTCCGATATAATCGAAAATTACCTTTTTGAAGATGTCGAAAAGGCGAATGAAGAATTAAATGAAAAATTTAAAAGTTTACGGTGGAGAGTAGTATCTCCATATATAATAGAGGTGTACCACAAGAATATTGAAAATGACGATTATACCAGAATTACGTGTGAACTTAAAAATACATCAGAGACTTTTAATAATTTAATATTTAACAAGGAGTGAAATATATAATGCGTTTATCTGTAGAAACAATCAAGGTTTTAAAGAACTTTTCCCAGATTAACCCTAGCTTGATTTTCAAGCCGGGGACTGAACTAAGAACAACAAGTCCAACAAAGACTATTATTGCTATTGCACAAATTGAAGATGAAATTATTGAATCATTTGCAATTGGTGACCTTAGCCGCTTCCTTTCTGTATTATCATTGTTTAATGATCCAGAATTGGTCTTTAGTGATAAGCTTGTGACAATTAAGTCAGGTTCTAAGAAATTGAACTATACTTATGCGTCGGAATCGGTTATTGTAGCTCCCCCGTGGAAGGAATTGAACGTTCCAAGCGTTGAAGCATCTTTCGAACTTACAAATGAAGTTCTTATGGATGCTGTAAAGGGTGCTTCGATTTTAGGTCTCCCACAGATTGCTTTTGTTGGTGATGGAGAGAAGGTTACACTTCAAGCAATTGACCAGAAGAATTCATCTGGTGATGTTTACTCATTAGAACTTGGCACGACTAATTCAACCTTTAAGGCAATTTTCAAGGTGGAAAATATTAACCTGTTGCCGGGGACTTATCAGGTAGAACTTTCAAAGCAGGGAATTTCAAAGTTCGCTTCTGAGAATGTGACGTACTTTGTAGCTGTTGAACAGACATCAACATTTGAGTGAGAATATTATGTTGTTAAAAATGGAGAATTTATAATATGATTGGCGAAGAGTTCTTGTGGACGGAACGATACAGACCTCATAAGGTCGATGATTGTGTACTTCCAGAATCATTGAAAACCACATTTAAGCAGTATGTCTTACAAGGTAATGTTCCTAATCATACCTTTTCTGGTGGACCTGGTATGGGTAAGACAACTGTTGCGAAGGCAATTCTTGATGAAATTGGTGCAGATTATTATGTCGTCAATGGTTCATTGAATGGCAATATTGATACTTTGCGCAACGAAATCTCAACATTCGCTTCGTCAGTCTCTCTTATGGGTGGACGAAAATATGTTATCATTGACGAAGCGGACGGTCTAAACCCGCTTTCGACTCAGCCATCCTTAAGGTCATTTATTGAAGAATATTCTTCAAATTGTGGGTTTATTTTGACCTGTAATCTCAAGAATAAAATTGTATCGGCCCTACAGTCAAGGTGTCCAGTAATTGACTTCAAGATTGATAAGGCAGATAAGCAGAAGATCGCTGGAGCCTTCTTCAAGCGTGTGTGTGCAATTCTCACACAGGAAAATATTGAGTTTGATAAGGCGGTCGTCGCTGAATTGATTCAGAAGTATTTCCCTGATTTTCGTGAGACACTTGGACAGTTACAACGTTATTCTGCTTGTGGTCGTATTGATTCTGGAATCTTATGTAATCTTCATGACGTTTCAATTAAAGAATTAATTGGATTTATGAAGGAAAAGAATTTTACAAGTGTCCGTAAGTGGGTGGCTGAAAATTCTGATGCAGATCCTGCAACTGTTTTCCGTAATTTTTATAATACTGCTTCGGAATATTTTACAAAGGGTACAATTCCTGCACTCGTTATGATCATTGGTAAATATCAATATCAGGCATCTTTTGTCGCTTGTCCAGAGATAAATAATGCTGCTTTTTGTGTAGAAGTTATGATAGAGTGTGAATTTGTATAATGAGTATAGAAAAAGGTTCTAAGTGGTGGAATAATGGTATTAAGAACAACAGGTCTGTTAACAGACCTGATGAAACTTTTGTTTTAGGAAGAATTCCTTACGAAAGAAAACCATTTACACAAGAAAGAAAAGATAATATTTCAAAATCATTAAAAGGAAAACCAAGTAAAAATAAAGGAAGAAAATTAACAGAAGAACAAAAAGAAAAAATGAGAGGTCCGAGACCAGATTTTATTCCTTGGAATAAAGATAAAAAGTTAGAATATTCTTCTTGGAATAAAGGACTTACTGTTGAAAATGACATAAGAGTTTTTTCTTATGTCGAAAAACAAAAAGGACAAAAAAGAGAAGGAAATTATTATACAGAAGATAAAAAATGGTGTGGTGAAGGAAATTATTGGTTTGGTAAAAATAGAAGTCGAGAAAATAGTCCTCGTTGGAAGGGTGATAAATATAGACGTGAATATCTTGATTATTCTGGAAAAGTTAGATATTTAACAGAAAAAAATTATTCTTTATATAAAGATATTATAAACCCCAATAATTATGAAAGAAGATTATCAGGAACAGATGATGGTTATCAGTTAGATCATATTATTCCAGTTTATGTTGGTTTTAAGAATAAAATTCCTCCAGAAGAATTGGCGGATGTAAGTAATTTACAAATTATTCCCTGGAAAGATAACAGAATGAAGTGGAATTATTATGACTGATGAAAAGAAAGATAAAGGGTTATCCCCTTTTGATTTTGCGAAGTCTATTGATAGTAAAGATTATATTTTCGAGAATGAAAAAGAATACAATGCGTATATGGTAAACAAGGCTCTGTCATTTGGTCCTGATACCATATTATACGCAAATGATATGAATCAGCTCTACTTTCTCGATAAAAAACTACAATATGACTATCTGTTCCATTCGATTCGTAAGGCTAAACGTTATAATAAGTGGGTTAAAAAACTACCCAATAATGAGGATATAAATATAATTGCAACTTACTATAATTGTTCGTTGCAAAAAGCTAAATCTGCTCTGACTATTTTGACTGTTGAGCAAATTGCTATGTTAAAACAAGAACAAGAAATGGGTGGTACTAAAAAATGACCGTAGATTACGACTTTAATGAGAAGGACATCTTTCAGGGTGTTGGTGTAGAAATTGAACTAGAAGATGATCAGTCTTTCCTTAAGGTGAAGGAAACTTTGACCAGAATTGGAATTGCAAGCAAAAAGGATAAGAAGCTTTTTCAGAGTTGCCACATTCTTCATAAGCAAGGACGTTATGTAATTTTATCATTCAAAGAGCTGTTTATTCTTGATGGTCGTCCGTCCTCATTGACTGATGAGGACTGTGCTCGCCGGAACACAATCGTTGCTTTGCTTGAGGAATGGGGTCTGGTAAAGATCTTGGATAATGAGTTTGAGAGTGAACCAAGAGCATCTATGAACCAGATTAAGGTCATTCCTTTTAAGGAAAAGAATGAATATGAACTGGTGAGTAAGTACACGATTGGCCGTACACGTAGAAGTTAATTTTGGAGATTTATTATGGGTTTATTTGATCGTCGCAAGCAGAAGTGGAATGAAATCAAGGCACTTCTGTTTCCTGCTCCAGAATATAGGGTTGACCCTGATGGAGATAAGTATGCTGTTCTTAAGGCGTTAGACGTCAATCTTACCGCAGTTCTAGAAGATCTGCGTGATGGTAAGAATGACGTTGCTTTACAGGATACTTTACAGTATTGCATTGCCATTACCCAGAAAATTAGGGGTATTATGGAAGTCAACGAAAAGTTCGAAGTCGATATGATGTATATTATTGTCGACTTCGATGAGGAGTTGATGAAATGAATGGTATTTCTATAAGATATGTTTATCCTAATAGTTTAACTAGGAATCCTAGACGAATTTATTGTTTTGATACTAGCAAAATATCAATAGAAGACGTCAAGATATTTTCAGAAATGATTCAAGGAGTAAGTAGATGCCGGAAGTAACATTATCGGAATATTATTCTACAGGCCGAACGAGGCGAGTTACGGTGACCAAGAATGAAAATACGTTATTTTTGTATTTTTATGAAAATAACGAATTGGTTGATACTGTGCGTAACCCAAGAAATTTAGCTCATGCCGAACAGTTGGCAGAAGATTTTGTTGCTGGTCTACTGAACCCAAAACTTTTGTTAGGATAATAAATGGAACAATATTGGATCAAGTATTTTATGACTTATAGATATATTATGCTTCCTATTTTTTGTTGCTTTTTCCTCCCGAATTTTTGATTTAAAAAATGTTGACTTTGTTTGAAATCACTCTATAATACGTAGAGTGATTTCCACTATGAGAAGGTGATATAAATGACTCGTAAACTTGCTTCTGTCCGTCGAATTGACGCCATTGAACCTATTGAAGATGCTGATCGAATTGTTGTTGCTACCGTCGATGGATGGAAACTAATTACTCAGAAGTCAAATAATTTTCAGGTTGGAGATTTGGTTGTATATTTTGAGATCGATTCGTTTCTTCCAGTAGAAGAGCGTTTTGAATTTCTTCGTCATTCGTCTTTCCGTTCGACAAAAAATCTTGGTGATGGTTTTCGAATCAAGACCATGAAGATGCGTGGACAGGTCTCTCAGGGTCTCATTCTTCCTATGGAATCTTTTGGATTTTATAAGGATAGAGAATATGTAGATCGTTGGATCAGTCCATATACTGGTGAATTTGATATGCAGTTTCAACTTGAAGAAGGTGATGACATAACTGAATATCTAGGCGTACAGAAGTACGAGAAACCAGTTCCCTCTAACCTACAGGGTCGTGCTCGTGGCAACTTTCCGATTTGGATTGCCAAGACTGATCAGGAACGTCTCCAGAATGTTTATGGGAAGTATGCTCGCAAGTATCAGGATATGGAGTTTGAAGCGACCCTAAAGGTTGATGGGTCGTCTATGACTGCTTATTACTGCAAGGAAGAAGGTGAGGAAGTTAAGACGTCTGTCTGTTCCCATAATTTTGATCTTGAGGAGACGGAAGATAACCTTTTCTGGCAGGTTGCTCGGAAGCGGAAGCTTCTAGAAGTTCTTGCAGAAATTGGTCAGAATGTGGCCTTGCAGGGTGAATTGATGGGTCCGGGTGTCCAGAAGAACCGGGAACAACTCAAGGATCATGAATTTTATCTTTTTGATATTTGGGATATTAACAAGCGTCGATATATGACTCCTGCTGAACGGACTTATTTTTATAAGCAGTATCTGTGGGATAAGGGTATTGTGCACGTTCCTATTATTAAACGAAAAATTAAGGTGTTTCAGGAATTTCCTACTCTTGAAGAATTTCTTGCTTATGCTGATTCAGTTAGGTCACTTAAGCATGACATTGCAGAAGGTGTTGTATATAAGTCTTGTGAAGAAATGGGTCCGAGTTTTAAAACCATTTCAAATCGTTTCCTATTAAAAGAAAAGGATTAAATGATATGGGTGATACTGATTATACTCAAGGTTATAATGATGGATATGATGATGGTTATGCAGATGGTAGAACATCTGGTTATAAGCAAGGATATGCCGATGCATTAGATCTTTCTTCTCCTAAACCAGAACCAGAAGAAAAGGTATGTAAATTATGTGGAGTGCAGTTCGCTTCACTCCACGAATTTAAATGTATTCATCCAAAGTGTCCGAATAATATGCACTAAAAGGATTTTTTCGACTAAATAAGAAACCGAAGTTAGCAAGCGCAACAAAATTAGGAGATCTTTAATGGCGTCGAGAATTTTAGTTTCATACGAAGAAAAACAGAACAACAAACTCCTGATTCAGAAGCATTGCTTTTTCGATTTTATTGAAGATGCTTATAAGTTTTCTCGTAGAATTTATATGTCAGGTGTATCCAAGACCAAGCCAGTTATTGAGAGGGCAGCATAATGACTAAGGTAGTTCGGCCACTAATTTCTCGTTATAATGTTTCTAAGAATGTGTGGGAAACTGGTTATTATCAGGGAAATCGATTCATTATTGTAAACACTGTAAAGGCAATTGAAACAGTGAATTGATACATGAAGGGCTTGGAGTGCAAAACATTCCAAGCCCTTCTTTATTTAAAAATTATGTAATTCGACTGGTTTGTTATCAATTGTTTTATGTGCTTCAATGAGATAATTATGAATAGCGGTAATTGATTGTCGACACTTAACATTGTTACCATAAAGTTTAATAATAAATTGAGCCACTTGTTGATCTGTTAATTTCTTGTAATTAGGAATAGCACCAACTTCTGGACAGCCATTATATAATTCTACTGGAACATCGACAACTCGATAACGAGCAACTTCTGTTCTAACTTGAGATTCGTTGCATCCAGTTAAACCAAAACAAAGAAATGGAATTAAAAGAAGAAATTTAAGATTTTTCATTTTACTGTTCCTAGTTGTTTAAACAAATCCTTAAGGAGTGGAGATGCTGATTTATTTTGTTCGTCTACTGGAAGTGTTGAGAAATAATTATTTACGCTTCCTAGTTTTTTATCAAGAGTTTCTTGTTGCTTGTTCAGAAGATCTGCTTGTTTGGCAGAATTTTCTGTTAATTTCTGTGTGTCTAGTATGTACCTTTGTTGATCTATAGTAATTTGCTCAAGCTGTTTTTGATTGTATTCTAAAGTGGCTTGAGTTCTAATATTATGATCATGGATTGCTAGAAGGGATAAGAGCACAGCAGAAACGCTCAAAATACCGAGAACCCATGCACAAAATTTTCCTATTGGGCTTCCGAGAAAAGTTAAAATAGTAAGAAACATAATCACACCATGGTTAGAGTTAGTTTGGTATAATATTTATACAAAGGGAAAATGTTAATATGGAAGAAGAATATTTAGTTAGCGGTGTAAAAAAGACTCGTGAGTTTGTGGAACAATGTTTAGATGAGTATTCTGTTTTATATCCAGATGATGAGAATGTTTTTGCCACTATATTAGATACAGCAGATCAGCTTGAAGATGATGGCGGAATTGCTGTTTTTCTGTTTGACAAATCATCGAATAGTATCTATGTTGTAGATGAGTCTCAGGTCGTCTCAAAAGGACGATTGTAATAAATCAGGTAAATTATGAAACCGGAAAAAATTATGGATATGCTGTCTAAGATGGCATGCGACGTTGAACTTTTTGGAAATGTACAGATAGCGGCTGCGATTGTAATAAAAAATGAAATTATTTCATTCGGTGTAAATGAACATAAAACGCATCCATTTCAAAAGAAGTATGCACCGAATCCGATGGCGCTGTATAAGCATGCAGAGAATGCAGCCATTATTAATGCGCTCAATCGTGTTCCTAAAAACGATTTGAAAAAAGCAACAATGTATATTGTCCGCGTCAAGAAAGACCATAGTTGGGGTATGGCTTGTCCTTGTGAGGGATGTTCTAAGGCTATTAAAGAATATGGAATTAAGAAGGTTGTTTATACGACCGACGTTACTAACCAGTTTGAATGTAAGGCAGCGTGATATGAGTGAAGAATTTAACAGAGAAGAATATTACTTGGATTGGGAAAAGGCTCTCGAAAGGGCTGGTTATAAATCATTAATACCAGTCGCAGATTATTTTTCTACGGATTTAACAGAAGCACATATTATGTTAGATATGTGGATTCGAGAAGGTCTAATTGTTAAGGTAGATGTTTAAATGAGAGAGACAGATACTCATATCTATTTTTGGGGTTCCTTTTTAAGCAACTTTTACTGGACCACAATTAAAGCGAATTTTTCTTTTCCACTGTATAGTGAAGAAGTAGAATTTCATTCATCTGAGCAATATTACATGGCTCTTAAGGCTCAATATTTTGGTGATTTTACTTCGGTATCAAAAATTATAATGGCACCAGACGCCAAGTCCGCGAAGGCATTTGGGCGTAAAGTCATCGGCTTTGATGCAAAAGAGTGGTACGAAATAAGCAGATCAAAGATGTATCAGGCTGTTCTCGCTAAGTTTGAACAGAATTTATTTCTCAGAGAAAAGTTATTGGAAACTGGTATAAAGACACTAGTCGAAGCAAGTCCGATTGATAATATTTGGGGAGTAGGTTTACATTCAGATGACGATGCAATTTTAGACAGCTCAAATTGGACTGGTGAAAATAGGCTTGGTCAGGTGTTAATGGATACTCGATTTGTTCTAAGAATTACAAAAGATATGGAAACGATGTTAGGAGAATCTAATTGAATTTTTACACCAACATATATGAGCAAGGAAATTTTTTCTTAGTTCGTGGTTATGAAGATGGTCGGCGTTTTTCTCGCAAGGTAAGATATCAACCACACCTATTCCTTCCATCAAAAACAGAGACAGAATACAGGACGATTGATGGTCGGTTTGTTGATAAGATGAATTTTGATACGATTTGGGAAGCTCGTGACTTCTGTAAAAAGTATGATGACGTCGCCGGGTTTGAATATTTTGGGATCAAGGATTATCTTGAGACTTATATTAATGATGAGTATGAAGGTGAAATTGAGTTCGACTCTGATTTAATTTCAGTAGTGTCTATCGATATTGAAAACGATAAATCATTAGACACAAAGAATACCCCAAGAGAAATTACTGCAATCACAATCAGTAAGAAGGGAAAGTATCTATCTTTTGGCTGTGGTGATTATACTCCAGTCGACCCAACAATTGAAGAATATATTAAGTGCGACGACGAAGCACATCTTCTAAAGATGTTCTTGACATATTGGAACAAGCCAGAATGGATACCAGATGTTGTAACTGGTTGGAACGTTCGTTTATTTGATGTTCCTTATCTGTATAACAGAATTGTTCTTGTTCTTGGTGAATCATATGCAAATCAACTCTCTCCTCATAGGGTAATGAAGGAGAAGACTGGTCATGGTTTCCGAGGCAAGTTTGAGCTGGAATATGAGATTGCTGGCATCACAATTCTAGATTACATGGATTTAGATAAGAAGTTCTCATACAAGAAGCGCGAAAATAACAGACTTGATACTGTAGCCAATGAAGTTTTGGGTATCGGGAAACTCGATTATTCTGAATACGATTCTCTCTTTGATATGCACAAGAGAGATTTTCAAAAGTTTATGGAATATAACCACCGAGACGTTGAACTAATTGAAATGATGGAAGAGCGACAGGGGTTCATCGAGCAGGTTTTCTATCTAGCATATGATGCCAAGGTCAATTATATTGATACTCTGGCGACGGTTAAACCGTGGACGATTATCTTCCATAATTATCTGATCTCTAAGGGAATTGTTATGCCTTCAAAGCGGTCTAACAAGATGACCAGAGACCTGATTGGTGGTTTTGTAAAGGAACCAATCCCTGCAAAATATGACAATGTAGTATCATTCGATTACACTTCCCTGTATCCATCTTTGATTAGACATTATAATATTTCACCAGATACATTTGTCAAGAAGTTAACACATCATGGTATAACTGACGTGGATGAATTTACGGCAGTAAAAAATATTATGAATGGAATGATCAGAGACGAAATTGAGATTCCAGAAGAATATTCTATGACGGCGAACCTATGTCTTTTCCGAAAGGATATACATGGTTTCATTCCAGAAATGATGGAAAAGCTGTTTAATGACCGCGTTCGCTTTAAGAATTTGATGAAGCAAGCAAAGAAAGAATATGAGATTAATCCAACACCAGAATTGAAAAAGAAAATCTCCCGCTATAATAATATGCAGATGACTCGTAAGATTCAGCTAAATGCATGTTATGGTGCTCTTGGTAATGAGCATTTCGTATTCTTTGATATTAACCTAGCAGAAGCAATTACTTTATCTGGTCAGCTTGCTATTCAGTGGGTTCAGAAAGATATCAATAATTATCTGAACAAGATTATGAAAACAAACAAGGATTGGATCATTGCTGTTGATACTGATTCATGTTATGTTTGTCTAGATGACCTAGTCAAGAAGCTTGGTTTAACTGGAACTAATAAGATTGCAAATGCACTTGATCAGTTCTCTAAGGAAAAGTTACAGCCTATTATTAATCAATCAATGAACGATCTTTTGATTGAAATGAATGCTTACGAGCAGTGTTTATTTATGAAGCGTGAAGTAATCGCCTCTCGGGCGGTCTGGAGGGCTAAGAAACAGTACGTCATGGATATCATCGATGACGAAGGTGTAAGGCTCCACGAACCTAAATTAAAGGCAATGGGTGTTGAGATTGTTAAATCGTCCACACCAGCAGTAGTTAGAAAAGCGTTAAAAGAAGCAGTGACGATTCTTCTCCGTAAAGAAGAAAATGACATCATCGCCTTTATTGAAGATTTTAAGGAAAAATTCTTTAAGATGCCTTTTGAAGAAATTGCCTTTCCTCGTGGGGTGAACAACTTAGAAAAATACACAGATGCCAGAATGATTTATGGTAAGGGGACTCCTATGCATGTTCGTGCATCCTTACTCTATAACAATCTGGTGCATAAGTATAAAGTAACGGAACAGTATCCTCCTATTGACGAAGGTTCTAGAATTAAGTTCTGTTATTTAAAGAAACCAAACAGTATCAACGAGAATGTGATCGCATGTGTCGGAAAGTTACCGGATGTATTTGATCTGAATAAATTTGTTGATTATGATACCCAATTTGTCAAAACTTTCCTAGATCCACTAAGATCCCTTTTAGGACCAATGGGATGGAAGACCGAAAAATGTGCTACTCTTGAATCGTTTTTTGATTAGAGGATGACATTTTATTATATCGTCCTCTTTTCTTTCTTTTACGATCTTCACTCATTTTTTGTTTAGTTTCTAAGGAGTGTGGTAGTCTTTTAACCCCTTTGTGGGATTCACTCATTTTTTGTTTGGTGTTATTGGAATGTGTTTTTCCTTTGTGGGATTCACTAATTTTATGTTTTGTTTCTTCTGTTACTATATGACCTTTATTTTCTTTTCCAATTTTATGTTTGGTTTCTTCAGTGTGTTTAAAACCAGAAGAACTTTTTCCAATTTTATGTTTGGTTTCTTCGGTGTGTTTAAAACCAGATACACCTTCTCCACCATCAGTTAGATTAATTAATATACCAGTTTCAAGATCTTTGCGACCATACCAACGAATCATTCTTCGTTCTATTGATAGAGCACCAATTTCAGAAAGATTTGATTCTATCATAATTATTCTGTTTTTATTTTTTGGAATTGGAATTTTTACGTGTTTTATGTATGCTCTACGTCCACAACCTTTACCAATATAATATGGAGTTCCATCTTCGCGTAGGTAAGCATAGACATAGAATTTATAAATAGTCATGTGATTCTCCTTGTAAGAATTAAAGCTGGTGGGACGGCAATCCGCGATCAGCACCTACTATTTACATGAAATGATATATAAAAGGAGCAAATAATGGGAATAGAAGATGAAGCTTTTAATTTTGAATCAGGTGAAGAAACGTATCAAGTAGATGCTCCACCAAAAGTAGAAAAAGAATTTAATTTTGATAACAACTATTGGGACTTTTCATTTAAGCCAGTAGTTGAAGAATTGCAAAAGACGGAAGAAGAATTTAAGAAGAAGTTTGCTAATCAGCAGGTCAAGCATGAAAGTACACTTGCTGAATACAAACATAAATTAGAGACTCTCCATGATCTTATTATGCCATTGCTTGTGAACCTAACACGAGACCCAGATAAGACTTATATTTCTTGGCCAAGCAGAGCAGAAAAAGTCAAGGCGTTTATTGACAAAATTAACGCTCTTATGGAAGAATAATGCTTAATTTACTTGTATTATTGGCGGCACTAACAATTACATCGATATCAGGATATGTATCTGTAATCGGTCTAACGGCGTTATTTTCTGCAGCATCTAGTTATTATGTCATTATTGCCTTAGCAACTTCATTAGAATTTGCTAAGGTTGCTGCAGTTTCGTGGTTACATTCTTATTGGCACAAAAGCAATAAGTTATTGAAGACGTACCTCATTTTGGTTATATGTCTCCTGATGGTTACGAATTCAATCTCTGCTTTTGGTTATCTTTCAAGGGCGCACTTAGAAACGGAATCCCAATTAAGTTCGACAAATTCTGTTGAGCTGGTGACTGTGACGTCAAACCTAAAATTTCAAGTGGATACTCTAAAAGATCTTGATTCTCAGATTAAACAGATTGATGATTCCGTAAATAAGTTGATGGATCTCAAAAAAGTTAACTCGTCAATTTCTGCTGCGACTACTCAACGTAAGCAGAGAGAGGTCTTGAACGTAAAACGTATGGATATTCAAAAAGTGATCGGGGATCTCCAGACTAAAAAAGCTGTATTGGATAATCAAACTAAGAAAGCGGAGTTGGAAATCGGACCATTGAAATATGTGGCAGAAATTATATATGGTTCATCAGATCCTGCATTACTTGAAAAGGCGGTTAGGTTTGTTATTAGTCTAATTGTTCTTGTATTCGATCCACTCGCGGTCGCTTTATTAGTCGCAGCAAATTCAGGATTCAAAGAAACTCGCTTGACTAGTGATTTGAAAGATGGTAAGGTAGTCGTTATTAATCGAGATAACTTTTTGGAAATGTGAGTTATATGAAAATGCATATGCTTAATATAACTGACGAAGGAAGGTATCCTCGTACAGAAGGTTTAATGGCCGAACATATTGTTCGAATTAGTAATATTCGTAAAGATGGCAGCGGTTATGTAACAGAATATTGTTTTGATGTTTATACTGTAATTAATTCTTATGATAATTCTAGGCTTTTAAGTTTCTATTATCCAACAGAAGAACGTGCAAAAGAAGCTAGAATGAACCTTATGACAAGAATTAATGCTTATTGATGGAGTGTAGCTTAGCCCGGTTAAAGCAGGAGTCTCCAAAACTCCGATCCACGGTTCGAATCCGTGCGCTCTTGCCAATTTAAAGGAAAATGTTAATGAGTGAACTATCTGTAAGAGTTTCTGATGATGGCTGTTTGTTGATGAAGTCTGTTCCAAAGAATACGATTAAGCGTGTCGTTGACCATATGGCAATGAATATTACAAAAGAAGATATGAACGAGCTTGTAAGACAGAAATATAAATTTAATAATGAAACTTTAGGTCAAGACGACGTTCGCAAGCGTCCAGATTATAATGATCGAGATGCATGCGACAGGTTTTATGTTATGGATCTTTCAGTACCATACAATCCTCTTCCAGATGAGCGAGATATCTTTGTTTATTATGATGATTTAGGTCCACTTTGTGGTTCGGCTGGTTATCTTAGAATTAGAGATGGCTATGTTTACGGTAATAGGATTGTAAGTAGAGCATAATAATTGTCCGTGTAGCAGAATGGCCCATGCGTCGGTCTGCAAAACCGAAGATGACGGTTCGATTCCGTCGACGGACTCCATTTTCATATAAATACTATGTTGAGGTAGCTCCTTAACTAAAATAAAACAGCAAACAAAAGGAAGAATAATGGCAACTCAGACACTAAGAGACCGCGTACTCAAATCTGGTTCAATAAAAATCGCGTCAACGTTATCAGAATCAAAGTATTTTAATAACAAAGAATTTATTAAGACAAACCTACCAATTTTAAACATTGCATTATCTGGAGACCCAGAAGGCGGTTTAACTTCTGGTTTTTCAGTTATTTCTGGTATGTCCAAGAGTTTCAAGACTCTCCTAGCATTATATATGCTCAAGGCTTATATGGACAAGCATCCTGATTCAATTTGTTTATTTTATGATTCAGAATTCGGTGCACCACCTGCTTATTTCAGTTTCTTTAAGCTTGATACAAATAGAATCATTCATATACCAATTCTCCATGTTGAAGAATTAAAATTTGATTTGGTTAAGCGCCTTGGTTCACTAAGTCGTGGTGATAAGGTTTTCATTTTTCTAGACTCATTAGGTGCACTTCCTTCCAAGAAGGAAGTAGATGATGCTATTGATGAGAAGTCTGTAGCCGATATGACTCGCGCAAAGGCGATTCGCTCTTGTCTAAGAGTGGTTGTACCATATCTAACAGTCCTAGATATTCCTTTTATCGCAATCAATCACGTTTATCAGACTCTAGAAATGTTTGCCAAGACTGTAATTCCAGGTGGCCAGCAAGTAACACTCGCTGCCAATACCATCTTCGTTATTACAAAGGCACAGGTCAAGGATCTTAATACAGGCGAAATTACTGGTTGGACTTATACAATTAATGTTGATAAGTCACGGTTTGTTCGTGAAAAGACTAAGTTCCCGTTTACAGTTGGATATAAGAGCGGTATCAGTAAGTATTCTGGTCTATTTGAAATTGCTCAGGAAGCGGGGATTATCATTCCCGGTGAAAAGAAAGGGAAACATTTATTGGTTGATCCAGTGACTGGAGAAATTGGGGAGCCATTTAAGGTAAAGGCGACAAACACAAAAGAATTTTGGAATCCAATTTTGACTTCCAAGAAGTTTAAAGATTTTGTGGTTGATCGGTATCAGCTTGCTAACGAAGCAATGGAAGATGAGGACGAATATCCTGTGGACGAACATGAGGACGAAACGGATGAGTAATTTCTCGTAGCAATATAATAAACCAACGGGAGATTACATGCGATTCGAAGAAGTAGTATTTTCACATATATTAAATTCTGATGAGTTTTCAAGAAAAGTTATTCCATTTATTAAGCCTGATTATTATCAGAGCCAAGAAGACAAAGTATTATTTGAATTAGTTTCAAATTATCTAGAAAAATATAACAAGGTTCCAAGCTTAGAAGCTTGTTATATTGAATTGTCTAATCAGGAAGGACTTTCGGAAGGCGTATTTGAACAAGCAAAATCTGTACTGTCGTCACTTGAATATGACGACAGTACAGATCTTAAGTGGTTGGAAGATCAGACCGAGAAGTGGTGTCAAGACAGAGCTATCTTTAATGCTGTCATGAAATCAATGGAAATTATTGATGGGAATGATAATGAACACCAAAAAGGAGCTATTCCTAAGCTATTAGAAGAAGCTTTAGGTGTTTCGTTTACTTCATCGCTCGGACATGATTACATTGACGACGCCGAAGAACGTTATGATTTTTATAACAATACAGAAGCAAGAATACCTTTTGATATTGGTATTCTGAATAAAATTACTGCTGGAGGACTTCCCGGCAAAACTCTAAATGCATTCATGTCTCCACCTCATGGCGGTAAGACACGAATTATGACCCATATGGCAGCTTATAATCTAACCTATGGTAAAAATGTTCTATACATTACATTGGAGATGGCAGAGGAATGGATCGCTCAACGTATCGATGCTAATCTACTCAATATTGCTTTGGAAGAAATTTCCACTTTACCAAAGGAAAAGTTTCTCAAGAAAATTGATAGAATTAAAGGAAAAGGCCGTCTAAAAATTAAAGAGTTTCCAGAAGGAACGGTCGGAGCTGCACATTTTAGACACCTCCTTCATGAATTAAGAATGAAAGAGAATTTCGTCCCGGATATAATCTACATTGATTATTTGAATTTATGTGCATCAACAAGGGTAAAGTTAGGGCATTCAGTAAACACCAACACATATATTATTAACGTTGCTCAAGAAATTAGAGGATTAGCAAAGGAATTTGATCTTCCAGTTGTTACTGCGACACAGACTAATCGTGGCGGTGGTAAATCATCAGATTTGGATATGGAAGATGTTTCAGAATCATATGGTCTAAATGGTACTCTTGATTTGTTCATTGCAATCATTAACACAGATGAGTTGCGTTCTATCGAACAGGTTATGTTTAAACAGCTTAAAAATCGTTACCGAGATTTTACGAAAGATACGAGATTTGTCGTCGGGGTAGATAACGATCACATGCGATTGTATGATATTGAAGACCAATCAAATATTTTACAAGACGGAGGAAAAGAGGAAGTTAAACAAGTAAAAGATAAAATGAGTGATAAATTTAAGAAGTCTAAGGAGTTTACATAATATGGTAGAAGCATTAATTTTACTCGATTTAATTTTAGTTATGACATCGTATATTGTGTTTCCTTTTCTTGTTGTACGAGTCTTATTTTTATGTGGAAAAGAAGTTGATATAATTAATGAGGCATATTTCTGTATAATCTGGTGGTTAGCTGGTATTGCTTTGTTCTTTACGTTTTTATAAGGAGAGATATAATGTTTAAAATTGGTGATAAAGTAAACGTCCGCGTGTATTTTGAACAATATCCTACTGATATTGATATCCTTGAAGATAAAGGTATCCAGTTAACGGATGTTTTTGGAACTATTATTGAAATTAATAGTGGGTATTATGTGGTTGAATTGGAACCAACGGCGTATTCGTCAGAAGCCGTTGATGATAATTTTGTTCTTCTGTTGGAACATGAAATGGAAGCAGTAGAATAATCAAACATACTTTGGTTATAAATAAATCACTAGAGGCTTGATTGTCCGCTAGTGATTTTTATTTGGTCTAGCCCAAGGGAAACCCAATATGGCGTTCATTAAAAAGACTCTACATAAGAAGTCTAAAAAATTCATTAATAAAGAAGTTGAAGTTGAACCAAAGATTAAAGAACGCTTAGATGAAGTTCGTGGTCGCACATTAGCCCAAGTATTGGGTGAAGGCAAGGTTCTTGATAAAGATTTTGGAGTTATACATAATCCTACTTCGTTTCAGATTTCTCACGGAGTCGATAAATCAAAATATCATGAAATGAGAGCACTTTATCATCCAGTTCATGGGGTGTTTGCTTGGCCATCTGAAAATGCAACACATCAAACAATTAAAGATAAACTGTGTTTTGATCATGGTTATAGCAATACAAGTGATGCAAGTCATTTGTATATTTCTAAACATAAAAAGGATGCTCACTTGGTTGCAGCACATTATAAAGATAATTATGGTGATCTCCTTGATATACCAGATCATCCATCATTTAAAGGTATTAGCGGATCTAAAAGTGTTGGGGATTACTCAAGTCATTCTGTTTGTGAAAACAACAATGAAGCTGCAAAGATTTTCAATAAACTAGAAACTCTTGCAGAGAAGAACGAACTAGAAACATCTATTTTGATTGAAGTATTTCTTCGTGGTGTCGATACTTGGAATGATAATGTAAAGATTACTTGTGAACAATTTGCTTTCAATCGGGTTCATAGTTTCTTAAATGGTGGAAATGCATATCTTTTAGATGAAGATCTTCTTACGGAAGCATTTATTAGAAAGATGCAGATTCGTACCGGCATTCTATCAGGTGCGGCTCGTGAAGTTTTTGGTGATTCGTTAGCAGCTAGAACTGTTTACGATGCAGAACATAAAATTCATACGCATCTGAATAAAGGAAAGCATGAAAAAGAAGCTGCTGCAGCACAAGCCCATCATGACAAAAAACAAAAAGAAAAAAGAGATGAACGCCACAAAGAAAGCTTGTCTCATCTACATGATAAAGAAAGTTTAAAGACACATCATTCTGTGGATCGTGCGGTCAAGAGAAAGGCCGAGGTTGCTAATAAAGCTAAAGAGATTATGTCAAATAATAAAAAAGAACGTGAAGCTGCAAGAGATGCAAAAGCTGCGACAGCGAAGGCTAGAAGCAAACCAGATAAGAAGCCATTAGAAAAAGTTATCAAACCAAGATTAAAATCAAAACCAGCAACGGTAGCAACGGTAGTAGGAAAATAATAATGTTATACAAATCAATAGAATCAAGTATCCGTAATATTTTAGTAGAATCTGTTCAGCCAAAGAAGAAGGCAGGTGCTGGAGAAATTGGCACGGATGAACTAACTAAGACTTATTCTCAAGCAACTCCCGGTCAAGGCGTTGGAAATAATGATGACGAGATTCAGGACCAAGAATATAATGGTATTGGTGATGTAGATGAATCTGCAAAGGATGATATGGTTGCTCTAGCTGCTGCTGCTATGAAGGGTGGATTTAAACCACATCAGGTAAGAGCTGGAACAAATTCTAAGATCAAGGCAACTGATTGGGATAATGCCGCACAGAATGGTGGTAAGATTAAGGTTCCTGAAAAACAACAAGAAAGAAGAATGGTCACTATTAATCGTGGTGGTTATTCAATCCGTAAGGCTGTCAAGGAAGATGAAAGCCTCGAGGAAAAGTATGTTGGTTTCAAGAAGCTAGAAGGTAAATTAGACCATAAGGGGGTAAAAGACCCGGCTGCTCTTGCTGCATATATCGGTGAAAAGAAATATGGCAAGAAGAAGTTCGAAAAGCATGCACACGAAGGCAAGAAGCTTAAGGAAGAAGAACAGATTGACGAATCAGGTAAGGCAGAATTAGCTGCTCTAGCTGCTGCGGCTATGAGTCGTGGGGTAAAACCCCGTAAAGTTGAAACTGGTGTTACTTCTGGTATTGACAGTAAAGACTGGAAGAAAGCCATGCATGGGGATGGTGGTAAGGTCACTGCTCAGTATCGTGAAAAGAAAGAAAAGGATGAATTAAATCCATCAGCTACTTTCAAGGGAACGTATGCCGGAACTAAGTTCAAGGGCAATCTTCGTAAAGAGGAAGAAGAAGTTACTGGTGTAGAACAGATTGACGAGGGAAATCCTTTAAATAAGGAAAAGAAAAATGCTGTAATCGTTCCAAAACATAGAATTAAGGATAAGGTCCGTAGAGATTTCGACCCACGCGATCTTAAAAAGATTACAACAAAGGTTCCTTTCAAACCTTATTTTGAGGAAGAAACAATCGAAGCAGATCATAAGGAAGGTAGTTTAGTGAAAACTCCGTCAGACCGTAAAGCACAACAGAAGATTAAGATTATTGATGAACGCAAGAATCTAGGTTCTTCTGAGGCACTTATTGAAGCAAGTAGATTAATTGGCGAAGCATCAAGAGACGCATATATTAAGAAACTTGAAGAAGAAATTGCTTATAAAAAGGCTAACGGATATATTAAAAATGACTAATCTTCTAGAAGACATTTCTAGGATTAATTCAAAAGGAACTACCCAGAATCCAGTAAACGTAAATGTTTATCATGGTTCTGGGCAAGTATTTGATAAATTTGACCAGTCTAAATCTCGTATCGAAAATGATCATATGGGTGGCGGTGTTGGTTATTTTACAAGTAATCCTGATGTTGCTAAAACATATGCAAAAAGTATGGCAAGAAAGTCTAATACTGAGCCACAGGTTTATCACACAAATCTTAAAATGAAGAATGTTTTTGATGTAGATCATGAGTTTACTGGTGATAAATTAAAACACGTTCTTCCAGATGACCATGAAGGATTTGCTCGTGGTGCTGGTTTAATGAAAGTTGGTGGGGATAAATATAAGACATTAAATGACCTTAAAGATGGTAAATTAAACCTAAAGGGTCATGAAGTATTCAAAGGATTATCCCGTGGTGGTGTAAATACTGCTGGCGCACGTCAACACCTAATTAAAAAAGGATATGACGGGATGAGATATAACGGTGGGGTAAATATGGATATGGCAACCAAACATGATGTTTATATGCCATATAACGCTAATTCAATTACAATTAAAAAAAGAGAACCAGTAAATAAAGTTCCGGCTATGGTTGACGAGGAAAGAAAAATGACTAACACTTTTGGATTACCAAAATCATTAATTAATGCTGCAAAATTGATTGGTGAAGAATCAGAAAAGACTCGTGAGCAGAAGCTTGTTAAGGAACAAGAATATAAAATGGAAAATGGTTATTTAGAGGAATCTTGGAAATACCATCAATATTCTTCTGATGATGAAGCAAGAAGTGCTAGAAAAGCACATTTTGATTGGAAAGATGAAAAAGGCCAAAGAAGTGGAAATCCTTGCCGTCATTTAAGAGGTGGAAAACTTGCTTATATGGGTGAGTTTAAAGGACCAAAACCAACTAAAAAAGTACAAGAAGAATTAGTAATTGAAGAATGGTCTGTTTATGACCAGAAAACAGGCAAGATTATATCAAAACATGGGGAACATCAAGCACCTGCTTTATCAAAGGCGCGTGAATTAAATTCTGCTGAATGGGATAAGACAAAGAAAAGAGATCGTTATAAGGTCATTGCTCCAGATAAACCACATGGTGGGGTAAAGGCTGCTAAGGCTATTGTTAGAGAAGACATCAATACAAAAAATTCAGTTGATAAAGATTGGAAGAAAGCCGATGCTGGTTTCAATAATGCTGCTGATGTTTCTAAACCAAATGATAAACTTGTATCTGACGTAACCAAAAACAATAAAATTTTCAAAACAAAACCAGTTAATGAAAGTGCTGTCCCAGAAAATCGTATCAAACAAGTTCTCAGAACAAAAGAAGAACGTCAAGAAGCTCGTCCTTGGGAAAGTAAAAAGGATTTTCGTGAGGAACCACGTTCAAAGAATACACAAGAACAACCAAAGAAAAAAGAAGGAACTGACTTTGCTTCCCGTATGAGAAAGATCAAAGAATCTATTGTAGACGAGGGAGAGGTTCTTACGAAGCCAACCAAGCAAGGCAAGAAGATTGACAAGATCATCGATGACAAAGATGATGGCGGTTTGGCTGGTTATATTATGAGAAAAAGAATGGGTGAGAATCCAAAGAGAGAAATACGTAAGCTTAAAGAAGAGCAGCTTGACGAATTGGGGATAGTGTATTACAGAGATACAAAAAACGAGCATCACATTCCAGTAAAGCGCATTATATTAAGGGAACATTTTCTTCCGATCCAGAAGTAGCCGATAAACATAAAGAATTGGCTCACAGAAGAGAAGAAGGCATTAAGCTCGCCAATAAAAAATTAGGTGAAAGTGTGGTTGATAATATTAAAAAAGCTGTGTTAGAAACACAAACTGATGGTTACGAATTTAAAAATGGCCTCATTAAAGGAGAAGGAGTTAAAGGAAATCCAAAAGATACTTCAAAGCAAATTAAAACTTTTGTATCTGGATATAAAGCTAGAGAAAATGTTTCATCTGGTGGTGCTAAACCTACTCCAAAAACACCACGTTATACTTGGGATACGTGGAAATAATATAGCGGTAATTAATTAAATAAATATAAAAAACGGAAACAATAAGGAAAACTATAATGCCTCTTTGGTCAAACACAAACTCAGCAGCAGCAGCTCCAAAATACAAAATTTTAGCAAATTCTCCAGCAAATGGTCAAGTGCTATTTCAAAATTCAACACCAAATTCATTTTATAATAATGAAGCAGAAGGTGTTTACGATATTAACGCTGCAGCTACTTTAACAACACCCGGTACTGCTGGTTGGAATCTAGTTCGTCAAGGAACTGGTTATGTAACTAACATTGCTCCTAACGCTCCCGGTAATGGTTATGCTAATACTGATTATGTTACCCTCACTGGTGGTTTAGTTAACGCTGTTGCAAACGTTGTAACAAACGGAACTGGTAACGTCGCATCATTAGCCCTAACGAATCCTGGTAAAGGAATTGCAAACTTAACATCCTTAACTACGGTTTGGACAACTGGTGCTGGTTCTGGTGCAACCCTAACAATTACATTGGGCGGAAGAGCTGGCCGTGTAACTTATGAGCCTCTAGTCGCTATGGGTTCAATCGCGTAATTCATTAAGAGGATTATACAATGGCATTCTCCAGTAATGGAACCAATGACGCTATCATGTTGTCTGCAGTACCGGCACAAAATACGGTGTTGCAGACTGATACAATTTTGATTGTATCAGGAACACAGGTTCCTGCGGTTATGCAAGCGCCATTATCTACTGCTTTTTCGAACGTAAGTGTAATATTTGGTAACTTAATTGTTTCCACCAATGCTACACCTGCAAATTCAACTTCGACTGCAAATGTAGTAACAAATTCAATATGGACTGATGGTAATTATGTTTATGTTGGATGCGTCAACAATGTAGTCAAGAGAGTAGCATTGAGCACATTTTGAATAACGATTATTTGACTAATGACAATTATATTATTGTGTCTGCCCATAATTATGATATGGGCATTTCACATTCTACAGAAGAGTTTTTTGAAGACCTTAAACGAATAGGGTATATCAAAAAGTTAATAACACAGTATTCAGAAGGTAAAGAACTAAAAGAACGTTTAGTATTAAATCACTTAATCATATTGAACAATGTATTTGGTGCAGAACATCTATGCCGGTTACTTTTTTTGAAGCTACGGGGTCAGATGAGATATATTAAGCCATTTATGATATTGCTTAATATACTTCCAAATGTATTGTACAAGGTAGGCAACGAAGAAGTTATTTTCACTGATTTAGAACCGATGGACCAAACTATAATCGGAAAGCTGAGAAAGATATGAAAAAGTTTTTTAAGGAAGACGGGGAAGCCGTTCCGGTAAATAATGCTGGATCAGGTAATATAGATGGAATAGGCGCAGGACCGAAGGGGGAACCCGGATTTCCGAACATGAAAAAGAAGAAAAGATTAAAGGATGTTGTCTTAAAAAGATCACCACCAAAATGTTAGGAAAAGAAGATGGCCGAGGAAAGAAGAATAGTTGGTGATGATGAGAATGATGTTATCATATCAGACGAAGTTGTCCAATTTCTTAGGGAACTAAGAGATCAAGATATTACCGACATTAAAGAAGCACTAGAATTAGTTCACACTATCAAAGTTGCATCCCACTTCTTTAAATGGCTTATGGTATCAATATTCGGGGCATTTTTCATTATTTCTTCTTTTGCTACTTCGACCCATACTGCATGGAATTTTATTGTTGCAATTTTCACTAACGTTCATTAAAACACTTCTTGATTTCTATAAAAGGAGTGTTATAATGAATCATGTCGTATATAGAGTCCAAATATATCAATCTCCTATCATTTCGTCTGAGGAATTTTAAGCGGAAGGGGTCTTCTGTTTGGAATTTCTCTTGTCCTCTTTGTGGAGATTCAGCTACAGATAAACGCAAAGCCCGTGGATACATCTATCAGGATGAAGGTAATCTAACATATAAGTGCCATAATTGTGGTGAAGTACGAAATATTCCAAATCTTATCAGAGATATTGATGAGACTACCTACAGAGAATTTCGTAAAGAACAACTTATGGATGAAGGAAAGCATCCTTTTGAAAAAGAAAAGGAAGTAAAGTTTGATAAAATTGAACGTCTTAAATTGTTTGATACTCGATTTGAGAAGCTTGATCGAATCTCAACTATTGACAAGGATCATTATGCTCGAGAGTATGTGTCAGAACGGTTAATCCCAGAAGAAAGATGGTCAGACCTATATTTCTGCCCAGAGTTTTATGCTTATACAAACCTATTAATACCACATAAATTTTCAGATAAGGCTCTTAAGTTTGATAAGCCAAGATTGTTTATTCCATTCCGTAATAAAAATAAAGAAATGTTTGCTTTTCAAGGTAGACTTTTCACTACAAAAACTGGAGATGTTAAGTACATTACCATTTCCCTCGATGAGGATAAACCAACTTTATATGGTTTGGATCGAGTCGATATGAAGAAGGATATCTTTGTATTTGAAGGTCCACTCGACTCAATGTTCATAGATAATTCTATTGCAGTTGCTGGTGGTGACTTAGTATCAAAAACGGAAACCCTAAATAAAGAGCGGTTGATAGCTGTTTATGATAATGAGCGGCGCAGTCCAACGACAGTAAAAAAGATACAAAAGGCAATTGATAGGGGTTATAGGGTTTGTATTTGGCCAGAAAAGATTGAGTCGAAAGACTTAAATCAGATGGTGCTTGATGGTTACAAGGTTAACGACTTAAGAGATGTAATATTACAGCATTCATTTAAAGGACCAAGGGCACAAATTTCCCTTAATCAATGGAGTAGATTATGACCCACATTGTGTATGATCTTGATGACGTTGAACCAGTCTTTGTTGATTTGCATAATTTGTATGGATGGAGACAATATATTGTTGATTCATTTTTGCCTAACAAAAGTATTTTGTTAGAAATATTGAATCGTTGTATTGATGAAAGTGTAGAAAAGATTAAAACATTTGGGGTTGAAATAGAGAATGACTAAAATTGCAGCTGAGTTGATCGACCATATGGGTGGTGATTTAAGTGTAGTACGAGCGGCAAAAGTTTCGTTTGCTGATGATCAAAAGGTACAAAAGTTTATTGATGCTATTGAGGCTAAAGAATTAGGCTGCAAGAGCCACACTGGCTTGATTAAATACCTATCAAAGCATAACCACTGGACTCCGTTTGCTCATACAGCAATCACATTGAGAGTTTCAGCACCAGTTCCAATCAGAACACAATGTTTTAAACACAAGCAAGGTTTTGTAGAGAACGAGGAATCCCGCAGATATATTAAATCACGTCCAGAATTATACATTCCAGAACATTTTCGTATTGCACCAGAAGAAGGTAAAGAAAAACAAGGATCTTATGGAGTCCATAACGATTCTACTTCTTGGTTACTGGAGTATATGAATATTTGTTATGAAGCAATTCGTTTATATGAACGAATGGTTGAAGATGAAGTATGTCCTGAACAGGCTCGATTCGTCCTCCCACAGGGTTGTATTGTTAATTGGTATTGGACTGGATCATTAGCAGCCTTTGCTCGATTCTATAAACAGAGAACAGACCCACATGCTCAAGAAGAAGTAAGAAATCTTGCTAAAGATATTGGTAAGATCATCGCTCCCCTATATCCAGTATCATGGAAAGAATTAACTAATGGATGATTATATTCGTGGTCAATGGTTGTCTTTAAATAGAATATTGGATTATCTAAACACATTAGATGAACAAGTCGTAAACAAAAAGAAACTATACCACGATATTTTTGATTTAAGACCATTACCAAAAGAAAACGCAGAAACAAGAAAGAAGAATAATGATTTATCAGGACACTAAACAGTTTTTATCAGATGCAAAGTTTTTTGAAAGTTACGCTAGATATAATGATGAATTAGGCAGATACGAAACGTGGCATGAGGCCGTCGACCGTGTCATGGATATGCATAAATCTTATTACAAGGAAAAGTTAAACGATAAATTAAACACCTATATTGAAGAAGCCACAAAGGCATATAAAGAAAAGCGCGTATTAGGCGCTCAGAGAGCCTTACAATTTGGTGGCAAGCAACTACTAAAGCATCACGCCAAGCTTTATAATTGCACAGGTTCATATGCTGATCGTCCAGCATTTTTTGGGGAATCCTTCTATTTAATGCTTGCTGGTTGTGGTGTAGGTTTCTCCGTACAGAAGCACCATATTAATAAGTTACCACTTATTAGATTAAGAACAAAGCAACCAAAGACCCACGTCGTTGAGGATTCTATTGAGGGTTGGGCAACAGCTCTTGACGTTCTTATGTCTTCATATTTTGATGGTGGTGGTAAGCACCCAGAATTTGAAGGACGTCGAGTCTATTTTGACCTATCCAATATTCGACCTAAAAACACATTAATTTCAGGTGGTTTTAAGGCTCCGGGACCAGAACCACTCAGGGTTGCATTAGATAAGATTGAGTATATTCTTCAGGGTGTAGCATTATCAAATAAGACAGGTTCAAAATTAAGACCTATCCAAGTATATGATATTGTTATGCATGCTGCAGATTCTGTTCTATCTGGTGGCGTTCGCCGTTCAGCTACAATTTGCCTATTCTCTGTTGATGATAATGAAATGGCAATGGCAAAGACTGGTGACTGGCGTACAACCAATCCACAGCGTGGACGCTCAAATAATTCTGCAGTTATTGTTCGAAAGAATATTACAAGAGAGCAGTTCCATACCTTGATGGCGACCATCAAGCAGTTTGGGGAACCCGGTTTCGTTTTTGTCGAATCAACAGAACATTGTTTTAACCCATGTGTTGAGATTGGTTTCTTCCCACAGTTTGAGGGGAAATCTGGATTCCAAGGGTGTAACTTAACAGAGATCAACGGCGGTATGTGCGTCGATGAGGAATCATTCTATCAGGCATGTCGTGCCGGTGCAATTATCGGAACATTACAAGCTGGATATACCAATTTTAAATTCCTAGAAGAAACATCAAAGAAGATCTTCGAACGTGAAGCACTTCTTGGTGTGTCGATTACTGGCTGGATGAATAACCCAGAAATTCTTTTTGATAAGAAGATTCTAATTAAGGGGGCTGCAATCGTCAAGCAAGTGAATAAGGAATTGGCGGAATTACTAGGTATTAATGCTGCTGCCCGTACAACTTGTGGTAAGCCTTCTGGAAATGCTTCTGTATTGCTTATGACTGAATCCGGCATCGGACAAGCACATTCACCAAAGAGCATTCGCAATATTCAGCTTCCGAAGGATGCGGAAGTCGCACAGCTGATCAAGAAGCATAATCCTTATATGATCGAGGACTCGGTTTGGTCTGCGAGTAAGTCGGATTATGTTGCATCTTTTCCAGTTCTTGCGCCAGAAGGATCTTATTACAAGGACGACTTCCTTGGGGTAAAACATCTTGAATTGATTAAGATTGCTCAACGTTATTGGGTTGAAGAAGGTACAAATAAGGAACTTTGTGTCGACCCAACAGTTCGGAATAATATATCAAATACGGTCATTGTTGATAATTGGGACGAAGTCGAGGAGTATGTCTTTGAAAATAAACATCATTTCTCCGGTCTTTCCTTCCTTTCTCAGTTTGGTGATAAGGACTACCCTCAAGCGCCTTTCGTTAAGATTTTAGATGAACATGAAATTGTTAATCTATATGGAACTGGTTCAATGTTTGCATCCGGTTTGGTTGTAGAATCATTGAAGTCATTTGGTGATCTCTGGGACGCATGTTCAACAGCACATGGTATTGGTGAGGATATTTCATCAGACGATCATGATAATCTTTTGAAGAAGGATTGGGTGAGACGCTTTGATAAATATGCTGAAAACTACTTTGGTGATGATAAGAAGCAAGCAGAATATTGCTTGAAGGATGTTTACAACCTACACAAGTGGGAAAAGATCCAGAAGAATTTAGTTTCTATTGACTTCGTGGACCAATTAACAGAAAAGAAATTCATTGATATCAACACGACAGGTGCAGCAGCTTGTCTTGGTAATGGAACAGAAGGGTGTACTTTCTGAGGTATCACTTTATATAAATACTCCTATAGAAGATATTTTATAGGAGTTTGTTTTGGTAAAAAGAGCTTATGAAGAAAATATGGTTTTGTTTACATCTGGTTCGATAGAAAACATAAAAGATATTACATTGGTTCCCATTGGGGTTATGAAGACGATGGCTATATTTGTTCATCTCGTTGGATGAGAAATTCTTATCGTAGAAGACCAGAAGATTTTAAACGTAGAATTTTAACAAATAATATTTTGGATAGAAAACAAACATTAATTATCGAAAACAGATGGTTACAATTAATCAAAGATGAAGAATTGGGAAAGAGATATTATAATTTAAGAAATTTGGATTTTAATCATTGGACTACAGAAGAAGATAAATTACTAACTGTTGGTCAAAAAATTAGTAAATCCCATAAAGAAAACCCTAATTGGGGATCGTGGTGTAAAGGCAGAAAAGCATCAGAAGAAGAAAAAGAAAAACACAGAAAACCTCGTTCAGAAGAAACTAAAGAAAAAATTAGTAAATCTTGTTCTGGTAAAGTTCATACAGAAGAAATGAACAAGAAAAAGAGTGAACGTCAAACAGGTAAAAAACGTGGACCAATGACAGAAGAACAAAAACAAAAGATAAGTAAATCACTTACTGGAAAAATAAGTCCAATAAAAGGCATACCAAAATCGGAAGAACACAAAAGAAAAATTAGTGAAACACTTAAAAAGGAAAATTATAATGAATGGTAAACTTTAATCGAGGTATGGGGGAGATTAAACAAATCTGGCGTCACAGTTACGTTGGTGAAATTTAATCTTTAAATTATCTGTTGACATAGTTTTCAGGTATGGTATATTAAATCAAGTTTATTAAGGAGAAACTAATATGTCGTGGTCTAGTGGTTCGAATCTTTTTTCGGAAATTATTGATACGTTGATTGACAACGGTGTGCCGGATGAATCTCGGTATAACATTTATCTTGACCTTATTCGTGTATTCGAAGATGAGGATTGCGACACCCTTGATGAATGCAAGGAAGACGACCCGCAATTCAAGCGGGCGTTTATTGAAGTAAATGGTCCAGAAGAAGAACCTGATGAAACATACGATCTAGGAGACGAATATGCTGACGATGAGTGATATGGAAGCAAAGACACAGAAGTGGTTAGAGGACAAGTGGACTTTAGTAAAGTCACAACCATTTCTTAACAAGAAATTTCCAGCTGTTTTTCTTAAGCAAGTTAAGCTCGCATGGAAAAGTTCGTGTGAACAAGTTTCTTTTAGTGTAAAGATGGATGAGTATTCAACATATTTACGCGATTCTTCAAGTAAGTTCAGAATAGACTATGAAAAGAAGTATGGAAAAACCGCACCATTATTGGGTGGCAATGATGACCCACTTGCTCATGGTCTGTTTGTCGGAACCATTGACGAAAATGTTTTGCATGATAAGGTGATGGAACTTAAAGCCTTTATGGCAGATAATAATAGATAATAAATAATAAATAATGGGGAAGGAGTTTCCCCATTGCTCAAAAAAGATGTTGAATACGCTCATAAGTGGTGTTATACTAATGGTATTGAAATCGAAGAACCACCAGATGGTATTGTTGGTTTCATTTATATCATTACTAATATTGCAAGCGGTAAGCGGTATATAGGAAAGAAAAATTTCTATACAGTTAAGACTCATATTGTAAAGAAAAAGAAGAAGCGCGAAAAGATCGAATCAGACTGGAAAGAATATTGGTCTTCGTCTGATCAGGTCAAATTAGATGTTGAGCTTCTTGGTAAGGATAACTTCACCAGAGAGATCATTCATTTCTGTTCCTCTAAAGCAGAAATGACCTATTCGGAAACCAAAGCAATCTTTGTTAATGATGCTTTGATTCGACCAAACGATTTTTACAACGCTTGGTGTATGTGTCGCGTAAGATCATTACATTTGAAACATTTGTGGAAGGAATAATTATGTTTGGTTTCTGTGAACCTGTTAAGAGTGGTTTGAGTGATATTCTTGCACAAATGTTTGAAGCAGATGCTCTTAAGGCGGGAGAAGAGTATTTTGGTAATACATATTTTTCAGCGTCAGACCAGAGATTAAATGGAAAATATTTTGCAGTAATGTATTCAACATCTAAAAAAGAATTAACAATTTGGTATTATGAATCAACCATTGAGTTTGTTCTCACTAACGGCGAGGCAAAATATGTGAAACCTTTCTGGAAAGATTCTTACAAAAGACTCAGGGGAGATTCAGCTAAATATAAGGAAAGAAACCAAGCGGTCGAGATCCTTAAAACATGGCTACTAACCCAAGAAAAAGAAAACCAAAACAAGAGCTAATCCCAATTCAAAAAATTGAAGATAGATATCTTCACACTGTCCAGAATCAGTCATTGATTGAACTTGGTAAAGCGTTGATGGAATTTCGTATGGTTGGTTGTAATTTTATTGCAGGGTCTGTTGACCCAAATATTATTAAACCAATCGATGATGCTTACCAAACATATTTCGACAGAGTACTCGATAGCGTATTAAACTGTCATGAGATGCATATGGATACTGATATGTGCACAGGCTTAAACCGGATGCTGAATACAAAACGAGGATTTGTTCCAGAGGAAAATGATGTCTAAATTTGAAGGTATGAATCAGAAGGTCGGTCGCCTTTCGAACGAGATTGAGTATCTCAAGGAATGCATTCGAGAGGAACGTGAAAAAGAACAACGTCGAATCATGACAATCATAAAAGGCTATTATGATAATTGTGTAGCCAATGTGGAAGTTCATCGTCCTCCCTATATGGGTGTTAACGAAGAAATTGCATATTTAAATGAACAGTTTTCTATTGTTCTTCAAGAATTAATGGAAACAATTATTCGAATTGAACCGATTGGTGGTTGACATTAGACTAAATAAAGTATAATATTAAAGAATAATGGGTTGTAGCTCAGTTGGTAGAGCGTCTGGCTGTTAACCAGAATGTCGGGGGTTCGAGTCCCTCCTTCCTAGCCATTTCAGACGATGCGAGTGGTGGTGGCACTGGCCGGAACTTCAAAGCCATGCACAAAGGGTTCGACTCCCTTCACACGCGCCATTTAGATGTTGGTATCCCCGCTGAGCCGTGGATTACTGCCGGGGCAACCCTTGAAAGTTGGGCGTCGTAAGGCCAACATCTAAAACGTATAAATAAAGAGTAAAATTAAGGAACAAAGTAAAATGGATTGAATGCAAGATTAGAGCGCCTCCTGTGAATCTCCACATGAAATCATTTGAACACTACACACCAAAATCTTTAGGAGAATTAAAATGAAAGAACTACTACTTCGGGTCAAGATTAAGTCCCTCACAGAAGAAACCAAAATCATTCGTGATGAAGAGCGTACTGCAAAGTGGAAGGCTAAGGCCGCTGCTGCTCGTGCCAAGCAAGAATCGCAGGAAAAGCACACTTCCCATTTTTATCGTCTACACAATCATCGCACTAATGACATTCGTCAGGAAATGCGAGCGACCCATCTAGCATATGGTTTCCTTCGTGGGAAGTCCTATCGTGAGATGGAACGCTTTTCTTATACCCAACCAAATTGGGAAAAGATTGAAAAGATGGTCGAGAAGTATTGCGATCAGGACATTCGTACAGTTGCCCAACGCTATGCACAGTGGAAGTCGGAAGCACTTGAAGGTATTGAAGCCATCCCAACTGGTGGTGTTCGTCTCACTTTTACCACTGTTGTTCGCCCACAGCCGGGTTCGTTGAGGGGAATGTATAGTTATTGGCTTGTTCGCGGTCATGAGACAGATTTTTATGACTGGAAGAAGTCTTTCGAGCCTGTTCGTGTCAAGAAGTCACTCGACAATCTGATGTTTGTCGACGCCAACCCTTATGCGTGAATAAGGAAGGGAGACAATCTCCCTTCTTTTCTTTTTATGGAGAAAGTTATGTCTGAATTTAAAATTGGTGATCTTGTTGAATTTGTTGAAGATTATGGTTTTGATGCACGTTGTGGAGACCAAGGAGTGGTTGTAGAAACAAAACGAACTAAAGATTTTGATGATATAGATGCTACTCAATTGGTCTCTGTTAAAATTACTGCCAGAGGAACACGTGTAGTTCATGCTTATGATAAACGAATGAAACTGGTTGAACCAAAGGAAAAAGTGTTTGCTGTTTTTGAAACAACAAAGGATGGTGAATACACAACTGGTGTTGTGGAAAAATTTGCCACTTATGAAGAGGCACTTGATGTAGCAAAACAAATGGCCACTATGGAACATGAATGTAAGTATTCTGTTACAGAATTAATTGCAGTTGTTGAATCAGAAACCCCAAAAGTTAATATTATTTTATTCTAAAAGGAGAGTATAATATGTCTGATCATGAAGTCGGTATGCGTACACGTGATAGTGAGCCACTGAATATGCTTAATAAGAAGCCTTACCGCACACAGGCACAGAAGGTTGAAGCTCGTGAGACTGCCAAGAAGGGTGCGGATGGTGCGTATCACACCAAGACTGCTGTGTCTTATCATTCTCGCCCGAAGGATATGTAATAATGTCTGCTGACAATTTTGTGGCTGTCCTCCAAACGGAGGATGGCTTCCGAGTAATTAAGGCACATGCTTTTGAAAATCTTTTGAATAAAGATGGTGGTTACGATAACCAGAAAGTGTATGATGCTTTTAATGGTCAGGAATTCTTTCTTGAATCAATTCCGGCATTCATTTATGCTAACAAGTTGGAGGAATCAGATCGAGACCATACTGAATATGGAATCTTTGTAGTTCCTTTTAAGCAGATCACATTTGATAAGCTTAAAAATGAAACGGAGTACGAATTCCATGTTGGTTGAAGTCTATTCCAGAAATGGATGTGGAACATGTCTAAAGGCTAAGAATTGGCTTTTGAGTAACAAAGTTCCTTATACAGAATATCTCGTTGGTGAAGATATTACGGTCGAGGAAACAAAGGAAATGTTTCCGGGTGTGAATACACTTCCTATTGTTAAGGTCGATGGAGTATTTGTGGGTGGCTATACCCAATTGATTCAAAGTTTGAGAGGTCGTCTTCTATGACAAGTCTGAATTATTATATTGGTTTGTGTCTACACATGCAGAAGACGATGTCATTGTCTCTCTTGAAGATTTACCAACAAGAGTTTAGAAAGATGTTGAACGGAGTAAAGTAATGGAAGAAGTCTTCATTAGCTTTGTTCTCTTGCATTTAATTATGCTTGTGGGCTTTGTGTTTTATGGAAATATTCTTTGCTTCGTTATAGCAATTATGCTCACAGTTCTTGTGTCATATTTAATGAAAAGTTTGGAGAAAACTAAATGCCAGTAATTGATAAAGAAACTTTTAAGGCCGATCTTCGCCAGAATATTGTCCAGGTTGTTTTTACGAAGGTTGATGGTACGAATCGAATTATGAATTGTACATTGAGTCCTCGACTTATTCCTCCTGCACCAGTTCTGACAGAAGAGGAACAGGCAAAGAAGGCAGCAAAGAAGCCTCGTAAAGAAAACCCTGATGTGGTTGCTGTGTTTGATACCGATCTTCAATCGTGGCGCTCGATGCGTTATGATTCAATTATTTCTGTGCAACTCCCTTACACGAGTTAAACAGCTTAAGGAATAATTATATTCTTTTTAGATCTTCCTTTTAACCAACCATTTGAAAACCAAGAATCCAAATCTTCTTTAGGAACACATTTTTCTTGGTTTTCTTTAACAATCCATGATTTACCAAATTGATTGTTACCAGAACCAGTGAATCGAATTCTCTTCTTCTCTTTTACAATTGGATTAGAATTACAATTCTTTTCTCCTTTTGCAAGACCAAGTTCACGTCTTACTTTTCCTAGATGTTCTTTTTGTTCTTGTGACCATCTATTATTGTAATTTGGATTATTTTCTCCTTCATATTTTCCTTGTTTAGATTTACTCATTCTTTCAAGTGTTTCTTGTGTTCTTTTAAATTTTCCAACTGTTGTTGATGACACAATCTTTCCAGTATGTGTTTCAGAAACATTTTTAGAATGTATTTTTCTACATAGTTCATAGCTTTTAGAACGATAAATTTTATGTTTACCATAAGTTAGAATATGAAATGCCCAACACATACTAGATTTGAATTTTCCTGTAAATATTTTTGTGAGTAGTAAATGACATATATAATGTTCTCTACCAGTTAATAATACATAATTCCAAGGAAAATCAGATTGATTTTTATATTCAGGATACAGTGATTTTGGTAATATGTGATGTGATTCAAAATAAATATAATTTTCTTGACTTATCTTAGTTTTTACTCTATTCTGTTCTTTAGCATTTAAAATAATTTTTAGATAACATCTTGTATATTTGTTATTTGGTAAAATAGACGAAAACATATAAAATCCTTATAATAGACCTTGATGGTACTATTATTTATTAAAATGGAGAGTTTGAATTGAGTATGACAGTGATCGTTGATCTGGATGGTACGCTGTGTGATTGCTCACAGCGTATTCATTATATCAAGAGTAAACCTAAGAATTGGAAAGCATTTTATGCTGGAGTTCCTAATGACTCCGTGTTGGAAAAGATGCATGATTTGGTTTTTGCTCTAGCTCATGTCGGTCACAGGATTATTCTGTGTACTGGTCGAGAAGAAATTCATCGTGAGACAACAGAAGCGTGGCTCGAATCAAATGTTTGGTTTGATTACGAGAAGCTCTATATGAGGTCTCTCAAGGATTATCGTCCTGATTCTGTTGTAAAGATTGAACTTCTTGAACAGATGCGTAAGGATGGTTATGATCCTGATATGGCAATTGATGATCGCCAGCAGGTTGTAGATGCATTTAGGGAAGCAGGTCTTCTTGTCCTGCAGTGCGCGAAAGGTGATTTCTGATGTCTTATGATATTGACCGTATTATGATACGAAACAGAAAATATATTATTGGTTCAAACGATAATAAGTCACTCGTAGCTTTTCTGTTGGGTGAGTGTATCTCTGATGATATTCTAGGTGTTGGTGATGGTGAACGGGGAGTTCCATGTGTTTCTCCTCGTACTTGGAATCCATATGATAGAGCTATTACAGAAAATGAAATCTGTGACGCTTTGGGAATCGCTAGAATGAATAATCTAGCACATTACTGGTCCTATCAGGAAGAACATTAAATGAATCAATGGCATCAAAAGTTTTTAGGTTTAGCTAAGCATATTTCTACATGGTCAAAAGATTCCACCAAAGTTGGTGCTGTTATTGTTGACCCAGAAACTAATACTATTATAGGTGTTGGTTATAACGGGTTTCCTCGTGGTGTTATTGATGATAGTTTCCGTCTTAATGACAGGGATATTAAATACAAGCTTACAGTTCATGCAGAAGTTAATGCTATTTTGAATAGCAACAAGTCCGTTCGTGGTTGTGACCTTTATGTTTATCCGACCATGATGATTCCTCCTTGCTGCCCAGATTGTGCTAAGGCAGTAGTCAATGCTGGTATTCGAAACGTTTATGGTTATGCCAATGAAAATCTAACAGATCGTTGGCAAGATTTATCGGATTGGTCAACACTTTTATTCAACGAAGGTGGAGTCAGATTTAGTTGTGAAGAGGTAGAACCAAAATGATTACAAGAAAGCAGTGGGACAAATTCATTTGGGATATGCATAGCCTAAAGAATTTGGGGTTTCAACTTTTTATTAATGATTCCCAAGTTATTATGGTTGATATTCCAAATAAACTAGCATTTACAAGACATTATGAAAAGGATAAAGCCGGAAATTTTGTCCGAGTTAAATATACTTTTGAACAATCTGTGAATCCTTATTTGACTCTGGGTGACCTTTATGGTAAGGTATCTTTTAGGGCGACTATGAAGGACGTCCTTAGAGGTTCGCTTAAGGATGAATTATTAGTAAATGATGTGTTAGCGAATTCAAAGATCGATACTAATATAGTACAATCGCAGACAAAAATGACTAATGATGAATTGGAAAAAATGTTTGCCAATTATGGCAAATAAAATATGGAAAGTGATCAATGACCTACCAGTTTCCGACGATCATCCACATTGACCAAGTTAAGAAAGCCATTCAGGATCGTTCAGAGTTTATCGTGGCCGAGCGGGAAGGTTATACCATCATCAATTATATGATGGCTGATTCGGATACTTTTCCGCTGGTCACAGGTGAAGACGAGGCAATTCTTCGTGAATGTCGCGGTCTTGTTTTCTCGGAATCTGGTCGGGTGGTTGCTCGTCGTTACCATAAGTTTTTCAACATTAATGAGCGTGAGGAGACCGAGCTAAAGAATATCGATTGGTCTCGTTCGTTTGTTATTCTCGAAAAATTGGATGGATCGATGATCACACCAATTCCTTTTTATGATGAGGATTGTAGTACGATTAACCACGTTCGTTATGGAACGAAGATGGGTGTTACTGAAGTTGCAATGAACGCAGAAGAATTCGTTGCCAAAGTTGGTCCAGTTTATGATGACTTTTGTAAATCTATGTTGGAATTTGGTTGGACTCCTATTTTTGAATGGTGTTCTCGTAAGAATCGTATTGTAATCGATTATGAGTTTGACGACCTTGTTCTAACTGGAATGCGTGATACATATTACGGAAATTACATGGATTATGATCGTATGGTTTGTTTGGCTGATCATTGGAATATTCCAATTGTACAAGCATATGAAGGAACCTTTGACGGAATTGAAAAGTTCCTTGCAGAAGTAAAGACCTTAGAAGATGCCGAAGGTTATGTGATTCGTTTTGACGATGGTCATATGCTTAAGACTAAGGGTGAATGGTACGTTGCCATCCATCGTGCAAAAGATCAGATTGGTCTTGAAAAGAATGTTGTATCATCAATCGTGAACGAGCGTATTGATGATGTGAAGCCTTTTCTTCTCCATGATGATCGTGTGAAGCTGGAAGAATTTGAAGATAAGTTCTGGAAAGGTTTAAATCAAACTGCTTTCAATCTGACGGAAGCATTTGCATGCTGCTCAGATTTGTCTAGAAAGGACTTTGCAATCAAATTTGCATCGAAACAAGATCCACTTTTCAAGACAGTTCTATTTAAGTTGTATGATGGTGAATTGGCTGTTACTGCTATCCTAAATATTATCAAAAAGAACTGTGGTTCACAAACTGGAATTGATAAGGTTCGAGAACTTTGGGATGGTCATGTGTGGGAGTTTTAATTATGGATAAAATTGAACACATTATTACCTTTGAAGATGATAAATGGGAAAAGGGTGATATTCTTGTTGATGGGATATATTTTTCTGGGTGGTGTCGAATGAAGAAGATCGAAAGCAACTCTCGTATTGAGTTTAATAACCCATTGTATGGTGTTCCTGTTGTTGAATGTGGGGATAACCCATCAGAAGATTATTATGATGTGACTGCTGAGTATCCACTTAAGGATGAATTTAAAGAAGTTTATCCAGAAATGTGGGAAAAGCAGGAAAAGTTTCCGATCCTCAAGGGAGAATAAATTATGTTGAGTCCTAACCTTTATATGATGATTGGTCTTCCGGGTGTTGGTAAATCTACTTGGATTCGAAACCATGCTGGTCCTCACAATCAGATTGTTGTCAGTTCAGACGATTATATCGAAACGATTGCTCGTTATCAAAACAAGACTTATAATGAGGTCTTTAAAGACTCCGTCAAGGATGCGGAAAAGTATATGTATGATCGGGCTGCTTATGCGGTCGAAAATGATTTTGATGTGATCTGGGATCAGACCAATCTTAATCAGAAGACTCGAATGAAGAAGCTCGATAGGTTTCCTGATTATTATAACAAGATTGCTGTGTGCGTGTTTTGTGAGAATAAGAAGGAGTGGGAACGTCGTCTGAATAATCGTCCCGGTAAGACGATTCCGGCGCATATTATTAACAGCATGGCAGAATCTTACCAGTATCCTGTTCCTGGCGAAGGTTTTGATGAAATTATTGAATATCTAAACTAAGGAGAATAAAATGACCACGGAAGTTGTAGTAAGAGCCAATCATGGCTGGCCGGTTGAAGTTAATTTTTGGGACAAAGATTATACCACCAATCAATGGAGTCAGCACACTCCATCTGAAATTGTACATCCTAACACAGAAAGAACGTTTTTCGTTTGGGATGGACATGATATTTTTGTTCATGAAGTTCAACCAGAAGAATTGAAGGAAGAAGTGTGAGCAACCACGACTTAATGACCGTCCACGAAATGGCAAAGAACGCTGCTGGTGGGACGGAGTTAATCCATCGTAAGCTATATGATGGAAGGATTCCGAGAGAACTTCTACAGGAATTTCAGATCCAGTTCTCTCGGGTATCTGTACCACCAGATCCGACTAAGATTCGGGTTCTAGTTATCCAAGATCTCCCAGGAGATCCTGCTTCAAACGAAGCACTAGGTAATGGTGCTTTTGAACAGTTTCATCGCATTGTTGCTGTATCGAACTGGCAGATGCAAGCATATGCAGCATATTACAGCATTCCTTATTCGAGGTTTGTTGTATTACACAATGCGATTGATCCAATTATTAATCATAGTAAACCAGATGATGGAATTGTTCGTCTGATTTATACATCAACTCCACATCGAGGTTTGAATATTCTGGCTCCGGTGTTTGCTAAGCTTTGTGAAAAGTATGACAACATTGAACTGGATGTGTTTTCTTCCTTCAAGATTTATGGATGGGAACAGCGCGACGAAGAATTTAGGCAGTTGTTTGACTTCTTAGAAGCGCATCCGAAGATTCGATATCATGGAGCAAAGCCGAACGAGGAAGTAAGGGAAGCTCTTAAGCGAGCAGATATCTTTGCTTATCCTTCAATTTGGCAGGAAACTTCGTGTATCGCATTGATCGAAGCAATGTCCGCAGGTCTACTTTGCGTCCATTCAAATCTTGGCGCACTGGCTGAGACATCGTCTAATTGGACGGTAATGTATCAGTATCAGGAAGATATTAATAAGCATGCAAGCATGTTTTACGGTATGCTTGATATGGCGATTGAAACCATGAACAAGAATAAGAAGCTTGGTATTCTGGATTCCCAGAAAGCATATATGGACACTTTTTATTCATGGAATCGACGCACTCCTGAATGGATGGGTCTACTTACGTCCCTATTGAATGAACCAAGAGAGGTATCAGAACCTAAGTTCGTTTACAAGACTTAAGGCTAATATAAATACAAGTAGTTGAGTGGAACTCTCCACTCAACTCTAAAACAGAAAAGGTGCCTATAGAGGATGATAATCTACATCCACGGGGCAAACGAAAGTCCTTCTTCATTTAATTTTATCAGAAAACAACTTGGAGAACATGAATACATTGATTTCGAATACAGTTATTTATCCCCGTTACAAAAAATAATTGATCGATTTGTTGAAGAAATTAAAAACGTAGAGGAAACTAAGCAAGTAATATCCCATTCTCTTGGTGGGATAATTGCATTAGCTGCGAGAGATAAGATCAATTTTGAGAAAGTTGTAACATTATCAACACCATTCGGTGGTTCAAAATCAGCCTTATTAATGAGTTGGTTCATGCCTCCAAGTGTGATGGATGATGTAGCAACAAATAGTAAAATTATCCTTGGGCTAAAAAATAACCCAATTGATATTCCAGTCTTGAGTTATGTTACGACTGGTGGTAATATGTATGGATTCTTTGCAGAAGAAAATGATGATGTTGTAACTGTTGCATCACAGATGGCACTTGAAGGTCCAGAATATGTAAAGATTAAGATGAATCATTTTGGTGTACTTCAAAGTAAACGAGTAGTAAGTGGAATAAAGAAGTTTTTAGAAAGGTGAATTATAATGGTTTATAAAGAAATGGGTGGAGCTTCTACCCAAAACCTGTATACAACTGGTGGTAATGCTGCCTATCCCGGTAATAGAGGGATGAATGCAGATCCAGTAGAATACATTAAATGTGATACAATTTCAACTTCTCCAGGGTCTTTACATGATCATGAAGTAAAATTAGCAAATATATGTACATGGTTGTCTCGACTTAATTCTATGACAATGACTCTTGGCGATTCATTTTTTGGTTGCCGAGCGAGAGAAGGTGAGGCTCAATGTGATGCGATGAGTGAGGGTTTTCTTTATCGCTCAGAGCAGTATATGAAAACCATCGAAAAACAATGTGGTGAGATTGAGAATGAATTGTATCGGCTATTTGGTGCAGTTGGCTTACCAGAAAGGTAATATTAAATATGGTAAAGAAGGTAAAGAAGGTAACAACGACAACAACTGTGACCACAGAAATTATTGATGAGACCCAAAAGTCATTGTCAGTTTACATTCTGTTTGACCGTTCAGGTTCAATGTATGAGCGCGTATGTGAAGCAGTTGGTTCAACCAATGCATATGTTCGTGCTCTACCACCTGAGACAAAAGTTACTATCGCATCATTTGACGATATTAACCCTTTTGATGTAGTGCGTTCAAATGTTTCTGTTTCAGAATATGTTGACCTAAGAGATGAGGAAGTTACCCCTCGTGGTATGACTCCATTATATGATTCAACAGGCCGCATGTTTAATCGTGTACTTGCTGATTCTCCAGAACGTGCTGTTGTGGTTATTCAGACAGATGGTGGTGAAAATAATTCCAAGGAATTTACACTCACTGCTGTTAAGGAAAAGATTAAGGAACTTGGGGCGAAGCATTATGAAGTTGTATTCCTTGGAAATGATTTCAATGGTGTTGAAGATGTGTCGTCCTCATATGGTTTTGCTAAATCAAAGAGCCTAAACCGGACTGCAGGTAATTACAACGCAACGTCAGCTATGCTTGCACAGTCAACAATGTCATATGCTTCACGTGGTACTGCAATTAACTTTTCCGATCAGGATAAGAAGGCCGCAGAAGGGATTAAAACAACAGGAAAGCTTACTCTTAACCCAAACACTCTCCGTGCCAAGGGCGTTCCAATTTTTAACAAGTAAAACTAAAAAAAGAATAAATATTCTGGAAGTCAGACAAAGGCTTCCAGACTGGAAGGGTAAAATGACAGATAACGAAGAAACCAACATCATTAATTTTCCAAGAAAAGCTAATTCAAAAATTCCACCAACAAGAGAAGAAGTTACAGAAGACTTAGATTATTTAAGATCCTGTCATATAAATGATACTATGGAATTTATTGCTCCACAATTATTTCAAGACTTACGAACTGTTGGATTTGATTTTACTGAGGAAGATACAAAAGATGGTGCTTTCTTTGTTGAAGCTTTAAGATCCTTGCTTTGTAAATATTATGGCGCAGAACATCCATTTCAAGAAATCGCAGAAGAAGTGTTTACGGAAGATGGTGAAGGCGACTTTAAGATCGCGGATTCTCTAAACATTATCTTTAAGAAAGACGATGCTGAAAAAGTGGATGAACAAGTAGTTGAAAATTGAAAAATAAAAATTGTACATATAATGTCTATCTAATTGGATGGGAGGATGACCTCCCTCCGTATTATTTAAATAGTTATGTTGGTGTAACGAATAATATTATTGCTAGATGGAAAAGACACACAAAATCAAAATATACTGTAGGACAATATATACGAAAGATGAATTTTTCATTTGAAAAGAATATGAAAGTAATTTTTACTGGAAGTTTTGATGAATGTTTTTCTTTAGAGAAGAAATTAAGACCAATGAAAAATCTTGGCTTAAATGAAGCAATTGGTGGGGAAGGTGGATGCTTGCAAAGTTATTCCGACGATAAGAGAAAAGCTGCAAGAGAAAGAGTATTGGGTTCAAAAAATCCAATGTTTAATAAACAACATAAAGAAGAATCAATAAAGTTAATGAAATCTTATAAATGGTGGAACGATGGTGAAGATAATGTTCAATCTATAGAATCTCCTGGAGAAGGTTGGGTTCTTGGAAGATTGTCTTGGGTTGATCCAGAGGCTTTAAAGGGAAAGAATAAAGGAAAGAAAAGAACATTAGAAGACAGACAGAAAATGTCTGAATATAGAATTGGTAAATGGTGGTGGACTAATGGAGAAATAAACAGAAAATCGTCAGAATGTCCAGCAGATGGTTTTTATAGAGGAAGAACAAAGAAGAAAGTGAATATAGAATGATTTTATTGGACTTTAACCAGATAGCAATATCAAATTTAATGGAAAATATTAACACTTTTCAAAACACTGATGTGGATTTACCTTCTATCCGTCACATGGTTCTGAATACAATCCGTGCAATCAAAATTAAATTTCATGATTTTGGACAGTTAGTGATTTGCTGTGACTCTCGGCATTACTGGCGCAAGGACGCATTCCCTTATTACAAGGCTTCTCGTAAGAAGGACCGCGATGCTTCCCCACTTGATTGGAACAAGATCCACGAATACTTCAACCAGCTTAAGTCGGAATTGACGGAAGTTTTTCCGTATCGCGTGATCGAGGTTGAAGGCGCGGAAGCCGATGACGTGATTGGGGTTCTCGCACAGGAGTATGGTAAGGATTTTTGTATGGGTGAACAGATTCTAATCTGTTCCGAAGACAAAGATTTTAAACAGCTTCATCGCTTTGCAAATGTCAAACAATATGGTCCTATTTTCAAGAAGGACTTTATTGTGGTTGAAGACCCGGATCTATTTCTAAAGGAACAGATTATCCGGGGTGATCGAGGAGACGGTATTCCTAACATTCTTTCCCCTGCTAATAGTATTGTTATTGGCAAGAGACAGAAGTCCGTCATGTCAAAGAATCTACAGGAATGGGTGAAGAAGGAGCCAATTGATTTTTGTGATCCGAATATGCTTGCAAGATATATTCAGAATCGTCAATTAATTGACTTGACTTATATCCCAGAAAATATTAAAATAAAAATTGTAGAGTCATATAAAGTTCAAGAAAATAAGAAGTGTGGTAACTTGTTCCAGTATTTTATGGATAATAGTTTACGTCTTCATATGGAAAACATTAGGGATTTTAAATAATGAGTGTAAAAGTAACAATAGAAATTGAAAATGAAAAACAAGATGTTGTTAATGAAATTATGAAGTTGGTTAGAGCAACTGATGTTTGTCAGGAAATGTTATACATTACTGAACAAAATAAACATATAATTACTACTATGTTTGTAGAAGATTTAGAGGAAATTAAATGAAATTGGGCGTCGCAGAAGTCTTAGAGAAGGCATCAAAATTTAGTTCCCGTAAGGAAAAGATTAAGTATTTGCAGGAACAAGATTCTCCTGCATTACGGACTATTCTACAGTTAGCATTTCATCCAAATGTAAAGTCTGCTCTGCCGGAAGGGATTCCTCCTTATAAACCATGTGAGTTTCTTGATCAAGAAGGTCGCATTCATTCGGAATATAAGCGTTTATATCTTTTCTGTGTTGGAGGTAATGATTCAATTAAGCCTCTCAAGAGAGAGATGTTGTTTATTCAAGTATTAGAATCTATTGCTCCAGCGGATGCTTTGCTTCTGTGTGCAGCAAAAGATAAGAAGATTCCTTACAAGGGAATTACCCCGACTTTAGCCAACGAGGCTTTTCCGGGGATTTTGCCAACTGATGAAACGAACTAAGGAAAAACGAGTACTTCAATGTCTAATATGAAATACGAAACATTGTACACATTGCAGGATGAAGAAATTTATGAACCTGCTGATGAAAAGATTGAACAGGTGAATAAGCGTGTTCGGCGGCTAAAACAGAACCATAAACAGAAGCGCGGAGAGAAACAGAAGCGCGGATGGTACGATGAGGAAGACAATGACTGAAGGGAATGGTGGTTAATTTGCCTACGTATAATTTTATAAAAAAAGATACAAGAGAAGTTATTACGGAATTTATGAAGATTTCTGAGTATGATGCTTTTCTTGAAGCGAATCCACATCTCGAGGCAGGAGTTTGTGGGACGCCAGCAATTGGAGATCCACATCAACTTGGTTTAATTAAACCAAATGAAGGCTTTAGAGATATTCTACGGAATATGAAGCATAAGCATCAAGGATCAACAATTAACACCTTTTAAACAAGAACAATAAAGGAAGACAATATGTCAGACACTCCGGGTACATCGTAATTTTAAAATTTATGTTATGAAAATGATGATCCTTTTGATCATATCAAACTAACAAAAATTAAGGAATAAGATGTCTACTTGCAACGCTCGTCAGCATAACAGCACTAAACACAAGAAAACCCCAAGAGGACAACGCCGCACACAGGCTTTTGGTGAAACACCAGAACAACAGGCATATAATAGTAATTCAATTGGTTTCAAAAATAAATTGGTCATTCGTGATATTGAACCTTTGACAGATAATCAGAGAGTCGTTTTTGATTCTTATGATGATGGTCATAATCTGTTTCTGCATGGTTATCCAGGAACTGGAAAATCTTTCCTTGCTTTCTTCCTAAGCTTACAGGAAATCCTAGACGGTGATTCCCCTTATGATAAGGTTATTGTCGTCCGGTCAACGGTTCCGTCAAGAGATCAGGGGTTTATGCCGGGTAAGAAAGCGGAAAAAGAAGCTGTTTACGAAGACCCCTATATTCAGATCTGTGATGAGTTGTTTGGTCGTTCGGATGCTTATGGCTTGCTTAAGACAAAGGGCGTTATTGAGTTTACATCAACTTCATTCCTTAGAGGTGTGACATTTAAACATGCTATCGTTATCGTAGACGAGGTGCAGAATTCAGTTCCCGGAGAGCTGCATACTGTAATTTCCCGCGTAGGCGAAAATTGTAGAATTATCTTTTGTGGAGATATTAGGCAGAACGACCTCCTTCATGCAAGAGAGAAGTCTGGTATCGCTGACTTTATGAAAGTAATTAAGAAGATGCGAATCTTTGATTTTATGGAGTTCGGAATTGACGACATCGTTCGCTCCAACCTTGTAAAGCAGTATATTATTACGAGATGTGAGATGGAAGATTCTGGAGAAATCCAATCTCTTCTTTGAAAGATAAAATACGAAAGACGGCGGAAAGGACACGTTTCTTTAACCACCTTCTTTTACCACAAGTTAATATTACGAATGAGGATACCTCAGAAGGGCGTTATTATACAACTCCCTCTGGGGTTTTCCCGTCTGTTACAACTAGACTAGGAAAGTTTTATGGGAAGGAATTTCTCGAACAGTGGCGCAACCGTGTTGGACATGAAAAAGCCGAAAGAATTACCTATCAGGCAGGATTACGTGGTACAGCGGTTCATAACATCTGCGAACGTTACCTCCGAAACGAACCAGATTATCTCCTCGATGAGCCACCAGCTAATGCTGAGTCTTTCAGATCTATCCAAAAATTTCTTGATGACAATGTTGGGGACGTCTACGGAATCGAATTACCATTATACAGCAAATTCTTTAATACAGCCGGGAGAACGGACCTTCTGGGATCATATGCAGGACAAAAATCTGTTATAGACTTTAAGACGACACGCAACGAAAAACGGGAAGATTGGATCGAATCATATTTTGTTCAAGAGACGGTTTATGCTTTAATGGTTGAGGAAATGTATGGAGTGAAGATTCCTCAAATCGTAACGATTATGGCATCTGATTACACTCCTCCTTTAATTTTTGTAAAAGACAAATCAGACTATGTAGCAAAGGCAATTGAAATTTTTTGTTAGGAGATTGAAATGCGTAAGGTAGACGTTAAGGTTGTTGTTGACTACAATTCCTATAGTGATAGATGTGGTCAAGATGAGTGTTTTACCTCTTTTCAGTTTGTATCTGTTGACCCTGATAATCATCTGAATATTATTATGAGGGATAAGTGGAAGGATATGTTCTTCGATGTCACTAGCTGCTCCATTACCAAGGATGATGCGATTAAGGTTCGGGATGCACTCCTGAGCATCTATCCAGTGGAGTAATAAATATTGGGTATCCCTAGAGGTATCCAATGGCAAAAGTGTATATTCGTGGAAATCCACAAAAAGTTGGTAAAGAGGTGATTAGGGAATGTTCCAAATTTTTCCTTAACCACCTCTTAGGACGTCTTTCAAAAAACATTACAGTTTATATTAATGTGATTGATAATCTATATCAGGACATGAACCTTTATGGGGACGTGATGCCTATATCAGATAATAGGCTTCCACGAAAATTCACAGTGCGAATTGATTCTTCTTTGGGTTATAAGAAAATGATAGTAAGTCTAGCCCACGAATGCGTTCATATTAAGCAATATGCTCGTAAAGAGTTGGGTTATGGTAATGGTGGTTGGCTGTGGAATGGTGTTCTATATGCGTATGACAAATGTGATTATTGGGAGCTTCCACATGAAATTGAAGCTATCGGGAGGGAACCGGGGTTATATATCAAATGGGCGTTTTTTAGTCATAGTGGTTTGAAAGCAGCATAAAGAGATTATAAGGGTTTATACCTATAACGAGGTTGACAGTAACTTATAAAAAGACTAATATAAAAACCTAAGAGATTCTTAGCTGCCTTACGGCGGTTTTTTTATTGGAGTGTGGTAATAATGTAACGGGGAATAGGTATAGAGGAATGTACCTATTATGAAGTTGATTGTGTTAGAACTTAGGCGTAATTTTGATGAATGAGAGTGGGGCTTAAAGATGTGTTTGACAGTTATTGATATTAAAGGCAGCCCAAACAGAATCAGCAAAGAGGAGACCTGTAGGTGTGTAGATTGGTTTCTGGAACTTCTGATTCCAGAAGTTCATTATAAACTAAGTGTTGATATCGAGTTTCGACCTTACTTTCTTAAGCAGACCAATGCGGAAGCTCAGATGGCTCCCCATGAATATGGAAAATCCCCAAGGGAATTCAGTATAGTTCTTGATGGTTGTTTGACGCGTCCTCGCACCATTAAGGCGCTCGCCCACGAATGCGTTCATGTGAAGCAGTTTGCTTTGAATGAATATACCGAAGATGAACTTTTTGGTGGTGATATTTGGCTTGGTAAGGTTGTTAGCCCGTATCTTGATTATTGGGATCAGCCGTGGGAAATTGAAGCGATGGGTCGGGAAGTTGGTTTGTATAAGAGATACAAGGACATGATTAATAAGGAGAAAAGGTCTCTAAAATATTCAAAAAAAGTCTTGATTATATAATCAAGATATATTATATTTAACTATCAGGAAGAGGAATAAATCCTCACTGATGTAAGTTAATAAGGGAGTATGAATTAGATGGCAGAAAATGGCAAGTGGAATGAACTGAAAGGAATCATCCTTAACCATACGGAGTAATATATTATGCGTGACGAACATTTGAGACAGCCGACTCTGCGATTGACCAAAGCTCAGAAAAATATATCTGAATTGCTTGGGATTGATATTGTGCGACCGACCGATGATTTTTGGTCTGCGAACCGCCGCCTTGAGAAAAAGACTGTAAACCCAACAGTTTCAAGGAAATCCCTTGGCAGGACTGATAAGAAAATTCGTCGGATTATTGTTGGGTGACATGCGTCTATGATCCGACGCAAATAGGGCCACATCATCGAATGTGACCCTATTTTTATCTTATGATAAAATTTTTCTTGACTACCCCTGAGAATATTATATAATGAAATTACGGTCGTTGAAGACCATCCTATGAGGGAGATATATTATGTCACATGAAGTTGAAACTATGGCCTATAACAGCGTTGAAGTTCCGTGGCACGGCCTTGGTAAGGCAGTTCCCGGTGATTTGACGCCGGAACAGATGCTCGAAGCCGCGCAGCTTGATTGGCTGGTTCATAAGATTCCAGCGTTTGTCTCTATCGGTGGCAAGCAGGTCGCACTAGGCAAGTCTGCACTGGTTCGAGATTCGGATAACTCCATCTTAGACGTTGTTTCTGAAGATTGGAATCCGACGCAGAATTACGAAGCCTTTGAATTTTTCAATGACTTTGTGGTCTCCGGTGATATGAATATGGAGACGGCTGGTTCCCTTCACGGCGGAAAGATTGTTTGGGCACTTGCTCGAGTCGAAGATTCATTTGAACTTTTTGGTGGTGATAGGGTTGAGGCATACCTTCTCTTTACCAATCCCCATAAGTTCGGCCAGTCAATCGATATTCGGTTTACGCCGACTCGGGTGGTGTGCAACAACACCCTAACGCTGGCGCTGAATAGTAAGGCCGCAAATCAGGTTCGTGTTACGCATCGATCCAAGTTTGATTCGGAAAAGGTCAAGGAAGTCCTTGGAGTTTCGCACAAGAAGCTTGAAGCCTATAAGGAGACGGCAGCGTTTCTTGGTCGCAAGCGTTACAACGGCCAGTCCATCATCGATTACTTCAATCAGATGTTCCCGGTCGCTGGTGAAGCCAAGAATAAGGATATCTCAAAGAACGCCGCTCGCGCTCTTGAACTGGTTGATACGCAGCCGGGGGCAGAGTATGCTCGCGGAAGCTGGTGGCAAGCACTGAACGCGGTGACTTACATTACCAACCACGAACTCGGTCGCACTGCTGATACTCGGGTTGCTTCCTTGTGGTATGGTTCTTCGAAGGAACTGAATGCTAAGGCACTCTCGACTGCGGTTGAATTTGCGGAAGCAGTTTAATAAAATCAAGGGGATATGATTTAAAGGTTTTATATCCCCTTGACTTCATATAGAATCAGCGTATAATAACTAATAGATACGGAGAAATAAAGTGGCAAAGCTGAATGGACTGCGACGCGGACTCCCAATTCGAACACATATTATTCGTTGCATAATGAGTCGGGATGAAGTGAGTATTTCAGATTTAAGGAAATATATCACACATTATGGATTTTCTCCTAACAGTCTTGGCCCAACATTAACTAAGATGGTGAAGGAAAAATACATGAGGCGGGTCGATGACCAGTATGTCTTGACTGGTAAGGCCAAAGCACAAGATGTGCTAAAGAAATGTAGGGATGATCGTTTTGATTGAAAATGTATATGGTCAATTAAGTGGATTGACAAATATAGTTGTTGCCATATTCATCATCAATGGTGCCATGATACGCTATAAGACTAAAGTATTAGCGTGTTTCACTTCTTTTTTGCTTTTTTTATGTGGGGCATTGAAAGTTTATTTGAGTTTTTGACTAAATAGAACGTATTATGCGGAGTAGAACAGTCTGGTCCACTTCAGCGGTCTCATTAACCGATATCGTGGGTTCAAATCCCACCTCCGCGACCATTTATTACATATCCAGAATTTCTGGATATGGGCTTGTAGCTCAGTTGGGAGAGCGGGTGCTTTGCAAGCACTAGGTCGCGGGTTCGATTCCTGTCAGGTCCACCAATACGAGAGTGCGGTCGCGATGGCGGTGCGACGACGGTCTGTAAAACCGTTCCTTATAGGTAACAATTTGGTTCGAATCCATCCACTCTCACCATTTACTGGATTAACGAGACAAAGGCCGCAAGCCGCCCTTGTAGTAGGTTTAAAGGATACTGAATAAGTAAGCTAGACGTTAATTTGGTTGCGCATTTTGTTATAAGGACTGGTAGCTCAGCTGGTAGAGCACTTGATTGAAGATCATGGTGTCGGTGGTTCAATCCCATCCCTGTCCACCATTTTGTTATGTGAAGGTGAAATTAAATGACTATTTTACATGTAGTGTATATAATATACATTTTGCAAATTAAACATTTTGTTGTTGACTTTTTATGGCAACCAGAGTATGAATGGAGGAATAAAGGAACTTTCCTCCATTTTGGTGGAATACGACATTCACTTAAACATGCTCTAACAACTGCTGTTATATTATTTCTTTTTTCTGTTAGTTTTTCTGTAATCTGCATGGCTGTAGTTTTTGAGTTTGTTGCTCATTATTTCATTGATTATGGAAAAATGAATATAAATAAGATGACTGGTTGGGATGCAAATAAGAATCCAGAGTTTTGGTATTTGTTAGGTTTAGACCAGTTTTTGCATCAAGTTTGTTATCTTTTTATTGTTAGTATGATTGTGTAATACGGAACGGTGTCTGAGTCTGGCTTAAGGAGTCCGCCTTGAAAGCGGATGAGGGTGAAAGTCCTCCGTGGGTTCGAATCCTACCTGTTCCGCCAAAATTTGCTGCGGTCTTCTAATGGCCAGGAAACGATTTAAAATTTTCAGATCTAAATATGGTTTTTATTGATATGATTTATGCTTTTGTGAATCAAGAAACTGCTTTGAAGGCGTATGATGTGGCACATCGTATTGGCTATCGTGCATATATCACAAATGAATGGGTTGATGGTATGGAATTCGACTGGAAGGTCGTAATCGTCGGTCTTTGTGAATGATTGAAAGGATATAAAATGACACTTCTTGAAAGAATTAAGGCTGATTCTGTGTTTGCCCGTAAGGCACGAAATCCTATTTCGTCTGCACTTCTTACGACGCTATACTCAGAAGCATCTATGGTTGGAAAGAATAATGGTAATCGTCTATCAACTGATGAAGAAGTTGTGGCTGTTGTAAAGAAATTTATCAAGAATACAGAAGAAATACTTAGCATTCGTCCTAGCAAAGTGGCTAATATTGAAATTGGTATTCTTAAAGAGTATGTTCCAACTCAGTTGACGGAATCGGAATTGAGGAGCATTATTCAAATTGTTAAGGATGATGGTGGAAATATTAGCGCTGTTATGAAATACCTTAAGCAAGATTATGCTGGCCGTTATGATTCCAAGCTTGCCTCTCAACTTGCGAAGTAAATCAATGAAAGTTCTTGTATGTGGTGGACGAAATTTTAATGAAGCCGACTTTGTAAACAAAACTCTAGACGATTTACATAGCCGGACTCCAATTACTTACCTTATCGAAGGTGGTGCCAAAGGAGCAGATTTTCATGCTGGCCTTTGGGTTTTTATGAAAAACTATAATGGAATAATAATCGAGCATAAGGTTTACAAGGCTGAATGGAAAAAGTATGGTAATGCTGCTGGTGTAATTCGTAATCAGCATATGCTCGATATGGAATCGCCCGATCTTGTTGTTGCTTTCCCCGGAGGTGTTGGGACTGCTGATATGGTCAGACGTGCAAAGTGGGAAAAGATTCCCGTAATTCAACCTGTGAAATCTGTGTTAGATAGGATGTAATGATGCTTACGACGTTAATTTTAATTTGTGCTTTGGGTGTATCTCCGCAAAATTGTACTGCTGACCATGCACTTTTTGTTATGCGTGGAACAACTCATCACACATTGCCGATGGCTTGTCTCAGAGAAGGTCCAGAAATTCTTGGTCGTTCTGCGTTAAAGCCGCAGGATGGTAAGGAATATGTCAAGTTTTCTTGTGAAAAGCATCCAGAAGATTCTGCTTCAAAGGAGTAATATTATGTCTAAGCTTTTGTATCTGTTTCCTTTTATTTTTCTTGCGGTCGTCTTGCGCGCATTCGGCTTATGGTGAAGCACATTTTGTATCACTTTGTTTTCTTGCCTTCGTAGTTGTAACACTTTCAATTGTTACTTTTAGGGTGTTTGTTCTGAAATGCTAATTAATGTTCTTGGTTTTGTGGCAGGGTTCTTAACATTCGTGTGTTTCCTGCCACAAGTGTACCAAATCATTAAGACTAAAGACACACGATCTTTGTCATTAATCACGCAGATCATTTATGTGGTTGGCGCTGCAATGTGGTTTGCATTTTCTATTGCAGCAGGATCATGGACTGCAGCCATGTTTAATATTTTGTCGACAGCATTAGCATCAGTTATTCTTTACTACAAGATAAAGTTTAAATAAAACTTGTTGACATCCTATGCTATAGGCGTATAATAATATATAAACCGAAATCGGGATGATTCGTAATGAAAATCCACTTGAGAACAAAGACCAATTCTTCGCGTCGGTCGACTATTACTGATACCAAGAATAACGAAAACTTCTTTGGTAAGGAACCAGTCTTTGGTGAAGGACACCTCCTTACGAATTCGGAGTGGCAGGATTCGCTGACGTGGTACACTTACGTTAGGGATCTGAATGATGCCCGCACCTATCTGAACGAATATTATGATTGCAATGAAGACAACGAAATGTTGAATTTGTTGAAGACAATTCATGATGATTTTATTCCCACCACTGCTGCATGGAATTCCCGTTTGATTCTGAACGGTTACAATCTTCCAGATTCCGTCACTAAAATCATTGATAAACGTGTCTATGATGCAGCAGTTTCCTCTTCGCGCTTGGAAAAAGATACCCAAGAAAATAAGGTCGTAATTTCACTCCATGATCGTTTTAACCGGCGATTGGGTGAGATGATTGGTGATCTTGAAAAGATTATCGATGATGAGGATTGGACCTTTAGTCTATATAATTTCTTGCAGAAGAAAGGAATTCTGTCGCAGTATTCCATTAAGATTGTGGAATACTACAAGCCATATCTGCAGGAATTGAAGGAAGCGTATCTTGGACAAGACCCTGACTTGAAGGAAGCATATCGGCATCTTTGTCGTGCTGAATTGAAGAACCGCATTAATTTCTTTACAAAGTTTATTGCGGACGGGGAGCGTCACGCGAACGTCACTAAGAAGGTACGTAAGCCGCGCAAACTCAAACCAGTCACGCCTGAAAGGCTTCTAAAGACGTTTAATTATCAGAAGGAACTTACTGAATACAATCTTAAGTCCTGTGACCCAAAGCGTTTGATTGGCGCACAAGAGGTGTGGTTGTTTAATTCTAAATATAAGACAATCACAGTGCTTAAGGCGGCTGAAAAGAGTGGCATGACTGTAAAGGGAACCACTATCATCGGCTTTGATGAAAAGACATCGATTACGAAAAGAGCAGGTCGGCATACTGGAAATATGTTGGCGGTTGTAGCGAGCGGCGGAAAGATTGATCTTCGTAAGGTTATGCCTGAGATCAAGTCCGATCCACTAGCAGTTACTGGTCGGTGTGGTGAAGTTACAACTATTTTGCGAATCTTTTGAGGAAAATATAATGAAATTATTTACTGTACTCCTTCTTAGTCTATCTATTAGTGGTGTAGCATATGCCACTGCTCCTACGAAACAGGTTCTTCCTCCAGTTGCTCCTGTGACTCAGACATCTTCATGTGGGACTCCTGATGAGTTTGTTGATTTTGTATCTTCACATAAACTTGAACAGCTGTATATCGGTGGGTTTAAGTCTGGTGTATCAACAGATACCACTCTTGAATTTTGGTATGACCCAGAAACAAAGGCTATCCTATTGTTTACTCACAAGGAAGTTGTGAAGGATGTGAGTGAAATTTCAGAAGTTTGTTTGCTTGGGTTTTCTTCGGGTGGCCATTTCTTTGGAAAGACTGTTGACCATGTGGTCGGGGTAAAGGCGTAAATGTTAGATTTTAGTGTAGCACTTTCCTATATAAAAGGTTGTTGTCGTCTTCGTCGTGCAGCATGGAAACCTAACAAGTGGGTTGAACTTAATGAAGGTTCTAAAGATATTCCATCATTTATTGAATTGAAGTATAATGATGGAAGATTGGGTGTTCCTTGGACTCCTACACGTTGTGATATGTTGGAATGTGATTGGGAGTTTTTAAAGTAAATGTTTTTCAAAGAGTCAGAGTCTTTAACTGTTCCATGTCCTTTTTTTAGAGAAATCCAAAACGAGGAAGCAGTCAAAGCATTAAAAGAACTTCCAATTTATGTACACTCTATGTGTAAGGGTTCTGCTTGCAAGGCTGCATGGACGTGGAAGAAGACTCTGATGGGTGCTGAGTCTAAAACAGAAGGTTGTTGTGGCTTTTCGATAAAGGAATAATGATGATATATCTGTTTTTCATTATGTTTGACATATTCTGGGTTTTAGGTTATTGGTTTACTCTTTGCCACGCGAAGAAGATTAATACCATCTACAAAACTCCCGCAAAGCAGATGGCAGTCCTTATAGGGTGGCCCGGTGTTTGGGTGTGTGAGTTTATTCTTCTTTTTATATAAGGAATGATTAAATGGGTATTATTGTTTTTCTTCTTTTGTTTATTTTCGTATTATATTTTGTAAACGTATATACACATATTAGTAAGGATTAAAATGTTATATCTTGTTGTTTTGTTGTGGATTCTCTGTGGTTTCGCTGCATCTGTATTGGTATATGCTGGAAGGCATAAGATGCCTAATTTTTGGGAACATGTCCTAATATATATCTTTGGACCACTTATTTTGAGTTGCATGTTTCTTTATGCTGTCGCAATTATTATTGTGGGGGTGCTTCGTGACTAATACGTTTCTTGCATCTGATCACCATTTCTTCCACCAGAATATTCTCAAGTTTAAAAACAACGACGGGACTCCTGTTCGGGAGTTTTCCAACGTTGAGGAAATGAACGAAACCATGATCGAACGCCACAATTCGGTTGTTCAAGAGACAGATACTGTTTACTTTGGTGGCGACGTTTTCTTTGGTTCAAAGAGTAATATTCCAAACATTATGTACAGACTTCGTGGTAAGAAGATTCTTATCTTGGGAAATCATGACGAGGTTGTCAAGCAGGAACTTTATCGTTATTTTATGCGGATTGTTCTTTGGCATCCGTTTAGAGAGCATAAGCTAATCCTTTCTCATGTTCCTCTTCCTTATCATCAGTTCAGACACGAAGTAGAAGTCAATGTTCATGGTCATCTTCATGGGGAAGTTGTAAAAAATAAAGATACTTGGAGTACACCAGATCCACACTATTTTTCAATTTGTATGGAACGAATTAATTACACTCCAATTCATTTGGACGAAATTGTTAAAAGGGTAAGATAATATGGGTAAGAGAGTTTTAGTCACTGGAGGCGCAGGGTTCATTGGTTCCCACCTGTGTGAAAAGCTATTAAACCAAGGAAACGAAGTTATCTGTCTTGATAACTTGTACACTGGTTCACTACGAAATATTAAACATCTTCGTGACGATCATGATTTTGAGTTTATGCGCCACGACATTACCGAACCTCTGCTGGTCGAAGTGGATGAGATTTATAATTTAGCTTGTCCAGCTTCACCAGTCCACTATCAGTATGACCCTATTAAGACACTAAAGACTAATGTGATAGGTGCATGTAATGTTCTAGGGTTAGCCAAGCGACTCAACTGTAAGGTCTTACAGGCATCGACGTCAGAAGTTTATGGAGACGCCTTACAGCATCCACAAAGAGAATCCTATTGGGGAAACGTCAATCCAAACGGGATTAGGGCTTGTTATGATGAAGGAAAGCGAGCCGCCGAAACTTTATTTTTTGATTATTTTAGGCAACATGGAGTCAGGATTAAGGTCGTTCGGATCTTCAATACGTATGGACCACGAATGAATCCAGATGACGGTCGAGTCGTTTCAAATTTTATGGTTCAGGCTCTTAGGGGACAAGATATTACCATTTATGGTGATGGGTCGCAGACCAGATCATTTTGTTATGTAGATGATATGGTCAATGCTCTTGTTAAGATGATGGAAACGAAAGATAAGGTGGCTGGACCTATCAACCTTGGGAATCCAGTAGAATTTACTATTAAGGAACTGGCTGAATTAACTTTGAAAATTTGTGCTTTTTCTGTTGACAAACCGTCTAAGATTGTATATTCTGCTCTTCCAGCTGACGATCCGCGCCAGCGTCGACCAGATATTAGTAAAGCAAAAATTTATTTGGATTGGGAACCAACTACAGATCTACGAAGTGGTTTGTATAAGGTTCATGATTATTTTAATAATGTGCTCAACCATACATGAGTTGAGCACCTCTTAACAGAACCACAAAATCCATCATTTCTTTGTTAGTAAAGGTATTTTTAGCTAAATTGATTCCGTATGCAACAAATTGGACATTTCCTTTAACATAACCTAAAGATGAGTCAATACGGTCTAAGGACGCCATTGTTAATGATTTTTTGTTTGTTTTTACTTCGAGAGTAATACCGCTAATAGCACACATACCGTATTGACGTTTCCAAAGATTTTCTAGATATTCTAAATCTAAATCAATTTTTGCCCAACCATCTTTGGAACGTCCTCTAGCTTTATTTAAAAAATGTTTAAATTGATTTGTTTTCGGTATGTAGTTAACAAATCTTGCTTTAGTTGTTTCTGATATACGTTCTTTCATTTCATCAGACATATTTTTATTTCGATGAGAGATACTACATGAACGACTACAAAAGAAATTATCTTTATCTCTACCTTTTTTGGTTTGACGATTATATTCTCCAATGTAGTAATAAAATAATTTTCCACAATTTTTACATTTTAGTTCGATTTTAGTTGACATACCAATCTCTTTCGTATATAAATAATAATGAAACGCTGACGTTGTTGGTGATCAAGTAGGACGGGGTTTCAATACCCCCAGCTCCACCATAAACTCATCACCTCCATTATTTAGATGAATGGTGAGTTTAACTATGGGGCTGAGCGGTTCGACTGCTTGGGAAGGTAACAAAATAGTTTCCGGTAAGAAACGACCGACAATCTGTTCAAAACCTGTAAATGTCAACGACAATTACGCTCCTGAAATGGCTCTAGCAGCCTAATAGGGATGGGGCTTCTCTGGTGCCTTATAACCAAAACCAGAGACTTTTTATGTGTGAGGTTATGATTAAGACATTAGAAATAGATTTTGATGATCCGCATTCTTTAAAGATTGCAATCAAAAAACTCACAAATCGTAGGACTCAAGTATTAAGAAAAAAGGGTTATAATGAAATTAAATTTAATGGTTGTAGATGGAATATAGATAATGTTCTTCCAATCATTGATTCAATGTTTGATAGTGATTTAAATCATCTATATGAATGTGATAATAAAAACAAGAATTATTATGTTTATGCTCATTTAAATCCAATGAAGAAATTGGACATACATAATTTAAAACATTATATTCTTGCCACTAGGTTTAGTCTTTTGGAAGAACCTTTTTATGTTGGAAAAGGAATTGGAAATAGGTGGTTAGATTTAAGTAGAAATGATTCACATAGGAAAATTCGTTCAACAGTTATCAAACATGGTTTAGATATTAAAACTATAAAGTTGGCTGAGAATTTAACTGAAAGTGAAGCATTTTCTTTAGAGTCAAAATTAATTGATATTCTAGGTTTAAAATCCTTACATAAAGAAGGTTTGTTAGTAAACTTAGATGAAGGACTCACACCAGAGTTAAGGAGAAAGTGTTATCCATCCAATCCATTAGTGAATAAGATTCTTCGTGCTAATGGATATAAATAATAAAAAGTTTGGAACTAACAAGAGAAGGAAATGATTACCTCTTGTGAATGACATACAGGATGCCAAGACAGTCGATAAATCCTAACCATAGGGCGGCATCCTAGTCAAGTTCCAAAATGACTTTACTTATTAACCTAGTCCTACAGTAACGGCAGTAAGGTTTCGACTTTGATTGTTCGATAAGGTGGGTGAGAAGAAAGTATGAAAAGCGTATAGGTTAGTTGTGCTTTTCCTCCGCCCGGAGGTCGTAGATGGGTTAACCACAAGGCCCTGCAGGTCCGGGAAGTGGTGACAGCTGGAGAGACAGCAGCCAATTTTAGGTTTCTTAATTATCCTTGGATGAAAGCACGAAAGTGAACCAAAAAAATTAAGTGGTGGAGGCGCTGGCAAGGTAGTTTCGGGATGCTACCTTGCCGCTCCCTTTTAATAAAAGTTTTTACTTTCGCTGGATTGGCTGAGTGGCCGAAAGCAACGGTTTTGTAAGCCGTAGGGGCAACCCCATCGCAGGTTCGACTCCTGTGTCCAGCTCCATTAATACAGTTCCGTAACCAATGGACTTGAATACTATAGCACTTTTCAAGAGACGGTTATTAGGGGAGAGCCTGTTGGTTGGCTAAGTAAAATTAATCAACACCTACAATGCCCTTGTGGTGAAATTGGTAGACGCGCCCTTAGCCCAACTGGTGAGGAGGCACAACACTCAAAATGTTGACAGTGTCAGTTCGAATCTGACAGGGCGTACCAAAATCCAGTACCTTAATCGGTGTGCCGGTTCGAGTCCGGCCAATATTATTTACAAGGAGATATGTTATGAAAGTAAAATGTACTCACTGCGAACGTATATGGAATGATGGAACCAAAAAGGACGCACAAAGAACAGGCTGGAGATTTCATGGACAACTTGCTTATTGTCCAAAACATAAAAATTTGCAGCATTCATTAGCAGATAGGGATGCAACATAATGTTTTCTGGAAAATGGTTTGTTGGATTAACTTTTCTTGGGTATGAAGTCACCGTAGGTTATATGTCAAAAGCAATCCATCTTTCTGATTTTTATTGTGGTGGAAGTGCTTTGTATGTTATGTTTGCTGGTATGTTTTTCCTTTTTAATAGGCAGGTAATTTTAACAGGCAAGCGTGAAGTGAGAAAAGATAATGGCAAGTGAATGGTATAGAGCTGTGTGTGATAAACACAAGGAAGCTTGTCATGTAATTGTTAATGATCCTCATAGGACAGAATGGTTACTAGGGAAATATTCTAACGATATTAAACAGTGGCTAAATGCTCATTATGGTTGTGAATTGCGACTAATTCATAGAGATGATCAGATGGAAAAATTATATGATGAAAAATACATTTTAATGGATAGAGCCTTTCAGGAAGATGACAATGGCAAAAATTAAAGAGGATAATAATGTACTTGCATTATTTGGAAAGAATAATTTCTCCGAAGAAATTGAAGAGTTGGTGTGGGATTTAGATATAACTTACATGGACGCAGTTATTCGGTGGTGTGAATCAAAGAATGTTGAGATTGAACAGATTGTAAGTTACATCAAGCGAGACCCAAATTTGAAAGCACAGATTCAAATGGAAGGCGAAAGTAAGAATATGTTACAGAAGACTAATAGGCTTCCGTTCTAGTGGGGTTCATTAGAACCTTTATTATGATTCTGATAATTGAATATGCTGCATTAGTTATTGGTTTAAACGTGATCAATATTTTTAACCCGAATGGCTATCGTGTACAGAGAACTGTACAACAAATTGAGTGTATTAAATGACACCATATGAGACTTATGTAGATTTTATGGCTATCAGAACTCACTTGACATCTGCGTCATATGATTATACAAAGTATAAAGGGAAGATTGGTTCTGCTAGTGTTCCCCAATATAATAAACGTAGAGATATGTATTGGTTTGAAAAATTATCCAAACAACAAAATCCCCACGACATCATTGTTTCAAACATTTTAATAAACCCGCTGGTTCAGCCACGGGATTTGTGTTCCGAAACCTCAATCAAAAATTATAAAAATTGGGTTCGTAGGACACAGAATATCTCAAATACACTTAAAAAAGATATTGAGGCGCTTGAGCCGAAGTTCAAAGATAACTTCTCCGTGATCGAAAATGATCAGCCGCATCTTTTAAAAATGTATTTGCAGGATACAATAACACTCGAAACATTTACTGTTTTGGTTAACATAACGAGGTGTACTACTGATTGGAATAAAAAATTAAAGAACGATTATGTGTGGCAATCACTTTCATTGCTGGTTAAAAAATACCCAACATTTCTTAATATTGATAAGAAAAAAATTGGTGAGATTTTAAAGTCTCACTTTGTAGAGGAGAGTTGTAATGTCTAAGAAGCTATTGCTCGTATGGGAGTCCGTTCCTGAGACCACCGAAGTTTATGTTCTGGATGTTGATTCAGAAATTGGACAGGCCGCACTTGGTTCCGCTGGATTGTATATTAATGGTTGGGAAGAGATTCCAGAAGATAGTCCAATTAATACATTGAATGAACTTCTCGTAAACGAAGAATCCCTCTCAACGGATTATGTTATTACTGGTCCTTTTGAGAAAGTTGTCGTTTGTGGTAATATACTCTGACCTATTTTAGGGATTCCGCGATCAGCATTTTATTTATAAAAATCGTGTGTTCATTTTGACTAAATACACAGTATTGTTATGTAACATTTGAAACTAAAACATAAACTAAAAGAAACAGCCACACGGCATAAAACTTAAACAACGTAAAGGAAAAATTAATGTCATTTGCAGATCTCAAGAAAAATCGTACCAAATTATTAGACAAAGTGAATTCGCAATTTGAAAACGCAGCCAAGAGCAAGTATCAGACAGATGAACGCTTTTGGTATCCAACCAGAGATAAAGCTGGCAACGGCCTAGCACTTATCCGGTTCCTCCCTCCAGTTGATGGTGAAGACGAAGCTTTTATTAAGGCTTATGATCGTTCATTCAAAGGTCCAACTGGCCAGTGGTATATTGAAAAGGATCTTTCCACTCTCGGTAAGCAAGATCCAGTTGGTGAATTTTGTTCTAAGCTATGGAATTCCGGTCTCGATTCCGATAAGGAAATCGCCAAGGGTTATAAGCGGAAGACCTATTTCGTCTCAAACATTCTAGTCATTAAGGATTATGGCGAGCCAAAGAATGATGGTAAGGTTTTCCTTTACCGTTATGGCAAGAAGCTCTTTGAAAAGCTAAACGATCTCATGAACCCAACATTTGCTGGTGAAGCAAAGGTTAACCCATATGATCCGTGGGATGGTGCAAACCTTAAGTTGATTGTTAAGGAAGTTGAAGGTTATCCAAACTACGATAAGTCAAAGTTTGAAGACCCTTCATCACTTGGCACCGATGATGAGATTGAGACAATTTGGAAGCAGGAATATCCACTTCTTCCTCTTATTGATCCAAAGGAATTCAAGGATTACGCCGAACTTAAGGAGCGTTTCTATAAGGTTCTCGGTGAAGATACGCCCCTACAATCGGCTAGGAAGGCCGGTCCTAAGCGTCAGACCGTAGTCGAGGACGATGATACGCCGCCCTTCGAGACTGAGACGAATCCTAAGGCTAAGGCACCTGCCGAAGTTCGTAAGGATAATGTCGAAGATGATGACGACGTTGAGAATTACTTTTCACGTCTAGCACAGCAAGAAGACTAAATCTTCATATATAAACAATAATTAAAAGGTGTGGGTCATTTGATTCACACCTTTTTTATTTGTTGATTTTCTATAAATATATTCTATAATAATAAAGATTGGAGACGAGATGAATGCGCCACACGATTTTGAAGCAGTAACAGGTATTTCAAATAAAGCTGTTATTAAAAAGGGTGATCCTATTAAATGTTCCCATAAGTTTCACTCGGATGGTTCGGTATCGACGTTTGTCCTGTCCTTTGATCGAAAGACAGGTTTAGTGCGTCGCGCTAACGTAAACCACGATTCACGTTCTGAAATGAATAAAACCTTTGGAGATTAATAATGAGTTATGAACCAACTGAAATATATTTTGAGAAGCATACTGTTGCAGAACTAAAAGAACTGATCAGTAAACTCCCAGATAATTATCGGATTATGGTTGGCGGTCAAACGGACTGTGTAAATTTGTCATCTTATATGCTTATTAATGACCAGCTAAAAGAAGTTATTCTGTATTAATTATTTTTGGTCACTGTGATAGTAATACCACGTAAAGCGTCCCGGTGGATGTGCATCATGTTTCTCTGGTGTGTTCATTCCACCGTTTCTTTTTCCATGATATTCTGGCGCTGCATGTTGTTGAGATAATGGATTATCTTTAACAAAAGTAGGAACGACGTTCTTTACCTGTTGTTTTGAGACAGCATCATTTGTATGTTTTGTTTGTTGGGTGATATCTGGTGCCTTCGGTGTAGAAGCAGGAACCAATTCTGGATGAGCCAATTCTTTAGCAGTAGCACGTCTAAAGTGTATACGATCATCACCATTTCTCCAGCCTCTAGCAACCTTATGACCATACGCAGGATTGTTAGCAACAACTCTGGCATTACCTTCAATTGTTGTATAACTTCCGTCTTCATTATCTTTTTCAACGAATCCAGCATGACCACCAGTCGAACCAATTCCTTTACCACGATCCATATAAAACAGGTCGCCTTTTTGTGGTTTTTCTCCGGGCTTTAAATCTCGTCCCCAACGTCCAGCATTATTTGCAATATTACCGAAGTCTTTTAGTCCATTTTGTTTTAGGCTTGAATGAAGTGCAGCAGCGCACCAATCAACAGTTGCCGGGTCCATACCAGCACCACCTGTTTTAAGATATTGAGCAATAAGTGCGCGACCTCTTGGATCGTGGTCTTTCAAATCAACAAGATTTGCTAATGAATCTGTTGCAGCTGCTGCTTGTGCTTGTGCGGCAGCATCTCTATCACCAGAGAAATCTCTCATACCCTCTGAATGAGAATTTGGTTGACCAGCATTCATTTGTGGATTAGGCATTGAACGAGGAACACCTCTAACAGTATCTGATGGATGGTTTTTGTCCCATTCTTCATGTTTCTTTGCGTATCGTCTTCCGGCCTCATCCATATAAAAATAACTATTACCATCTCCGAAATTTAATCTGCCAGACTTATCTGGCATTTGATTATATCTTCTAGCTCCAGGATCAGAATCCATGCCTTGGTCAGTTCTGTACTCAATATGATTGCGCCCACCTACAACTTCACCTAGAGCAGCTTCACTTGCTTTAAGATCTTTTGGTGATAATGGGTTTGTAAAACTTGGAAGATTATGTCTAATTGGTCCAAAGAAATTTTTATTTCCGGGTGCATATAAATCTTGACGAAGTGAATGTCCTTTCATTGCTGCACGATTCATTGTGGCTTCCATAACGTCAGCAACTTTATCTTGTCTACCACCAGCTTCTGCGTGGACAGCTCTCATAAATCTATCTTTTAAAGCGGGATCAGCATCTAGTTCTGCTTGCATTTTTTTGCGTTCGTCGGATAAACTTCCTGAATATGTTACTGGACCACCACCTTCAGGAGCACCAGCACCGGAAGAACCACTTCCTCTTCTTCCACCACTTGGTGTTGCTACACTTCCGTTAGGTGTTGAACCAGAAACCACTGATGCGCCAGCCCTCGGAGTTCCTCCTATACCTTGACCGCCGTTTCCGCCGCCTACGCCGCCGCCTGAACCGTTTAAACCGCTAAAGGTTATAGTCGCCGCCTCGAACTTAATTATATCGCTCTTTATATTGATTTGTTTTCCTGATAAATTAATATCACTAGCAGATTTGTTTTCTGACACAATTTGTTGTTGATGTTCTTCAATTTCTCGTTTTGAGTCAGCTGCTCCACGAAGACCACCATTCTTGTTTATTGCATCTAATATTGAATTGTCTTTAGAAATTGATTTTGGGAGTTTACCTTTTTTGATTAAATCCGCAACTTCATTATGTATTGAATCATTTCCGTGGCCTTCCGCATAAATCATTGATCCAGCAGAAACAGCACCAAGAGCACCACCAAACAAACCTAATTTACTAACAACAGAAGATATTGAGGACACAGCACCAGATATTTTAGCTCCAGCACTTTTTAAAGCTAGAGCTAAACCACCACTTGCTCCTAGACCAAATGCTAATTCAGGTAGATATTTTCCAATCATTCCTAAGAGCGGAGACGTGCCATCTTCTTTAATAACCTGTTGGCCAGAACGTCCACCACCAACAGCCGAACCTTGTGCTGGTGTTTTGTTATAGGATTGTTTGTCCATATAATCAGTTAGGGATTCTAATAGTTCATTTGATTTGTTAATACGATCTGCAATATTAGATGAAGTTCCAATTAACTTACTAAGATTCTGATTTGATAGAGCAGTCTGCTTAACACCTTCTGAGATACTCTTATTGAGAGTACTAAAAGCCGCCGAACTTTGTTGATTAAGTTGGTTCAATGCGACGATGACAGATTCACCTTTAATTTGTTTAGGTGGCTGCATTTCGAAATGTTGTGGGTTAAGAGCAGTTCCAGCTAAACCAGAAGCTGCGCTTCCTGCTGCTGGACTCATGCCAGATGTTTGCCCACCTGCCACAGAAGAAGCCATTCCCTCCCCAAAGATTTCTGTTGCTACACCAGATCTAACATTACTTGCCATACTAGAAAAGTAATTAGACGCCATTTTACCAACAGTAGAAGCCATGCTAGGTTTTGCTGTTGGAATGACAGGATCTGGTGATTCTCTTGGGATGGAAGGAAGTTCGTCTGTCATTTTTTACTTTCTAAAATTTAATACTGCTTTAACACCAAAGAATGCAATTACAATTGAACCCATTGTGGCAAAATACCAGACAGCAATGTCCCCAAGTTTAGTGAGTATAGCGATATCGTGTACAAAGAATAAAGCAGCCATTAAAAGAATCATTGAGACTAAAGAAACCCACGTCATAACACCACGTTGTTCAGACCATTTTTCACCAGATTCCTTAGCGTGATCGTAGGTATCTTGTTGAATTTGATTATCTTCATATGAACTATTATCATCCGAAGTATCTTGAGCATCATTGACGTCTACGGAGTCTGGTGCATCTGGTGTTACCGCTGCGTCTCCTTCTGGATGTTTAATATAATCTGACTTTTTCATAACTACACCTTTTTAGTTATATTTATGATGTTTTGTTACTTTGGATGTTTTGAACCATCGTATTAAAATTGTTCTCCAGAACCTTTAATGTACCTTGCATGTAATTAAAACTTGCTTGACCATTATTGGCTGCTCCCGGTACATTTTGAAATGCTTGCTGGAGTGAGCCAATAATTAAGGTAACGGCAGTTTGTAGCTGAGGATTAGACGACGTGTTCGATGAAGTGTTTGCTGTTGATACTGGTAAAGTGGTTGGATCGGTCATAAGCTGAGAAGTTATAGATGCAACTGATTGAGCAATATCATGTTTTCCAATTAAATTCATAAACATGGATGGGAGGTTCCCATTGCCAGACATCATTGAAGCCATATCCGTTAAGTTTTTTAAACCAATGATTCCAGACAAGGCTCCGGGAATAGATCCTGATAAATTATTTGGATCTAGCTGTTTGATAAGGTTAAGTATTTTCTGGCCGCTTTCAAAAGGAACGTTACCAATAGTAGGAACACCAGGGAATTTAGCTATCTTAAAAGGCAAAGCTTCATTTAAATGAGATATTGCGTTGAGAGCTTCCTGAACGTGAGAATTTTTGATTATGGAATTAAAATCCTTACCAAAATTCGTTTCGCCTTGAACCCCAGATGACTGAACGCCACGCGCATTATACGCTACGTCGTTCTGATTAGAAGGATCAGTTTTAGCCTGTTCACCATAACTTGAATAAGGATTAGGTTGATTAGATGGTGATTTGTTCGTAGGAACTGCAGCTCTAGGCATCGTACCTAATATAACAGGTATTGTTGTGTCTTTGTCCGCCCAATATCCATGAACGTTTGAACCGACCACGAGACCAGTCGGTGATGCGCCAATATGGTTAATTGATGCAGAGGTTAATGACATATTAGGGTGTGCCCAAGGTAATTGGGCATCTGGGATTTGTGTATTGTCGTCATGGACACCCATGATTCTGACCTGATAACGTCCTGATTTGAGTGGATCGTCACGGTTAACAACTACACCTTTCCATTCACCAAAATGTTTACCAAATTCAAAGTCAGCCATTGAAAACCTTTATTTAAAAATATGTTGACAGTTAAGGGATTGTCGTCTACTATTTATTCTTAAATAAAAGAATTTAAACGTTAGGTGTTCCTGATGTTGCATTACTTGCACCATAACCACCACTTGTTAGTTCACAAATGCAAGTGTATTGTGGTTTAGCATCCATTGGAAGGATAACATGACGAAGGTCTGAAATCATCCATTTACCGGATAGCATTGGATCAAGGTAAGACTGACCGCTAGAACCATCAGTTTGCATAATATTAACATTAATCATGTCTCCAGCTTTGAGTGTAGAATCCCCAAAGATTCTAATGACCATTTTTAATTGATCAAGGTTAGCAACGAAAGCTTTTTGATTTCCAATAAAGCTAGAGATAAAATTATCTGGTTGAATAGAATCAACTGGTAAATGCATTGATCTACCAGCAGCCTGAGCAAACTTAGCAATGAATCCAGCTGAGTTTGTTGCAGATCCGGCATAGTTCATGTTGGCTGGTTGAGTTAGGTTATTAACGAATTGCATCGTTTTAAAGTCGAATGTTTTGGTAATAGATGCGAATGCGCCTTGGCCAATCTTTCCGGGAGTATTGAACTGCTCAGGAATTGTATAACCAATGAGATTTTTAAAGATAACACGATAGATGGAGTCAGCAGTAATAGTGTTATTGGTATAAGTTGATACTGGTGCCTGTTGTAACATACCTTCTATCGTCTTGAAATTGAAACCATCTTGATTTTCAAAGAATACGAAAGTGGATGACTTATTTGTGGATGACGCAGCTCTTTTAACGAGGTCAAGAATAGCATCAAATGGTTGTTTGTTGCTTACAATATATTGCTGAATTCCCATTGTTTGTTCGGTATTAATATGTTTTGACGATTTGAGGAACGACTTAACGATGTCCTGCACCATATTAGATACATTGGTGTTGTAAGATTTTTGAATAAGTGTTGATTGATGTGTATTAACTTCCGTCGATACACAGTCTAGACGGTAGGCTTTTGTTTTTTGATTTGAAGTGGGTTGAGCATCTTGTAATGAAGCGATTGAGAATGTATATGTAGGACCATCTAAAGATGGTGTATTAAAAGAAATTGTAACGGTTTCCTCTCCAATTAAGGGAAGGACACCAGCTAGGTTCTTATCTTCTAATACAACAATCTCTGCATTGACCCCCGGCATTAATACTGATTCATAAATCGATATCATTTGATATAGATTTGTAAGATCAACACTGCCTCTGGTTGAAGTCAAAAATACAGAGTTTACTTGGATGTCTCCCGGATTAAAGAACATTTAAACTAATCCTTAATCTGATTCATGAGATTTTGGTACGCTTGGAAGGAATATGACGAATCAAGAAGATGGACCGATTGCTTTTCTGCATTATGTTCATCTAAGAGGTCAAACACATAAGCTGGTTCATAATACACCACTTGATCTTGTGGGATTGGTGAACTTAAAAGTGTATCATATGAAAAGGAAATGATAGTACCATTTGATGTATTAGCACCAAAATCTGATCGTAATTGTACAGATTGAGGTAAGGATAATGGTGCAGTGTTTCCATTGTTTTGGTCGCTAAGTGTGATAGAAGAGCCATTGATTAAATTCCCTTGGTAAGATACAATAATTGTTGTCGAATTCGCTGAAATTAATGAACCAGTAGTGTTAGAAGTGCTATTAGCAACAATAACTGTGTCATTTGTAGTAAAGGTGTTAGAGGAAGTTGTTGAGTATTGAACTAATCTATTGTAATTTCCGATTACATTATTAACGACAACATTAGATGTGTTAGATGTAATTACTTCTGCTGTACCAACAATATTGTTTGCTAAGACAAAGGATACAAGATCCCCGACCGCAGGAATAACATTAGATGTTACGTCTGGGGTGATAGAAACGATAAGATTTGTATTGACATCGATATCAACGTTTGCACGTGTATAATTCATTACATTAAAATTTACATCATAATTTGGGGACCAATATGCTTGTTGATTTACCCCGAGTGCTGCGAAGGTTGCCGGAGGAATGATAGAGAAATCAGTATCCCAATTTGTTCTCCATTTTGTTATTTTTCTTTGTGTGTATTGAATTGAACCATAATTTTGTACAATCACTTTATAGAAATCATCTGAGTCTAAATGCCAGCCCAACACTGGATCTAATACATTATTTGATAACCATACCAGCCAAGAATAATAGGAGTCTCCATAATATTTGTCAGCAATGATATCTGGGCGCTGACCGTCTTGAAGGTCGATAGGATAAAAAACGTATGGGTTTACTGCGATTGATTCGATGATCTTCTCGCGCCGAGTGATATCAATACAGTCATAAGAATTGTAATTAATTTGTGGGAATGTTTGAAAATATCTGGCTACCATAATTTATTCCTTAGAATGCAACATTGGTTGTGTCATATGTATTTTTTAACCAAAGAGAAAGTTCCATTAAACTAATTTTGAGTTCAATTTCAACAGGAGCCTGTGTTCCTTGAAAGAATGATGGAATTCCTGATGGTGCATAATTAACTGCAATGTCTTTGACAACGCAAGGCTGGAATACATATAGTGAATCTGGGTTAGGATAAAGTGCTGGTTGAATGATGTCTGGGTATTTAAAAAATGCTCCAGCGCCACCACCAATAGCCGGAAGTGAATGATATTTTAATGTGTTTACAATTTTTTTAATCGTTACAGATTCTTGGGGAGTTTTAGGTGAAAATCTCCACGAGAATTGATGTTCTTTAAAGTTAGGAGATTCAAATAACACAGTTAAGAATGGATTTGGAGCAATACCCATTGATTGAAGATAAGACGAACCTGCACCAGAAATCATAGTATCTAGACCAGCAGCTGCACCACGTTCTGCTGCTCCAGCTGCCATACCAACACCAGAACTAGCAGCAGAACCAGCAGCCGATGAATTTTGTTCAGCAAGACCAACGGCAGCATTACGAGATGTAACACTAAATTGAAGTGTTTGAGCGTCTGTGAGGTTTCCGGGAACTGGTAAACATATTGTCGAAGTTGAATTAAGTTGTAAACTTGCTAACATAGAAGGACGGACATATTCAGATATAAACAGGGACATATAATAAACTCCACCATCTGGTGGATAACGTAAAATAGAATAAGTTGATTGGTTATTCAAACTGAGTTGTGGTGCTGATCCAGAAGGATTGTGTTCTTTTGCTAATACAATAGCAGCATTAACTGCCGCCCCTATTGCTGCTCCACCGGGAGTTGCTGCCGACATGGCTGCTACGGCACTTAAAAAGGTTGTATTTGTATTAATTGAAGTGACCAACAGTTTAGTCCTCTTATAAATATATATGATTACTTACTATTTATAAGAGATGCAATGACTTTACAACAAGGTTTCTTTCACGCGATTAATCCACAGAAATATAAGGGAGACCCCACAAAGATCGTATATAGATCTTCTTGGGAGCTACGCCTTATGTCACGATTTGATCTAGATCCGTCCATACTCGAATGGCAGTCTGAGGAGTTTTACATTCATTATCGCTGTAAGACAGATAATAAGATTCACAAGTATTTCCCCGACTTTCGAGTCAAACTAAGAGATAAAGATGGTAAGATTAAGACAATTATTATTGAGGTTAAACCATTAAAACAAACAAAACCACCTATACAGCCTAAAGAAAAAACACCTAAACAGCAAAAGAGATTCATGACAGAGATGATGACATTTGCTAAAAATCAATCTAAATTTGACGCCGCTAAAGCGTATTGTAAAGAGAATGGAATGGAATGGATGTTGATGACTGAGCAAGAAATTTATGGGAAGAGTAACTAATGGCCAATTACATGTTCCAAAATATAGCCAATGATAGACTTGCTGCTGGTATTCCAAAGTCTGATCGAGCGGCTGCTGCTGCGTGGTATAGAAACGCTGCCCAACAAGTTACTGGTGCGTCTGGTGAACAGATTAAAAGAAACCCTATGCCATTCCAGAATATTGAGAAACTATCAGTTAACTCAATTGGCAAGATGTATCTGTTTAATTATGATCCAAAACATAAACTAAAGCTTCCGTATTACGACGTATTCCCACTAATCTTCCCTATTGAGTTGTATAAGGATTCAATTTTAGGAATTAATATGCATTACCTTTCACCATATCATCGTGCAAAGTTAATGGATGCCTTATACCAGACGATTACTGATGATAAATATAATTCAAGGACAAAGTTAAAAATTAACTATCAGATTTTAAAAGGAGCAAGCCAATTTGGTCTATTTAAACCTTGTATCCACAAATATCTTTTCGACACACAATATTTAAAGTCTCCGTTTATGGCGGTGAACCCAGAAGTTTGGGATTATACCTTAATGTTGCCTCTTGCTGATTTTAGAAAGAAATCACAGGAAGTTGTTTGGATGGAGTCATTACTAAAGGCGGCAAAGTAAATGATTCGTTGGTTTTTAATGGTATCAATAACAACGTTATTACTACTGTTCTTGCCACTACATTTTTCTCCTGAAAAACAAAGTGTTCAAGCACCAATCCAAATTCAATCATTACATTGGTCTTTGATAGTTGTATCTACCACGACGTTACCATTAAAGTTTCCTTATGAAGATCCGAGCGCAGTTCCACCTTCACAAATACAATTTAATGTTATTGGTGATTTTACTACATTAGAGACATGTGAATATGCTGGTAAATGGTTTAAAGAAAATTTGAGGCGAGTATATAAATGCATACACAATTAAACATTGGAGCTATTATGAAACCTTTTGACGCGAGAACTTGTATTAGAACAGAATATATCGAAGATGTTGGTGATTGGATGTGGCCAGCAGACGATGTAATGTTATGGTATATTATTACAAAGGAATGGCCAGCGTTTAAGGACGCTTATCTAAAATATAGAGAGGGAGACTTCTGCTGTGTTCAGGCTGGTGGTGCATGTGGAATGTATCCGCGTCTGCTGTCAAAGATTTTTAAACATGTCTACACCTTTGAACCAGACTATTTGAATTTTCACTGTCTAGTAAATAACTGCCAAGAAGAAAATATTGTCAAGATCAATGCAGCTCTTGGTGATGAGCATAAGATGATTCGTATTAATCGTTCTCACCCAACAAACGCTGGCATGCATAAGGTTGATCTTGATATCAGTGGTTATGTTCCACAGTTAAAGATTGATAATTTCCAATTTGAACATTTAGATATGATTGCACTGGATGTGGAAGAATATGAGATCTATGCTTTGATTGGTGGTGAAAATAACATAAGGAAGCATACTCCGCTGATCGTAGCAGAGAATGGTGATGGAGAAATTATAGAGTATCTCCAGCAGGTCAATAAAAATTATAGGTTGATTGAAACTATTCGAATGGATTCATTCTATAAAGTTGTAAAATAACTGTTGACATATCTTTGAATAATCTTTATAATGAATCTTAAATCAAGAGGCCAATTATGTCTAAAAAATATAACAAACGGGAAGCCGCGCGTCGTGTTCGACGTGCTCTTAATAATGCGCTGGACTTTGTCATTTCTGGTGTGTCCGGTCGTCGCCTTAACCAAAGTAAATGGGGGACTGGTCTCGGTCGGAAAGAAGTTCATGAATATGATGGGGATGAATGATGTTAGTATATTTTGGTCTGACGTTCATTTTGTTAGTATGTTTAGCTAATCAAAATAATACTCATATATAGGAAGTTGTAATGGAAGATATAATCAGACTAAAAGTCATCTGTGATACCAAGAAATTTGATTCTATCCACTTCGGTAGAAAGTATATGGCCATTGATACGACTGCGGATGGTAGTGGTAGCTTCTATTACATTTACAAAGAAATAAACGGTGAGTTTGTGTCTATGGGGATGTACAACAAGATGTATTTTGTTATGTCTGAGGATGAAGTTAGAGAATCTAATACACATCTTGAATATAAATCATTGAGTGCTCAACCAAATACAGGCAATGAGTTCTTTGATTATATTATGGAGAAAATTGATGAATGAGATAATTAAATCTTTGATGGCATGGCGTGATGCTAAGAAAGCATATTTAGATGTTTATAATAATTTTGATTATGATGGTGATTATGATAGAGAAAAGTGGGACGTCTTGGTTGAATTGGAAAATGTGGCAGCCGATGCCGAAGAACACCTTTTTAACTTGGTCAAGTAACACAAAATGTGGAGCAATGATATGACGCCTCTCTGGGAACTTCCGAAAGCTGTTGTTAACCCCAAGTATCCTGATATTAAAGTTCGGCTTGTTGGTTTTGATGGAAACATCTTTTCTATTATGGGACGGATTACAGTGGCTATGAAAGCTGCTGGTGTTTCTGATTCCGAACAGTTTCATTTTATTGATGAAGTGACTGGTTGTGATTCATATGAAGATGCACTCCTCATATGTGCTGGATGGGTTAGTGTTTTCTAATGTCACAGAAATACACGAAACACCATGATTTGGGCCGACGTGTCCGTTGTAAGGCTGTTGGGAAGAAGTGTGAGTTTGATGGATGGATCGAATCCGTCTGGCGTTCCGGCCACGACTATTATCATGTGTACGACGATGCCGGAATGGGTTGGCATCGTACTAAGGGTGATATTTTAATTTGGTATCCTAAGTAATAAAAGGATTATATAATATGTTTGATGCTGTTGATCCGGTAGAAGTTGCGCTAAATAAATTATGTAAAGATATTGGAAATACTCTATCCACTTTATATATTACTGCTAAAGTTTTGAAAGATAACCCAGAATTAGCTGCGCGTGTGGCGCATGACTATACAACTCTATCAAACAGTTACACAACGTTTATTAAAACTCTAAATATCGCAGTCGATACAACTCCATCATTGAATAATTGAAAAGGATTAATAATGAAAACCTTTGAAGTAGAAGTAAAACAATATGTCAGAGTCACTGTTGATGAAACTAAGTTTACAGATGAATTTATGAAAGAATTTTCTTCTTATATGTTTCATACAGATTCACTTGAAGATCATGTAAAGTATCTGGCTCAGTTATGTGCCAGAGAAATGATTGATGATTTTATTGAAGGTTATGGTCCTCCAAAGAAATTTGGTATTAAATGTGGTGTTTTTGATGGGGATGAGGAAATTATTGGAGAAGTAAAATAAATGCAATTAATTAGTCCAGATAATAAAATAACATTACATTTTGGTGATTGTTTAACAGTATTAGACACACTTGATGCCGAGTCGATTGATTCATGCGTAAGTGACCCACCATACGAGATCAATTTCAAAGGTAATGGTTGGGATAACAGTGGCATCGCTTTCCGTAAAGAAACATGGGAAAAGATGTATCGTGTGTTAAAGCCGGGATCATGGCTCGTCGCCTTCTCCGCAACACGAACATATCATCGTATGGTATGTGCGATTGAAGATGCTGGTTTTGAAATTAAAGACCAGCTTGGTTGGGTTTACTCCAACGGATTCCCTAAGAACTTAAACATCTATAAAGCGATGAAGAAAAAGGGAATAAAGAACGTTGAAGATTATAAAGGACTAGGGTCTGCCTTAAGCCCTAGTTGGGAGCCTATCGTGCTCGCCCGCAAGCCGCTTAAAGGTACAAACGTATCAAACATCCTCGAATATGGTACAGGTGGTTTAAACATCTCTGGATGTATGATTGGGGATGAAGTGCGAACACATCCTTTGACTCCAGTAGAATTCTTTGGTATTGACGCCGGGGAAGCCAAGGGTGAAATCCAAGAGTATATCGGTCGGTGGCCTAAGAACATACTCCATGACGGTTCTGCAGAGGTCGAAAAAGTGTTTAAGGAAAACACTTCGATCAGGTCAAAGGAAAATCCAGCACGTTACTTCTATTCTGCCAAGGCAACTGCAGCAGAAAAGGCTGGTTCTAATCATCCAACTTGTAAGCCAATTTCTCTTATGAGATATCTTTGTCGTTTAGTTACGCCGAAGGGTGGAACGGTTATTGATCTATTCGCAGGGTCCGGTTCAACTGGTCAAGCAGCGCGTAAGGAAGGTTTTAAGGCCGTATTAATCGAGCTAATGCCCGAGTATCAGGGCGATATCGCTAGGCGCTTAGGGTTGAAGGCCGACTTTTCGGATGTTGATGAGTCTATTGATGTTGATGCAGAGTATGCATCAGATCCACCAGCCGCTGATCTAGTTTCATTTTTTGATTAAGGAGATAATGTAATGAGTTATAATGAGGGAACAATTAAAGGTTCATATAAGGGAATCAATTATGAATATACAGAAGAATATAAAAAAGATTTAGCATCTGTATATTCCTGTGATACTGTAAGATTGATAAAATATACAATTGATATGTATTTAAAAGGTGTGACAAAATTTCCACTAGTTTCTGTTGAATCAAAAGTAAATGATGGAAATCTTTTCACAACAGTCTTAAAAGAAAAAGAAACGAGGTTGTGATTATGGCTTGGTGGAATAAGAAAAAGACAACATTTGTAGAAGACTTTGTTCGCATGGATAGAGCATCTCCACCAAATGAATTTGTGACACCTAATGTCGTTCTCGAAGAAATGCAGGAAAGTGATAATATGTATTCCACATGGTGGAAGAATAATACACGTGAGAGAAAGAGAAGAATGACGTGGGAAGCGTTTGTTGATATTCAAATTGGCATTATGGATGAAATGGTGATGAAGCTATGAAAGTTTATCAAGTAAAAGTTTATGGGTGTACACATGGTGTGTACACCACCAGAGAAAAAGCAATTCATTATTGTAAGAATTATGGTAGTCCAAATGCAAGTTGTAGTGTTGAGGAATATGAACTTGATGATGAATTTGATTTGAACAAAACGACTCAAGTTTGGTGTTCTTGGGATAAAAGATATGATTGAGAATAGAAGTATCCCAGGTTTATATTGGGCACGTAGATGCCCTGATAATGTAGATGTGTTCTATGTAATGAATAGATATAACTGGACTGCATACTGTGCTGCATTTGGTGCACTGTATAGTTCAGATATGCGTAGCTTAATTGAAAATTTTAATGATGCAGACGCAATGGGAATTGTATTCGGATGATAATATTTTCTGAGAGGTCTACGAAGAGTATTTTTGAGACTGCTAAACAAAACATACTCTTTACTGAATTTATGACCTACAACCTATTAAACAAGGACGTTATCTTAGCAGGTGGAGCACTCCGTCACCTCTTTGATGAAGAAGATGTTATTAGTGATTTTGACATGTTCTTCACTAATAAGATATCTGCACTTTCAACAGGTATTATGTTAGAAGCACTTGGTTACAAGGTAATTTACAAGTGTCCGAAAGGGTTTTTGACAACATACAAAAAGGAATCGACAGCTCCTGGTACAAAAGATCTTAATATGAAGATCCAGCTGATCACAGAACGATATTATGATTCTGTACAAGAGCTAATAGACACATTCGATATCACAGCGTGTAGGTTCGCATATGATGGAACGAATCTAGCAACATATTATTCAGCGATCCGGGATGTTAAAAAGCGGAGAGTCGATCTCCATAAAATATCTTATCCAGCAGCAACCTTTCGACGCATGATCAAATACCATGACAAAGGTTATAGGATGTCCAATGAAGGGATACAGAAATACATCGACTCCTGTTTTGAGGCAGGAGTCGATGGAAGGAATGTGGACTACAGATTTTACATTGACTAGATTCTAAACCCACCACTTCCTATTACGACAAAATGGAACTCGTTTAAGAAACGACCCCATAAGTTTTAAACCTTGTTCTTCCCAATCTGGATGTTCGTTGGTGAAGTTTTTCCATCCAGCATTAATTTTCCTTTTAATAGAAGGTTCGGTGTAGATTCGATTTAAAGCATCTATATCGAATCTACCAATCTTTCTGATATGGTTTCTGAGAACATTTCGATCACTCAAACCATTCATTTTATTTCGTCCTTCTTATAACGGTTCTCGACAACAACTGACCACTGATTAAAATGTTCAGTAATTGTGACGATTGGTGTTGTTGTAAGAAAATCCTCAGAAGGAATAAAACCCCCATGAAGATGGACATGCCATTCGTCTGAGTCTTTAATTTTCTTTGCAGTTGCCCAAACAAACAGTCTCTTCCAAGGAGAAGAAGAAGGATGTGTTCTGGACATCTCAATCTCCCTACCGAATTCATATTCAACCATAATCAATCCTCCATAGAGATAATGCCGGGAAGTATGAACTTCCCGGCATTTCAGTTCAACCACATGCCGCAATCTTTTGAATAGGCCGCGCCCTTTTCAAGCCGCGATTACGTTCACGATAGCGACGCTTTTTAAGGTAACGAGTCGGGTTTTTATAGGCCCATGACTCGTTAAGCGCGGCGTCAAGCGTATCATGAGGAATATCAAAATCATTGAACCCGACTCGAATCACGTGGGCATAATAGTCATTCGGAGGCATAATTCCATTTTCATTCATGGTGTAGCACAGAACTTCTTCGCCATTGTAATCGAAGTATTCCTTGCTATAAAGATACAAATCGACACCTTCATAGCGGTCAAGCACGTCTTCATCTGCTTGTGAAATTTCCCAAAGAGCGCCTTCAACACTTGCTCCTTGCTGATATTCAATGTCAGCAACCCCACGAAACACTAACCTGAAGTCGTCAATCTTAAGACGTTTAATTGGCATAGAATCTGGGCATCTTTTAACCATCTGTTCGATATTCAGATTCGAACCATAAGCGAAATAAAGCATTCACTTTCTCCTTCATAATATAAGTGTATTAATTCATGCCAAGGGAAGTATTTCATTCCCTTGATATTAATTAACATTTAGTTAGATTGTACCCGAATCAATAGACCCGCGTCAACAAGATCCGCGACAAAGTCATATATCTTTCCGGTACGAATCAGTCGGCCAGTTTGAACGTATGTTCTTCGGCTCACTTCATTCATAAACTGTGAAGTGGAACTTGTTGGCGTATAGGAATCGTCCTGTAATGCCTTAACAAGTTCCCTTTCACTGCTTGCCCAAAAGTGTCGCCCATCATTAGTTGTGTACATTTATTACTCCGATTCATGCAAAATGTTGGATTCTTTCTTCGATGTATTGAACAGTTTCCGGTTCAAACCCCATCGAATTAATAAAAGTTTCCTTATTAAACACGAAATTCGAAGGAATGTCAACAACTGGACCCCGTGCAAGGAAATAACGAGTAACTAAGCGACCGGGGACGGTTAGACCATAATGGTTTATAGTACCTCTTTCCCGTTCCTTTCGCGTGGTAACTTTAAGGTTGAGCTGTTTGATCAGTGACGCACATTGAACTTCCCTGCCTGAGTTGTAAATAGCCTCGTTGTATTCTCTAGTCGTCACGCCACGATCACTCATAAGCATTTCAACAAACTTATGGCGATTAGTTCCGAGACGGCATGGGTTAACAAAGTTGTCACTCTGAGATGTTTGGTCAAGTGCGTCGGGGATACCAACCTTTGCCTTTTCAACTAACGCCATGCAGAGCTTGATCCAGTTCATAATCTTCTTATAGGAGATCGAACCGGCATGCTGCCTAAATTCGACGGTGCCGTGGCGCCAATATGACTGGATATTCAGCTTAACATAACGAAATCCACCATCACACGTATTTCCGTTAGAATTTGAGTAATCGGTGATGGCAGTCCCAATATCCTCAATAGTGCGACACCTCTGCAAGTTACGAAGGGGAACCTTGTTTGACTTGCAGTACGCTGCTTCGTTGTCCCGGCGACTTTTCGGCATCATGGAATCGATAATAGGCTCGAAACCAGAATAGAGCATGAAAAGGTTACGGAAGAAGGTGATGCTCTCATCCCGCGCACCGATATGGATATGAACACCACACTTTTTATTGACTCGGCAACCAACTTCTTGAAGAACCTTACAAACCTTCTTCAGTTGGTCCAAACCATCGTCGCCCCGAAGAATAGGGGAAACCAATTCAATACCCCGCTCATAATCATCGAGCGAACCATCGGTAATCATTTTCCAATAGGACCGACTGTGGTGGTTATAAAACTCAATATTCAAATCAACATCAAGAGCTGTAAGCTTAGAATTGATTCTTTGTTTGAGTGAATTAGCATCTCCACTAGAAGGAAGATAACATTCGATCTCAACACCAAACGTTAACGCCTGATTCAAAAGATGATCTCCATTCGGCAACGAATCATCAACTTCAAGGTTCGCTGCAATAACTTCCACCGGAACTTCAAGATAAAGGTCACGGAAAGAAGTCGGTTTGGTTTCACTGTTGACGAGTACGCCGGTAAACGAGGCGTTCGATATATCAGCGCCACGCAAGTCAGTGCCACGCAAGTCAGTGCCACGCAAGTCAGCGCCACGCAAGTCAGTGCCACGCAAGTCAGTGCCACGCAAGTCAGCGCCAACAAAGTTTGAATTCTGAAGGTCCATAAAACGAAGACTTGCATTATTGAAGTTTGCGTTCAAGAAGTTTGTGTTTGTTGCTGATAGAAAACGCAAATCCATTGAACCAAAGTCGGCAGATTCAAAATGACCATTAGACAGGTCATTTCCGCCAAACTCTCCTTCGCATTGAAAAATAATAACACCAGAGTGTCTGTTTCTCACCACAGCCATAATCAAACACCTTTCCGCGATTATCCTTATTATACCGGGAATCTAAGACACAGTCAAGCCTTAGATTATCATTTGAAGACGTGTCTGAACGCGCCCCAGAAGAACTTGGCAACGAGTAGACCAACAATTCCAGCGAAGATCGCCAAACCAGTCTTTGGTTGTTTTTGAGTGGCCATATGATTTCTCCTTTGTAATGAAGCATATAATAGATGGGCAGTATTTCATGCCCATCGATATACAATTCATTTATCCTTTTTCAACAAACGAGCAGCTGCCATCATTCCGCCAAGGAACTCGGTCATTTCCGAAAAAGTCATGGCATTACTTGAACCGCTGATGAATCTGATGCCAGTGCTATTTTCACATAGCTGCTGCAGTTCCCATCCAGAGGTCTCTTTCACAAGCATTACGTTTCCGTGGTTGAATCTGTAACCTCCACCAGCAAGTTTGGTGTAGTGTTCACCATAAACCAAACCACAATCTTCACACGCATTCTTGGCTCGCTCATTAAGCCATTCATTTTTGTTTTTCATGATGTTATTCCTCGTCCGAGTGACCACGTATCAGCTTATCAAACTGTACTCGATGTTCCGACTTATAAGAACAAGATGCTTCATCATACATTTCATAGATGTAAGCAAGACTCCTATACTCATTATAGTCTGCTTCGTTGTTTTCTACTTTTAGATACATTTTGTGTTTCTTTTCACAATAATAGTTCATTATGTGATGGAACTTGTAACTCATGTTACTCTCCTATTAGGTCAATTTATGGGCAGTATTGCAAGGCTATCACTCATGCCCATAGTTTAACTCAATAAAAGTAATCTCTATTACTTTTGACTTCTTTTACAAAAATTACCTTTTCAGGTTCAATTGTTCCAATATGAGCGCATAATTTATACTTTTCAATTGATTCTTTCCATCGTTTGTCTTGAGTTACTCTTGCGACTGACTTATTCCAATCCATTGCTCTGTCTTCATAATAAAGGAAATTATCATCTACTCTGAGGTTTTGGTTATCTTCTTCGACAACGACTTGAAGGACAACACCTTCTTTAAATCTACCTGCAAAAACTTCGGCTTTGTCAATATCTGTTGTTAGATAAACACATTCATTATTAGACATTCCACCCCAAGTTCCATCTTTGTTTTCATTTTCATTTCGTGGCCTAATTCCGTTGACTGCAATACTATCAATATTTTCTTTATTCGTCCCATGATAGAAAAACATGATATTCACTCTCCTATTAGGTCAACTTATGGGCAGTATTTCATGCCCATAGTTTAACTCAATAGTAAAGAACGTGGGGATGACCGTCTTCGAATGCTTCCATACCCAAATCGCGCGATTCGTATGCAACTTTCCTTGCTTCCGAAGGCTTCACGATACTCATGTGGATGGGACCGTCAGCCCATTTATTTGCTTCGTCAATCTCTTGCTCAACAACAGTCAGGTATGCATCAACAAAACTCTTTTGTCCAGAATACCTAACACCGTCACAGTCCATTCCGCTGGTAAGGATAGCCACTTTACCATTTTCTTCACATTCCTTGATTTTGTTAGCCAAGGCAAGCTTTTCTACCAGATAATCAACATGGCGTTGATTATACCAATCTCGTCCAGACTTATCCAAGTTATGGGCAAGCTTTGTATTCTTTCCACCAATCGTGGCCAAAATGAATTTATACATTCGAGTAGCCATTTCACTCTCCTATTAACTTAACACAAGGGAAGTATTTCATTCCCTTGGTTTAAACTAATCAGGTATCAACCATAATCTTCTTCATAAAATTTAGCAAGCTCCTCCGCTTCTTTCAAAATAAGTTTGGCGGTATCATTGTCCGAATAATCGGCTATAACATCATAGCCTGTGTTCCCATAGACCAGAAATACCGCACCAAAACACTTTCCTTCTTTATAAAAGTAAACAGTGTCTTGGTCAGTCAGGAACAAGTGTTTTTCAACTTCCTTCTGGTTAGTGGAGTTTTCCAACTCCAGCTCTTCATCGAAGTCACTTCCATTATCAATGGAAATGGAGTATCCAAGAATGAGTGCCGATTCAACAATCTTCTTGGCGATAGCTTTTTCAATCTTCTGTCGAGTTGCGACGTGCATTTTCCACTCCTATTAAAAGAATTCCATCGTAACAGAGCTGTTCCATTGCGGCCAGCGCTGCCTTACGAGACTTGAACCCACGCTTTACCAAACCATTATAATGTTTCATATGACGCAGCGGCAGGTTCGGCCACGCCACCATTTTAATGTAATTTCCTTTTCCTGTCTCAAGACCTCGTCCATACTTTTCACCATTTCTGGCGAAGATGAACCATCCAGGTTCTGGACAACCCTTCCGAGCAAAAGCGGATTCGATGAAAATGTATCCATCATATCCTTTCGTCTCAACAACAATGTCATGGACTATCATTGGAACACATCCTTCCTTATTCCATCGTATGTTATTATATAATGAGACGCGCCGAGAGTCAACAAGATAGATTATCTTTGTTACTTGGACGCGTCCTTTATATAATTCAGTCGATTGCTCTGTATTTCCACCTAATTCCTGATGGGGAACCTTCTCCCATCCTATTCCATTTGTCAATCAGGCGATGAAACATTTTTTCGTTATCGGTCCACACCTCACACACACGAATGCAGTTATATCTTGCACCACTTTCTTTTACGTTGGTCTTTATGCGTTCATAAAGGAAACGTGGATGATTGGCCACATAGATATGGCTGCACCAGTCTTCATCATAAGCCATAAAATTATCCTTTCCGAATAAACCTTATACGATAGGTCGCACCGCCCATAATATAAGTTTCTCCACGATTCAGGAACAATTTTGCCTTTTTAGCAAATTCTTCTGCAGCTTCAAAGTTACCAAAGAGAAGCTGTTCAGCGACACAGTCGTCCCAACTGTCGTAATAAACTGTACATAACCACATAATCAATCTCCACTGGTTATATTGAGAAGCATGGTCGCACTCCATGCTTCCTGTATAATCAGTCTTCGACGTCGAATTCGGTCTGCGTGGGCGGAAGTGCACCAGTTTCTACAAGACGCTGTCGACCTTCATAATAAGTCAACATCGTGTCAATACGAGATTCGACTCTGGGGTAAAACACCCACCCACAAATCACCTTTCGATCTGAGGTCTGAATGTCTTCCAGACCAGCATATGTTCGAAACAGTCGATCATTTCGATATTTGACGACAATTGTCGTTTCATCCACAAAAAATGCATTACCACACCGTTCGCTGAGACCAAGATCGGCTGCAGTCACTCGTGTCAGATTCTCTGCCAAATAATCTTCGGTGTAATCATAAATGTGGGAGATAAAGGTCTGGCCATTTCCGGTAAAAGTCGTCATGTTACGCTCCAAGGTTGCAGACACCATCAAATTCACACCGAGCCTGTTTATAAAGCTCCCAAGCGACACAGAGCTTGGTGTGATGATCTTCCAGAAGCATAAAGTTGTCAACAATACGCTTCGCATATTCAAACTTGACCAGCTTTTCCGCATGGCCAACCATCTGTTCCTCTCGCCAGATATTCATGGCGACGTCATGGCATTCAGTTGTCATATCTTTCTCCTGCTTCATCAACAATTGGTTTGACCACATTCATAACAAGGATAATGGCATATACGATCAAGATTAGTATGCCAACGAATGTTAACAGCATATCAATTATCCTTAGACTTGTGGCTGAGACATAAACCCGATGAAATAATCACCTGTCTCCGAAATAGCACAGTAAGTGTCAGTCAAGACGTCATGGAACGTAATGACGTTGATTCCGTGGTATTCCGTTACAGCAACGACTTCGTAGTCATCGACGCCATCACCTTCTCCCCAATATTCATTGGAGATTAAAACTCTCTGCTGTGTCATTATAGAACTCCTCTGGTTATATTGAGAAGCATGGTCGCACTCCATGCTTCCTGTATAATCAGGTGTTATTTGCTTCGTTCCTATATTTTGCAGGAACCCACCCATTAACTGGCTTAACCCATTCCTTGGTGGAAATCACCGAACTCCGTGGACATCCTTCCAGTTCACACGCCTGTTTGGCGGCTTCCTTTGGACTTGGCGCGAAGATGATAGTCTCGATGAGAGTGTCCTTATGTTTGATGAGGACACTGTAAAACTTATGAAACTTCACGTCCACCTCCTATTTCTTAGGGATTCCAGTTTCGTTTGATGCCATCCCCGTTAGGATAATCCCTATATGAAAGGATTGTGTTACCTAAGTCGATGGCGCTGTAATCTTTTTTAGCTATGTCATGGTAGTTCTTGTCAATTGCATTGGCAACTTCATTATAAGAAGCAGGATGTCTCACCAAAGCACCTAACACTTTGTTGACAAGCTTTCTTTTCTTGAACACCTCAATGTCATACATTTCTGCCATGACACATTCCTTCCTTTCACCTGTGGTTATATGGAGTGGGCCGTGTTTCAAGCCCACCTTATATAATCACCGCTGAATCACGGGCAGCTTGAGATGATCTTCCAGAAGCCTATGGGCCTGTCGAGCGGAAATCAGGTCATACCCCAAATCATCCACACCAAAAGGAATGTCATCCCTATGGTATGCGTCGACCAGCTTTTCCACATCCTCATAAGTACAAAGTCGTTCGTTGTTCTCAACGAGGAAGTGGTTCAATTCGCGCTTGATGCGAAGCTTGTCGATATTGTACACGGTTCTAAGCATGACGTTCTTCCTGTATGGACTGGATTGCGCTTTCAATGTCACGAATACCATAACATGAAACTCTATTTGAGTGATCATTAAAACTTATTATTGTTTTAATGATCCCGATCATATCATCCGTAGGTGAATTATAATCCATATCACCCGTAGGTGAATTATCATCCATATCATCCATATTGTTTCGCCATATTGCGTCGATGACTTTAGCCAAATCATCGAGCAGATACTGTTCCACCGTATTAGGCATAATACGCTCCTTGAGTAACTGTCCACACTATGCCACCCCGGAGGATGGCATAGGATTAGTCAGTCAATCAGTTGCTGGACTCGTCAGCTTCGGCTTCCACTTCCGCGCGAACCGCTTCGCTCACTTCTTCCTGTTCCGCCACCGGCTCGCTCAGGTCGACGCTGGCCAAGAAGTAACGCTTCTCACGTCCTTCCTTACGCATCTGAAGTTCCAGCCCCATGTTGCGCGCCATCGTCTTGATGGAAATCGCGGGCCATCCGAATTCGACCTTGGCTTCCTCGTTCGTGATGCCTTCGCGGCGGTCCAGAAGCTGCGTCAGCCGCTCCAGTTTGGTTCCCGTCCGACGCTTCACAACCTTGGCTTCCGCCGCCGCATCCAGCGCTTCCGCCTGTTCCGCCGTCACTTCGATGGCAGCGGGTTCCAGCTCGGTAGTGGCTTCCGATTCGGCTTCCAGCGCCACTTCTTCCGTACCTTCCGGCTCGACCGTGTCTTCCTCGTTGACCACTGCGCCAAAGGCCAGCGAATTCAGCGTAACCACTTCAAACTCTTCGACCGTACCCATGACTGTCATCTCCTTTTCGTTCAGCAGCTTTCCAACGCGCTCCACCGCCGTGGTGTGATCGCGAAACTTCTTGGTGGCCAGCGGGGTTTCCGACGCCGTGTTGTAAATGGACACGAGCTGGGCATTGGTCAGTTCAGAAAGATTAAGCATTTATATTCTCCATCATAAATAAGCCAAATATGGCTATTTGGGTTGTCACATTAACTTCCCATCTATAAACACTATTATATGTTTATAGCCTAGAAAGTCAATAGTTATCTTGGTATTGGTTGAAATTTATGTAGTTTCCCCTTTGCTTCAAGATATGCTTTATAACCATCTTCTGGATTATCAAAATAACCAAGTTGATGTATTTGTTTGTTTACTTGAATTATTGATCTCCATTTGTTAGTACATTTGTCATATGTTACTCCAGTATAACCTGAAGTGTTATTGCAATGTAAAGTTTGATTTTGACCATTTTCTGCTACTGTCGCTTCCCGTAAATTACCAATCCAATTATGAGTGCCAATTCCATCTTTATGGTCTATATCAACATCTGGCCAGTAACCGTAAGTTATTGCCCAAATAATTCTATGTGCATAATAATGCTTTTTACAAACAGTAACAATTATATAGTTACTAGGTGTTTCATAACCAGCAATATGACCTGCATATCTCGTATTCCATGTTTTAAACTTTTCTGATCTAAACTTCCAAAACAATAAACCTTTTATTGGATCACATATAAACAATTCGTTTAATGTTTGTATATCTAAATTATTTCTTTTCATTGCTTCCTTCTTAACTTTTCAAACTATGCCCACACTGTAATGGGCATAGGGTAAAGAGTCAAGATCTTTTTTTATTCCCTTTCTATTTTATCATGTGCGTAAAGCACATCCGTTAGATCATATAGTTGACCCCAAGTGACGTTTGCGTCATTAGGATGAGTTCCTGTTATGACCTTAATTATCTCCACCATATCGTCGCGTGGTAGTTGTGCATAGTTATCATTCCATATGTCTCGGATGGCTTCGAACAATTTCAGTTTTTGACTCGGTGTCATATCTTATTCCAGTTCAGATTGTCTCGGCCCACACCAGTGAGGCATTGAACCCAAACTCCTTGGCTTCACGTCGTGCACGTTCGATACCGGATTTGGCATCACGCGTCCACGTAAACGCTTCAATCACAAGTCCGTTAGTTAGGCGAACCATGATTCTGAATTTAGCGGTTGGCCAACTCACCACGTTCTCTCCTCTTTTCGATCTTGTCATGTGCGTATAATACGTGAGACAAGTCATAGTAACAACCTATTCCAACGATGACATTGATAATATCGATTACATCATCTCTTGGTTCGGACAAGATATCCTCTCTCCATATTTTGTTAATGATTACTTTCAATTCAGCCTTAAGATCTGGTGACATAGTGTATCCTCCGTAACATCTTATCATATGGGAAGTGTTTCATTCCCATATTCTAATTTGTCACCTATTATTTGATAGGGCAATCCATTCATCATGAACATCACGAAAATCATTACACATCTTGAGGAACCGCTCGAATGCTGTCCGTTCGTAGTCGCTGCTCAGATTCTTTTTAAAATCTGCTATACTGGTTCCATCGTCAATGGCGTCGTTGATTGCACTTATACAATCAGCCATATTATTCGCTGTGTTTTCAAACCTACAAAACCTACAATACGACATATTGGACATGACACTCTCCTTCTGTTTATATTGAGCAAGCACATTCTGACTGTGCTTGCCTGTATAATCAGAAGTGGTAATTGGGACGTTCCACCTTCACCACAATCTTCACGCCATTCAGGTCGACACCGGCACCAGCCGCCGCCTTCACCATCTTGTCCTCATAGAAGGGAAGCCGCGCCTGATCTTCTTCGCTTTCCTTGCCCGCGTAAAAGGCAACCATCTCGCGATATTTGTTGAAATCCCTGAGCCGACGAGCCTTGGCTTCGGTGCGCTTGAGTTCTTTGGATTTGGGCATAATTTATCCTCCGTCATATTAGCACCATGCTAATATCATATGGGAAGTATTTCATTCCCATATTCTAATGGCACGTTTACTTGACACTAATATAACCACTTTCAATTTCAATAATATGTTCAGCAGGTTTAATACCAATCTTCATGAGAGCAATGTAAATTGCGTCGGTATGCTTTCTTGGTGATTTTTCAGCATCTCCCAAAATACTACCAACTAGCTGTTGAAGTGTGGATGCTTCGTCCTCACTCAACATCAGACACACAGTTTCAACAACTTTCTTGGTTGCAGTAGCCATATTCATTCTCCACCAGAACACTTCATTCCATCACTGAGGGTCGTCTCAGTCCGTATAGTATCGCTCAAAAAGCGCATGGAGTCAATTACATTTATAAAGTGTTTTACTCCATTAGTGTAGTGTGCTGAAACACACATCGTATGAGTGAGTTTCCATGCACTTTGATATACCGTCATCAGCACCATAAGCCACGTATAAGAGACACGCGATAATAAGTGCTGCGGTAAAGCCGAGCCAAATTCCTTCAAGTCGTTGTCTACTCATTAAACATACTCCTAATTGACTTAACATATAGCATAGTCGCACTCTATGCTATAGTTTAAATCAACTTATCACCAGTCAGGTCCACGATCTTCGCGTTCAATCCATTCGGCACCAATCACACCAGCATAAAATTCACTGCCATGTGACCGCCCATCTTCCTTAAGGTCGACATATTCATCAGCGTCGACCACCGAAACAAAACCAGATGACGATGGTTTATGTGGTTTGCGCCAGCCAGTAACAATCAAAGGTTCCCCACGGAAATCCTTGACCTTGTCACCAATCTTGACTTCCACACCAGTGTCTTTATAAACAAGGCGCATGGCACTTCTCCTTATCGTTTGTTCTTTCGGAGAGCATGAACTTTTATTGTCGGCTCGCCAAAAGTCTTTAGTGAACCATTTCCGTCACAAGCAACACACGTGTACCACTTGTAACCAGTTGGTTGCTTGCAAAACAAGTTTCCAAGCCCTTTGCATAGGTTGCAGAGCATATTACTCTGCCACTTCGCGGATGGTATAAAGATCGGGGAGGTGTTTATCTTCCACCGCAGCAACGTATTGTTCAGCATAATGCTTATGACTAAACAAAGCCATCACTGAATGACCATTCAACACCACCGCGTGGGAAAATCTCCCACCGTCCGAGATTTCCATAAGTTCGGTCGGTGCCTTTGCTTTCAAACTAACTTTAGCCATCACATTCTCCTTTGTTAACTATCCACACTATGCCACCATATACTGATGGCATAGGATTAGGCAGTTAGCCGCGACGAACCTTCTCCCTTGCGACCGCATCTTCAATGTCGCTGAACCAGAAATGTGCAGGAAATTCACCACCCTTATACAGGATTGCTTGGATGATTTCATCCATAAGTTCTGGTATGCGGCAACCACTCTTCCACCATAACCTCTGGATAACGCCGCGCAGTTCTTCACGCAGTTCAGCTTCCATTACGTGGACCGTGTCGAATTCCTTTTCTTCGGCCATCATATCTCTCCTTTAACTGTCCACCCTATGGCACATTACTATGCCATAAAGTAGAAAGTCAAGCAGTCATCTTCTGCTGGTCATCGATCAGATTGAACAGGTTCCAGATTCCTTCGTCAATTCCACGCGTCACACCAAAGAGTATGGCATATTCGCGTGTTCCGGCTTCCAGAGTATGCCGAACCTTGGTCAACTTTTCTTGAATAGCCACCAGTTCGTTGGTGCATTCCGAAAGAGTTGCAATATTTGTCTTCTGCACTGTGGTCATTTGCTTCTCCTTGAGTAACTGTCCACACTATGCCACCATAATCTGATGGCATAGGTTTAGACGTTACTTGGGTTCGGAGTGGATGGTGAACGGTGCGTTGGTGCGGTAGGCACCGTCCTCCGATTTGAAGGCATGATCCTGTGCCACCTTCTTCTGGGAAATGGTGCGGAAAGGCTTCCTGTTGTGCAGATTGATGGGCTGGTTGTCGCTGGTGCGAGTTCCGACAGCATGCATGGCCATGTTTTATCTCCTTCGTACTTGGACTCTTAACTGTCCACACTATGCCACCAGAAAATGGCATAATGTAGCAAGTCATTCGGTAACGAGGTCGGTCAGGTAGCACATTAGCGTCGTTTCCTGCTCCTCATAGCAGATGAAGTCGAGCCGCTTGTATTCGTCACACTGATGCGGGTCATTAATCGACTTGAACATAGTCTTGGCAGCATATGCCGTCGACCTGTTCTGAACCTTGGCCATCTGTCGCTCGGTGTCGACGGCGAGGCGCTTCAATTCGAAGATTCTTCCTTCATACGCGGTCATATCACACCTTCCTTTCATTCGACAAAGTAGATGGTTTCCTTGGTAATGACCAAGCCTTGTTCCTTGTACACCACCTTCGAAGTGGTAATGATTTCGCCAACTTCATAACCACCATGAGGCGTGTGAAGTTCAATGCGGGCGTGTTCTTGGGTTCGACCCCACAAGGTGAAGTCAATCAACCTCCCAAACACAACTGGCTTGCGGATGCACATGACGTTCTCCTTTTAACTATCCACACTATGGCACATTCACATATGCCATAGGATTAGGCAGTTAAACAGTATCAGTATCTAAATCCATTTGGTGAGCTGCGTCACACATCATATCCATTCCGTTCAGGAATGCACGCATTTCATCAAGTGGCACCACGTTGTCGCCAACATAAAATCTGTGGGTCTCGTCATCGTAAGTGACTTCAAATTCACCACAGTCGTTGGATATGGTCAGTGACAGAATCTTCTTGAGCCTGACGGACATAACATTCTCCTTGGTTGTGTTAACTATCCACACTATGACACCTCGTAAGATGCCATAGGATTAGTCAGTTAACCCACATATCTGTTGTAACGATACTTGCGCTCCGCGTAGGGATCACAAGCCCACTGCCTGTGGATTCGGCGCTCGGCCTGTTCCGTCAGAACCAGCACCATTCGTTCGTGCGGCGCTGGCATCTGTGGAATGTATGGTCGCTTGCCAAGCAACTTTTCCACCAGTCGTCTGATAAAATCACGCATCCCACTCTCCTATTAACTATCCACACTATGCCACCATATACTGATGGCATAGGATTAGGCAGTTAGCAGAAAACAATTCCTGCATTCACGGCACGTTCATACCAGTCTTGCCTATACCGTTCATTGCCCCCATGGGGATGGTTCACAAGACACCAAGCATCACAATAAATGCCATAGTTGAAGTCTCGCATATACATGAATCCATCCAAGTGGTATTCATGTTCATCTTCCATTTTCTTGTCCATTTTCTTGTCCACTTTCATTCTCCTGTTAGGAAGCGATCATCAGCTTCTTGATGACAAGTCGCTCCGCTTCGTGCAGCTTGCGTTCGGTGGTCTGCGTGAAGGAATGAAACCCACCATGCTGATCGCCATGTGAGGACACATACTTCTCCCGCGCGTGGGCATTCGCTGCCTTACGATACGCATTGAAAGCGCGGTTGAGATGCCGAATAGCCATATGTTCATTCTCCATGTTGGACTTAGGTAACTGTCCACACTATGCCACCATATACTGATGGCATAGGATTAGGCAGTCAATTAGCCAACATATTCGACTTGGTCGAGTGCCAGTTCGGCAGCTTCGTGCAAGAGACCTTCTGCCTGAGTCAGTCGTTCCATGCACTCCCGCATGAGGAAGTGGATCGTACCATTGTTCGTCGGGATGGTCTGGATGATGTCCAAATCCTTTTCGATCTGAACGATCTGCGCCTCAATGGAAGGCATGTTGAACTTTTCGTGGCGCATAATAATCTCCTGTTGTTGCTGGTTAACTATCCACACTATGCCACCATAATATCTGATGGCATAGGATTAGATGGTCAATCAATAGTCGAGGTAATACACATTACAAAACCGTCCACACTCTCGACCCATCGACCAGTATTGCCGAAGCTGTCCACTCAAAGTGTATCGTGTCGCTTTCACTCCACGATTTTTCAATTCCTTGTACCGTGCATTCCGCGCTTGCATCGCTTCCTTATCCGTCTGAAATGGACGCGAATGTTCAGTTGCACTCTGCTTAGGACTTCCAAAAAGCACCGAAAACGATTCCTGAGTCATAACACACGCTCCCTTTTAGTGTTCGGTGTACACATCATGGCATAAGGAGAATCCTCCTACCCACAGAGTGTACCACACGTCCGCACATTAAGCCAGTCCTTTGTTTAACTATCCACACTATAGCACATTAAACATATGCTATAGGATTAATTGGTCAGTCATAGCCATAATAGATGGCAACAGCATCCACCAGAGGATATTCCCCATAATCCATCGCCACCGTATCAGGCACGATGAAAACGCTGTCAGCCAGTACGCCATAGCCATAATCCAGCGTATCATCAGCTTGGTCAGCCCTAACAAACACATCAATGTGGTTGTCAAAGAAATATGACTGTTCCCTATAGTAGCACACAAGCATGGTCCATTCCTCTCTACTTCGTCCTTATAGGTAGATGCATTCGTATAGTAGACAACATAGAGAAGCTAAAATGTCACCTATAGCAAGGCACCAACACATTTGACCCATTTATGTAAGCAAATCAATCCCCATGTATTGGTGTGGGATTATGTCCCACACCTGTTGATATGCCATTAAAACTAATGGTTCGCGCGTGGATGCTTAATGACATCTTGCAGCGCTTCGCCATCAATGTCATCAAATTCATCGTCAAGCAATTCGCAAGCATTGTGGTAATCAGAATACTTGCTCATTGGAGTTTCCACATTCATTTCCGGCAGAATCTCCTGCAATTGCGGAAGTTCATATGGACTCGCGATTCCTGAACCATCAGGCAGCTGTCTACGCAGCGGGACAAGATAGGTCATAACACATTCCTTTCGTTTTGTAAGCACTCACACTATAGCACATTTCTATGCTATAGGATTAAATGCTTCACAGATAACCCAAGTTATCGTTCATCCGACCGATTTGTTCCTCGGCGTCGTCGTACTTGGTGAACCAGCCCCAACAGGTGTCTCCGTCGACAACCATCCAAGCTTGGCATTCGTCGTCCCATTCAATGTGCATATCACACCTTCCCTTCATATAAATATGGAGTAATGACAAGCCAAGTGTCCTTGAGGATTGTTCTGCGGAACCCGTTGCCCTGAAAAAGCACAAGATAAGCCAAGTGCTAGTCAAAGCAGACTAAAGACTACGCTGTTTAAACCTAAACACACCTTGTGCCGTTACAGAATTGCTTCTGTGATGGTTTTGTCGTATCCACATTCCTTTTTCAAAATAACCCATTACTACTGGGCACCGTAATGCCCAGAGTGTAATGGCTTATTCGGCAAGCCGGTTCAGTTCCTGTTCTTCACCGAGTTCGACACTCAGCAGGAACGGGTTGTCTTCTTCCTGTTCCGCCGCAGCCGCAGTGGCCTTGGCTTCCGCTTCCGCCGCGATGGCTTCTGCCGTGATGGCATAGTAACGCTTCTCGCGGCCTTCCTTTTCAAAGCGCACCGGGATGCCCATGTTCGCCGCCATCGTCTTGATGGAAATCGCGGGCCATCCAAACTCGGCCTTCGCCTCGTCGTTGGTCACGCCACCTTCCCGCTGAAGCATCTGCGTCAGCGCGTACAGCTTGGTGCCTTCGCGCGGCTGACCCGGTTCGGCCTTGGCCTTGGTCGGCTTGGCAGCCAACTGTGCCTTCAGTTCAGAGATCTGCTGTTGAAGCAGTTCCAGTGTGAGTTCGTGTTCGCCGGCCATAATTATGGTCTCCTACGATGCGGGGTATATCCCCTAGCTACAAAATAATAATATAGTAAGTTGCGGGTTAAGTAAAGCCTATATATTAGGCATTTTCCCGAATCACTTGACCCGGTGGGCTTCCCTAACCCCATCCCTTACTATAAATATATTATACGCGAATCTGTGGATTGCGCTTTGATCTAGATCAATTCATGATATGTTCCCGGCTTGTTCACCGTTTGTTCCGTGTATGTTCACGGTTTGTTCTAGTTTGTTCACGGTTTGTTTCTGTTTTAGTCAAAAAGGGCCGGACAAAACGTGAACAAAAGAAGCTCAGCGTTGCCCTTTTGTTCACTAGGGGTTTAGGGCATAGATAAGACAGTACTTACCCCGTCCCTTTTTAAAAATTATTTTTTTCTTGTGGAACCCCGTCCCTTTCTTTTTTTAAAAAAATTCCACAGAAAATTTCCAAAATTTTTTCAGCAACGCTTTTCTGAAAAAATTTTTAAAATTCCAAAAACAGTATAACTCGATTCGCGAACAGCGAATATCAGTATATCAGTTAAACCCACGTCTTTTTACGATCTTAGAAATCTTACCTTTAAGATATTGGATTCTTGTATTAAAATATTTCACATCTCTGGTCACATTACGGTATATAGCATAATCTAACGCTTCCTCCGCAAATTCCAGATTATTCTTATACATCTCTAGAATTTCCCAATCAAACTTTTGTTGCTGATGGTTCCGCTTATGCCAGTATTCACTTTTCGGGTGTTCTGAATTGGGCGGAAGTGGCTTAGGGCCATCTTCTGGTTGATATCCGCTCTTTTTGTTTTTTTGATAATTGCTTACCAGAAAAGCCCAAATACCTAGCCCTATAATTGCTAAGATTATTTCGCATACTAAAATCATTTTAATACCATCCATCTTTTGTTAGGTATGTGTTCGGTCTTGTGGTGGCGTATAGGAAAATCAAAATTGCTATGACTCCTAAAATAAAAATTCCTGCATCTGGTCAATCATTCTGCTTCCTCGCATGTTTCAGCTTTGGCGCGGCAGAAAGCGGTGCAGAGCGCGAGCGCGGGTGACGCGGCTTTCCAGCAGACGTGATCGTTTTTGACGCTCGATTCCCAAATATCAGCGGCGTCACGCACCATTGCGGTCTTGTCAGCGCCGCATTCCCAATGCCACCCCGACAACTCCCGCCTGATCAGGGAGACGATGGCGTCGATGCTGTCGGTGAATGTCGCTGGCGAATACGTCAGCGGGAGGCCGTATTTCTGTTTGCAAATCCACGTAAAAGCGTCGTGGCGAACATACCCTGCGGGAACATCGCCTACGGCAACCGCCAACAGAACATCAATCTCGCGATCCAATCCCGTCGCGGCTTCGCATTTTGCGGCGAGCGCGTTCCATTCACTTCGCGTGGGCATCGTCATTCCCATCGTTCTCAATCTCTGCGATGCGGGAGTCGATCAATAACATGATGGATTCTGCGGCGATACAACCACCAATATCACCATCGTCGTATGGATCACCGTTTCCGATAGAATTAGCTTCTGCGATTTCGCGGGACATCTTCAGCCCTTCCAGCCTCCCGGCGCGGTGGGCGGCGGCGGCGGCCGTGAGGACATCACGCATATTCGTCCTCCAATGCTCACTGCGTGGCGAAATTGACCAAGCGTGATTTCCGAACCAAGCGTCTAATGCTGCGTCGATTTGGGACAAAGAATAAGGCATCTATCACTCCATTAATCTCTTGGCGTGGCGGCGAGGTAGGCCGTGATCGCGGCGCGGGCGTCGTCAATCGCTGTGCAGGAAATATCGTAGGCGTCTTGCCCGTCCACCATTGGGTCGGTGTAAAAGCCAAATCCTTGGCGATCTAGTATTGCTCGCGCCGCAGCTTCGATCCCGGCTTCGTTCAGGTCAGTCATGGGGTTGGTCCTCTAGTGCCAAGTACTGGCAAGCGCTTGTCTATAAGCACACGCCCAAATATCGGCTTCTTTAGAAGATGGCGGGTACGGGTTTTCTGCTGGACTGTACGGTGATGATTGTTCAGCGCTTAAAAAGGCCTGTTCCCATATTGCTTCGATAACTTCCTCAGATAGGTCAGTCATTCCCCTGTTTCCTTCTTGCTGGCGTTGAAGGCGGCGCGGGCTTCCTCGGTGATGGTCGCGCCCGCCAGCATGCGGGCGATTTCCTTGCGCCGATGTTCGTCCACCAACTCAACCAGTTCGCTCAGCGCTTCGCGAAGCATCTTCTCCCGCAATAGGGCGGCGTCGAGTTTATCTGCACGAGTTGCGCCCATCTTTTGAAGGAAGTTTCTTTCGCGCCGACATTCATCAAGTAGGTTATTGCTGTTGTCTCGATCCGCCCATGCCTTTGTCAATTCTCGGTTACGATGCGCAATAGCACCAGCATACAATTGCGCGTCTTCCCGCGCTTCATCCAGCTCCTTGAGCAGTTCCTCCCGCTCATCGAGCAGGGCGGGGATGGCGGTGCGGGCGGCGGCGATTAACGTGGCGTTAGCCTTGACGCGGGACCAATCCCCGCTGTCAATTTCAGTCGGCCACGCATGGGCTGCGCCAACTAATCCGCCAAGGTTTGCGGCGATAATGAAGGCTGATCCCTTTTCAAAACCGTCTTCCTCAATGGGCTGAACTTCCCACGGTCCCGGAGTAGCGGCATCGCACAGAGCCCGCAGTTCGGCCGCATTTTTCGCTTGTTCATTTGTCATTTGTGTCATCCTAAATGGTTAATCATTTATTCTGTAGCGGGCACGAATTCTATTGTTGTCTGCTTCTGCACGCTCGGCGCGATGCTTCCATCCGGAATGACTTTCCGTGAAAACCACGATATTCTCGTCCTCACTCATCGCATTTCCCTTTCTTGATCCGGGCGTGGATGGCGCGGCCTACATCAAGAGCGCCGCCGTCACGTCCTGACGCCCAAGCCGACTCCCACGCTGCAACGGCATGTTCCGCGACCTTCGCACACGCCTCGTTCTCCTCCCGGCGTCCGCGCTCGTAGGCGGCGGCGATAGCTGCTTCGACCAATTCAACAGCGTCGTCATTGTCCATGACAAGCGCTCCTCCTTGTTTCCAGTTTTGGAGGCGAATTTTGTCTACAAGCACCCACGTCATATCCTTGCTCATCGGCTCACTCTCCTTTCATGGGTGGGGCGGGAAGATAGCCGTTGGAAACGCCGTAGTTGAGCGCGTCAAGAACCCACTTGACGGCCTTCCTAGACCCACGGCATGGCAACCCGGACGTGCTGCAAATCTCGCCGTCCATCAACTCGCAGTCTCGGCAGTTCCCGCCATAGCGAAGCACGTAACGCAACGTATCCTCTGCCGTCAGCCACCCCTCCGCTATCGGGGCTTTGGGCGCGGCGGCGTAGGCGGCAATCGCGTTGGCGGCATGATGGATCGCGCAGTTTATGTCATCCTGATACCGGGGGTGAACGTAGCGCGCAGCCCAATTGCTGAGGATGTCGATTGCGACTTTCCGCTCGCGTGCCAATGGGTCCATCGCCTCCTCGCGCGTCTCTGGTGTGGGTGCGAGGAGCGCCCGCAAAACCGTTTCTGGCGTCGCAATTGCCCGGAATGAGTTCAGCGCAATCCCGTCATCATCTGCGCCATTTCGGCTCAGCTTGAGGGCGCGCTCGGCAGCGATGCGGATGGCTGCGGCCTCGATATTTGCATCCCCTCCCGTCGCATCGAGATAGGCCGTGATCGCGGCGCAGATCGCGACGTTTGCAGCGGCTTCCGGCTCTGCGTAGTCGTATGTCCGAAAATATTGCTCCAGCACTTCTCGCATTGTCGCGCCGTCAATATCAGCGGCCAGAGCCTTCTCAATCCCGGCTTCATTGAGTTTGTCAGTCATGGGGTTGGTCCTCCGCACACCAAAACATCATTTGTCCGTTCAAATCAGGGCGCTGTTTTTCGTCGCAAAGGACCGCGTGCATCATGCAGCTTTCATCCCATCCGCGAGAGCCTTCGCCCTCCATGCCGTAGCGATCTTTGTGGGTTTTCCCGCAGGCGGCGCAGACCCAGATCGTGCCTTCTCGCGCGAAACGGCCTTCCGTCATTCCCCTGTTTCCTTCTTGCTGGCGATGAGGGCGGTGCGGGCGCTGAAGCAATCTGCAAGTGTCAGAAGACGTTTCCCACCTCGACCGGAGTACAGTTCTATTTGATCGGGCGTAGCGTTGTTTGTGTGCTCGTTGTCTCGTCCCCAGAACTTGCGCGCTTCGTCATCAAGATTGTTGGCGTCGTAGGCGTTAGCTATGGCCGCGAGCGGACGAAGCGCATCGCGGAGCACCTTCTCCCGCAATAGGGCGGCGTCACGCTCGGCTTCGGCGTCGTTACAGCGCCCGATTTCCTCCGCGATCTGGTGGTCTTTTCCGTTGGCATAATCGGCATACCATTTAATTTTTGACGCAGCCTCATCCCGCGCCGCCTCCGCCTTCTCCGCTCGGGCAAGTGAAACATCCGCTTTGAAACAAGCTGCATCCCGCTCCTTGACCAGTTCCTGCTCCCGCATTAGGGCAGCGTCGCGTTCGTCTCGCATGTTCGTGGCGTACATAATTTCCTCCTGCTGCCCCTGTAGATATTGCTCTTCGGCAACAATGGCGTCATCTTTCAACCGATCACTCTCCTTGATCAGTTCCTTTAGATCATTAAATCGAACACGAATCCGTTCAAGTTCGGTTTCAATCTCATCCGTCATATCCATTTTATCATTTCCCAAAAAGTATTGCATAGACAATGGCAGCCAAATATAGAAAACCATTGATTACAGAAGAAGTAATCACAATAAGGAAGATGGCGAACCAGACCCCCCAATGCTTATCAATAAAATCTAACAGAGTCATAATAAATCCTCAACAAAAGATGATTCCAGAATCAACCGCTTGGGAATATGCAGCCATATTATAGTAATTGGTCATATGCCACACAAATTCATCAACCGGATAGCCACATGCTTCTATGGCAGCGAAATAAGAGTTAATATTTTCACTAGACATAGCGAGTGCTCTTTCGATTTACATGACCAACATCCTTAAGCCACACAAAACCACCCCACGGAAGAACATCCTGCTCAACAAAATAAACTCTGGCATATGGGCCTTCACCCACAATACGATCCACCGTCTGAGTAACCCACTCACAAGGAGGAAAATAAGAACGCCAAGAAGCTCGATCACCAATTTTTAGTTCAAACATAATAAACTCCTTTTTGATATAATTATATTATCATAATAAGATAGAATGTCAACTCTTCTTTTTCCACAAATTAACGATGTCTCCAGATGAATCCCTCTCGTGTCCAGAGCCAACGTATTGTGCGAAATATTTCTTGTCTTCTGAAAAATCATCATAAGGAGACTCAATTCCGATTGAATTGAGAGCCAACATCATTCTATCGTATGCATCATTAGAATAATTTGGACAAAATACCCCAAACACTTCATACTCATCTAGGTCAATACCGAAACATTTTTCATTTTCCGACATACAAAACCTCCTCGTCTTACTTTTTGATTTCCGACAAATACTTCCTATGAAGAGCGGCGAGAACATTCAAAACGAGTGTCCTATTTACACTTAAGAACATCGAAGACCGACTGGTCTTGATGTTTAATCTTGCATTCTCATAAGCAAGACACAAAAAAGTCTCTTTAAAGACGTCAGTCATATTGGACTGTGTAACAGCCAATGCCTTATCAATGAATTTGTGAAAATGTGTGTAAAATTTCTTTCGGATCAGAGGTCGGACTGCTTCCAAATCAGAAATGAGCAAACCCAAAGCATCACACTCAATTCCAAAGATTTCATTTCCACGGTTAACAAAGTAACAACGAAGTTTACACTTGTCGTTCATAATATTCTCCATCAACAGAAAACCATGCCATCATGAACAGCGTGGTCGTAAACACGAACCAGATATGACATAGGAAATTCGATGTCTTGATAACCACATGCTTCCATAGCGTCGACATATGCCATGTAGCTGTGGTAATCCATATTCATACGGTCGGAGAAGTCGTATGCTTCACCAACAACAGCAACATCAAGATATTGAGCAATAGCCAATTCAGACATAATTATCCTCCCTCTCTGATTCTTTTAAAGATAATAACACAGGAAATTAAAAACCGCCACAGGATTAATCACCGTACTTCTTTTTCCAAGCTTTTTCTTGTTCATCTGTCCAACTTGGATTTTCAGATCCACAAACATGGCAGCAATAACCATCCACCACCGGATGGTAACACTTCTGACATTGTTTAATACTAACATATTCAAAAGCAAGTTCACAAGCCATATTATAATATTTTTTAGAATCAGGATAAATTTTAGGCCACTTTTTATTTTCCATAACAAACCTCAATAACAGAACCAATAATTACATTGAGAACAATGAACTCCACCACCTGGAGAGTCCAAAAGCATTGCGCCACATTCTGGACACACATCTGATGGGTCATTCGTTGGCTGAATAGGAAGTGTTTCATTATGGCCAAACTTGGTATCAATGAAGTGGACATACTCCATCATCTTCCATGCCATATCATGGTGTGGATCAACTGTATCAAACCCAACAGACTCGGCATAATCACCAGTGAAGAAAACCTTCCATTCATTGGAATCCACATATTGTTTGGCATCGCACCAACAATTATAAGAATGAATACCAATATGATGATTTTGGGACATTTGAACGGTGTTTTTGTTAAACTTACTCATGGGTTTTCGCCTTAATAACAACAGTGTTGGAGTTGGAAATTACCCACGCTATTAACGCGATTACGGGGACAATTGGTCCAAGAAAAAAAGATACCAAAACTGCGCAAATTTCAATAACATAAATTGGATAACCATTCTCCCATTCCTTATAAATGTTGTAGACTGGGATAATGGCTCCTGAAATAATCCAAACAAGAATTACAAGAAAATTAGTCATGAAAAAGTCCTCCAAATAATTAGAAGCATAACAAATACACCGAATAGAATACCAACAGCGAACCATACAGCAGCCATCATGGGTTATACTCCTTCCATTGAACTTTGCGACGATCAACCACGATACATTACTCCCCTTTAAATCGTAAAATTATATTATAATAAGAAGATGAAGGAGTCAAGACATATTATTAAAATAAAAGTTTGACTCTGTCTCAGAGAGCGACTATAAGAAGGAGTGATTTTTTTTAACGGGGTCGATTGTGATTACACAAAAAGAACTTATTCGCCGCGCACTTTGGGATGCTGTATATTGGCAGGAAGGTCTTGCTGACTCGTATGGTCGCAATACTCCAGAAAGTAAGAAAGCATTGGAACAGGCTCGCGCATACAGAAAATTAATTAAAAAGAAGTATGGTGAGAATATGACTGCCCTTGAGTTGATGTGTTCACAAGCAACGGCTGTATCAATATTTGATATTAAGGAGACTAAGAAGTGAAGCTATCATTTAAGAAGATGAAGGAGTCAAGACATATTATTAAAATAAAAGGTTGACTCTGTCTCAGAGAGCGACTATAAGAAGCCAGAGATTGGATTAAGCTTCATTGGGAAGCACTGCAAACGAAATATGAAATTTACACAGGAGATTGATTATGGATTCTAGTGGCATTAAGGGTTTGGAAGTAATTTTTCATTTTGCATTGTTTGGTATGCTGGCTGCGATGGAACAGCAGAACAAGTGTACAGAATTGAAGACACATATAAGATCCAAGAATCATGGATTACTGAATAAGGATTGAAGAAATGAAAGTCCAAATCATATTAAAACACATTGACGAAGAGCCATCAGAAGTATTTGGTGTGTTTGTTAATGAGGAAGACGCCAAGAAATGTGTCGCATCTATGAATGGAGAAGTTGCGACCCACAATAAGAAGATCGAGCTAATCGAGAGACATATGAAAGATTGGCGTAATAAGTACGACGAAAACCAAGCAGCGTCCCAAGATCGAATCAAGAGATATAATGATTACAACGATCAATACAGGAGCATGAATCGAGTAGTCTTTGGAGAAGATTTCTCAGTTCCAAGATACGATTTCTACGACTACAGCGAATCAGAAGTAATAATAAATATGAAGGAATCGAGCAAAATGACCAAAATCACCGATGCCAAAGCCGACGAACTGCGGACGCTGTGCGAGAGGCCGTGGTTCACTTGTGAAAGTGAAGCCGGAAATCGGATTATCGCTGCCGCAGCCCGTACCGCCATCCCCGCCCTGCTCGATGAGCGGGAGGAACTAATCAAGGAGCGGGATGAGGCGCGGGCGAAGGAAGCAGAAGCCACTTGCGACGGCAATAGGCCGCTTCCATTTGATCGCGAAACACTCGGCCGAATGGTGCGTGAAGCTTGGGTCCGCTGGGCACAAGCGCAACCCGCGCCAAAGCCGTCTTGGCTTGTCGCATATGACGATCTGCCTGAATCTGATAGAGAAGCAGATCGGCAAATTGGCGAAGCCATCGCCAGATTTACGCTAATCGGCGACGCAGCGCTCGCTTCGGTGTCTACCGATTCCACCAGAAGTAATCAGCCGGTGAAACGCATCTATCTAAGTTTAGACGGAAGCCGCGCTTGCGCTTTACTTGGTGAAAATCTGCAAGAAGGTGAAGCTGAATTTGAGCCGATAAAAGGGTGGCCGAGCGCTACATACGCCGATGAGCGCCGAGCCGCGTTTACAGCGAAGAAACGCCTAGAAGAGCGTCTCGGTTTAGGTTGGACCAGTTATTATTTTGGGGGGGGGACTAGATCAATGACCGAGGTATGGAAATGCTGCGGTTGCGGCGCAGAAGCACCGAACCTGATCAAGTCGTGTGACTGCGCGACTATGTGCGCTGGATTATCGGGCACAGGGCGTCACGCATGGATGACGGAGCCGTGCGGCGATGCCGAGTATGGTCCCGACGTCACTTTGGGCGAAATCGAGCGGCATTGGCAGGGTGTCTCAGGCGCGTTCAAGCGCGAGCGCGATGAAGCACGGGCTGCCATCAGCCGGGTAATTCAAGAACGCGATAAGGCAAAAGCCGACGCCGACTATTGCGCGAAAAGTTGGGAGCGAAGAACCGTGAGAAGGACCAACCCCATGACTGACCAACTCAACGAAACCGGGATAGAGAAGGCGCTTGATGCTTGGTTTACTGATCCAAATTGGCGAATTTCATTCGCAGATGGTCCTCCAGTAAAAGAGTTCATGCGCGCCGCGATCACGGCCTATCTCGATGTGACGGGCCGGGAGACGGTTGAGGCCGCCCCCACACCAGAGACGCGCGAGCCGAGCGAGGAGGCGATGCGCGAGTTAATTGTTGATGCCATCCACGTTTGGACTGGCCACGAGCTCATAGAAGGTAGTTGCATCCCTGATTTTTGGGATGAACTAGACACCTCCGAACGGCTTGCTGATTGGCTCGCACCTACAATCCTTACTACCTTCCCCGCCATCATCAAAGTAGGGAGCTGAACCATGACCATCGAAATAAAAAATCGCTTTTCCGCAAAAACGCTTTTCACCAGCGATACCGCGACTGATTTGGTCGGCGCTCTCGAGGAGGCCGTTAAAGCAAAGATGAACCTGCGCGGCGCGAACCTGAGCAGCGCGGACCTGTGTAGTGCGAACCTGAGCAATGCGGACCTGTATGGCGCGGACCTATGTAGTGCGAACCTGAGCAATGCGGACCTGTATGGCGCGGACCTGCGCGGTGCGAACCTGCGCGCCGCCCCCACACCAGAGACGCGCGAGCCGAGCGAGGGGCTTTTGGCTGCTGTAGATCAGATAATCGACGACATGCAAGACGGTCTATGCGTCTGCCAAACGGCCAAAGATTGGCTTATCAAAGAACGAAACGCCATCGACTTCCCCACCGCGCCGGCACGATCCGTTTACTACGATTATAAAAAAGGAATGTAATATGGTTGCCACACTCTATAGAAAGAAGCCCGTGGAGATCTCCGCGTGGCGTGTCCACGATCTCCTTACGTTTAATGAATTGGAACGTCCTGCGCTCCCAAAACAAGTCCTCGATGCAGTTAATAATAACGTTATTATCTTTCATGACGATTTCGTTCATATCATCACACTTGAAGGGATTATGCGCGGAGACTGGAATGACTGGCTCATTTGCGGAGTGTTGGGTGAATTCTACCCATGCAAGTCTGATGCATTCGAACGGACATATGAAGAAGTGGATTCCATTCTTCTCGATCAAGATGATCGCGTAGTTGCGAATCTTCCGTATGGATGCCATTGTGAAATTGAATGCATGGATGAAGGTTTCGAACCGGATGGATGTGTTATTGACACATTTCAACCAGAACATTGTATCTACGCAAAGCATATTGATTCCAAAGAAAAATGCAAGTACTGGCGTCAATACGATCCCTCAAAATATAAAAAGGCAGAATGATGAATCAAGTAGATGAGAATCCATTCGGCTGCTTTTATGAGATTGCTATCAGCGCAGATTATGCACCAAGAGAATGTGTACTCGACAGCAATAATAAGTGCTGGTCCTGCATTCAAGCGGAATCATTAATTAAGATGGATATGAGCAAGACATCTTGTTCATTCTGGCGTCAATACAACCCAAAGGATTTTGAATGATGTCACAGCGTAGACGAATTACTTACTGGCGTGACGGAATTGATTCCGAAGACCAATTATGGGTATGTATATGTTGTGGTGCAGAACTCAATTCAGATTGTGTTCTGGATGTGTGCCCCGTATGTGGTGTTAAGATTGAGGACGACGAAGATGTCTCGTGAATGGCTTTGTCCAGAGATTTTATATCCAGCAGCAGTCGTTATCGGCCTAACTTTAGGGGTCGGTATTCCTTTCTCATATGATTTGTTTCAAAAATATGTTTTGAAGAAGAGGCGTTGGTATGACTGATTATAACACAAAACTGATCCCAGACGCAAATTCAACATCTAGTTATCGTCTAGAGATGATGGAAATGATTCCGGTCCCGCAGCCAATGCCGGTTGTCCCTGCAATGAAATACACCTATTCTATTTCGTCTGCTGATCGTTTCACCACTACAAAGTGGAACACGGATATGAGTAAGGCACCGAAGGATCGGCCCATTCTCGGATATTGCGTACACGAGGCAGACCCATATCATCTTGGTAGTGGAAAACTCACTCTCTATGGTGGTCATGCCGAAGGATTATCACACGTAGAGGATGGTCCTAATGTTCTGGTATGGGGTGGTGCTTGGGATGATTCGACATGGGAGTATCAGGGAGGAAATATGCCGGATTGGTGGTTCCTCAAAGGATCAGAGTTCGAGTGCACAGCAAATCCCATTGCATGGATTGATATTCCTTTAATTAATGGTTGACTCTGAGTCTCAAAAAATATACTATAATCATTGAAAGACCCGTTTTACCGGAGCACTCGAAATTTGGGCGCGTCATAAGGAATATTGATATGGCTATTGTTGTATATCTTGTTATATTCTTTGGTGTACCTGCGTTTGGTACATATGTTGCTGTTATTCTTTCTGAGTGGCTTGATAAGAAAGGAAATATTAATATGGAACATAATTTTAAAGCTGGTGACAAGGTTTACTGGATTTCGGCTTCTAATGATGAAAAGCATTATGAGACTGTCCACCATATTGAAAGTAATAGGGTTTATTATTTAAACCCTGAAAATAATAATATTGGTGGTTGGAATTATGCTGAGAATAACTTTCCCGTTGAGGATCTGTCTCCCGGTGATGAGGTTCAGTGGGTTAAATCTGGAAATCCAGCAGGAATTGTTCTCGCGACTTACGGTGATGACGCTTGGGTTCTTGGAGAAGGAAGTAAACACCCTTCCACCTATGATCTCAGGAAGCTTGAAAAGAAAACCATTCCACCTTACAATCCAAGCGTTGGTGATATTGTAGGTAATGGATATAAGATTCTTGCAATCGATGGCGAAATGGTGTGGGTCACGCTGACCGAATTTAAAGATGATTATAAGACTATTCCCCGCAATCGGATTATTGAATTACACCTAAAAGGTCCGAACAAATAACCCTTGACATCTTCTATAGTTCCTATAGAATCATTATAATGATTATAATGATTCAGCTTTCGTTAAGGAATAATATCATGAGAAACTATCCTGCCTTGACTTTTACAACTCCTTATAATGATGTGATGGTGGTTGCTCCAGCTATTACACTAGAAGGCATACTGGTTCATTTTAACGAATCGACGGATACAGATCTTTTGAGCAGGGTGATTCGGCATTCGATGATCCATGATATTGGAATTTATCCAACTAAAGAACCTTTCAGGGGTTGGGCAAGTCCATACGATATGTATGCTGTGATACCTCAGATCAATGGACCAATCAGTTATTCGATAGCAATGCACGAAATTGGTCATTGCTGCATGACTCCATTTGCAGAAAAATTAACTAAGCCTCTTTTTGATATTGAAAAGGACGCTTGGAATTGGGCAAAGACAAATTCTGATTTTTGGACTCCTAATATGACGGATTTCATGAATTTGGCTCTTCTCTCATATGATGAGAGAATCGAATTCGATTCTCGAGTCGAAGCATGTGTGTTTGCAAAGAAATTATTGAATTGTGAGTTTTAAAATGAGTAATGAACCGACTAGATGGGAATACTGTATAACATTTAAAGAGGATATTAATGAATTCCTGTTAAATTATTTTGGTGAAGATGGTTGGGAATTGGTTAATGTTGAATCATGGTTAGATGGTCGTCAGCTTATATTCAAGCGACCAGTTAATGAGGACTTTGAGAAATGACATACAAATCTGAAGATGACATACAGCATGCATGGGATATTACGGCCCATAGTAATATGTGTATTGATTCGACCGATGGGCATTTGGCTGTCTTGAAAGGAATCCTTCTTGGTCGGTCTCTCGAACGACAAGAGATTATTGATCAAATGACTGGTAATTATGAAAACTTGCTGAAGAATGCGAAAGGTTTTCGTAAACTTGGTGCCGGTCATCAGGCTCACGCGGCGGCATTAGATTTTGAAGCATCGAGTGTTGCCACAGAAATTATTGAGTTGATCTTTAAGAAGTTCAACGAAGATGGTTTGCCAGAATTGGAGAAGTGAAATGACGACAACTTATATTGAAGTCCTTGGAAATGAATACCTAGTAGATTTTGATTATAATATTACTTGTAAAGCTGATCCGGGTAAGCTGTCTGGTCCACCGGAATATTGTTACCCACCAGAACCTATGGAATATGAGATTACAGATTTCAAGGTTTATTCTGAACAGCTTGTTATTCGTACTATCAAACCAGCCGTTTATGATGAATTTGGTTCTCTACTTGAACATGAAGTAACCAGATCTTCTTACGAGATTGATGGTGACGCTTATGATGTGTCTCCGTGGCTATATGATGCAATCCACACTTATCTAGAAAATGACGACAAGATTTATGATTTGATTTGTGATAATGAAGCGGAAGGTGATTATTATGACTAAGCTGGAAGAAGATTCCTTGTTCGCCTTTATTTTTGTAATTGCCCTTCTTATATGTGGAGTAATTTATGGTCTTGTTTCATCAGTTAACAGAACAAACGATTACGTTAAGCACTGCAAAGAAATTCATGGGAATGTAATGGTTGTTGGTGATACTGATATGTGTGTTTCCCCTGACGGACGTATTATCATTATGGAAAGCAAGTAATGACCAAATCAATATACACAAGACAAGCCGCCCCTACATATTGGGTCAATATTTTTATGGCAGGACCAATTGATCTCGCAAAGCAGATATGTCGTAAACATTGTTTTGATGTTGGTTTATGTGTGACTATTGATCCAACCACTTATATCTATACGGGCGGCGAAGAAGAAGGGTTTGTGGTTGGTTTGATTAATTACCCACGCTTTCCAAGTACAACACCTTTGATGGATGAGACTGCTACTAAATTGGCAGATCTTTTGTGTGAGAAGCTGTTTCAAAACTCATACACAATCATGAATCCATATAATACTGTTGTTATCTCAAGAAAGGATCATTAAATGTTGTTCTGGATTAGTGTTGGAATCTCCGCCGTTTTAGCTTTTATTCTTGTGAGGATGTAATATGCAGTTAAATAGTTTTATTGAAGGTCTTGAGATTATCCGTAAGTATTACTCTTGTAAGGATGGTCATCATCTAGGCGCTGATCATGATGTCATTTATTTTTATGCAACTGATGAAGAAATGAGCGAAGTGGATTATCTCCGCTTGTGGGAACTTGGTTTCTTTCAGGAAGGTTATGACGAAAATTATGATCCAGCTGAATCATGGTGGGCCTACGTCTAATGTCCAGCAGAGTTCAAGATTTAGAAGTAGCACTATCTGCCGCTCTTAATATGCTTAGTGTATATGAACATGGTGATTCTAGATGTGTATCAGACGCCTATGTCGCATTGTGTGCTGTTTGGGGTAATCAAACCAATGACGCATGTTTAGAAATTTTACACAATATTATTGAGACTGATTATAGCGAACAAAGAAAAGAATATCGTGAATCAGTCGACAGACAAGTGGTGGTTACATATGACCCAGAATGAAAAAGAACAATTAGACAAACTTCGTAATGAAAATGATATCCTCCGGGGTATCATTGCTGAGTCTGATATTGATTGTATCTATTGTGGTTTACCACGAAAAGATATGTTTAAGTGTTCTTCTGGATTCCCCGGTTGTGGAAGAGCAGATGATATTGTAAATAATCCTAATTTAGAGATCCCCGAATGAAAACACTTGAACAACTGGCTAAGGAAGCCACTGAACGCATGTTCTATGAACATGACCAAGAAGATCACGAAAAAGGAAAAGCATTACGCTATATTAGTGATTTAAAAATACAATATCAAAACAACTTGCGTTATGTAGAACAACATGCTCTTAATGCATTGGCACCAGAGGTAAGGTCGAAGCTGGTTCAGTATGTAACCGAGGAAGCAGCACATCTTATTGTTGATAAAATGAAACCAATCTTTGAACAATGGACAAGTGAAATGTATGTTGTGATGTCACTTTCATCTTCTCCATTTAGTTATGATTTTAAAGGTGAACCAGAAAGTATTCAAATCGAATATGGTGTTCATCAGTTTACAAGCAATGTACTTCGCTATGTAAAGCAAATTGGACGTGACGCACTCAGAAATTACGAACAAAATAGATTATAAATATTAGTTGACTTAGACTTACCCAAAAGTTATTAGAAAACCCGCCCTTGGCGCTCCTAGCGGATCGTCGGGGGCTTTTTTGTATTCTAAAGGCTGTATAAATAAAAGGAAACATTAATTAAGGATAAACTATCTATGGCTTTCGATATCTCACAATTCGTGCAACAAGTTGCAGCGAGTAATGGATTTCTATCACCAGCCCATTTCCAAGTTCAAATTATTCCTCCTCCGGCTCTGTTAGCTCTCCTATCTTCAACTAACACATCTGCATTCGCTACGACTGCTGGTATGCTTCCATTTTTCTGTGAGGCAGCACAAATTCCTGGGGTCGAATTAGCTACATCAAACATTCATCGATATGGTTATGGACCAGTAGAGAAAAAGCCTTATGCGGTTAATTTCTCTGAGGTCAATCTTAGATTCCTTGGGGATGGTATGGGTGAGATTTGGAATTTCTTTCAGGCATGGATTAAATTGATTGTAAATTTTGATGCCAGAAACAGTATAAATACTGCGACCTCTACAATCGCCGGAACTACTTCTGGAACAGTTTATCCATATGAGATCGCATATAAAGAAGATTATGCAATAGATCTAGCTATCTATATCTATGATAAGGCGTCAAACAAAACGATATCACTTATTTTGCGCGAAGCATACCCATTATTTCTTGGTGATATTAAACTTGAATGGATGGGTGCAAAAGAAATTATGAAAATTCCAGTCACATTTACCTTTGTTGATTGGTACAATGAAATGTTAGCTGGAGGAAGTGTCGTAAATTATAACACAATTGTTAACACATTAGATGCTATTATGAACTTAAACATTACACCAACTCAACAAGACCAAATGTTACAAGCCGACCAAGCAAATCAAAATCTTATGACTTCGAAATAATTAGGAGAATTTCAATATGTCGATGCCTAAAATATCTTATCCACTCATTACTCTTACACTCCCATCAACAAAGAAAAGTGAGACTTTTCGTTGGATGCTTCGTAAAGAAGAAAAAATTCTTCTTATTGCGAAGGAAACTGATGGGGACGCGGATAAGAAAACAGCAATTAGACAAGTGGTTAATAATTGTGCAGTTTCGCCAACATTTAAGATTGAACGTTTAACAACGTTTGATATTGAATATTGCTTCCTTAAGATTCGAGCAGCATCCGTATCCAATATAGTAGAAGTATCGTTCAGGGATGGGGATGACCACGAAACTTATGATTTCCAGATTGATCTTAATAAGGTGGAAGTTAAATTCCCAGATGACATTTCAGATGTTATTAAGATCAACGATCAGTATTCCATTAAACTAAAGTATCCAACGGCGGACCTTTATGATGATGCTGCTTATTATGAATCTAAAGACATTACTGATATTGCAACTAAATGTCTTGACAAGATTTTTGATGGGGATTCTATTCTCGATCCAACGGATTCAACGGAAGAAGAAATTAGGGAATTTTACGAATCCCTTGACCAAAATACATTCGCTAAGATTAGATTATTTTTCTATACCTTACCTATTCTGTTTTGGGAAGACAAATACACCAATAAAAATGGTGCAGAAAAGAGAGTTGCTCTAGCAGGACTTCCTGATTTTTTTCGGTATTGATGTCTCACGATAGTCTTGCTAACTATCTACAGACATCATTTTCCCTAAAAAGACATCATAGGTATAATTTTGATGAGATGGATAATTTGACTCCATTTGAAATGAATGTGTATATCTCAATGCTAGATGCTGCTTTGAAAGAAGAAGAACGCAAGGCGAGAGAAACTACATAAATAATAAAAAGGGATAAAATGACTAATTCGAACAAACGTGTACCAGACACATCTTACAATACAAAATACCCATATAATCAGGTGTTTTTGACTGAGGGTGGGCATCTCGTTGAATTTGATAACACACCCGGAGCGGAGCGTGTTCGCATTGGTCATAAGTCTGGCGGTTACACCGAAATGAACTCAGATGGTTCGGTTGTAACCGTTCATGCTGGACATCATTACGAATATGCCAAAGGTGGAAAGACTGTTACATCCGACCATAATATTGACACAAAAGCTGGTGGCGGCACTCGTGCAACACATGCTGGTGATTCATATATTGAAACAAATGGTGATCAAAACACAGTCCATAATGGCGATAAAATTGAAGCAACCATCGGTTCTATTACTCAAATGGTTAAAGGCAATTTTAACCAATTAGTACAAGGGCATGTAACGTCTAAAACAAATGGTGATCTTAATCAACAAGTTGAAGGTGCCGCGACCATTAAGGCAACTGGTGGTTTTCAGATTACGTCCGATAGCAGTTCAATTACTTTATCAAGTCAAGGTGCTTCGATGACAATGTCTGATGGTGTTTTTACCTTTAACGCAACAAAATTTGTATTCAATGGTGAAGTTCACCTTGGCGCAGACGGCGGAACACTTGCTGTAATGTCAACAGACCAAGATTCTGCTGGTAATAAGGTTCCAAGCCCACAATCAAAAAAGGTATTCATCTCCTAATGGCATCAAGATCAGACCTCATCACCAGCACATCAAAACAGTTAGAATTGTATTCAGATATTACTAGAAATCTGGATGTGAACCCCATGACTAAACAACTAGCACGTTTGGTTAATGAGGCTGAATTGAAAGATACTGTCGCAAACCTAATTTTGATCGATCAGTACGAAGTCCCGTACTACCCACTCGTTGGGTCACAGATTCAAAAGTTATTATTTGAAATTGTGGACAATATTACAGCCACAACTTTAACAAATCTTATCCAGCAAACTATAGTAAATAATGCGTCAGACAGAGTTAATTTAGTTTCTGTTGTCGTAAACGCATTTCCAGATCAAGATTCATATGACGTAACAGTAACTTTTACCGCAAAAAATTCAACCAAAAACATTGTATTCCAAACAATCCTTGCGCGTGTAAGGTAAATATAATAAAAGCAAAGGTTCAAAGCATTGACTGCTAATTCCACAATCAACCTTTTAAATTTAGACGTTGATCTATTTAAACAGACATTAATTAATTTTATGTCTTCGCAAAGTCGTTTCCAGAGTTACGACTTTACGGGTACTAATCTCGACGTCCTTCTTACACTCCTTTCAAGAAACACATTCGAGTATGCTTTCTACCTTAATATGGTCAACTCAGAAAGTTGGCTTGATTCAAATCAGCTTCGTGCATCCGCAGTCTCTAGATCTAAGGAATTAAGTTATCTTCCTGGGTCTGCTACTTCCTCATCAGCTAATGTAGAATTACAGTTCCAAACAACTGGTCTAAATGCAATTGTCATGCCTAAAGGAACTCCATTCATTGGTCGTTCTGGTATTCAGACATTTACATTTACTACGGATCAAAACCAACTTCTAACATCTACAAATGGTTATTTTGATGTTACGGGGATCACGATCTATGAAGGAACATATGTTCAAGATTCCTTCATTATGGATTATACACAGCCGTCTCAAAGATTTATTATGTCAAACCCAAACATTGATATTGAGTCCATCACAGTAACTGTCGTTGAAGACTCTGGTTCATCTACATTAAATTATTTGAAATTTGATTCATTACTCGATGTAACTTCCACCACACAAGCTTTTTTCTTACAGGCAACATCAGAATCTCAATACGAAATTGAATTTGGTGATGGTGTTCTTGGTCGACAGCCAAAAAATGGTGCTGTAATTGTTGTAAACTATCGAGTTACTCAGGGAGAAGCTGGTAACGGAATCCAAGATTTTGTCCTATCAACAGATATCACTGGTGGTGCTTTAATTGGTACACCTAATGTTATTGTTACAGTTCCATCTAATGGTGGTTCTCCACAAGAAACCATTGAGTCTATTCAATACAATGCTCCAAGAGCATATCAGGTACAAGAACGGGCGATTGGTGAAACTGATTACGAAATTCTGCTCAAACAGAAGTTCCCAGAAATTGATGCTATTGCGGTATTTGGTGGTGAAACTTTAACCCCACCTCAATATGGAAAAGTTTTTATCTCGGTTGATATTTCTGGTGTCAATGGACTCCCTACATCTAAACAATCAGAATATTACAATTTCATCAAACCTCGTTGCCCAATGGTTCCTGTGTTTCAAACTCCGCAATACATTTATTATCAGATTGATTCCAAAGTAAATTATAATTACAATGTAACTACACTTAAGCCTTCTGATATTGAATCACTGTTGACTGCAGCCATTATTAATTACAATAATGCCAATTATAATGACTTTAAAGTCACACTTAGATCATCTCCATTAGGAACTGCTATCGATTCCGTTCATCCTGCTATTATATCCAATGATACTGATATTACATTATATATTAAGGTCAACCCTACACTCGGTAACGCCTTTTCTACTACATTAAATTATGGTTTTCCGATCTTCAACGAATATGCTATGGTTGCTGGTTCACATCCAGCCGATGAAGTTCATGCAGTTTATTCTGATGTCTTTATCTATGGTGGTTCTGCTTGCTTCTTAGAAGATGATGGGGGTGGTAATATTCGTATCGTTCAAACAGTCAACAATATCGACGTCGTTATTAAAAACGTTGGAACTGTTGATTACATAAATGGAATTATCCAGATAACTAATCTGGTGGTTGATTCCGTAACAAATTCACCAACATTCAACGTCTATGTTCAGGGTCAAGATAAGGATGTTCCAATTACAGGAAATAATCTATTAACACTTGAAGCTTCTGGGATCAACTTCAAAGCCGTACAGGTCAGCGAATAATGCAAGAAAAATTAGTCTCCTCTTTAATTGAGAACCAGTTTCCTCAGTTATATCGAGATTTTGGTCCAATGCTAATTGAATTTGTCCAAGCATATTATGAATGGTTGGAACAGTCTGGTAATGCGGTTTATTATGCACGTAATTTTCTAGATAATCATGATATCGATAAGACCGCTGACGAATTCCTAACACATTTTAAACAAACATATCTACCCAACATCCAACTCGATACTGCCATTGCTACGAAGCGCCTAATCAAGAACGCTAAGCCATTCTATCGCGCACGTGGTACTGATCGTGCAACCGAATTGTTCTTCCGAGCCGTATTTGATGCGGACTGCGAAATTTATTATCCATCAACTGATTTGATGTCTTTTTCATCTGGTAAGTGGGTTAAGAACACATATCTAGAAGTTTCACCACTTCCGATTAACAACACATTCATTAGCCAAGAGATTATTGGATTAGAAAGCGGCACAAAAGCATTTGTTGATGATTTCATTAGACGCAGATCAAACGGTCGTCTATTAGATATTTTCTATATTTCTGCAAACACTGGTGATTTTAAAACTGGTGAATTGGTTTGTATCGCAAACAACATAAATGTCAATACTGCACCAATGATTGTTGGTTCATTAACTTCTCTTGAAGTTGTGGATGGATCATATGCATTTAATAATGGTGATGTTGTCAATGTTTATAGCAACGTCGGGTATGGTGCCAAAGCAGTTGTTTCTAATACAATGTCAGAAACTGGTCTAGTTAATTTTAGTGTTAAGGATGGTGGTTGGGGTTATACATCTTGTACAGAGGTCATTATCTCGGACACAGTTCTAAAATTAACACAAGTTAATAGACCCTACGTTTCGACCAACCCAGAAATAGTGTATTTTAATACAATCGTTCAACCATACGCTAATATTGCTTTCTCATCGGCTACTGGAAACTTTGCTATAAATGATACCATTACAACTTATTATTCTAATGGTGGTGTTTCTGGACAAGGAACTGTATTACAATTATCGCAAAACAATTCAGGAAACAGTTTTCTTATTGCTTCTGTTACTGCAGGAAATTTAGCTTCAAACACCTTATTTTACAATCAAGGTAACGCTATTCATGCAAATACTACATTAGGTGGTTACACGGATTATACAGCAAATGGAACTATTTTAAACCTCCCAGATTATAACACTATTGTTTATTCAAACGCGAGTGGTGTGTTCGAAACAGGTGAAATAGTTAACCAAGTCGATATCAACAATAATATCATATCTACAGGAACAATTAACTCAATTTCTGTATCAGGAACTTCCGGCAATTTGTCAATTAGCAATTCTACAATATTTTATACCAACACGAATATTATTGGAACAACGTCAGGAACAAGTGCTTTTGTTAATTCGCTTATTCTTGATATTGGTGTAAAATCCAATTCAACATTTACTATTAGTGGAAATAACTACATCTATTCAAACAATTATTTCACTTCTGGTGTAGTAATTGCTACATCTTCTGGTTTCGGTGCAAATTGTAATATCACTACAAACTTTAATTTTACAGAAAATGTAAACATTAATACTGATCTCCTTGGTCCTTATCTATCATTGGTCGTTAATTCTGCTTTTGGTGGACTTAGTACAGTTATTGGTTCTGTTTTACATTATCAAAATTTTAATATTGGTACAATTACAGGTCTTACAGGTATCAACCCTGGAATTAATTACAACTTTAGTCCTGATGTTAGTGTGTATGATCCTTGGATTTATCCATACGAATTACAAGACTACATCTTTAATATTGCAAATCCAACTGGTGTATTTCTACAAGGTGAGGTTGTAACCCAAACTGCATTGGGAGAAAAGGGATTGGTAACATTTGCTAATTCTTCTCTCGTTAAGATTAGACGTCTCAAATTCGAAGAAAATTGGGTAACGTCAAACACATCAACTACTACACAACTTGTTGGACAGACATCAAATTATACAGCAAATCTTGTCTCATATACTACAGATACATCTAGTAAATATGCCGGTATCAATGCTACCATTTCAACAAATGTTATATCATCTGCTGGTTATGTTTCTAATCTTAAGGTTATTGATTCTGGCTTCGGTTTCAATCGATCATTAGATCAAACTGGATACGGTGATTATGTTGATTTAGTTACGTTCAGTAGCCTTGATGGAGAAAGAAACGGAACGGCGTTTGCTCTGTTAGAAAAACAGGGACAATCAGAAGGATATTGGGAAGATCAAAATGGTTTCGCTTCTTCCACCAAGAAAATGTATGATGGAAACTATTATCAAGAATTTTCTTATGATGTAAAAACATCTATTGCTCCTTCCAAATATCAAGACATGTTTAAAAGATTATTGCATGTAGCAGGAAAGAAATGGTTCGGTACAATCGAGACAATTACATACACTGGTTCAAATACGGAAATCTCATCGCTAATGAATCTTAGCTAAATATTATTAAAACAAGAGATCAGAATGTCAACAGCTCAATACCTTACAACAAATAATTATAAGCTATCAAATGCTATGAGATTTATGGATGCTATCCAAAATCAGGATGATGTCTATTATCTGTTTACAGGAGAATGTGTTCCATTCTCCGATTCATTGATTCCGATTCCAGTTGATGATGTTTACACGACTGTTATTGATGTTTGGAGAACGATGAATTTTGGTAAAGTAGTTGGACCAAATAATGTATCATTAATGATCAAGAACTACCCTTATACAAGCGGAACTGTTTATGTTCCTTATGATGATTCTAATCCTCTTATTCTTGAACAACAATTTTATGTTGTTGTTCAAGTTTCTACAAATTATTATGTCTATAAATGCATTGATAATAACAATGGTGCGCCTTCTACAGTTCAACCAGCATTTTCTAGCGTTAATGCATATAATAATTCCTTTATGACTGCAGATGGTTATACATGGAAATATATGTTTACCATCGATCAAAGTACCTATAATAATTTCAATACACCAACTTTTATTCCCTATCTCGCAAACACAAGTGTTCAAAACTTAGCCATCAATGGAATAATTGACACAATTAATGTAGCATCTGGTGGAGTTGGTTATTCGAATTATACCAATGGAACTTTTTCTGTAACTGATATTTCTCTTGGTGGAAACAACTTACTCTATACCATTAATGCAGCAGCTTCCCCACTTAACACATATTACAACAATTGTTACATTTACATCACAGCCGACCCTAATGGAAATTCTGCTGGTCAATATCGTCAGATTGTAAATTATACAGTGAATTCTACCTGTAAATTGATTCAATTAAACACTGCTTTCAATCCATTACCACAAAATGGTGCAATCTATACGATTAATCCCGGAGTTATAATTGCTGGAGATGGAACAGAAACAACGGAAGCTGCTGCCCAAGCTTTAATTAATCCAGCTACAGGAAATTCAGTATATTATATCGATATGCTCAACACAGGAGCAAATTATAAAAGTATTTCAGCAAATGTGTTCGCTTCTAATGTTGTCGGCGTGACCGCTAATGCTTCATTGCGCGGAATTTACTCACCTCCGGGCGGTCACGGCGCAAACGTTGCTGCAGAATTAGGAGCTTCTACTGTTGGTCTATATGTAAGTTATGCAAATTCCGAAGGTAATACAATTCCAACGGATTGTAGTTATCAGAGAGTTGGGCTTCTAAAGAATCCATCCTTCTCTAATGTTATGATTACAACAACAAATTCTGTTGGCACGTTTATTACCTCAGAAAATGTTTATAAGATCGAACCAGTACAAGTTCAGGCAACTTGCTCCGGTAACACCACTTCACCGATCATAACAGGAAATGGAAGCAGCTTCGTTAGCCAGCTTACAATAGGAAGTCCAGTTGTTCTATCAAATGGTTCAGTGAACCAATTATCAAATGTTGTTGCTATTCAAAACTCAACCCAGATGACTATTTCAACAAATTGCTCAATGGTTTCTAATAGCATTTCGCTATATACAACAAATCTATATGCAACTGGAAATATTGTTTCCTCTTACTCAAATACAATTATCGTTAATAACCTTCAAAATCCAATAAATCACGGAGATACGATTATTGGACAATTTTCTGGTTGTTTAGCAACAGCTAATGTAGTTACTAGAGCAGGAACAGCTAAGAATTATAATACCTTTATTCAAGCGGCTAAATATCAAACGCTATCATCTACTGGTCAATTTGTTGATAATGAAATCATCCAGCAAGGGAATTCTTACGGAACTTTAATGTCAATTGCAAATAATTCAGGAACATTGACATTATTAGTTACGAATCAGTTTGGTTATTTTACAGCAAATTCAGTTGTTACAGGTCAGACTTCAGGAGCAACTGCATTGTTAACCACCTATTATGGCCCTGAATTAGTTTTCGCTTCTGGAGATGTTGAATATATTGAGAATTTTAACACAGTACAAAGAACAAATTCTCAAACAGAAACATTTAAACTTATGTTGCAATTCTAATAAATATAAAATAGAATTTAGGGAACCAATATGTCACTTCAAACAAACTTAAATACAAACCCATATTATGATGGGTTTGACCCATCAAACAAAAGATATCAGGTTTTGTTCAAGCCGGGTGTTTCTGTACAAATTGGTGAGTTTAATGAACTACAGAGTATCCTACAGAATCAAATTGAAAAGTTTGGTGATAACATCTATAAAAATGGTACAATTATTAGTGGTTGTGCAATTTCCTTCAATTCAAATTACGCATACATTAAGGTTGCAGATAACACTATAGATGGAACTCCAGCGGAGCTTTCAAATTATCTTGGTTGTTATGCATATAATACTTCCGGTCTTTGTGGTATCATCCAGAATTATGTCAACGGTTATCAATCAACCGATCCAAACCTAAAAACTTTGTATGTTAATTACATCAATTCTGGTAACAACTATCAGCAGACATCTTTCATGTCTGGAGACACCCTTACAATTACAGATGCAAACAATTCTATGCGCTCTGTTACCATTGTAAATCCAGCGACTCAGTTTTCAAATTCTGACTCATTACAGTTTGTATCTGCCCTTTCGGTAAATGTTTCTACCACGAACACATTTTCCAATGGTGAAACAATTATATGTGCTTCAAGCAATCAGCAAGCCCAGATTTGTGGTATTAATACCACAGCTATTGCAAACACTCTAGTCCTTAATATCAAACCACTACTTTCTGATCTATCAAATGTTGCTGGTTCAAATACAGTTTGGTCTTTCACTTCAAACAGTTCAATCTATGGTCTAACAAGTGGGGCAACTGCATCTGTTGTTAAACCTCTCGGTAATAGTGCTTCTGGTCAGATTATTACAGATGGTTCTGGTAGAGTTGTCGATGTTGTAATTACAGTCGGTGGTTATGGTTATATTGTTCCACCTTATGTTACTGTTAAACCAGTTGCACTCAATTCTTCACTTTCTTCTTTACAACTAACAGGCAGAAATTACGTCGACACCTTAACCGTTCCATCAGCTAATAACACAAATGGTTTTGGTTATGCAATGTCAGTTTCCAATGGCGTTATTTTCCAACAGGGTTATTTCCTTGGAGTTGATAGTCAGACACTTATTGTTGACAACTATGATCAGACACCAAATAATGTCTCAGTAGCCTTTCAGGTTGTCGAATCCATTATAAATTATAACACAGATGCAACACTCCTAGACCCATTTAATAATATGGCTCCCGGCGCGGATCGCCTCGTATTAACTCCAGTTCTAACCACCGTTAATACTTCTACAATTTCTGCATCACAGTCCTATCTTCCACTTGTTTCCTTCAATAATGGAAACCCATTTCTAATCAATCAGACATCACAGTATAATGTCATTGAAGATGAAATGGCTGCTCGTACAAAAGACGAAAGTGGAAACTTTGCTCTTGATCAGTTTTTGGCAACATCTGCAAGCACAAGCAATGTAACTAACGAAGGCAATACTGTTTCAATCGTAATCGATCCGGGTAAAGCCTATATCGATGGTTATCTCATCGAATCAAACTCCAACTATACCATTGATATTAACAAAGGTATTGATATTGTTACATCAAATGCGGCTTTAGTTTCAATTGATTATGATAATTACATCCGAGTTAGTGAAGTTGGTGGTTATTTCCAGTTTAATACCGGAGATACTGTTACCTTTTATGATACACCAAAACAATTCATCACAAATACTGCCTACGCAAGCATCGGCAATACCGCTGCAATTGGCAACACTCTAGGAACTGCATCACTTAAGAATATGGTCCTAGAGTCCGGTTTCCCCGGAACTAATACAGCGATCTATAGACTCCATATTTTCAATTTGAATATGAATTCTTTCGCCAACTTTAATAATGTAAGATCAGTTCATTATATTAATGGAAGCCTATCCGGCATTGCCGACTTAGTACTAACCCAGAATACCGTGACTGCTTCTAATGTTGCTGTAGTCGTTGGTAACAACGATACAAGCTTGTATCAAACTAATCTACCAACACTAAATTCAACAAATAACATAACTTATGTCTATCGCACTGTTAATACGCAGATTGTTTTAGCTAACACTGGTCTTGCTACAATTTCACTTGCGGGAAACCCAAATGAAACATTCAACTATTCATCAATTCTTACCACCCCACAACTTGAAGATCTTTATATTGTTCCACAGGTTGGTTTAACATACTCAAATCAAATCACTGCAGCCAATACGGTTTCAACCCTTACTGGTAATAACTGGTTAATGGGGTCTGCAACCACTACATTTATTAGCACCTTCGCTGTTGGTGATTATGTTTATGTAAACAACAACACAACTGGCAACAACGTCGTTAAGAGAATTAACCAGATTGTTAACAACTCCGTTATGGTTCTTGACTCTAATATTGGTTTTTCATCTTCAAACAACGCAGTTTATCGTTATTTCCCACAAAATGTTCCAGTTCCTTTCGGAACACGTTCTGGTCTTAGTGCAAACCTCAATGGTTCATTAAACGTTCTTACTGTTAACTTTGGAAACACTTTCCTTGGGTCAACATCATCAAATGTTACTATCTCATATAGCGTTATTAAAGCTGGAGCAACACCCGGAACAAAAACACCTAATCGTAATTTAAACACGATCATCTATACAGGAAACAATGCTTCAAGTAATACTGGTCCTTGGTGCTTAGGAGTTTCTGATATTTTCCGCCTACGCTCAGTCTTAACATCTGGAAATAATACCGGATGGGGAACTGCAACAGACGTCACAAATTACTTCCTTATCGATTCCAACCAGCAATCAGATTATAATGGTTTAGGTTCACTTTACCTTGACCCAACATATTCATTAAGCGTAAATACTTCCCAATATTTCTTGGTCACTTTTGATGCATACACTTCTTCTGGTAGCAACTTTTATAATGCGACTTCTTATATCTCTGCAAACACTACAGCACAATGCGCTGTAGAAGCACTACCATTAGCCAATCTAACATCACAAGTTTCCGCATGGGAAGTTCCTGAATTCTATCAACAGGGTGTCTACCATGACATGCTCAATGAATTTGATTTCCGTATCGCAGCAGCAAATACAGCTAATTTGGCTACAACTTCTGCGACAGCCACAATCAATCCATCAGCAACTTTGTCTTTTGGTAACACATCATCAAGAGCAGATTTAAAAGTTCCACTTCCTGCTTCCTTACTAACTTGTACAATTAACACTTATTCTTGCCGTATCGATTCTCTTATTGTTGATACTAGCGAGAATTTCAATGTTATTCGTGGGCCATCTGGGATTTCAAATATTACTATCCCATCAACTCCAAAGAATTCGTTAGTAATTAACAACTTCTATATTCCACCGTTCCCAACAATTGCTCAAAACCCATCTTCACAGGTTTTGAATGTTGTTAATACCCGCGTATCATCTGGACAATTAACACCTGTTAGAGCACAAATTCATACTGTTGCGTCAATCTTTACTGAGACTCAAATTGATACGAATCAGCCAACAAGTTATTCAATGGCTAGTATCGCTTCACTTGAAAATCGCATTAAAGCATTAGAATATTATGCATCACTTTCTTCATTAGAAAGCGCGGTAACAAATGCTAATATTCCATCTGCAGTATCTGCTTCTAACCGTTATGTTTTTGGTTTTTATGTTGATGGGTTCTCAACAGCCAATAACATGAACATGCAGGATTCACAGTTCTCGGCAACCGTTGACACTGTTAATCAACTATTATTGCCAAAAGAATTTAGTATTAACTTACCTCACGGTAACACTACGCTATATGCTCCACAATATATCGAATATCCTGTAGTTTCTCAGTTATCTGCAACATATGATCCACTGAACCCACCAGCTCCATGTACATTGGATTCTACGGAAGCAATTGTTATTGTTGCTCAAACTAGACAGCAATCAAATCCAACTGTTGCTGGAACTGTAGCAAACACTCAGCCAGATAATTTGAGTGTTTCTATGGCATCAACAAATGGTCCTGTTGCCCTTTATTTCTACACATATTCAAATTATACCGATTTCATCATTACTCAAAATGGAACAACTATCGCAACATCAAACAATGCTGTTCCATTGACTTCTTCTGATGTATCAACCTTAAATCAAAACGCTTATTTTAAAGATCCAACAATTTCATTATCTACATCATTCTTTACACAGAATGCAAACGGATATGTTTCTGGTTGTGGTAAAATTATGTTTAACCACAATGCGGCTCTTGGTCAGAATTATGTTGTAGAAACACAAAAGGGTGTCGGTGATTCACTTTGGAGATATTTAATTGAGTATCCAATTGACTCCAGCAGCTATGTTGATTGTCAGGTCGATACTGGTGGAACTCCACTTCCACCACCACCTCCTCCAGTTGTAGTTGTAACACCACCAGCTCCTCCAGTTGTTCCACCAGCTCCTGCTCCTGCACCAAATTATGGTTATCTTAATACTGCTGGTGCAGGTATCTGGTACTGGTCAGCAACCCCTGTTGGTGGAATTACATCTATCGCCATCGTTGCTCCTGCTGCGGCAATTCCTTATACTCACCTTACAGATATCAGTTTAGTAAATGGCCAAACAGTTGTTCTTAATCAAGTTGCAGTGTTTGTTGATTATTCAAAAACTCAACCAGGATTTACTAGTGGTTCAACAACACCATTGGGATTCTTCCAACAGGTTAACTAATTAATCATAAATAAACAAAATAGGTTCATATGTCTGATTCAAAATACTCTGTAAACAGCCAAGCATTTACTTTTTCAATCGTCGGAGCTAAACCTTATACACAATATAATGTTTATTCTGATGGTTTTGATTTGTCTTGTAGGGTTAAACCTTTTGGAAGAAATCTTGGAGAAACTCTGTTATCCGATCAATCTGGAAAATTAAATTTTATATTATTTTACCTCGATGTTCCAGAAAAAGTTGGTTTGGTTAAGAATTTTCAATCTATAGCAGCAAAAACAACAGATGTACAGTCTGATAAAATCATATATATTTCAGATCTAACAAATACATCAGTCTTTACAAGAACTATTCCTTTCTGTCCCGGAAGACAGGGTCTTTCTTATAATTTAACCAATTAACGGAAGAATAAATGACAACAACTAGTCTCCCTGTTCTAACAGGAAATAACATAGACCCAATTGTATCTCCAATTATTGGAAGAGTTTTCACTGTAAATTCTTCGACTGTAGGTGGCGACAAAGAAGTTATGCTTACTTCCGTAGACATTTATATTCGTTCAAAACCAAATTCAGTTAGTAATGGTTCCGGTGTAGTTAATCCCGGAATCAATGCCACAATTCTTCCAACAAAAAATCATATTCCAGTCACATCATCTTCCAATATCTTAGCAGCATGTAATGCTCGATTAGAATATACTGAACTTGTTCCTTCTATTGATGCCTCAGTAGCATCAACATTTGTTTTCCCAACCCCAATTTCTGTATCCACTGATACGGAATATGCACTCATTATTGGTCCTGACAATAATGAATTGTTTGAATATTGGTTATCCTCAACAGGCGAAGTTGTGATAGGAACAAACTTAGTTTCAACTGGTTCGAGCGCGGTTCCCGGATATTTCTATCAGAACATTGCTGGTACTTGGTCTGTCATTAATAAGACAGACCTAAAGTTCCAAATTCGTTGCGCTCGCTACGCAGTAAATGGTGTTGCAGTTAATGCAGCATCCACTGTAATTACATTACCAATTAATGATTATGAATACATCACTTATACAGACCCTAACCACTTCGTTTATGGTGGTGAAAATGTATTCCAAGTTAACGCTTCCCCAACACTAACCGGCACTGTTGTTTACGGCAATTCCTTGTTCACAACTACAGCAAATGTTTACACTATGTTTACTGGTGGAAGTGATCCAGAATATCTTATTGCCAAAGATGCAAACATCTACAATGTTCGTAAAGTTGTGTCAATCAACTCAAATAATACAATTGTGGTTGATGAACCATTTACTTTCTCGAATGCAGCATGTTTATGGTATAAGTCACCAGTTGGTGTTGTTTATTATAACAACTATATCCAACAAAGTGGATCATTAACCAAGTTAATGATTCTCAAAAACTCAAACGCCAATGGTTCCGTTAAGTTCTCCAACAATTCCACACTTGCTTGTGAGTTATCAGGTTGTATTATTTCAAATGCACATTTTGGAAACTTACCTGTTTCAATTGTTGAACCAAACATTTATATCAACATTCCAGCAGGAACTTCTGTATCTGAAACAGAAACATTTAACTACACATCTGTTGATGGTGCTAATGTTAGCAACGCTGCGGTTGCCTTTATCCAAAATGTTACACAGGGTTCAGATTTCTATACACCTTATGGTTCCAATGTTGCTTTGCCATCTCGTTCAAATGAAATGGGGCTTTTACCAAGCACAACATCTTCATTAACACCTTCAAATTCATCCGTGATTAGTATCCAAGCAACTACTACGGACTTTTCCGCTCCATCTGTACATGTTACTGGAACGGACGTATTCTTTTATAATTACGATATCAACAATGATTATTCCGCAGAAAACACAAACAATGGTAATGCATCTTCAAAGGCAGTAACAAATCAGTTCCAGTTAAACACTGGTTCATTCGCGGAAGATGTTGTCGTTTATATGGATCTATATCGTCCACCGGGCACAGATGTTAAAGTATTCGCTAAACTATACAATTCTGTTTCAGATCCAGATAGTTTCACTCAGAAAGATTGGACCCTATTAAACATTACAAACGGTGCAAATCTTTACAGCAATCCTACTACTACAAATGGTTATGTCGAATTAACATATGGGCTTCCCTTATATCCTAATTCAGCGTTTGTTTCATCTGGATATTCGACAGTTCCACTGAATAGTAACATCATCACCGGATCTAATACATCTTATAATACACAATTCGCAGTTGGAAATATGGTTAAATTATATCAACCATTGTTTGCTAACGATTACATGATCTCTGTTGTTACCGCAGTAACAAATGCGACATCAATGACGATTGCGGATAACGTATCAAATTCAGGAATCGCGGCACAGAGCCTTTATATTGACAAGATTGCTTATCCATATCAGGCATTCAACAACAACGAAAACACAAACATTGTAAGATATTACACATCAAACAATGCCATTGTTGATAATTACGATACATGGGCAGTTAAAATTGTATTCCTTTCAAACTCAGTGTTTAATGTTCCTGCGGTAAAAGATATTCGGTTCATTGCGGTATCCACTTAAGGAATAAATAAATGAAAGTTCAAACAGAATCTTCTGGATTTGTTAGAGACACACAATCTGGATTAGTTGTCAATACTAACAAATCTGCGTTTGAACAAATTAAGGAAAATAGACAAAGAGAAAAAGAAGTCCGAGATCTCCGACGAGAAGTTGATCTGCTAAAACAACAGGTAAAAGAATTACGTGAATTAATTTTATCAAAATAGCCGGAGGGTGAAATGAATAAATTAATTTACGTTATAAATAATTGTGTAAGTTCTTCTGATAGAATCGCATTAGAAAAACGCAGGGTTAAAGATTTAAAACATTTGGAAGATAAATTAGATATATTAACAAAAGAAATTGCTAGCTTAAAAATCCAAATAAACAAAATAAAAGGCGAATAACTTGGCTGAACAAATCGCAATTGTCAATACCGGCATAGATACATTTGGTGTCTGGGTATCAAAAATGAATAACCTCATCCTTATGTGTAATACGGATGTTGTTACTGTGAATGCAGCTGGTGGTCTAACCACTGGTAACGGTTTCGTTAATGGTATGTTTGGAGCAAATACGCTTACATTATCAACTTTACGTGGTGGTAATACAACTACTACTTCCGCCATTAACATTGCAAGTAATGTTATCTTTAATACTAATCAAATCAATTGTCTTGCAAACTTATATGTTTCATCTGCAAACACAACCCTAAACAGCAATTTGACTGTCACGGGTAATACAATTATTACTTCAAATGTTGTAATTACAAGTGAGCTAAATGTAGGTTCAATTAACAACAATTTTATAGCCATTATCGCTGCATCAAATAATACGACTGCCATTCAGGGAACATCAAATAGCAGTAATGGAATATATTGCACATCTAATAGTGGTTATGGTATATATGGGTATTCGAATGGAAGTTGGGCAGCATATTTTACATCTGATAGTTATAATGGAGCAGTATGTGGTTCATGTTTATTGGGAACAGGTGTTGCTGGTGTTTCGAATACTGGTTATGGAGTTTCTGGTGCAGCAAAAAATGGATATGCCGTATATGGATATTCTGTAGCAAATACTGGAGTATTTGGAACATCAAATACTGGTTATGGTGGTTTCTTTACATCAAAATATAGTTATGGTTTAATTGGTAATTCACAATATAGTACAGGATCGACTGGAAATTCAAACACTGGTTATGGTGTCTATGGAAGTTCTAATACAAATTTTGGTGGTTACTTTACATCAGTATCTGGTGGTGGTTTATATGTTCAAACTAACGCAGATCTAGCACAATTTGTTTATGGTGCAAACACAATTGCACTTATCAATTCTTCTGGTTTAAATCTAAACGCCAATCTCGTCGCTGGAGGAAATTCTTATTTAAATACATTAATTGTGACAGGAAATACAACAACTGCTGGTATATTTGCTACTGGTAATGCAACTGTTAATGCTATTAGTGCAACTGGTAACTCATATATTAACGGTTATCTCCAAGTTGCAAACAACCTAACAGTTTCTGGAAACTTAATTGTTAGTGGATCTCTAGTGTATAATGGGTTAGCAACAGGAAACTTCATATCAACTTCTAATGGTTATGCATTAGGTAACTCTTCAATTACTTGGAGTTTATACGGAGCTAACGCATCATTTATGAACGCCGTCACTATGGCGAGCACATTAACGGTTACTGGTCAAGTTAATACATCTGCAAATCTTAACGTCGGCGCAACATTAAATGTTACTACATCTATTAATACTGCTTCTATAACTGCTACTTCTACAATTTCATATGGTTCAAACAATGACGTTCAGATGCGCTCATTGACACTGAACACAACTGGAACATCTTTACAGACTCTCGATAGCTATGCAACATCATCTTATAGAACATCAAAATATATTATTCAGGTTAACGATAATGTTGCAAACAACCATTATGCATCAGAAATTCTAATGCTACATGATAATACGAATGCTTATATTGTTGAATATGGTTCAGTTACCACAAATACATCTGTTGGTTCTTTCACTACGTCTGTTTCTGGTGGAACTGTTCAATTGAATTTTACACCAATATCTGCGAACACAACAGTAAAACTTATTCGTACACTTCTTACAAACTAAATGGGACAATAAATGTCAAGATATGTAGTAGATGGAAATTCAATTGTTCCCGGTTATCCTTGGACTCTAACATTGAGTATTCAAGCTAATACCCCATATTTTTCTAACACTGCAACTTATTTTTCTTATGTTAAACAGACATCTGATTATTCAACAGTTTTAGCAAAATTATCAACAGCTAATGGTAATTTTGTTGCTGTTGATACTCAAAACCTAATTGTTACAATACCGGGAACACTCACTGCTAATTTAAATGTTAGTCAAATTGTTTTTGATTTAATCCGAACAGATGTAAGTCCACATGCATATGTTGGACTTAAACTAACTGTTCCAGTAGAACAACCTGTTACTCCTTCTACGGCAACCTAATGTCAATCATCATAGATACAGTATGTTCAAAAATCATGGTTGAAACTTTTGATAACGTTTCTTCTGTTACATTAAATGGGCTTCCACCAACTATTTCTGTTGTCACTGGTTACACTAAATCTCCAGAACTTGTTATCCTACCAATAACTAGCAGTGAAGCAACTGTACTAGAAAATCTATCAGTAGAACAAGTCACACAAACAGATTTTGACAATGGAACTTTTTAATTTGTGGTAAATATTTAAAGAGGTACTAATAACCACCACAAATGTCCAAATTGTAAGCACTAACACTGTAATTCAAATTTTAAGTTCGAATGTAACTTCCATTCCGACTTCGTTGTCTAATGGACAGTTGGCATTTACTTCTAATGGTAATGTTCTTTATATTGGTCTTAGTGCTGCTATGGGACAAACATCTGCACAGGTAGATGCATTATTTAATCTCGCTTTGTCAATTTAATAATTAAGTAGGCTTTTGCTATAAATATAAAAAAGTCCAGAATTGTAAGGTTAAAAAATGTCCAATACATTACTTCAAATTTACAGATCTAACACGGTATCAGCCCCAACATCCCTATTGGGTGGGCAGCTTGCTTATACCTCTAATGGTAACGTATTGTATATTGGTGATCCTGCTGGTGGTGGTGTAACTCCTATCGGAGGAAAATATTTCCCCGGAACTTTAACAGCCAATCAAGCACTTGTTGCTAATTCCACCTCTGGTATTGATAAAATTATCACTGGTAACGTAACAACTACATATTTGATTGCAAATGGTTCAAATGGTTTAGGCGGCAACGTTCTAACTTCAAACGCAACTGGTGGCATTTATTGGGCTGCGCTTACTTCTGGTGTTGCTGGTTTAACCACACAAGTTCAATATAATAATGGTGGAACACTTACTGGTAACGCATCATTTACCTTTACCCAATCATCAAATACTCTTTATGTTTCAAATGCCTTATCTGTTAATAGCATTTATGTTAATGGTTCAAATGGTCAAGGAACTGGTAACGTTCTAACATCAAACTCAACTGGTGGTCTTTCTTGGGCACCTGCTGGTGGTGTTGTTGGTACAACAACTCAAGTAGCATTTAATAATGGTGGCGTTATGACAGGTAATGCTGCATTAACGTTTACACTCGCAACTAACACTCTAAGCGTAGTTAATTCAATTGCAATTGGTGCAGCATCACTTAATGCAACTAATTATTCTGCTACTTCTAATAATGCATTGTATCTTGGTGGGACACTTGCTGCTAACTTTGTTCAGAATACAGATTCTAGAACACTTTCTGGTAACTTAACTTTTACTGGAACTAATACGGTATTTTCATCAAACGTAACGACACAAGCAAACACTACAATTGGTGGGGCTAACCTATATGTTACATCAACCAATACCACATTTACAGGTATTGTTAATCATAGTGGTAACGTAGCTTTCACTGGTACAAATACATATATTACTGGAACTAACACCACTATTACTTCAAATGTGACCTTTACCGGAGCAAATATTCAGGCCACATCAGCAACACTCAACCTTTTGAATATGAACGTTTCTGGTAACTTAACAGTTTCTGGTGGTGTTACTACCATTAACACGACCCAACTTTCTGTTGCTGATGCTACCATTCAAACTGCTGATGGAAATTTAACCACAGACGTTGTCGATACTGGTATATATGCTCCGGGTGGTAATGCTACCACAACTTGGTATTCTGTTATTGGTCGTATTGCTGCATCATCAAACAGCACTAATCCATATTTTGCAATGTTTACGACTAAGACCAATCCAAATACTGCGTCTACATTTGATATTAGTGCAGCCAACGTATCATATGGCACTCTAAGAACATATCTAGCACCTTATGGGACTGGTGGAGCTTTTATTGCCAATTCTAGTGTCATTAACATCACAGCAAACTCTACAGTTTCAGCAGCAATTGCAGCTAATACATTATCACTTACAACAGCACTTCTTGCTACATCTGGTGGTACTGGTATTTTAGGTTCAGCTTTTGCTGCTGGTGATATTACGTATGCCGCTACTGGCGCACCAACCGCTTTAACAAGACTAAATATATCAGCAAACGGATCAGTTTTGCAGGTTCTAAACAATCTACCAGCTTGGGGTGGTCTAGATGGTGGAACATTCTAATAATTAATATATAAAGGAAATTGATATGGATCAAGAATTTCTTAACCTGTTTATTGAAAACATGAGCAAAAAGATTGAAGAACTCACAAGAAAAGAGATCTTCAATATGACGCAGATTTTTCTTCTAGAAAAGAAAAGTGCTGAATTACAAAAGGTGAATTACGAATTAGAACAAGAAAATCTTGCTTTAAAAACTAAACCATCAAGAAAGAAGAATACAGAAGTAAATACTCCTGAACAATTCGGAGAACAATAACTGTTATATAACAGTTCTATAAAGGGTCATATATATGGCAAATACCTTAATACAAGTCCTCCGCACATCTGTGTCTGGTAGGGCAGCAAATACATCGACCCTTACTAGTCCCGGACAATTAGCACTAAACATGCCTGACGGAATCTTGTATTCCACCAATGGTTCTGTTGTGTTTGAAATTGGCGCAAATAATACAAACGTAAACGTATCTAATACAATATTCATTGGAAATACAACAGCAAATGTTGTAGCCAATTCCACTGGTATTACAATTGCTAATTCATCTGGTTCTGTATCCATTAATCCATTAACAACTTTTGGTGGTGGTTCTGGTGTAAACACAGCAAACCAGTATATGTTTACTAACACAATTAGTGTTCTATCTTTAAACGCATCATCAAATATTAATGTTGGTGCAAATGTTTACATTAATGCTACTACTTATTTTATTGGAAATTCCACTGTATATTCTACATCTAATTCTACAACAGATTCTTGGATTGATCCAAATGGTTCTTTAACCACCAATTCAACATCTTGTTTCGTTGGAAATTCCACTGTATATTCTACATCTAATTCTACAACAGATATTTGGGTTAATCAAACAAACACACTTAGTATTAATGCTTCAACAATTTCAATTAATGGTGCCATAGTTCCAGTATTAGGAAAAGTATATGCATTTGCTGCTGGTTTCATTTTAACATAATAAGAGGACATAATGAGCGGTAATATTTCTCCAATTTTCTCTCGCGTAGGTGATATTCAGGGATCAGTATTATTACAGAATCCGGTTAATACCACTGGTACAGGTTACACAGGTGCAGATGCTAATACTGTAGAAATTTATAGTTCTGATGCTGTGAATGGTGGTTTCGTTCAACGCATTCGTATCAAAGCAATGCAGACTCAACCAGCAAATGTTGTTCGTTTTTGGTTAGCACAACCATATGGCCACTTAACTACAACGACAACTGCGCCACAAACACCAACTGCTACCATTTCTACTTCTGCTGGAACTATGACTCCCGGTCTTTATTATATGAAGGTTCAAGCAATCGATGCTCTTGGACAACCCGGAGCATTCTCTACTGAAATTTCAAACACAGTTCCTGCTTCAGGAAACAATATTGTTTGGGGTTGGTCTACACCAGCTACTGGTCCAGCTGCACAAGGTATTTCAAACTATCGTCTCGCGATAGGTATGGCATCCGGTCAGGAACAATTTATTATTGCTAATACTGGTCCTGTTTTAAATTATACACAAAATACTTCTTTTTGGACTGGTCTTTCAGGAAATCAAGTTGGTTCGTTCCAGTTAACAGGTAATACTACTGCATCGTTTACCACATCATTAACTCTGAATACAACACTTATTGGTGAAATTTCTATACCAGCCATCACCTTATCTGCTTCTGCCGCTACTGCTGATTTTGATTATCCAATCAATATTGCAGTTCCTCCGGGATATCGTATCATTGCTGGTCTTGGTACTGTTTCTGCCAATGGTTTATTTTGCACAGCAATTGCAGGAAAATACTAGGCCACTATACTTTTTGGCTAAATACTCCGTAGAACAATTTACGGAGTATTATTTTGGAAAAGCAAGAAAAATATGGATTCGTTTATATCTGGTACGATAGAAAACACAAAAGATATTATATAGGAGCACATTGGGGTACAGAAACGGATGGTTATATTTGTTCTTCTAATTGGATGAGAGATTCATATAAACGTCGATCAGAAGATTTTAAAAGAAGAATCCTATCACGTATCTATACAACACGAAAAGATACCTTTATTAAAGAACAAGAATGGTTAGATCTTATTAAACTAGAAGAAATTAGAATTAGATATTATAATTTACAGATTGTTGCTCGTAATAACTGGAAAGATGATATGGATAAAAATCTTTCTAGAAAAGAAAAAATGTCTAAGAATCATTGGTCAAAAACTGGAAAATATACACCTTACAATAAAGGTAAAAAAATTTCAGAAGAACATAAAGAAAAGATATTAAATCTACCACAAGCATTTAAAGATGGTCACAAAGCTTGGAATAAAGGGATTCCAAGAACAGAAGAACAAAAAAGACAACATTCAGAAAAAATGAAAGGTCATCCTGCATATAATAAAGGAAAACCAATGAGTGAAGAACAAAAACTAAAAATTAGTATAACCAAAAGGAATAGGAATAAAGAATGTTAGATTTCTTTCATGTTCAAGACACACCTAAAGGTGTCAATATTCAAACATTTAATGCTACATCAGCAGCTGCTGGCGTTGGTTGGCAAACATGGGTAAAGCCTCGCGGTATTAATTGGGTCCAATTTTTCATGCTTGGTGGTGGGGGCGCTGGTGGTGGTGCCGTAATTGGTGCGGCATCTGCTGCCGGTGGTGGAGGTGGTGGTGGATCATCAGCCCAATTTAATATGGTTTTTCCTGCTTGGGTATTACCAGATATTCTATATCTTTCTGTTGGAAATGGAGGTTTAGGCGGCGCTGGTGCTGGTGGCGCTGGTATTGCTTCTTATATTTCAATCTATCCAGTAACTACAGCAAATTATTTACTTGGTATTACATCTGGTGGTGGTGGTGGTGGTCTTGCTACTACTGTTCCTGCTGCTGGTGCTGCTGGTGGTGGTGGAGCTGTTTCTGCTATAGCTGCTGCTCCTTTGGCTGCATTGGGTATTATGGGGGTATCCGCCGCTGCCGGAAACATTAATTTAGCTGGTCAAGCAGGAATTATTGGCGGTGTTGCTGTTGCTGGTGCTGCTTTGACACTTCCTACTACTGGTTTAGTAGTAACAGGTGGAACTGGTGGTGCCGGTCTTGGTGCTATTTCTACCGTTGGTACTGCTGGCGGTGCATTTACTGTTCCTGCTGGTTCTGTATTTCCATCACAAGTTGGTGGTATAGCTGGTACTGCAACACCTACTTCTGGTGGTAATGGTTCTAATGGATTCCAAGCAATACCAAAACTTATGTATTATTACGGTGGAACAGGAGGTGGTTCATCTGGTCTTGCTGCTTCAACTGGTGCCTCTGGGGGAAATGGTGGATTTGGTTCTTATGGATGCGGTGGCGGTGGCGGTGGTGCTGGTTTTACTGGAAATGCTGCTGGATTAGGTGGTAATGGTGGTCCCGGTTTATGTATAGCAACTGCGTGGTGATATCTTATTTTGTATAAATATAAAAAAGTATTTGGGGACAGGGAACCAAACAAATGACATTTAATTCTAATACAGACTTTTCCACAAAAAACGGTATAGTTGTCAATTCCAACTTAATTTATGCTCCGGGTAGTGGTGGTCAAGTCGGCATTAACACAAATACATTAAATTCTACTCTTACTGTTAATGGTACTGCAAATATATCTGGTAATGTTGCTTTAGCACAAAATCTAACTGTAATTGGAAACACTTCTGTAACAGGAAATTTATCTGCGAGTGGATTTACATATTCAACAGGTGGTCTTGGTTCTTTTTCTTTTGCTAGTATTACGTCTCAAGGAGCTTATCTCTACTGGAACAAAGGTGGAGAAGGAGGAACTTGGCTTATTAATCAAAAAGGTGTTGGAACTGGTGGTGTTTATCTTGGAGAATCAACCACATCAAATGTCGTTACTCAATCAGCATTTTTCTCCCCATCATCAGCTAATATCAATTCAAACACAACTATTTCAGGAACATTGGTTGTTTCTAGTAATGCCACTTTTTCTAACGTGTCCACAACTGGTTTATCTATTAATTCAACATTGTTTGCTAATGGAAACCAAATTTACACTAATACCGGAACCTTGTACTTAAATTCAAACACAACTTATGGTGTTGATATTGGTAATGGAGGTGGTAACACCACAGTTCATAATACATTAATAGCTAATGCTATCCAAAGTAGCAATGTTGTTGTCACTTCTGGTGGTTTTGTTAATTTTGCAGCTAATGCTGCAATTTATTCTGATACATCAGGTAACGGTCCGGGAGATATAACTTTCAAAACTTACACAGGAACTACTGCGACTTATTCATATTTCGCAAATAGTGGATCTCTTGTTGTAGCCAATAATTTATCAGTAGTTGGTGGTTATGTTAATGATGCCGGTGGAAATTGGCATCTTATATTAGGTAATGGCTCTACAACTTCTTATCGTGGTTATGGAACTGGTTATCAGCATGCTTTTTATGATTTTGCTGGAACTAATAGATGGTTGATAGGTGCAAGCAACACGGATCATAATATCTACTCTACTGGTGATATTGTCGCCAATTGGTCAGACCAAAGACTTAAAGAAAATATTATTCGTGTAAACACAGCAGAAGGTTTGGATAGAACTTTAAGATATAATGTAGTCTCATTCGAATGGAATGAAACTGGTCGTTCCTTTAATGATAAACAATTAGGTATCAGGGAACGAGGTCTCATTGCTCAAGAAGTTCAAAAAATCAACCCAGATGCAGTTGCATACAATTATCTAACAGTAGACGAAAACGGACAACCTTATCTAACTATTAAAGAAGAAAAACTTATCTTTGATTTAATTAGTGCTGTTCAAGAACAACAAAAACAAATCAAAATTCTCCAACAAAAAGTTTCGGAGTTGGAAAATAAATGACTATTGTATCATCTGGTGTAATTTCTTTACAATCAATTATAAATGAATTTGGTGGGGGAAATTCATTAGAAGCATTCTATCGTGGTGGGGCAAATGTACCTAACACTACTGCAAATGCTAATATTCCAACTGGTGGAGTAATTAGTATTGAAGAATTTTATGGTGCATCAGCTATTAGTCCGGGTTCGTGGGACCAAGGAACACCCGGAACTTATACTTGGTATGTTCCTCACTTTAACTGGATAACATTTCAAGTTTGGGGTGCTGGTGGTGGTGGCTGTGCTGGTTATACCAATTTTGTTTATGCTTCTGGTGGAGCTGGTGGGACATCACAAATAAATGGTTATCTGTGGGGTGGTGGAGGCGGCGGTGCTCCGGGTCCGGGTGGTGCTGGTGCCGGTGGCAGTGCCGGTGGAGGAAACCAAACAAACGGCAGCGGCGGTAACGGTGGTATCGGAAATGTTGGTTTTGGTGGGGCTGGTGGCAATTCATATACAGGTACATCTGGTGGTGGATTCGGCATTCCTGCTGGTGGCGCTGGCGGATGGCCAGGTGGCGGTGGTGGTGGAGGATACTCATATTCTGGTGGTTTCGGTGGCGGCGGTGGTGGTGGCGGTGGTTATTCGCAATCCACATATTATGCTGGAGCTATAGCAGTTGGAACCGGATTAGTAGTAACAGTAGGTTCTGGTGGTTATGGAGGAAATCTATCTCCCTATACTACTGGTGGTGCTGGTGGAAACGGTAGAGTTTTAATTTCTTGGGGTTAAGGAAAATATAAATGACAACATTAGTAAATTTAGATGCATCTGGTGCTATTATACCTTTGGCTCCGGGAAATCCAGTAACTGTAGGTGCAGGTGCTGATTCACAAACATATGCATGGTCGACTTTATGGACTATGACTCCAGCGCAATTATTACCTCTTAACATATTTCAAGTTGCTGATCCTGTTCAAACACCAGCTAATAATCAGGTTTCATGTGGGGTTGTTTACGAGCACACCGGAAATACAGTTATTGCTACAACATTATATCAAACCATTACCCCACCTATTCAAACACCAATCTCATTA
>JARLJR010000082.1 GCA_031291095.1 Legionella sp. | reverse complement strand
TTTTAAGTTGAGAAAGTAGTAGAGGATTAGGATTGGTAGGATTAGGATTAGCATTAGCATAAGCAGGCATTTGCACAATGGTTTGTTTCACAACTTTGGCTTTAGATTTTTGTTTAGCATTTGCGATTTTTTCAATGATTGACTCTAAACGATCCATCCGATCATTTGAATTACTTTTCCCCGAACCCCTTTGTGATTTACTTTTTGGGATAGGGATGGGTTTAGACTTTGATCTTTTAGTGAGAAAGATTTCCTCATCAGAGGATTCTGACTCACTCTCACTATCTTCAGGTATAGTCACTTGTCTGGATTGTTGTTCTTGTTCGACTTGTTCAGATTCTTTTTTCAGTTTAGCCTTGAGTGCTTTCGCTTCACGTGCTTTCTGTAGGTTCAGTTTAGATTGAGTCTTACGTTTATCAGCGTCGCCTTTAGTTGCTTGATACTTTTTCTTAGGCACGACAATGATTTCAGGTTCAGAGTCACTGCTTTCAAGAACATCTTCTTCATTTGGATTTTGGAATCCTTCCGATAGCGGAGCTCTAGTTGCAAACGACATTTTCAATATAACTATATATTTGAGAATATTTATTGAATAATTATTGAAAGATTATAATGCAATAATCATTATAATCCTTATAATTTCTCAAGTATTTATATAAGTTCAAATGTTAGCCAGTAAGATTTACTATATAAATTCTGAAGAAAGGCAAAGTGGTAGTACAGATAATTTTTCATTTGTGATGTCTATACCAGAGAGTGCCAAGTTTGATCGAGTCTGTGTTTTACAAGCCTCAATTCCACAATCATATTATATAGTAGCCAGTCTATCGAATACTTTTACTTTGACAGAGAAGGGTGTCAATACGATCGTGACGATTCCAGTGGGTAATTATTCAGTCCTTTCTTTTGCGAGTGTTGTCCAGACTCTCTTGACATCGTTATCACCCAATGGTTGGGTTTATCACATGGCGTATCCATCTACTTCAACGAGTGCCAATACAGGTAAATATACTTTCTCGGTGACTGGGAATGGTACTTTTCAACCTAGTTTTTCATTTACGAATGAAATGCACGAGCAATTTGGTTTTAGCTTAGGGGTGGTGTATCCTTTTGTAGGAGGTTCGTTGATGAGTGCGAATGTCGTTTCCTTTGTGCCTGAAACCCGTGTCTTTATTCATTCCGATATAGGTATTAATCATGATGATGGTGATAGTGTTTTGCAAGAGATTTATGGCAACAATACGATACCCTTGAGTATGATGTCCTATCAGTTAACAACCGATCCATCAGCCTATTCCAAGCAGTTACGCAGTGATAAGCATAATGTGTACAATTTTTGGTTGACGGATAAAGGAGGTAATCAAATTCTATTGAATGGACAAGATATTATGATCACGCTTTTATTA
>JARLJR010000081.1 GCA_031291095.1 Legionella sp. | reverse complement strand
TGAGGTGGTAAGGATTTAATGGACACATTTTCAAGAGTGATTTAATAAAACTTGAGGAGGTGTTCCATGAGCAAAAGGAAAAGACAGAACTACACGAATGAATTCAAAGAAGAGGCGGTGAAACTCATCACGGAACAAGGCTATTCCGTAGCGGAAGCCAGTCGGAATCTGGGAGTTAACGCCAATATGTTAGGCCGGTGGAAGAGAGACATTGGAAGTGGGAGTGAAAAAGATGCAACCATTAGCGACGGGGTCTCAATACAAGCCGAACTCAAACGGCTCAGAAAAGAGAATAAGCAGCTGAAATTGGAGCGTGAAATATTAAAAAAAGCGGCAGCCTTCTTTGCGAGAGAGCAAGGGTGAGATATCAATTTATTGATACGGCAAAGAAGGCATATTCATTATCCCTGTTGTGCAAGGTAATGCAAGTCAGTCGCAGTGGGTTCTATTTCTGGAAGTCTAAAGACAAATCGTTTCGGCAGAAAGAAAGGGATCGATTACTCCCCAAGGTGAAGGCAATTCATCGCCAAACAAAACAATCATATGGCGCACGCCGGATTTCCGTGGAACTGGAGGCACAAGGCGAGTCATGCGGCCGGACGAAAGCAGCAACGCTGATGAAACTTGCCGGTGTGTGTGCGAAGCAGAAGAAGAAATTCAAGGCCACGACAGATAGTAAACACAATCTGCCGGTAGCGCCGAATTTACTCAACCGGAACTTCGAAGCGTCAGTTCCAGATACTGTATATTGCTCCGATATTACATACATCTGGACGAATGAAGGCTGGTTATACCTGGCTGTCATTCTGGATCTGTTTTCCCGCCAGGTTGTAGGTTGGTCAATGGATAACAGAATCACCAAGAAACTGGTACTCAATGCCCTTCAAATGGCTCTTTGGCGTCGGCGTCCAGCAGTAGGTCTTATTTTCCACTCGGATCGGGGAAGCCAGTATTGCAGCAATGATGTTCAGAAGATGTTGAAAAGTAATAACATGCTCAGCAGTATGAGCCGAAAGGGCGACTGCTGGGACAACAGCGTTGCGGAAAGTTTTTTCGGCAGCCTGAAAATGGAACGGGTATTTGATTCACCGTACAGGACCAGAGAAGAAGCCCGGCGTGATATCGTTGATTACATAGAAATGTTTTACAACACAAAACGACGGCATTCTTACCTTGGGTATCTCAGCCCAAAAGACTTTGAGAAAATGATG
>JARLJR010000080.1 GCA_031291095.1 Legionella sp. | reverse complement strand
TGTTCTACAGATTCTTGAGGTCAACTTGTTCGAGAAAAAGCCCATTTCATCGCTGGTTGCAGAGGCACTGAAGCGAAATCTCGATACCCATGATTGCAACCAACTAAACTTATTCAACTATTAACCGGACAGTAGTGATGTAGTAATGAAAAAGTCGTCATGAAAGCAAATAATGAGTTACAATCGTAAAAACATCCGAAAGTCACTTGTAACGTATTTATTATATTGCCTTTATGCGATAATTACACTTTCGAATCCTACGTTTTCAATGGCGGGATCATTGCCTGGAACTGGTGTTGCCGGTTCGTTCCATGATATCGGCTACCTGGGTGCGGTCTACGGTAACTACGCTCAAGATGACTATCAGAGGATCTGTATCTATTGTCATACTCCGCACAACGCTCAGGCTGACGGCATCCAAATAGCGCCACTTTGGAACCGCGCGGCATCGACAGTTAACTTGGCCCCCTACTCATGGACTGCCCCTGCCAACCTTTCCATCCCATTCGGCGCAGATCCGCTTGTCGGTCCAAGTCGGCTTTGCATGAGCTGCCATGACGGTGTAACAGCCGTTGACTCCCACGGTCCTTACATAGGTACAGCCCAAGGTGGATTAGGCGGATCTTCGGTTCTCAGCTCTCCTGGTCGCTTCATCGACAACCTCTCGATTACTCATCCGATCGGTTTTTTGTATCAGGATGCCCTAAATGCGCGCCCGGGTGAACTTGTTGATCCGTCCAGCTGTTTTATCGACAGGGTTCCTTCAGGGGCAGCCGCAATGACTGCCAGCACGAAGGATAGACAGGCGTCAAACTATACCTACCGAACCAAGAAGATCGGCGAAACCCTCTATAATGGATATCTTACCTGTGCTTCATGCCATGATGCACATAATACCGACAATGTAACGAATGATCCGGCTCTCAGTAATCCAAGCTACTCACCGAATTATTTCGTATGGGCGAGAGAGCAAAATTCAGCGCTCTGTCTTTCCTGTCACGTTAAATAGCGGGAATTCCGCCATTCCAGTTGACAAGCCCCTTTTCTTTCATCGGTGTTACATGGGTATTGTGTGTCCTTGCCGGTCTCAAATCCATATCTTATCCCCCCCCTCTTTCCTTAAGCAGCACATCGCCACTGGACCGACGACAACGCATCTTGGGCGTCAAGTATTCAAATTGTTGCCCCGACATCCGTCGCATATGGTCAAGCCCTATATGAAGGCAACGGAGGCGTGTCTACATTAGTACAGATACCAGTGCAGGTTAACAATTTAATAGTTGCCATAATTTCAATAATATTTTAAGAACATATCAGCATTGTCCGGTTTGGTATTTGCGGTTAGCTCCCCCTCCCGCAAGGGGCGGGGGGACTTTAGATCATCTGTTGAGTCGAGTGCAATTTCCTAATCGGACGTTGCTGAGAACATATAAGAATTAGGGAAAGTCGGATTTGGTGTAGAATCCTGCGTAATGCGGCGGGCCGATATAACGGTAGGAGTTTTATGAGATCGAAATCCTTAAACCTTTTCTCGCTCTTGTTTATAATGCTTACAGCATCATGTGGAACAACCGTTTCTGAAATCAGTCACTCAGAAAACGGCACCTATGTAATTTCCGCTAAAGGTTACGCAAGTGAGCAAAATAATGTTTTCCCGGTTTTATACGATGAGGCGAATTCCTATTGCGATAAAAAAGGTATGATTTTTAAGTCAATAGCCTGCGACGGAAATTTTAAACCGGGTAATTCTACAAGAGTAAAATTAATATTTCAATGTTTGCCGGTTAACGCCCATAAACAATAATATCCGTTCGTATGCTCCGGCAACATCACGACATTATACGGCTTTTGTGGAAGCGCCGCTTGCTGTACCCTGATTTTACGTCTGAAAAGAGCGTAGGGGGGTGAGGATTTTTCTGCGAAAGGGCCGAAGGGGAGAACGGGAAAATGCGCCCTAAAGGGAGGGGATGAAGCAAATCCCCCATTTGTCGAAGCCTGCAATTTGTTGGTGCGAGAGAGGAGACTTGAACTCCTATACCTTTCGGTGCCAGATCCTAAGTCTGGTGCGTC
>JARLJR010000079.1 GCA_031291095.1 Legionella sp. | reverse complement strand
GAATTCACAACCGTAACTGCTGTGGCCGATACACCACCAAAAGTTACCGTAGTTCCAGGAGCGAAGCCACTTCCCGTTAGCGTTACCGTAGTTCCACCTAATATTGAACCAGTACCGGGTGTAAGTCCGCTTAAGCCAGGTGCGCTCTCAATGTAAGTAAATCCAGAGGTAAGCATGGCAATGCCCGCGCCATTATTAACTACGACATCTTTTATTAAGGAACCACTGACATAAGCTGGAACAGTCGCTGTTAAGGTAGTTACATTGCTAACATGAATATTGGCTGCCGCGATACCGCCAATGGTTAAGGTAGTTGTAGGAACAAAACCACTACCGCTCACCGTAATCGTTGCGCCACCTGCGACCGAGTCGCTATTGGGCGTAATACTAGTCAGTGCTGGGGCAATCGCCTGGTAAGTAAAGGCATGCGATAAAGTGGCATTTGAAACGCCATTATTCACCATCACATCAACGGTCAATGCGCCACTGACATAAGCAGGAGTTACCGCCGTTAAGGTATTGGCACTACTCACGTTTACATTAGTTGCCGCCACGCCACCAAACGTTACTGTTGTGCCTGGTGTAAAATCGGTTCCCGTCAATGTCACTAGAGTGCCACCCGTGATCGAACCAGTTATCGGGCTAATGCTACTTAAGGTAGGTGCATTAGCAGTATAAGTAAATCCACCGACCAAAGTCGCACTACCAACCCCGTTATTAACTACCACATTTTTTATTAAAGGCCCACTCACATAGGCAGGAATAGTCAAGGTGGCGGTTGTTGCATTAATTACGTTAATATTCGTTGATGCCACACCACCAATAGTCACGGTGGTGCCGGGAACAAAATTAGTCCCATGAATGGTAGCAGTTACTCCCCCAGCAACAGAACTTGTGTTGGGACTAATCGAGCCAAGAGTTGGTGGGCCTGCCTGATAGGTAAACCCGCTCACTAAAGTTGCGTTGGAGCTATTATTGCTCACAATTACATCGATGACTAAAGGCCCGCTGACATAAGCAGGAACTACAGCCGTCATCGTAGTATCATTTACAACCACCACGCTAGTAGCAAGAACTCCTGCGAAACTGACACCCGTCATTCCAGTTAAACCAGTACCGGTTAATGTTACGGAAACACCACCCGCAACACTACCCGTGGTAGGATTAATTGCAGTTAACGTAGGCGCATTAGCAAGATAAGTGTATGCAGCACTTAAGGTAGCGCTGCCAACACCATTATTCACAACCACATCTACAATGCCGCTAGCATGTGCAGGAGTGACCGCGGTTAATGTAGTTGCGTCAATGATATGAACATCTGTTGCACTAGTTCCACCCAAAGTTACGGTTGTGCCAGCAACAAAACCACTACCACTTAACGTAATCGTTGTCCCACCTGCAGTAGATCCATTTGTTGGCGTCAGGCTAGATAATTCGGGAGTACTGGCAATGTAAGTAAATCCCCCTGCCAAAGTAAAGATCCCTTCACCATTATTAACCTGAACATCTTTTACTAAAGGACCACTGACATAAGCAGGTATTGTAGCCATTAAAGTTGTTGGGTTAATTACGGTAATATTAGTTGCCGGTATACCTCCAATGGTAATGGTAGTTCCTGTTGCAAAACCACTACCTGTAACCGTAATTGTTGTCCCACCCGACGTTGACCCCTGGTTTGGAGAAATAGTACTGATCGATGGAGTGCCTAGCTGATAGGTAAAGCCATTCACTAAAGTAGCATTTGATGTTCCATCACTAACCAACACATTAACAGCTAATGCACCCCCACTGTATGCAGGAGTAACTGCGGTGATTGAGGTGCTACTATTAACCACAAAACTGCTTGCGGGCACACCACCAAAAGAAACAGAGGTAATCGCATTCAGATTAGTCCCGGTAATTGTTGTCGTGGTATTACCAGCAACTGAACCTATATTAGGAGTAATACTAGTAATGTCAGGAGCAGTACTCGTGTACGTAAATCCGCTGGAAAATGTCGTGCTTCCCGCGGCGGTTGTTACCACAATCGCAACAACTCCTGCAGCATGCGCCGGAGTAACTGCTTCAATTAGCGTTGATGAAACACTAATAATTTCTGCATTAATCCCGCCAATAGTAACCGTGGCCCCATTAGTAAAATTCTGCCCTACTATACTTATTATCGTATGTCCTCCGGTATTCCCCGAACTTGGAGTCACCGCGGTAATTACCGGAGCGCCAAAAACAGCCGTTGTATAGATGTATCCATTAGTTACTGTTGTCTGTTGACCATCCTCATTTTTGAGAATGACGTTAACGGGTACTGATTGGTGCGTAGACTGCGCAAGACTAACCACCCTTGGCAATGCAGCTGGTATGGTTACTGATAATTGCGCAGGTGAAATATATTTTACAACCGCAAATTGCCCATCGATCAGTACAGTTGGAGGATCTCCATTAAAGTTTGTCCCATTAATGGTAATCACATTACCACCACTTAAAGGCCCACTATTAGGATTAAGCGATTGCACACTAGGAGCAAGTAAGCGGACAATTTGTTCCGCAATAGCAAGTACTTGATTCATTTTTACAGCAGGTTCTCTTACCCAGTTTGTCAAATCGGAAAGAAAAGCAGTTGGATTAATTTGATAATCTTTTTCTCTTGTGCGATCAATATCACCCAAAAATGCGATTTTTAACCCTACGATATTATTATCCGGTGTGGGGTTCTTCGAAACGATGCGTTGGGCAAAAAGAGAAATCTCGGTTTGCGCAGATGAAAAGAATGGCGACAACCAAGATAAAGCAACATTAAATGAATTGTAAATGGCACGATATTCAAAGCCGCCGGTAAATTTCAACCGAGAAGTAAGTAACTGTTCCAAATTAACAGTAGTACCAAATCCTTGTCGATTATAATGAGAATTTGAAGAGAATATAGTGCTGTAATGTACTTGATCATAATTTAATCGTGCTTGCAGCAATGTTTTTGGTGAAAGTAACAAGGTAAAACCAACATCCGCTCCAGAACTAATTCCTCCAGCGATATTACGTTCGTTAATACAGGCTAAACCTGTAGGATTACCCAAGCAGTTCATTCCATTGGACATGTAAATAACAGGAGACAACTCCATATTATGTGCTGCGGCATAATAACCACCAAAGTCCAGAGCCTTAACCAAAAAGTTCTCATTAAAAACTTTTTGATAACGTCCGCCTACCGCGTCTTGACTTATACGACGATAAATTGAACCTGAATCAAACATAAAGGGTAAACGCTGATTTAAACGCTCTGCAGAAACTTTGATTAAACTTGTTGGGCTTACTTGCAAGCCTAGTGTTCCATTATAACGGTATTGATCATTACCATACTCGCCTAATAGACCAAAAGCCCAAATATCCGATAGTCTTTTTACATATTGTGCTGTTACATAAGTGCCAGTGAGATCACTATAGTTCACACCTAAGTTCAGTGGCCCGGTTAAACCAAATTGCTCACTGCTAAGAGCAAGATTAGCAGGCGTCTCCATCTGCGGCACAGCATTAGGTCGAAAAGAGGAAGAGTTTGTTGTCGTGTTTCCAGCATGCATCATGGGAGTCCTTCCCATAGAAGCAGATCCTTGGGTACCCGCTCCAGCAACAACATTAGAAAACATTAAGACAAACGCCACAGTCCTTTGCAGAGTTTTAAACATTGATAGATCCACTGAATTTTTGATTAAACAAATAGAATATTCGTTTTTCAATTAAATTCAATATCATAGATAAAAATAAATATTAATTTTTAATATTTATTGCGTTAATTAATTTTTCCTGTATTGGTACAATTTATAGACAAAATAACCTTTGTTTTTAAAAATAGTCTATACTTATGTCGCAGAATCCTATTTTCTTTAATCTTTTATTTAAAAAAATTGACATCGAGAACCCACTAATTACAATAGCGAATGTACTGTAATGGATAAATATTAAAAATAAAATAAGTTAATCTGGTTTTATCATTAATATTTAATACTCTTTCTATGCTAGAATTTGAATTTGATTTGAATAGAGAACTTTATAAAATTGTCGGAGAACGCCTTAAAAGCGTAAGGATGCAATTGGGTTTTTCCAGGCGCGAGTTTGCAGATAAGTGTGGTTTTTCTGCTGCAACACTTCAAGCGTGGGAAGACGGTAGATACCCTGTACCTAAAAAAAGCATGATCAAATATGTGAAAACCTTATTTGATTGTGGTCTGATCACATCTCCAGAATGGTTTATAAACGGCGAGGGCCTCCCTCCAAGGCCAATTAATAAATTCTCGCTCAATTCCATTGCAGAAAAAGATGCTATTCTGCGAGAGATTAACTTTTTTGAAACAGAAAATAAAAATCCAATCATTACGGTAATTACCGATGACTCCATGCAACCTTTTTATGCAGTTGGAGACTATGTTGGTGGTAAGTTAGTTCCTGTTGATTATGCAGATCGTTATATTGGCACCTTCTGTATTGTTAAATTAATCACAGGAGAAACCCTGGTAAGAAAGTTGAGACCCAGTTCAGAAGAAGGGCGTTATAATTTGATCTGTACTAATTTAGACACGACCTCAACTTCACCATTCTTGCTCAATTGTGAAATTACTGAATTAGCCCAGGTTATTTGGCATAGAAAAGTGGAATTATCCCTAGAATTAGAGTAGTCCTTAAAAGTATGGAAGAAGTAGATGTCATTATTGTTGGTGCAGGGGCGGCGGGCCTCATGTGTGCCATTGAAGCCAGCAAACGTCATCGAAAGGTACTGGTGCTCGATCACGCCAATAAAGTCGGCAAAAAAATCTTAATGTCTGGTGGTGGCCGTTGTAATTTTACTAATTATTACATTGAGCCTGAGAAATATAACTCCCACAATCCTCATTTCTTTAAATCCGCCTTATCACGATATACACAATGGGATTTTATTTCACTCGTTAAAAAGCATTCCATTCCCTTTCATGAAAAAACTCTAGGGCAATTATTTTGTGACAATAAGTCGAAAGACATTGTCGACATGCTCTTAAAGGAATGTGAAAAAGCTGGAAGCAAAATCCAATTACAAACCAGTATTGAGAAAATTCAAAAAAACGAACAGTTTAAGCTGCACACCACAAAAGGGACATTTCAGTGCCAATCATTGATTATTGCCAGCGGTGGTTTATCCATCCCCACCATGGGAGCCAGCCCCTTTGCTTATAAAGTGGCAGAGCAATTTGGTATGAAAGTATGGCCTACGCGCGCAGGCTTAGTCCCACTAACCTTAGATGTTACTGAAAAAGAAAAAATAGCCCTACTCTCCGGGGTTAGTGTCGATAGCATTGCCCAAAACGAGCGCATTGCGTTTCGCGAAAATACTCTATTCACTCACCGTGGTTTAAGTGGCCCCGCAATTCTACAATTATCCTCTTATTGGCATGCTGGAGAGCATATTGATATTAATCTGCTCCCAGAAATCAATCTATTAGAAACATTAAAAACTGCAAGAACCGCCAGCCCACATAAACAATTAAATTCCGTATTAGCCAATTACCTGCCCAAACGGGTTGTTGAACTATTCACTCCCCCGCTGTTGGCAGAAAAAAAACTAGCTGATTTAGCCAATCGCGATCTAGAGCAGGTAGCAAACCAAATTAACTCCTGGCAGATAAAGCCCAATGGAACAGAGGGTTATCGCACTGCCGAGGTAACCATTGGCGGGGTTGATTGCAATGCGGTTTCGTCAAAAACCATGGAAGCAAATGAAGTTCCTGGACTTTATTTTATTGGCGAAGCATTAGATGTAACCGGATGGCTTGGCGGTTACAATTTTCAATGGGCCTGGTCCTCTGGATGGGCTGCCGGGCAAGTGGTGTAGTGCTACATTCAGGAGATCCTTCGTCGTAAACTCCTCAGGATGACGTGAACGTGCAGTAAGCTACTCAAGTTAACTACCTCACCCGAGTCATCAAATAAATCCCCAACGCGGCAAAAATAAATGTAGGCCCCAAAGCAGCTAGTGCTGGTGGTAATTGGAATACAGTACTCACTGGACCAAAAAAGCGGCTTAATATATGAAAACCGAATCCAACGGCAGCACCAACCAATAACTTGGAACCCATAGTCGAAGAACGTAAGGGGCCAAAAATAAACGGGATCGCCAAGACCATCATTACCATCGTAGTAAATGGTTGCACTATCCGTTGCAGAAATGCGAACTGATAGGTATGCACATTTTGATGGCTACGCTTTTGCTCGCGAATATAACGATTTAGCTCGTGTAAGGTCATTTCATCGGGATCAATACTGCTAATGGTTAAGATCTTAGGTTTAACCGGGACATCCCAAGGTATAGCTGCAAAAGTCTGTGCGTTCGTACTATCGCCCTTAAACTCAGTTTGTTGCACATCATAAGCCATCCAGGCTTGGTCGGTGTATTTAGCCTCACGAATAAAACGAGCAACTTTTAGATGACGTTGATCATCGAAACGAAACTGATAAATATCATGCAATACATAGCCTGGTAAAACCTGGCCTACAGAAATAAAATCATTATTATTACGCAACCAAAACCCTTTAGAAGTTCTTAACGTCTGTCCACCACTCACCGCCGCCGTTTTATAATCATTGGCATAATGAGACAGAGACGGAATAACCGTTTCTCCCAGGATGGTAACGAGTACAATTAAGAGGACTGATGCTTTTAAAACCGCTCCGGTGATCTGCAATATCGATTTTCCAGAAGAGCGCATCACCACTAATTCACTATGATTAGCCATAATACCTAAGCCAATCAAGCAACCTAACAAACTGGCCATAGGGAAGAATAAATAGACTTGATAAGGCATTTGCAATAGAACAAAAAAAGCCGCTTGCATAATCCCATAATCAACTCGCCCTAAATCACCAAGCTGATCAACAAATAAAATAAAAATCTGTAGCCCCACTAGCATTAAGGTAACCATAGCGATGGACATAAGAACGGTTTTTGCAATATAACGATCTAGAATATTCATGCTAATTTCACCTGATTACGCCAGATTAGGAATAATCCCAGAGCCGCTACGATAAGATGTATCCACCATAGACCTATCCATTGAGGTACCGCTCCAGAAACCACGGCATTACGCCCAATGAACATCAAGTTGGCATAGAGAATATAAATAAGAATTGCCGGAAATAATTTAGCATATTTACCCGAGCGAGGATTAATACGACTCAAGGGTACTGCAACCAAAGTAAGTGTGAGTACCATTAAAGGCACGGATAAACGCCATTGCAATTCCGCAGCCTTACCCCGATCGGGATTATTTAATGGCCATAAACTTGCGGTACTGAAAGTACGTAAATCATCGCCTATTTTGACAATCGGGTGTGGTAAACGTGCTTTATATTCGCCAAACTCTGCAATTTGGTAGTTGGCATGTCCGGGAGTTCCTTGATACTCCTTGCCGTCTTGCAAGATAATATAGTCTTCCCCGGTTTTTGCGTCAGTTTCCGCATAAGCTTTATCAGCCCATAAGACATCCCAACGAGTCTTGTCCTTTTCGGTGCTTCGTTTTGCCAAAAATACTTGCTCAGCCTTGGTATGATCGCGACTCATTGATTGCACATAAAAAACTTGCTGACCATCATTAATCGCATGGAATCGCCCTGGCATGATGGTTTGTACTAACGTTTGAATACCCGTAGTACGTAATAATTTGGCACGTTCAATATAGATGTAAGGGCTAGCCCAAATCATCACTGCAGCGACAATAACCGCAACGACTGATGCCATAATAAAGCTATGTTTTAACAATTGGCCTGAGCCATAACCACAAGCTCTTAATACAGTCATTTCACTTTCGGCATACAAACGTCCATAAGCAACAAGCATGGCAATATAAAAGCCTAAGGGAACCAGCAAGCTTAATAAGGTTGGTAATTCAAGCATCATTAATTTCATAATAATAACCCCGGGAATGCTTCCGGAAGCAGCCCGATTTAAATATTGAATTAATTGATTACTCAAAAAAATTAAAACGAGTATGGATGTTAGCGCAATCAAAGTGACAAACACTTCTTTAGCTAAATAACGAAAAATGATCACTCAATGCCCCTGTATCGAGGATATAAACAGCCCTTAGAAAAGAGAAACACCTTCCCTGATAAGAGACACATTGTAACCTCTTGCCCGCAACTAAAAAAGTTTTTTCTTGCCTTACATGTTGGGGAGCTGAAAATGACGTTAACACGTTCACTCACATGAACGTTTGCGCGCAAGGCGCAAAACGTACTAAATTTAAAAAACCTTCGACTATAATTTAAGTAACTTCTTTACAATTCGACAAAGAAAAAACCATCTTCACCGACTCCTGTGGTCAGGCCGTTGGAATTCGGGGCTCGGCAAAACGATATAAAGCGTTGGAGACCATGATGCGTGTTCTAATAACTGGCGGTGCAGGATTTATCGGTTCAAATTTAGCAAAATATCATGTGCAAAAAGGTGATGAAGTCCTTGTTGTTGACAATTTATCAACCGGTAGGCTCGAAAACATCAAAGCATTACAACAAAAACCAGGCTTTATCTTCTACAAAAAAGACTTGCTCAAATGGAAGGGACTTTCCCAGGCACTTGTTGGTGTTGATAGAATTTATCATATGGCTGCCGTTGTTGGCATGTTTCATGTCTTAAATCACCCGGTTGAAACCTTAAAATGCAATATTTTTGCTACCTTAAAACTCATGGAAACCATTCTTTCTCTAGAGAGCAAACCCTTAGTGATCATCGCATCCAGCTCCGAAGTCTATGGGAATCAGCATAAAACCATGAGCGAACATACCCCGTTAATTATTGAAAGCAGCATCACCAGTCATGCTTCTTATGTAATTAGCAAGCTCAGTGATGAATCAATCGCCTTAGCTTTTTGGCATAAACATCAAATGCCAACCATTATTCTACGACTATTTAATACCGTTGGGCGCAATCAATTATCTCGATATGGCATGGTAGTACCACGATTAATTAAACAAGCCATGAATAATGAACCCATTACCGTCTTTGGTGATGGTACGCAAAAAAGATCGTTCTGCAATGTGGAAGATTCGGTTAATTTGATTGATCGACTCGCCAATAATCCAGCATCTGTCGGAGAGATTGTGAATGTTGGTTTCAATGAAGATATAAGCATTAATACCTTGGCAAAAAAAATAAAAAAAATTTGCGCAAGCCAATCGCCGATTACACATATTCCGTTCAGTGAGGTTTATCATAATGACTTTATCTACATCGCTGATCGCAAACCAGACATCAACAAATTATTGAACCTGACCCACTATACTTATAAATGGAATATAGACACGACCATTGCGGATATTGCAGCCTACTTTAAACAAATAGGTATAAAATGATAATTACTTACTTAGGACATGCGGGCTTTTGTGTAGAAACCACGTCAACCATTATCGTTCTAGATCCTTGGCTATCCCCCTTCGGGGCCTTTGATTCCTCCTGGTTTCAATATCCAAGAAATCACCATATGGCTCAATATGTTATTGATTTATTTAATAGAAGCAAAAAAGAAAAATACATCTACATCAGCCATGAGCATAAAGACCATTTTGACCCTGCTTTTTTAAACTCCCTAGAGAATAGAGATTTCTCCTTTATTTTGGCCGAATTTCAGCATCCCATAGTCAAAGATGCCTTAATGCAAATGGATTATCAATGTAAGCAAATCCTGGAGTTGAAAGATAAGGAAAACCTGGCCTTTCAAGATGGCTCCAGCTTCACCATGTTTGTTATTGATTCAGAACTTGAATGCGATTCTGCCGTGCTCATCAAGGCAAACACTAAAACATTTCTAAATATTAATGATTGTAAAATTAACGAGCGCTTAGAAACCATCACCAAAGAATACGGGCCAATTGATGTATTCGCAGCTCAATTTTCCGGAGCTATTTGGCATCCAACCTGTTATGACTATGATCTACTCACTTATGAAAAAATTTCCTTAAGCAAAAAAACAGTGAAATTTGAACTGACGGCACGAGCGATTGAAACAGTAAAACCTACATTTTATTTCCCTTCCGCAGGCCCCCCCTGCTTTTTAGATCCGATGCTTATCCATAAAAATTTTGAGCCGATTAATATTTTCCCCCGAGCTCCCGAACTCATTGAGTTTTTAAATAAGCGTTGCAAAGATTCAAACACCCAATGGCCAGAGCTAATGCCAGGGGATGCTTTAGATGTTGTTACATCTCAATGGGTTCATTTAGCACCTAACCGACTTAACGATGCTGAGTTTTATCAAAACATACACTCTTATGCGAATGAATATACTGATTATTTTTATCAGCGCGAGCTTGAAAATAATCAGATAAATCCGCAACAGGTTTTTTTAGAGTTGCAAAAGGACCTGGAGGAAAAAATTAAGGGCTTAAAATTGGTCCATGAAGAGGTAACGGTTCCTCTTTATTGGAAAATTCAAGATTATGATTGGATGTATCAAGTTAATTTTAAGGAAAAAACCTTAACCAAGGTCAAAACCATCCTTGACACTCATCATTATTACCTAATTGAAGCCCCCGCCTGGCAAGTGCATAAGGCACTACAAAAGGAAATCAACTGGCCTGATTTCGCATTGACCTTTAGGGTAAAACTGTCTCGTAAACCCGATTTGTATAATACGCTAATTCATGGATTTATTACTTTAGATGCAAATAGTATTGGCAGACTGTGTGAATTAATGAAATCTTATTTAGAACGTCGAGAGCGCATCATCGTTCATTATGAAGGGAAGCAATATTCTATTTTAAGATATTGCAAACATCAGGGAGCAGATTTATCGCAAGGCTGGATTGAAAATGGCTGCTTAGTCTGTCCAAGACATCGTTGGCATTATGACTTGAAAGATGGTGGTAAATGCACCACCAACCTATCGAGTATTGAAGCAATTTGCCTGGGTACGAATACCGAAAAAAAATAAAAAAGGCTCCTCGTTGACAGTACTTTTGCTGCAGTGCAGAATGATGGTAATAACTCATCTAAAAGACGGTATACGCGATCACGGTGTATGTAAATTTCGTCATTGCGGAAACGTAGTGGCGAAGCAATCTGAGAGTTCGAAGCACAGAACTCTGGGTTGCTTCACTTCGTTCGCAATGACGACGGGGTCATGGAGAAGTAGTTCTCAAATAATACCCGTCATTGCAAGGAACGTAGGGACGAAGCAACTCAGGAGTTCGATGCACAAAACCTGGGTTGCTTCACTTCGTTCGCAATGACGATGGGGTCGTGGAGAAATAGTTCTCAAATAATACCCGTCATTGCGAGGAACGTTGTGACGAAGCAACCCAGGGGTTCGCGGCACAGAACCCTGGGTTGCTTCACTTCGTTCGCAATGACGCCAATTTTATTTTACTCCACGCGCATATGCGATAGTTAAGCTAGTACACTTGAGGATACTTGTGTTTTATGAAAACATTATATTACATCGCGTGGCTAATGCTTTTTTTGACTACACAAGCATTTGGGCAATTAAGTGCCGCAATTTTTTATGGGGAAAAAGTACCCGTTACAGAATTATGCATGCGCAATATTGTCATCGTAGATCCCTATTCCGATTTTAATCCAAAGGACTACTGTAACTCGATAAGTCAGGCTTTTGCCTATGTAAGCCTTGGCGAAGTAGCTTTAAATTCCCCTTATATAAAAAAAATCCATCCTGAATGGATCATTGGTAAAAACGAAGCCTGGAATAATAATAAAGTCTTGGATCAAACCCATCCAGAGTGGCGACAATTTTTTTTGGACCAATTGATTGAACCTTTGTGGAATAAAGGATATCGAGGCTTTTTTCTAGACACGCTCGACTCCTACTATTTAGCAGTTCACGATCCTAAGGGGCAACAAGAGCAAGTCGCAGGCATTATCAGCCTAATTAAGGAAATAAAAAAACGCCATCCAGATGCCAAAATAATCCTAAATCGTGGTTTTGTCTTATTGCCTGAAGTACATTCCGACGTGTATGCCGTGCTCATTGAATCCCTTTATCATGCCTGGCACCAAAACAAGAGAAAATATGAGGCGACCCCTGCACAAGAGCGGGCGCAACTACTCACCGAAATCAATAAAATTCGCGCAATGAATTTACCCATAATCATTGTTGATTATTTACCTCCGGAACAAAAAAATAAGGCGCCCATATTGGCGGCTCAACTGGAGCAACAAGGCTTTATTCCTTGGATTGCAGATAGTTTATTGCAAGAAATTTACATTAAAAAATTTTCTGCATTTACGCGAAAAATTTTAGTGGCCTTTACTGATGACACCAAGCTACCTACACGCTTTAGCTCCTCCTTGCAATTTATTGGTCCCATCTTAGAGTATATGGGCTATATTCCAGAATACCTGAACCTGGATCAACAACCCCACTTACCTGAAGGGAACTTACAAAATCAATATGCCGGCATCATTTTATGGATTGATAGCAATAAAGAAAGGCCCTATCTATATGATTGGGCATTAAAACAAATTGCCCATAAAATTCCCCTAATTTTTTTAAATAAATTTGGCATAGACAATGCGCCAACACAGTTAGCTAAATTAGGCTTAATCCTTGGCTCGACTACCTCATCAGATAAAAGTTTAGTGCCAACTAAAGTGAATAGTAACTATGTGGGATTGGAAATGCCCCCGCCAATTTTTCCTTATGCTTTTCTAGCCTTACACGCGAACTCAAGTACTGTTTTGTTACAAATGAAAGACGAAAATCAGCAAACAGAGGATGCAGTTGCGATTACTCCTTGGGGAGGCTATGCCTTAGTGCCCTATGTGGTTCAATATATGCCAAACAATAAAGCCAAATGGGTTATTAACCCCATTAACTTTTTTCATGATGCCTTGCGCCTAAAAGATGTTCCCATACCGGATACCACGACGGAAAATGGTAGAAGATTAATGATGGTACATATCGATGGCGATGGCTTTTCTTACCCGGCGAAATGGGTCGATGGGCGTTTCGCTGCAGAAGAACTTCGCGATAGGATTTTAAAAAGATTTCCAATCCCCACGAGTGTTTCCGTGATTACTGGTGAAATAGCCCCCAATCCCGCCCAGCCAGAGAATTCCCCCAGGTTAATTGCTGCAGCAAAATCTATTTTTGCACTTCCCTGGGTAGAAATAGCTTCTCATAGTTTTTCTCATCCATTTTTTTGGCAGCCACAAGATAAAACGCTCTATGCCTTTGGGGAAGCACCTTTAGGTATTAAAACACCTAATTACACCTTTAACCTCACTACAGAAATTACCGGCTCTGTCGACTTTATTAATAAATATTTGGCTCCTGCAGATAAAAAATGCCATTTATTTTTTTGGTCTGGTTTAAGTGAGCCTTCCGAACAAGCCCTAGCCCTAAGCTATCAAGATAAGTTATTAAATATTAATGGTAACGGTTCATTCATTACCGATAACTTTCCTTCGCTTACGGGAATTCGCCCCATGGGATTTGAGCTAGGGGGTTATTATCAGGTTTTTGCACCGATTAATTTGGATTTTTATTACATTGATGGTTTTTCAGGCCCATTATATGGCTATGAAAAAGTCATTCAAACCTTACAACTCACCGATAAGCCTCGTCGATTTAAGCCCATCGATCTTTATTATCATATTTATTCAGCCAGTTATCCAGCAACCTTGAAAACCATAATAAAAGTTTATGATTGGGCTTTAAAACAGCCGGTTATGAATATTTTTACTTCCGAATACATTAAAAAAGTATTGGATTATTATCAGCTTGTTATTGGTCAAAAAGATAATTTTTGGATTATTCATTCCAATGGCAATCTACGAGAGCTCAGATCATTAAATTCTCTCGGTTATCCTGATTTAGAACACAGTACCAACGTGATTGGTTTTAAAGAAAACACTGAAGATAGATACATTCATTTAGGCCCAGGTTCGCTAACCTTATTAGCGTATCAGCAAGAAAAACCCACCCAACCATATTTGGTTGACGCCAATGCGTCTGTAGTCTCCTTTGAGCGCAAGGAAAAACAACTCAGCATTCATTTTCAAGGCTACAGACCATTAGAATTTACTATTGCTAATGTGCAAAATTGTAAACTATCGTCAAATTTTATATTGAAGACTCAGGCTAATTCAGATAAAACTGTAAGTTACACATCAAAAGAGACGAATGATGAAATTCATTTTGATTGCCGATGAAGAAAATGCCAACAAGCTTTTTTTTCCTATCTGGGAAATCATGATCTTTGTCGTTGTAGTCAGTTTTATTTTTTACCTTCTTTTTCCCAGGAACTTGTTGCAGAAAACCTTGGAAACTAAGGTGTCAGCACCTGTCGTGCTCAATTATCTGCGCGCCTGGGAACAATTAGAGCCCGAAAATCCAGAGTTAACTTTTGCCGTTTTACAACAGGAAGCTAATTTAGGACTAATAAATGAAGCGCAAGATAAATTGGCATTATTGAAAAAACAACCCGGCAATAGCGAAGCACAAACTCAAATACAATGGATAGAGTATTTGATGTTGCGCTACAAAACCGACCATGCAAAACTCAATACCAAGAAGCGCATTGCTTATTTGCAAGCCTTAAAACAAAAAACATCTGCCTTAGCGCAATCACCATTAAGCCCTGACCAATTAAAAACGTTGGCACTTGATAGCCAAGGAATTGCCCAAAGCGCAGTTGCCTTAAAAATCTTTAATCGCCTAAAGGCGATGAATGAATTAAAAACCCCCGAAGAATTAGCCATGGGTGGAACTATTGCGATGGGAAATAATGCCCATGAAAATAGTGCTGAATTTTATAAAACTGCTTATCAACTAGCGACGAATAACCTTGAAAAAAGAAAATATGCTCTGCAAGTAATAAAAGTACTGTGGGCAGGAAATCGATTAAACGAGGCCTTGAGTTTTGCCGAGCAATTACCCGAGGCAGTTATAAATGACCGTGATTTTTTATTATATATTTCTCATTTAGCAGTTGCGGCCAACCAACCCAAAGTTGCTGAAAAATATGCCCTAAAAGCGCTATTAACTAATGAAAATAAAAAACATGAATAGAACTAGTTCTAATAAGTTGCACGGGTACATGAGACAGATGATTCCAAAGCAAATGAGGGATCTTCTGAATGCAACATAACGCTCATAAATTAGCAGGCCGTCCTACTTGGAAGTTCCTTCGTCGAACAAAAGTTTTCGCTATTTTGTTCGTTCTCTCCATTAAGGGATTTGCCTCGCCACAAAGCCAACCAGCTAATTTATTGTCGCCGGATATGCTAAAACAAATAAAAAGTATGCCCTATGATGACCTGGTATTTAAAACTGCTTTTCAAACCTTAGTTTACAACTCACACATTAAAGATGCCTATCAACTTGCATTAATTGCTGTAGCAAACCGCCCCCAAGATTTGACATGGCATGAAAAGCTTGCGCAAACAGCTATTTGGGTGGGCGATTATAATACTGGTTTTAAACAGTGGTTATATGTTGAAAAAGAAAATCATAATATTGAAACCATAAAATACGTCATCTCTATAGCCAAAATTCAAGGCTTTGATCAGGTGTTAGTTACCTCACTTCACCTATACTTGGAGCAAGACCCTAACGATGTAAATGTACAAATAGATTTAGCTAATGCCTTGAATCGGCTAGGAAAACCTCAGAAAGCTTTAGCCGTTTTAAGTAAAATACCAACTAAAGAAGCAGGAGAGCGTGTTGCAGAAATTTATATGGACTTAGGGCAATGGGATAATGCCTTAAGTGCATGGCAATCATTGGATAAACATTATGGGCCAACGTTAAAAAGCGTTATGACTGAAGGACTTATTTATTATTCCCGCTCCCAATTTGCGGCGGCGGTAAACGTTTTAAAGTTAGGTATCCCCATAGCAAAACCGAAGGATACAGAGTTTTGGCAAACCCTAGGTGATCTGGCCTGGTTAATCAATGATACCTCAACGGTTGCCGTGAGTTATTCGCATGTTTTGAATTCCTCGTCGAATTTGATTCGCATTATTGGTTTAGAAATGGAGAGAAATCCTCAAAAAGCGTTAAACCATAGCCTGCTCGGTTGGCAACGTTATAAAAATGATTTTTATCTAAACTCGATTCTCTTTTCAGGGCTCAAATTAAATCAATGGCAAACATTAAATACGGTATTAATGAACTTGTCTGAAAACCAATTACAGCATCTTTCGCAAAACAAATTATTCTGGGAAGTGCAAGCCGCCTATTATGCCCATATGGGAGCACAAGAGTCACAAAGAAAAGTATTAGCTCAAGGTCTGAAACTCCACCCCCAAATGCTCAATCTTGAAAATAGCTTATTGTGGTCGCTCATCACCAATGGTGAAACCTTATGGATAAAAACGCTAATGGAAGATATTTTTCAACGAAACCTCATGAATAATAAGGAGCTTTGGCATCCATTTGCGGAAGGATTTAATGTATTAAATCTCTATTATCCTGCCTTAGTGATGTATCAACAGCATTTATTTACAGAGGAACAGCAAGAACAAATACTCATTGATTACGCAGCCCTTCTTGAGCGAGCCCAATTAAACCAAGAAGCACAAAAAATGAGAGCGTTGATTTGGCAAATGTCCCTAGCTAAATTGGACGCCAAGTCCAAGGAGCGCAACCGAGAATTAATCCAATCTTTAGCACAAGTGGCTCCTTTTTTCGTTTCTGGTACGGAACAAGCAATGTTACTCAATGCATTAATGGCTGAATCCCCTACGAATGATGATGTAAATATATTCTTAAATTGGCTTGCACCACGCCATTATGATGAGCTAATTACCTATGTGCAATGGAATTATTTACAAGGTACCTTACCGGATTGGGCCAAAATCAACTTGGCACTAAATAAAAATGATTTACCCAACTTACAAGCAATCATGTCAAATCTGGAAAAAGAATGGCCACGAGCAGACCGAATCAATGCCGCCGTTCGCCTTGAAAATAAACCCTTGGCTGTTGGCTTAGCATTTCAAGAACTCACTGAGCGCCCCTTAGCACCAGACGTTTACTCTGAATTCACTCAATATGGCTTGGAGTTAGCAAATCATTGTAGTATTGGGGAGGAGTACGAACAATTTATTAATGTCATTGGCCCACGTACCAAGATGGAAAGCAAATTGCGATTGACTAACTCTTTGCGCATCACTCCCTCCTTTAGTTTATGGCGTATCCGATCCAATCAAGCCGCACAGATAACCAATGTGCCCAATAACGATACTCATGCCAATGTATCCTTAGAACAAACCATTCATCGAGGAAGTATCCGCTATAATCTGGGTTATAGAAATGCCTTAAGTAGTTTTATCCCCGCCTCGATGGAGCTTAATTATACCTTGGCCGGAAATTGGCAGGGAGGCTTCAAAATCCATTATAATCAGGAGGATTTGCAAAACTCCTATTTACGTATTGGCGGGGTACAGGATCAAATCAATCTGAACATACTACATCATTTAAGCAAGCGTGATCTATGGTCTTTAGAGTTACAAGGATTAAACTATTACTCCCAAAACCGACATTACCTGGCAAATGGCTTTAACGTTTTGGGTTTATATCAACATAAGTTTTGGTTATCCTATCCTGACTATACTCTTGGCGTGTTTGCTAATTCATATAATTTTTATAGGAACGGAAGTTTTGGGGGCAATGTAACAACCTTATTCCCTGCATTAACACCAGAACAACTTGCAAATCCTACTTTAGCAGCAAGTGCAATTAAGTCCAATTATCAACAATTAATTCCTAACTCGTATAATGAAGGAGGATTAATATTTAGTTTTGGAGAGGGCATACAAGAATATAGCCATAGCTGGCGCCCTTTTTTGTGGGCTAGTGTGTACTACAACACAATTACCGCATTATCAAATAATATAAGAGCGGGCGTTAATGGAACTATATTAGGGCGTGACTCTTTGCTAATCTATGTAGAACGCGGTTCGGCAGCAGCCACAACTAATGCAGTAAACTATATGATTGGCGCTCGGTATATGATATTTTTTAGTTAAAATAACAGGAGTTTTATTGTGATAAAAAAATGGATTTTTTTAATAACCTTTGCCTTACCTTTTCTTTTTGCATGTACCAAGAGTGTCATCAATTACAGTTCTTGCGTACCTATTAATCTTAATGAAAAAATAGCAGTCATCCCCTTTGTGAATAATACAGAAACCCCACTTGCCGACGCACGCGCGATGTCCATAACCGCTTCAGTTTTAGAATCTAAGGGCGTTTGCCACCTGGCAATTTATCAGAATAGAGCCTCCGGCAGAGTCTTATTTCCAGGAATGAATCAGGTTGAATCAAGAGCAGCCCTACTCAAATGGGCTCGTCGCATCCATGCACGCTATGCCATGACGGGAAATGTTAATGAATGGACTTATAAAGTCGGCCTTGATGGGGAGCCGGTTGTCGGCATTGCACTGCAATTAATCGATCTGAAAACAGAGCGTGTTGTTTGGACGGCTGTAGGTAGTTCCAGTCGCGGCAGTCGTATCGCAGTAACTACCGCTGCGCAAGATTTAATAAACTCATTGCTCAGCGGCTTATATCAAACTAATTGCATGCGCGGCAAATAGCATGGAGAATAAAAACACGCTGGCCGGATGGGGTGAATCGTTAGTAATAACTATTTTATTTCTATCAGCTAGCGTGCTTTTACAGGACTCCCTTTCTCTATCCAGTCCTTTTCCATGGATATGGTTTGCCCCAGTATTGATTGCCTTGCGTTATGGCTTGTGGCCATCACAAATGAGTCTGCTAATCTTACTAGCCTATCATTTATATCTTTATCCCCAGCAACTGTACCTGATTTCTTTTCAATTATTTGTTTTGGGTGGTTTTTTATTAACCTTATCTTGCGCGCTATTTCATTCACGCTGGTCCAAAAAGCTTATTCATAATGAACAGATCTCGGAATACTTACAAAAAAGGATTCAAAATACCGCTTATGCCTACAAGGTAGTTTTATTAGCTTATCAACGCCTTGAACATAGTATTATTTCCAAACCCGTTACGGTGCGAAACTCATTAATGGAACTGCGCCAGCTTTTAGCACGAAAAGAAGATAAATTAGATCCTGATATTTTATATCGCTTTTTAAATATCATCTCATTTTACTGCTCCCTAGAAGTGGCCGGAATTTTCCCGGTAAAAAATAATAAAGTTCTTCCCGAAGCAGTTACTACAATTGGTAAAATAAAATCGTTAAATCCAATGGATTTTTTGATTCACGAATGCCTTGATAAAAAAGCGATGACCTATATTTCCACTCAAGAAATATTAAAAGGCCATTGGACTGAGTATTTGGTTGTGGCTCCTTTTTTTGATCAAAACGAGTCCATTTATGCCCTATTAATCATTGAGGAAATGTCTTTTTTAAAGCTTAATGACGAAAACCTAGAAATACTTCATTTATTTCTAGGCTATTTTGTAGCCGCTAATTTAGTTGAGCATGCCAATACTTTACTCGAAAAATATCCTGAGTGTGATATCGACTTTGCCAATGAATTACAGCGCCTAAGTATGTTACAAAAAACCGCTCATCGTGACAGTGCTGTCGTTGCTTTTTGGTTTAACAGTCACCCGCATCAAGAAGAGTATTTATTCAAATTAAAACAAGAAACGCGCGGCATCGATACCCTTTGGGAAACTCATAAGAACGGTATTAAAATTTTATTAGTCTTAATGCCCTTAAGTAATCGTTTAGCGATAGAAAGTTATAAAGCACGTATTGAGGCTATTTTTGTAAAGGAATTTAATATTAAATTAAATGAAGCAGAAGTTAAGTGTCATTCCTGCCTGGTATCCTCATTTACCACCCCACTTGAGCTACTCAATGATTTACTGGGGAAAACATGATATTAGTCGTGATGATCTTGCTTGGTATTAGCCTCATAATCGAGCTTAACCTAATTGATTTAGCCTCTGAATCGCTTGTAGCCGACCCTCTTTTTCCTCATTTCATCGCCTGCTTAATTCTTAGCCTAGCCGCACAAATGTTTTTAAAATCCTATTTTAAGCAGGTTAATTGGAGTTTTTCGGTATTTATTTTTTTGCTGACTTTTTTTATTCCCCTCTGGGGAATATTGATCGGTTTTTTTGTAGTATTTACCCTTTTTCATTTTCGCAAGCAATTTTATAAGCACTCTGAAAACCTGGATAATAGCATTAATATTCAACAACTTAAGCCAATAAATCCGCTCTACGGCGAAGGTGGTGCCATCAGAAGCCTCCTTTATAGCTCCAATACCTATGAACGTACTGAGGCATTAATTAGATTAGGGCAATTTGCCGACGTGAATAAAATTATGTATCGCCTTCTAGCTGATGAAGCAGACGAAATTCGCTTATTAGCCTTTAATATTTTGGAGCAACAAGAACGATTTATTTCTGAAGATATTGAACAACTATTAAATTTGTTAGAAACTGAAGAGCTTAGTGAAGCGGTACGTGCGAAATTTGAAAAGAATTTGGCACTGCATTATTGGGAATTGGTTTATCGCCATTTAATCTTTAATGAATTAGAACGCTCGATTATCGAAAAAGCGCTTTCTTATGCATTATCGGCTTTAAGAGTTTTACCAGAGGATGCTACATTATGGGTGCTTTTAGGCAAGATATTCACCCGCTTAAAAAGCTTTCCTGAAGCAGAAGCGGCCTTTAATAAAACCACTTTCTTTAACGTACCACCGTCACAAGTACTGCCTTACCTGGCCGAAATAAAATACAACCAGCGCGATTATTTGGCAGTAAAAAAATATTTAGATTCAGATGTATTATTGGATGTCTCTCTTATTGCACCAGTTAAATATTTTTGGGACAAGGGATGAATCAATTAGAATTTCCAAAAGCTCAAGAAGCAGACATCTGCCTAATATTGGAGGGTACTTACCCTTTTGTTGGTGGCGGCGTATCTCATTGGGCGCGAGAATTAATTCGTGTATTACCACAATACAGTTTTGCAATTATATTCTTAGGAACCAGTGCTGAAGATTATACCGGCTTTCATAGTTCACTTTTACCGAACGTTGTTCATTTAGAAGCTCACTTCTTATTTGAAAAACAAGAGCATATAGAACATTCTACCGGCGACATTGCTCCAGAAATAAAAAGTAAAATTATCGCTATGCATGAGAAATTCGGCAGTTTTATTCAAGATCAATCGGAGACTATGCCCGAATTATTTGAATTGATGGGAAATTCAACTCACCTCAATAAAGATTTATTCTTACACTCCAAAACCTCTTGGGAACTATTAGTAAAAAAATATCAAGAACAGTATTCGGAACAATCTTTTTTTGATTATTTCTGGGGTATTCGAAGTCTACACCGCCCTTTTTGGGAACTGGCAAAAATTGTCGATAGTGTTCCCAAATTCAAAGTATTACACAGCGCCTCTACCGGTTATGCTGGCTTTTTAGGGGCGCTATTACAAAAGAAATACGATTTACCATTGGTCCTCACAGAGCATGGCATCTACACCAAAGAGCGTTGGATCGAGTTAATCAGTAATTATTTTTTTGAGAACGTCGTAAAAGAAAATGCCCTATTTTCCCGTAAAAGCGGCCTGCTTGAGGTTTGGGTTCGTTTTTTTAGTATGCTGGCGAAAATAACCTATAATGCAGCAAATCCAATTATTAGCCTCTTTGATGGCTATCAAGCACGCCAAATTGCGGATGGAGCACGCCCAGAGCGCACCCAAATAATGTCCTATGGCATTGATTTCGCGCACTATCCATTCATAGATAAACAACTTAACCAAACAAAACCAGTCGTTGCTTTTATTGGACGTGTAGTACCAATTAAAGATGCAAAAACATTTATCCGCGCGAGCGCTTTATTGATTAAAAAATTACCGCAGGTGGAGGCTTGGATTGTAGGGTCATTAAGTGAAAACAAGCATTATGTCGCTAATTGTAAAAAACTAGTAGAAATGTTGGAGCTTGAGGATAAAATTAAGTTTATAGGCGAACAAAAGATGATGGAAATTTACCCACAAATCGATTTGTTATTAATGACCTCTATTAGTGAAGGATCTCCATTTGTAATGCTTGAGAGCTTTGCGGTAGGCCTACCAGTTGTTTCAACCGACGTTGGGGGGTGTCGTGAGTTAATTGAAGGCAAAGATGAGGAAGATAAATTACTAGGCTTAGCCGGTCGTATAGTACCTATGGCGGATGCGGAAGGCATAGCCAATGCAGCTTATGAGCTACTAACAGACGAGCAAACGTGGAACAATGCCAAACAGACTGCGGCAACTCGAGTACGAAAATATTACAGTATGGATCAGTTAATCCAAAACTACACTTTAATTTACGATGCAGCGATAGCCCATGGCCGGAATTGGATTTGAATTATTAAATTTGTGGAAACATGGCTCTTATCGAAGCATGTTAACCGCTTATAGCTTCACTGCCCTTATAGGAGCGGGGCCAGGGCTTTTTATTATTTCGAGCCTGGGAATTATTTGTTTTTTCGCTTCTCTAACCACCGCTAATTCGCTCTTGGGCTATCAATTTCTATCCATAGCAACTCATCTTTTAGCCACAAGCATGATCTTAAGTGCTTTATTCCAGTACTCATTCTTTCGCTTTATGGCCAATAAAATTTTCGCCCATGAGTTTGACCAAATAACACCTAATTTTATTGGTGCTTTATTTATACAGCTTTGTTTTAGTGTGTTTATTTCAGTTCCATTAGTCTTTTATTTCTTTTTAGAACAAAGCCTCAGCATGAAAATTTTGCTTATCTCCTCGTTCAATATTTTATGCATGATTTGGCTTTCCATCGTTCTTTTGAGCGGCCTAAAAGCGTATCGATTTATTATTTGGGGATTTGCTCTCGGCTATTACTGCATGATTGTTGTCTATTTTTTATGGGCGAGAAATGACTTAATTGCTCTTTTATTTGGATTCTTGCTAGCACAAGTAATTATATTAGGTTTTTTATTCTACGCAATTTTGGATTATTACCCTACCAGTGATTGCATTAAATTTGATTTTCTAAAAAAAGAAAATCTTTATTTTACCTTGGTGTTCTCTAATTTCTTTTATGCCTTAGGATTTTGGATTGATAAATTTCTTTTTTGGTACCATCCTAATACGGGTTTTTTAATCTACCCACCGCTAAGATTATCCCCCCTTTATGATTTACCCATGTTTATTGCATATATTGTCGCGATCCCTGCTACCGCAATTTTTTTATTTCATATTGAAGCTGATTTCGCACTAATTTATCCCCGATATATGAGAACAATTTTTCAAAGAAAATCCTTATCAGAAATCGATGCGGTTCGAAATGAATTGATACTCTCAGGTAGAGCGTCTGTATTTAGCCTTTTTAAAGCGCAATCAGCCATGCTCATCGTAGCATTTCTTTCGATGAACTATATTTTTCAGCAATTACAGATTTTGCCAATTTACCTCAATTTATTATTTATCCTTTTGGTTTCTGTTGGTTTAAATATAATCTTGTTCGGATTATTGAATATCTTATATTACATGACCCAAAACACACATGCTCTTATAGTTAGTGTAGTATTTGCTGTGGGCAATTTTACATTTACACTAATTTCTTTATACGCAGGACCTAATTACTATGGTTATGGATTGGGATTTGGTTCTCTTATAGCGATAGCCTGCGCACTCTTCTTCTTAAATCATAACTTTAAGAATCTTGAGTTCACTACGTTTATGATGGTTGATTAAGCCTATGGTACACTCCAATTTATGCCTATAATATACTCATAACGGGTTAATTTGGTTCGATCTTGGAGGTATTGGGCAACAAGAAGATATTGAATCGATTCCTAAAAATAATAATGAACCATCTTAAGTGGCGGGGCTGCTAAGCCCACTGCAACATAGGCTATACTCCCATATATAATCCACCACCTAAGGATAGCAAAATGGGAAACTACTTAGTAACTGGCGGCGCTGGTTTTTTAGGGTCGCATTTGGTTGATTTTTTAATTGAAAACGGGCATGAAGTTACGGTCATAGACGACTTCTCTACAGGAACCTATGAACACCCAAAAGCGCAAACGATAAAAACCAACATACTTAATGAGGAACGCGTTCGACCTTACTTTCACAATATTGACGGCTGCTTTCATTTAATTGGTATTCCCTCGGTGATTATGACCATGGAAGATTGGTTTCACTTTCATGCAACCAACATGCAAGGGAGTTTGATTGTTTTTAAATTAGCTATAGAGGCAGGCAAAATCCCGGTTGTTTATGCTTCTTCCTGCGCTGTTTACGGTGATACTCCCCTACTACCGCTTAAAGAAAATCAATTAGTGAAGCCACTTTCTTCTTATGGCTGCGATAAATTAGCGGTTGAGTTAAATGCTTATGCTTTAGGAAAAAATTATCAATTACCAACCTTGGGCTTACGCTTGTTTAATTTATATGGCCCAAGACAAGCACCCGAATCGCTCTACTCAGGGGTAATCACTAAGTTTATTAATAAACTCAAAGACAATAAGTCCCCGGTAATTTTTGGTGATGGTACTCAAACTAGAGATTTTATTTTTGTAAAGGATGTAGTCAAAGCATTAGTCAACTTAATGAATAAAGTAAATACCGATGGCGATGTTGTTAATGTATGTACTGGTAAAGGAATTAGCATTAATCAATTGGCATTTGAAATTGCGAAGCTTATGGGAAAAAATGTAGATCCAATACATAACCCCAAACGCTCTTACGATATTATGCATTCTGTAGGCAGCGTTGAAAAAATGCATGCTTTTGGTTTTGAGACAACTTATGAGCTCTCTGTCGGATTACAAGAAACTATCGATTTTTTCTTAAACATCGCGTGATTGTCCGAGGATAGATACATTTTTTCCTTGGAAACACAGGGAAGAGCCAGATCCATGTTTCGTTTGCACTGAGTTCTGGATTGCTTCATAGCGTTCGCAAAGAAAGAATAGAACCAAGCAAATAGGTTAAAATATAATCTATACTTTCTATAAGACGAACCCCATACGGAAGGGACATTATGACGCAAATCGTTGCAATAATAGGGGTTGGCTATGTTGGATTGCACAGCGCACTTACCTTCTTCAATGCGGGAATTAAAGTCATTGCTTTTGACATCAACGAGCAACGCATTAACGAGCTGGCCTCTGGCGTTGACCAAAACATGGAAATTACAGAGGTTCAAACCAAAAATATTAATTTTACTCATGACCCTGAACAATTAAAAGAAGCAAACTATTATTTAATCTCCGTGCCTACCCCCATAAACCCCCACAAAGTTCCCGATCTTCATCCATTAAAAACTGCATCAAAGCTTGTTGCTTCGGTTTTAAAAAAAGGAGATCTCGTTATTTTGGAGTCAACGGTATTTCCCGGAGCAACTCGTGAATTACTAATTCCCATTCTTAATAAAAATAGCGGATTAACAAGCGGTACTGATTTCTTTGTTGGCTATGCTTCTGAACGCATCGTTCCTGGAGATGAGCATTTGACCCAACTCAATACCTCAGTCCGAGTTATCTCGGGACAAAACGAACAAGCACTAAAAAAAGTAGAACAGTTGTATCAATTAATTCCCGGAATAAAAGTGCATAGTGCACCAAGCCTTGAGGTGGCTGAATCAAGTAAACTTCTAGAAAACATCCAACGCAGTGTTAATATTTCTTTGATGAATGAATTTTCCCAAATCATGGATAAACTGAAAATCCCATTTCACGACGTCTTGGCAGCGGCAAAAACAAAATCTAATTTCCACCCATACACTCCGGGCTTAGTTGGAGGACATTGCATTCCTGAAGACCCATATTACTTGATTTACCAAGCCAGTACCTCGGATTGTATCCATAACTTGATAAGCTGTGCCTATCAAACAAACCAACAATTTTATTATTTTATAATTAATAAATTAACCACGCTGCTAATTAAACAGAAAATAGTTATATCCAATGCCAAAATTGCCATTTTAGGTATGAGTTTTAAAGCAAATGTGAATGATATCCGTCACAGCTTATCAATTAATTTATATGATAATCTCAAGTCCATGGGCATCAATGCTCTCGCCTGCGACCCTTTAGTAATTCATGAAAAAATGGATATGGATTGGGTTGATTTAGAAGAGTTAGAACAATGCGACGCGATTGTCCTTTGCCAAGCACATGAAGAATTTATTCAATTTGGCGCACAAAAGATAAGTGACAAACTAGTTACTAATGGTGTGTTTATTGATATTCCTGGCGTCTATGCACATTCTTCGGAGCTGAGAAAAGATATTCTTTATTGGGGATTGTAAACCTGCGATATTCAAAAGTGTATCCTGGTTTCAAGCAACCAGGATACACTTTTCCTAATCTACGAAGCTGATTTTTTAGCTTCATCAACCAGACTTAACATTGCCTTTTCAAAAATTTGAAACGATTTTTGCATGTAATCCAATGCCTTATGACCATTTTCAACCGCCAAATTGATTTGCTTTTCAAATAGCTCTTCAGGCTTTTTAAGCTTTGCAAGTTCTTCTGGTTTCATGTAAGTCATGGCTTGCATTGTTTTCATATTTAATCCAGCAATGGCTTGAAGTGGCTCTTGTAACTTCTTAGCCATATCGCTCCATTTTTCAAAATTAGGTTGGTTCATAGTATTCTCCACTATTTTGTTGCATCGCACAATTTAATAATAGTACATGATCTCTTTTTTTGTCAATAGATTAACAAATTATTTTGCTGCATCGCAGCATATTATTTATTTGCACCAAGAAATTAATTGCTAATAATGAAGGCTTTGAATAAAAATAAAAAACCGCTTAAATAGCGGTTTTTAAAAGTAGGTAGAAACTTATAATTAGTGCTTGTCAGTTCCGGTTCTTTTGGCTTCATCAACCAGACTTAACATTGCCTTTTCAACAATTTGAAAAGATTTTTGCATATAATCCAAAGCCTTATGACCATTTTCAACAGCCAAATTAATTTGCTTTTCTAGCAATTCTTCAGGCTTTTTTATACTGGCAAGTTCTTCTGGTTTAATATAAGTAATACCTTGTAGTGTTTTAACATTTAATTCAGCGATGGCTTGGAAGGGCTCTTGTAACTTCTTAGCCATATCGCTCCATTTTTCAAAATTGGGTTGATTCATGATATTCTCCACTATTATGTTGCATCGCACAATTTAATAATAGTACATTCGAAACACTCTTGTCAATGCATTAGAAAATTATTTTTTGCAGTGCAGCATAAAACATCATCCCGAACATAGTGAGGGATGATGTTGCTCTCATTTAAGTGAATGTTACAAAATGGCCTGTTTTTATTTACGGCTTAAATAAAGACTGCCACTGCTGCATCATCGTTTGCATTTGCTGATTCCAGTTGTCAGTAGCCTGAGTATAAGGATTGGTTTGTAGGGGTTTTTCCATAACCATGAACATCTGCTCCATCATTTTTTTTAACGAAGCATGCATCGGATGATTGGCTAAAGAAATAATCTGTCGCAAAATTGCCGAGGATAAAAATTGATTCGCTCCCGCCTCCATCTCGACAATGATTTGTAACAAAATGGTATTCGTTAAATCTTTCCCTGTCATTGAGTCTTCAACGGTAAATTGTACCCCATCCACGACATAACGTTGTAGCTCTTCAAGAGTAATGTATTGACTGGTTTCTGTATCATAAAGGCGACGATTTTTATATTTTTTTATTAATCGAGTCATAGCGTTCTCATGAATGTTGATATAGTCTGAGTTATCTGTTCTCAGCTCAATACTCCATCTTATCAAAAAGTAGTATTGTGAAGAACAGATAACTCGTTAATGCCAACTAATACATATGAAGTCCACCGTTAACACTCAGGTTTGCACCTGTAATGTACTGGCTCCTCTCATTAACTAAAAACTCCACTACCCAGGCAATTTCTTCAGGTTGTGCCAAACGTTTTGCAGGAATTTGCTCAATAATTGATTCCAAAATATCAGGGCGAATCCCTTTCATTAAACGAGTATCAACATAACCAGGAGAAATACTGTTTACCGTAATATTTTTACTCATTAATTCTTGCGCCAAGCTCTTGGTAAACCCATAAATACCCGCTTTAGAGGCAGCATAATTTGCCTGAGAAAACTGACCTTTTTGGGCATTTACAGAAGAAACATTAACAATTCGTCCTGATTCGTGTTCTCTCATATTTTCGACAACCTGACGGGTTACATTAAACATTCCATCAAGGTTAACCCGCAATACTTCATCCCACTGCTGTTTCGTCATTTTAGTGAATACCGCATCACGCGTAATACCTGCATTATTCACTAAAATATCAATATCGCCGAATTCTTTTATAATGGAATAGATGACTTTTTCACATTGATCATAGTCACTCACATCCATATGTCGAAACGCTATATTTCGATACCCAGCTTCTCGCAACTCTTCCTCCCAGGCGATGCCATGCTCTTTAGTAGCAAGATCAAGGGCAAATACATGCTTAGAAGATGCATTTAATTGTTTTGCGATTGCAGTACCAATATCACCGGTACCCCCAGTAATTAATACAACGTTGTGACTGTGCATAGGACTCTCTACTGTTGTTTTATCTTCATTAAGCATAGACATAACTCCCAAGAGTAACAACTTTTGGGAGCTATTCTTTTCTAATTGAGACTTTTTACTGTATCGATATATGGAAGGAAACTACATATACTGTCCGCCGTTAATGTCTAAATTTGCTCCAGTCATGAAACCACTTGCTGATGAAGCAAAAAAAGCAACCGCATCGGCAATTTCTTGAGGATGCCCCAAACGTCCAACAGGAATATTAGCAATAATTGCATCAAGAACTTCTTGTTTAAGTCCAGCAAGCATCGAGGTTTCTATGTACCCAGGCGATATCGTATTTACGGTAACTCCTTTGTTTGCGACTTCTAAGGCAAGGCTTTTGGTAAAACCGAATAATGCGGCTTTGGTAGAGGCATAATTACATTGGCCAAATTGCCCTTTACGACCATTAATTGAAGAAATACTAATGATACGGCCATATCCCTTATCCAACATATGCGGGATTACATTGCGTGTCATGTTAAAAACACTGGTTAAGTTAGCATCAAGAACTTGCTGCCATTGCTCAGGAGACATTTTTCTTAAACTGCAATCTTGAGTAACGCCTGCATTATTAATCAACACATCAATGCGCCCATAACGCTCCATCATTTGTGATGTTATTTTTTCGCAATCAGCAAATTGCGCTACATCGCCATAGATAATGTCGATATCAAAACCTAGTTTTTTTTGTTCTTCTTGCCATTGTTTCGCTTCTTCATGTCGTCCATGTTTAAAATAGCAAGCAACTACCTGATAATCTGCCGCAAGACGCTGACAAATTGCACTACCAATTCCTCCGGTACCACCAGTAACGATTGCAACACTCTTAGTCATAAATAACTCCCTGTTATTACTCCAAACATCATAGTACTACTATTCTTAAAAACCTCAAAATACCTTTTCTAAGGCTTTTGAGTATAGAAGAAGTTTAGGGGTAAGCAAATGGATTATAAAAGAGTTTGTAGCCAAGTTGATTGCAACCGGGATTCCACTGTTCCCTACGTCCCGCAGACAAGCTGCAAGGCATAGAGAAGTGGCTGAAGAAACCGTTACAAGAAGTAACGGAGAATAACTAATTTATTTGATAAACAGGAACATATCCTTTTAATTGTTGCGCAAACTGCTTAAGCACCTCAAGGCCGGACTCTTCAGCCTGGCGGCACCATTGTTGCAGTGCGTCAATCAATTCTTTTTGTGTCGCCGCTGTTTTTAACCATACGCTTTGTAGTGATTGCTTGTATGCATAAACAACGCGTAATTGTTCACGTGCTTCTAATAGATCCGACAAACGTGCTTTGGCTTTAGAACTGAGTAAAGAATCTTCTCGACGTAATAAACTGCCTGCTCGCGCAAACATTTTTTTCGTTTCTTTGCTGGCATCACTATTAATTCGCTCTTGCTTTAATATTGGACGAATTACGCCTTTATAGTAATTAGACATCACTTGGAAGCGATTCGAAATAACTGCTTTTACAGTATCGATATCCACGTTCAACTTGCCCTCATCCATAGCTAACTTTGGTGGTAATTTTTTAACTCGAGCCAAACCAAAGAACGACAGAATACGAATGTACATCCAACCAATATCAAATTCCCACCACTTTACAGAAAACTTGGCTGATGATGCAAAAGTATGATGGTTATTATGCAGCTCTTCGCCACCAATCCAAAACCCCCAAGGAATTATATTGGTTGCAGCATCACGGCATTCATAATTACGATAACCCCAGTAATGACCAATTCCATTAATCACGCCCGCAGCATGGAAAGGAATCCACATCATTTGAATTGCCCAAATAGTAATTCCCGGAAGACCAAAAAGGAATAAATTGATGAGAAACATCAATACCACGCCTCTGGCAGAGTAACGCGAGTAAATATTTCTTTCTATCCAGTCAGTCGGTGTGCCATGAGAGTATTTAGCAACCATCTCTCGATCTTTACGCGCAGTACGGTAAAGCTCAGCCCCCTCCCAAAATACTTTTTTAATGCCTAGAACTACAGGACTATGAGGATCTCCTTCAACGTCAGTCGTTGCATGGTGTTTACGATGAATAGCAACCCAATCTGCAGTAACCATTCCAGTAGTTAACCATAACCATAAGCGAAAAAAATGGCTAACGATGGGATGTAACGTTAACGCTCGATGAGTTTGGTAGCGATGCAGGTAAAGTGTTACTGCGGCAATGGTAATTTGCGTCAAAACCAGGACTGCAACCACATACCCCCAAAAAGACAGGTTTAGATAACCAAAAAGCATAATCACTCCGCGTCTAATGCTAGTTTATGAAAAAGCCATTTCCGTAGGCAAAACACGTGGCTTGTAGGCGGTGTTTTACATCAGATCCTTCAAGTATAGTATAAGGATAACACATTTTTACTCATTCCGTTGCAACATTTCGTGATGTAGTCGATAATTAACCTTATCTCATCATATATACATTTTGGAATAATGCTATGAACAATAAATTTCAAGTACCAAAGATCTTTGAGACTCTAATTCCATTTATTATTGCTGGAATTGCCATTGCCTTATTTGTTGGTCTCCTGTTTATGTTTTCCTATGTGGTTATTTGGGGGTTAATTATTGGCGGGACTCTTTGGCTCATCTCCGTAGTTAAAGAACTACTTTTTCCCGGCAGCAAAAAAACAACCATTATTAAAAAAACGCAGGGTCGTATCATTGAACATGACGATAAAAAATAATGCCTGAATTACCTGAAGTCGAAACAACCAAAGAAGGTATTAAACCGCATATCGAAGGGCAAATCATTCGGAACATTGAAGTCCGTAATCATGGATTTAGAATTCCAGTGCCCTCCAATATTAATGAGCTTTGTGCAGAAAAAAAGATCCTTGCCGTAACGCGCAGAGCCAAATATATTCTGCTCCAATTAAGTGAAGGGTATCTTTTAATTCATTTAGGCATGTCAGGACACTTACGTATTGTTTCCAACACCAGTTTACCTGAAAAACATGATCACATTACGTTGTATTTAGCAAATGATAAAGCGCTGAGGTTTTGTGATCCCCGACGCTTTGGTTTATTCATTTATATAGATGAAAACCCACATCAGCATAAACTACTGACTCACCTAGGCCCCGAACCACTTTCTGAAGCCTTCGATGGCCATTACTTATACCAACGAGCTCAAAATAAAAATAAACCCATAAAATCATTTGTTATGGATAATGAAATCGTAGTTGGCGTGGGTAATATTTATGCTACTGAAAGCTTATTCTTATCGAATATTCACCCTGCTACTCCAGCAAAGAATATTAGTGAAACGTCCTATCATCTGTTGGCAAAGCACATCAAATCTGTGTTACAACACGCCATAAAGAGTGGCGGGACGACGCTTCGTGATTTTTATGCCTTTGATGGGAAACCAGGTTATTTTAGCATCTCGCTTAAGGTTTATGGTCGTAAGAATCAACCATGCATGCAATGCCAACACTCGATCCAAACCGTTATGATCGGGGGTCGCAGCTCTGCTTTTTGCCCCAACTGCCAAATATTAACTCAGGAGGACGTGACATCTGGGCAATTGTAGCGACTTAAGTTATATTAGCGGCTAATTTAACTTAACATAATAATAATGAAAATAAACCAGATAAGAACAGCATGGGTCGTTGGCTCCTTATTTTTTTATACAGCAGTAACAAGCATCCGCTGTATTTGTAAATATTATTTCAGTAACCTCACCCGGGCATGGACTGATAAAGCACTTCATCACTGGGTTGATCAATTACTCAATAGTGTCCAGGTAAAGTACAAGGTAGTTAATCCATATAACGCCCAACCTGAGCCTGGGAAAGCCACAATTATTATGTGCAACCACTCCAGCGCCTATGATATTCCTCTTGGTTTTAAAGCGTTTCCCAATCATTCCATCCGTATGCTCGCTAAAAAAGAATTATCTAAAATTCCGTTAATGGGGAAAGCCATGCAAGCAGCAGAGTTTCCATTTATTGATCGTAAAAATCGCTATCAGGCTATTAAAGATTTAGCTTTCGCAAAAAAATTAATGGAAAGTGGTATTATTCTTTGGGTTGCTCCAGAAGGAACTCGCTCTAAAGATGGGGAACTAGCCCCTTTTAAGAAAGGTGCTTTTATTACTGCAATTGAGTCTCATGCGACCATTATCCCTATCGGCATTCGTGGTGCTAATAATATTCTTCCTGCCCGTACTTTTAATATTCATCTGAATCAAGAAGCAGAAATACATATAGGTAAGCCTATTGATACAACAGAATTTAATATGGATAACAAGGTAGCATTAATTCAGCAGACTTATGATTCGATTAAGGCATTGATTGGTGAGTAAGAGGTAAACCATTTTCCCGTTGCCCTCACAGAAAAACGTCATCCCGAACGTAGTGAGGGATCTCCCGCATCTGGCTCGGTGCTTGATTGTAAATCCCCGACTACGTTCGGAATAACGTTTTTCCGTGAGGGCTGGAAAAAGGATTTCCTCTAATATTTCACTCCATACCCACTAGTACTAGTAACAACACTGGCCGCCAATCCTATCGCCCTCGGATCAGAGGCAGCTGTAAGAATATTAGTATCCTTATCCCAAGTAATTGCTTGCATATCACCATAATATTGCTTTAAAGGCATCAACGTATATCCCATAGCCTTGAGTGCTTCTTGAATTTCTGGCGAAAAGGTATCCGGCTCAAACTGCAATAAATCAGGTAGAAACTGATGATGAAAACGCATTGCCGAAACCATGCTAATTGCTCCAAAATCATCGTGAAACACTAATGACGCAAGCAAAATCATCGTAGCAATACGACTGCCTCCAGGAGTTCCTAAAATAGCGACACGTCCAGGCAGCTCAAGAAAGGTTGGTGTCATGGTTGATACCGGACGTTTACCTGGAGCGATACTGTTTTTATCACTTCCTACAACCCCATATACGTTTAACGCCCCTACTTTAGCGGTGAAATCATCCATTTCATCATTAAGTAAAACACCGGTTCCTTCAGCAACCACGCTAGAACCAAAAATAAAATTGACGGTCATGGTTGCAGCAACACGATTACCCTCTATATCAATGATCGAGATGTGGGTAGTATTGCTTTCTTTAGTTGAATTATTGTTGCTAGCTCCCTGTAACACTTTACTTGAGATTGCTTTATTCTCAGGAATTAATGCTTTTAATTGCTTCGCATTCTCAGCAGAAATCAATTTTTCTACCGGCACAGACACAAAATCCGGGTCGCCCAAAAATTCTTCGCGCTGCCAATAGGCCAAACGCATAGACTCTGTCAAATAATGCACCCATTGCACTTTAGGCAAGGAAGATAAAGGATAATGAGATAAAACATTTAACATGGTTAATAAAGCGACCCCACCCGCAGAAGGAGGAGGAGCCGTAATAACGAGCATATTGTGATAAGCGCCAACTAAGGGCTCTCTAAGCTTCACGCGATAACCGGTTAGATCCGATAAGGTCCATCGTCCGCCCGCAGCATTAACACCTTTCACTAGGCGCTGAGCAATTTCCCCGGTATAAAAACCATTCTCGCCCTGTTCCGCGATACGCTTTAAGGTATTAGCTAAATCGGGTTGCACTAAACGTTCGCCAATTTCATACGGACGCCCATTTTTTAAAAATATTGCTGCCGTTGCGGGATACTTTTTAAGCTGCTCGAGCCGCCCTTCCATATTGAAAAAATTATTAAGCTGCTTATCCACTAAAAAACCATCTTGGGCTAATTTGATTGCCGGGGCTAAGGTTTTGTTTAATGGTAAACGGCCATAATGCTTTGCCAGATAAACCAAAGCCGCAGGATGCCCTGGAATCGCGGCCGCCAAGCCTCCATTTAGCGATAACTCAGGAACAACCTCTCCACCTGCAGTTAAATACATATCCTTGTGAGCAGCTGATGGTGCTGTTTCGCGTGCATCAATAAAAACATTAGAACGAGTACTTTCTTGATGTAATAACCAAAAACTCCCCCCACCTAAGCCTGAATGATAAGGCTCAACCACAGCCAATACCGCCGCGGCTGCGATGCCCGCATCAAAGGCATTTCCACCATGAGCTAAAATATCCAATGCCGCATTAGTCGCCAAAGGATTAGCCGTAGCGACTGCATATCCAGGAGGATGATTGAGTGTCTGTTTTGCATAGGTATTAAAGCCAGATAGAAAACAACTGAAAATTAATACCGCAGACCAAAAATACTGTGGCTTTATTCTATTGAAAATCATTATTCTTTATCTCTTTTGTAATTCCTTAGCTACACAAGGAGGAACAAATTGAGAAATGTCTCCATTTAAATTCGCAATCTCACGTACCAAACTGGAAGAAATAAACATGGCATGTTCTGATGGCGTTAAAAATATGGTCTCAATATTCTGATATAACTTACGGTTCATTCCTGCAAGTTGAAACTCATATTCAAAATCAGAAACAGCGCGCAAGCCACGTAATATTACCGTTGCCTTTTGTTGCTGTGCAAAATCAATTAGTAAATTATCAAACCCCATGACCTGCACTCCAGGCAAGTCTGCTAAGGATTCTTGCAAAAGGCGTATTCTGGTTTCCAAAGGAAAAAAAGGTTTTTTTGCCTTATTAGTGGCAACGGCAACAATAAGTTCAGGGAAAATTTTCGCTGCTCGTCCTATAATATCCACATGACCATTGGTCACCGGATCAAAGGTGCCTGGATATATTGCTTTTGATTTCATATGATTTAAGGCTGATTGCTAAAACGACCAGTCTAGCGTATTGTTGTACAAAAAACTACAATAATCCTGGTAAAACAGTAGGATGCAATGCTTTACCAGATCACGGACCGAGGTGAGTATGGATAATTTAAAACGTTTTATTGTGCTTCCCATTTTTTTGTTAACGGCATGTGCGCCACCACGACCAGTAATGATGCCTGAACAACCAAACAAAATAGCAAAAGTAGCACCTAACGAAACGCCTACAGAAAAACAACATGCAGCCGGCAAAGCCGAAACGGTTTCCTCCTGGGAAATTCGTGGTGCTTTAGCAGCCAAAAATAAATCTAAAGGCTGGTCCGCAGCAATGAATTGGACACAAAACGGGCCTAGCTCATACCAAATCCGTTTAATGGGGCCTTTAGGAGCCGGGGCTGTTCTAATTAATAAAAAAGGCAGCACGATTACCTTCCAAGATGGTCCAAAAAGAGTTACGTCAACCAATGCGGATGAATTATTACTGCAACAAACAGGAGTCCGACTTCCTGTAAGTAATCTCTATTATTGGGTTAGAGGCCTCCCGGCACCAGGAAAAGTAGGTTCAGAACAACGTGACGCAGCCAACCACTTAGTTATGCTAAGGCAAAGTGGCTATACCGTTACCTTTGGAAACTACACGACCGTAAAAGGAGTCGCCCTTCCAGGTATCGTTCGTTTAGACGGAAATGGGGTAATGGTTAAAGTTGTTATTAAAAATTGGTCTATCTAAGGGGTATGTCATCCCGAACGCTGTGAGGGAGCTCTCGAATAAGGCACAGATTAACATTGTCCTCATTCAGAGAATCCTTCACCCTAAGTCCTCCAGACGACAGTCTTGAGTTCAAATTGAACTAATTTGCCAAACAAGAACCTACCTAAGGTATAAATTTAAAAAAATTATAAAAATTATTGCTTTCAAAGTTGACATGTTAATAAAAGCACTGCAAAATACCTCCACATCGCAAGGATGGAAGCTTTTATAATTTATGGAAGTTTTGATATAGAATCTGCAATTTTTAGGGGTGTCGCCAAGCGGTAAGGCACAGGGTTTTGATCTCTGCATACCTAGGTTCGAATCCTAGCACCCCTGCCACTTTCTTGTTGATTCACAAGTAAACAGACAGCAGAAGATAACCTGGAAGGATGCATTTTCGTTGGTGCTCAAATAATAATAATATCTTTTTGGCTGTCTTCTGCTATGTGTTTAAGTTACGATGAACCTAGGTCTAAGGCTTTTTACACATGTCCACAATGATGATATTTGCCGGTAACGCGAATCCGGAACTAGCACAAAAAATTTCTTCCCACTTACAGATCCCCATAGGCAAAGCGACAGTTGGTACTTTCAGCGATGGCGAAACCATGGTTGAAATCCTTGAGAACGTTCGCGGACGAGATGTATTTATTATTCAGTCGACTTGTGCCCCATCAAATAATAATTTGATGGAGCTGCTTGCTATGGCGGATGCTCTAAGAAGATCTTCAGCAGCCCGTATTACCGCTGTAGTCCCCTATTTCGGTTATGCGCGACAAGATAGACGAGTACGTTCTGCACGCGTACCTATTACGGCAAAAATTGTTGCTGATATGATGGCCTCCGTAGGTATATGCCGTGTTCTTACCGTTGACTTGCATGCGGATCAAATCCAAGGTTTCTTCTACATGCCAGTAGATAACGTTTATGCAACGCCCATGTTACTTGAGGACATTGCCATACAAAATCTACAAAACGTTATGGTTGTATCACCTGATGTAGGTGGAGTGGTCCGAGCTCGCGCTGTTGCCAAACGCATCGAACATGCTGAACTGGCAATCATTGATAAACGCCGCAGCGGACCTAATAAATCCGAAGTAATGCATATCATTGGCGATCCAGCAAATAAAAACTGTATCATCGTTGATGACATTGTTGATACTGCTGGAACTCTTTGTTCTGCAGCTCATGAATTAAAGAAAAGTGGTGCGAAAAGTGTAAGAGCCTATATTACCCATCCAGTTTTATCTGGCCCTGCGCTCAAGAACATTAAAAATTCCCACATTGATGAAGTAGTGATTACTGATACTATCCCTTTATCAGAAGAAGGACGTGCTTGCGATAAAATTCGTGTAGTCAGCCTTTCTGACATGCTGGCACAAGCAATGAAACGCGTGAATATAGAAGAATCAGTTAGTTCTATGTTTGCCGAATAATCTCTTCAATAGCAATACCCTGGTTGCGTGCAACCAGGGCTTCTGAAAATCACCACATCTTTTTTATTTCCAATAATATCTTAATATTTTCTTAATTTAGCACTGATACAATTAGCGCAGTTGATAAAAAAAGAGAGCACTATGTCTAAATATGCAAATCTATTTAGATTTTTCGATAAAGTTGAAACTACCTATACGGATATGCTCGAACACATACAGGAAGGATTACGAAAGGAACAGCATTATATTGAGACTAGCTGTGAAGAAGTTAACTTTTTACTTAGGCTAATTGCCGCATTACACCTTAACTCTGATTATGAAACGGACCCCGTTCGTACTCAGGAAGTATTACAAGAACTGTTAAACGGTGGGCATCTGAATTTAAAAGATGATGGTAAATTTTATGATGAGTTAGTTAATCATTTTAACTCCAGCATTAACAAACGACTATCCTCTCATCATTCTGTAGCCCAGCAATATTCTCTTTCCTATCCAATCTCAAAAGAGGTTCTTTTTGGCGTAACCGAGGATTCTGAAGGTAAAAAAAGAACGTGGATACAATTTGAAAAGCATGACACTAAAAACTTACTAAATATTATTTTGCACCTTATTGATTATATTAAGTACCGAATCACCGGAAAAAATATTGGCCCATTTGGTTCCTCTGAGCATACTGATAGTAATCCTCTGGTTATTACGAGAAGTATGGGAGCAAATTAAGCACGAGCTTATAGTAAAGGTCGAACGTCATCGCGAACGCAGTGAGGGGATCTTCTAAATGAGGCATATGAGTTAAAGACCAGTACAATGCTACATTCAAAAGATCCTTCGTCGTAAGACGCCTCAGGATGACGTAGTTTTTAAGGCTTCCAAACGCAATACACAAATAAAAAAAGGAGCCTCAGCTCCCTTTTTTATTTGATCCAACGCAATTAATCACGCGTACCAACATATTTGTCATCAAAATAACGTCGCAACTTAGTTCTCAATGTTCCACGACTAATTCCCAGCATAATTGCAGCTCGTGACTGATTGTACTTACAGTGTTCCATTACTGCTCGAAATAAAGGTGTCTCAATTTCTTCAAGTACAAACTGGTATAAGTCAACAGGATCAGTTCCCTTAAGCTCTGAAAAATATTTTTGTACTGAATGTGTTACGCTCTCGGCTAGTGAAGCGGTGTTATCCACTACTTCATTACTGATTGTTGTCATTATTATTAGCTCCTCCTTTTAAAAACAGTATATTACCGAATCAAACCGTGGCAGACAAGGGTCGAATTGAAAAAACTACGTTAAATCAATATAGAATAACCAATACTTGAGTCCTTAATATCCCAAACTTACTTAAAAATAAAAAAGGGGAAATTGCAAGAACAATTTCCCCTTTTTTAAACAATACAGATTCGAATTAAAACTTTAACATCGATTCATTAAATGGCTTACCATTAATAGTAAATTTACCCTGCTCTAAGGTTACTTCAATGAAATAATCAGCGCCTTTTTCGACAATTAAACCCGCTTGTTTGAGCGCATTTAATTGTTGATCAACTTGCTGCTCCACTAATGCAGGCTGTGCTGGTTGTTGTGCTGCAGCAGCTTGGCCTGGTTGCTGAGTAGTGGACTGTGCACCTAACTGTTTAGCAATTGATGGCTGCGCATTAGGTTGCTTCGCCATTTGTTGGGCAACTCCCTGCTTCATTAATTCTCTTACAGTGGCAGCAGGAACACTCAATTTAGCCTTACCATGAATTTTTTGCATTAATTCAAATGGATTAGCATTTTCATCTTTAGGTAAAGAAATAAGCAAAGTACCATCAATTATGCCTTCAGGCATCTTGAAATTGAGTTTAGAAATCTCTAGCTCAGCCCCTTTGTTGAATAATTTAGGCAACTCAGGAAGCAACGCTATCATTGCTTGTTGGCGCTGTTCATCAGTACCATTTTGCATTGCATTAGCTTGCTGGTTAATTTTCGCCAATACATCCGCATCAAGATTTCTTACAGAAATTTCGATTTCACCTGGTCCATAATTTTGCGCATTCGCTAAAATTGACTTAATTGTCAGAGTAAAACTTGTATTGAATAAATGCTGTTCAATATCGCTTTTTGATTTAAAGAGCAAATCCGCAATCTCGAATATTTTTTGCCCTTTAACCTGGATATTAAATGCAGGCAAAGTGAAGTTCGCATCACCTAAATACAACCCAGCATCTGTTTCATGTAAATCATAATCACTAGATACTTTGCCCAAATCAACTTGAGCATCGCCTTTAGCAAGATGAACACCATCAACAACCACTGTACCGCCTACTTTTTTCATTCCAGGAGACATTGTTGTTGTCGCATTCAATCCTAACCAATTAAAATGACCGCCATCTTTAGAGGTCAAATTAAATGTAGGAACACTGAAATCCAACGTACTTTGATTAAAATAATTCACAAAAATACTTAAGTCTAATTGGGGCTTAGTTGATTCAGCCGTGAAATTCGCATTAAATTGATCAACATATTGCTTAGGGAATGGGAAAACAGCTTCGGCATATCCAAGTCCAAATCGTACAGAGTTATTAGCAAAAATAACTGGACCATGATGAATCGTCAAAGGCATTTCCATTGCATAATCTTGTGCAGGAACAGTTTGCGCAGCGCCATTTGCATCGATTACATGCTCAGGAATATGTAGCTGCCATTGGATCTGAGCTTCTGAGCTAAATAGACCTCGATTATATTGCTTAATCTCTGCTCGCAATCCATTCGATTGATCAATTACCTCAATATTCTTTCTGATTGTTTTTTCAGTAAGAATGCCCATACCATAATATCCGCCTATAACCAAAGCGGCCAGGATAATTATTAATCCTGCCAATTTTTTCATTATGCTCTCCATGTTAGTAATTCGAATTGCAGCATAAAGTATAACAGTAAATAGTCTTATTGCGCGATAAACTAGTGATTGAAAACAAAGAAAAAAATTGAACAAAAGGAAGTAACGCAACCTGGTTGCCTGCAAGCAACCAGGTTACTTAAATATACGCGCGCGATTATGCGTGTTCTATCGGCTTACAATAGGTTTCTTTAACCAAAAGCGCTAATATAAGTGCGATTAAAGAACATACCGGCAATATCTTTAAACCAGCCTGAAAATCAGACAACAATAATGTTTCTACATTATACGCGCGGACACCAGAAACCATGTCCACCAAACGCCCAACTAAAGGCTGTAAGGATGCCCCAACAAAAATGGAAATCATATTCGTAAAGGCAATTGAAGTACCAATCACATTACGATGATGAATTTCCGTTGATACCGCATAGGCAATGGCAACCCCTGTATTAGTCAAACCGAAAAGGAAGAAAATAAAATAGGCATAGTTTTGGCTTAAAGATGGACTAAAGACATATATGGAAGTCAGTACCACCCCACATAAAGCAGAGACAATCATTAAGGGTTTACGACGCCCCATTTTATCAGACAGCCACCCAGAAATTGGGCCGCTAATTCCCCAACCAATAAAAATCAAACCAGTTGCAAAAGCCGCAGCATGTGCACCTAGACCATGGCCAAACTGTAAATAAGCAGGTCCAATTGCCTCGCCCATTACTGCAGTAGGCCCAAATAAAAACCCTGCATATAGCGCGTTAATCCAGGTTTGTCGGCAGAATAAAATGATTTTTAAGCTTTGCAGAATGCTAATCCGATTAACCCAGTGTGAATCATTGCGATGTCCCGCCGGAGTATCTTGAACAAATTGATAAAGAAGACCAGTCAGGGCAATAAATAAAAAGGCGATAATAAGCATACTATGACGCCAGCCTACATTACTTACTAAAAAGGATACCGGAGCTTCTCCAGCCGCAGCTCCTAACATACCTAAAGATTGAGTTAAACCGGCTAATAATCCCAACATGGTTGGTGGGAACCAAGAAGTAGCCAATCGCAAAGAACAGACAAACGCAAATGCCGCACTAAAGCCAATGAGCATTCGACCAACTGAAGCCATAAGTAACCCATCAGCTAGGCCAAAAACACAGCAGCCAAAGGCAGTGACCAGAGACATCACGGTTAATAACCCGCGTATACTTAGACGGTCGACAGTAAGGCCCACAGGAATCTGCATGAGTATATAAGGAATATAGAACGAAGCAGTTAAAATCCCAAATCCTGCCTCGCTGATTTTGAACTCCATTTGTAGATAACGGTGCATTACGCCTGGTGCAACACGCGCCATGTATTCAGAAAAATAAAAAGCAGCTGCTAGCCCCCAAACTAACCAAGCCCTCCCTAAATAACTCTTGCAATTATAGATATCTACTTTAGCATTATGCATTTTGTTCATAAATCTCTACTCAATAAAGCCCTAATTCGCCTTGTTTTATAAACATAAGCAAAGAATTATTGCTGGGCTAGATACTCCAAAAAAAACTCCTATTTACCTGATTCATGGTAACTTTGCTCTAAACCCCCATTACATTCAACAATGTAGTTATCAGATTATCTGGATTGAACAAAGTCACAAGTTTCCGCAGATCAGCTACAAAGAATCGGTGCGTCTCCCCTCAGAATAACTGAAATTATCCTAGGATTATACTACTGCAACCATTTATTCAGGGTAATCGCATCTCAACTCCATAAAATATTATTGACAAATTTCTAACTACTTGGCCTATTACTGCTTTTGAAAACAGGAACCACGAAAGAAACTAGTGTCTCCCAACACTTTAAATACTTAAAAGATCCTCGGATAAATCGTACTTTAAAATATCAATTAATCAATGTTATTTTAATTGTCTTTTGCGAAGATGGGCTTAGATAAAACACTTTTGGGATTTACGTAAAAAGCGATTTAAACAGTTTTTTTTGATATGAAACATGTTGTACCATAATCAATTTATGAGTTGGGTAGAAAAACTAGCAACAAAGTTAAAAAACATGACGATTGATGAGAACAACTTCCGAACTACACTAAGCCTAACCCAAAACTTCGGAGTATTATATGTAGTTAATATATAGTGTTGTGTTAACAGGCTCATATTGGGGCAGTAAGTTGTCGCAGACAAGTCATCGGAAGATATAATAACTATAAACAACACAGCTAAGTTCAATTTGTTCCAGACAAATAATTTAACGTTATCTTAATAGATACCATAAGTTATAGTATTAAGTTGTTACTCAAGGCAAAACCTTTCAATATTCGCTCTTTATCTGCTATATATCTTGGCTTCATAACGCTCTAATTTTATTTTTTAGTCCTTTATTTATTCACTGATTCTTTCTTTTAGTGAGGGATTGCCCATTACTCACCGCGGGCCCTAAACAGACTCCAGTATGATTTTTTTAATTTCATTTGCTTTCTTCATTATATTGCCATGATGACAATCTAGTGTTACGACTTTTATTTTTTGTGCTGAAACTTTTTGTATATTATTATCTTCAATTAGACACTTGTATTTTTCCAATCTCAGGTGATGAGCGTCGCTAAATGTATTATTAATTTCCAGGGCCTTAAACAAAGTAATTTTAGTATTGATCAACCTCCCAGAAATTTCATTATAACTTATCGATACTTCTGCATTATATGCTTCACACATCCTCTCAACATACTGCTCATCCAAGTTCTGTCTAAGCAAGTAATTTTTAAATTCCTCATATGGATTATTATCAAATGTAGCGATTATATCTCGCAAGCTTTCATCATAATACAAAACAGTATCCAGTAAAAAAACGTTGATCTTGTTAAATCCTTTCTGTTCAAGTTTGTACGCCATTTCTAACGCAATTTGCCCCCCCAAAGACCAACCGCATAAAAAAATCTCTTGTGAGAAAGGAAATAGTTGATTGATTTCTTGAATATAGTAGTTAGAAATCTCTGCTAAATTATCAATTTTTTCCTTATTATTCAGATTATAATTATCCACCCCAATAGATTGAAATTGACAATCTAGCAAGTCGGCTAAAGATTGATATACCTCGCAACCAGAAGATGCTGGGTGTACAAAATAGATAATTGGCAAAAAATGGTTTTTAGTATGAAGTTTCTTGATCAATGGATTTTTATTTCTATCTCCAACGCAACTGTTCACAATATTTAAAATTGTTTTTTGACTAAAAATATCAGAAATAGATATATTCATTTTTAATGATTGGTTCATTCTTGCGGTTAGTTGCATTCCTGAAATTGAATCTCCTCCCAATCTAAAAAAATCATCAGTAACTCCTACCTGATTAATCCCAAGAACCGTTTGCCAAATAAAACACATTTTTCTTTCCAAATCAGTTTCAGGAGCAATAAACGGGATATCTTTGATAGAGAAATCAGGGGAAGGAAGACGTTTTTTATCTAACTTTCCATTTCTTGTTAGAGGTAAATTAGCCATAAATACAAATGAAATGGGAATCATGTAATCAGGCAAATATTTAGACAAATGGTCTCTCAAAATGTCTTCGTTGATAAACTGTTTACTTACATAATAAGCAACTAAACACTTGATATTTCCTTGAGGAAGTGTTCTTTCCTTTGCTAAGACAACGCTTTGAAATATACCATCATAAGTTGATAAAGCTTGTTCAATTTCTGGTAACTCAATGCGATATCCCCTAATTTTTACTTGTTCATCAATCCGGCCTATGATTTCAATATTACCATCTGAAAGATATCGAGCTAAATCACCTGTTTTGTATAGCTTCAGATTTCGATTCTCATTTAAATCTTCAGCAGTTACAAAAGGATTAGGTATAAATTTTTCTTTTGTTAATTCAGGACTATTTAAATACCCTCTTGCAAGACCAACACCACCAATATATAACTCTCCAACAACTCCGATTGGATTAGGATATAGATTATTATTCAATATATAAACTTTAACATTACTTATTGGCTTTCCAATAAGTAAATTTTCTGATTTTTCTATCAAGTAGCTCGTTGTTAAAATAGTTCCCTCTGTAGGGCCGTAATTATTAATTATTTTATACTTATTACTGTGAACCTTTTTTAGAAGTTCACCGGACGTATGTATAACCCGCAATGTTTCATTGGGTTTATTAAAAAACTCCTCGGCCATTTTAGTTGGTAGAGATGCTGTTGTAATCTGTTGTTGGTGCATCCAATTATTTAGCCTTTCTGGATCATAGCGAATATCCGCAGGTACTATATGTAATGATGCTCCATAAATGAGGTAAGGGAACACCTCTGATGCAAAACCATCATAACCAAATTTGGCATAGACACTCACTCTATCTGTTTCGTCAATGTTTAAATTAAATTGATTTTTGCAATATACACATAGGTTGGTTAATGAATGGTGCTCTATTTCCACACCTTTGGGATGACCGGTTGAGCCGGAGGTATACATTATATAGGCTAAATTATTGCCGGAAACGCACCGTTCAATATTGGTATTTTTTTCTTCAATAAAAAGATTTTTATGATCTAGGTTAATACATATTATATTGCAATCACTAAATTTTTCATTAAGAAAAGATTGTGTAATAATAAATCTTACGTTCGTCTCGTTTAATAATGCCTGTAGCCGCTGCTTAGGTAAGTTAGGATCGAAAGGAACAAACGCTCCTCCTGATTTTAAAATCCCCATAAGTCCAATGATCATCTCAATGGATATATCCATTGAAATCGCAACATGTGTCTCGGGTTTAATACCAAGAGATTGAAGATAATGCGCTAGTTGATTAGCTTGCTCATTTAATTGCTGGTAATTAAGCAACTGCTCTTTATAAATCACTGCCAGTTTATCAGGAGTCCTCTCCACCTGCTCTTCAAATAATTTATGGACTGGTTTATCAAATGGATAAATTTGTTCTGTTTCATTCCACTCATACACAATTTTATTGTATTCTTCAGGACTTAAAATATGGCAGTCGCTTGTCATTATATCCAAGTCTTCAGACATTTTTTCAAGGACAATTTGATAATACAAAGCTAATCGCCTGATTGTTTCGTGATGAAACAAACTTGTTGCACCGCTGATAATACCTTTTAGGGTAGATCTACCATCATCATCATCAACAAACAAACTCAAATCAAATTTGGCAATCTTGTAATAGTCTTGCAGCTCGATTGGTTTTAATAATTGCTCCATGGACTGCGGAATGTTAACACGCTCCATACCAAACATTACCTGAAAAATAGGATGCCTTG
>JARLJR010000078.1 GCA_031291095.1 Legionella sp. | reverse complement strand
TTTTCCAAGTGCGTGCGCTTCTTTGTTTAAAAAGTTAAAGATTTTTTTCGGAATATTTGATAAGTTAGCAGCGAGCATAGAGTCCCTTTTTCTTTTTATTTCCCGCCAGGAAAAAATTTAAAAGGGAACTCTAGCTTTTTTCTTGATAATTCAATACCTTATTGTAAAAATATCTGGGCTTAGCTTGACGGCTATGGGCGACTTGAGAAAATATAAGTCGAATTTTTAAATCAATGCAAACCTGTTCAATATGTTTTGAGGTGAAATCAGAGCCATGATCGGTATAAAAAGTTTCTGGCACCACTAATATATTCCAGTTAGGATCAGATTTTCTCCAAATGGCATTCCGAAAACATAGGGATGTTTTTTGAGCGGATGGTGACAGGAAAGACAGTTCATAACCACAAATTGCGCGACTGCAATCATCAATGACCACCGTAAGCCATGGTTTTTGCGGTTTGTTTTTATCATTTAATATATCAAAGCCAAGCAAGACGTGGTCAGCTTGCCATAACTCATTGGACTTGTCAGCCGCACGAATGTGCAACAAATCATATTGTTGCCTGTATGTTTTGCTTCCCTGCTGACCCAAAAGTAACATGTCATCGGGTATATTGGAGATAACCCGCATACGCTTCGATAGCTTGGAACCTTCAAATTATTCTTGTTGCAATATTCCGTAATGAGCGTATGAATGTTTGCTCCGGATAGCATGGGCTTTTTAAGATAGATGCCCTCTATGGTCTTTTGTAAAATGGCGTCATATTGTCTGGTCAAGACTTTATCACCACGTGCTTGGCGCACCAACCCTGACAGGCCATGGCTGCGATAATTTTTTATCCATAAACCCAGAGTTCTAATTGGTATGCCACTATTTTTGGCAATCGTCTTTAATAATACCGTATCATTAATATAAGGTTCGATGATTTGGTATTTCTGACAGGCTTTATCACGTTCATCATCGCTTAATTCGGCCAATGATACAAAATTATCCATAATTCGCATTCCACCTAAAAAGACGAACTTGCCCCAACTTGCCAAGTTTGTCTTAACTCTAATAAATCTCAGCAAGACCTTTAAAAACCTGTATTATCAGCGTAGACCATTAATTTAAAAAAGACTAACGTTTTGCGAATTAAATTCGTTAAACTAGCAGGAAGACGAACTTAACCATTTGGAGCAACTCATGGCTTATCAATTTGTACGTGAACCTCTCAGAGGTGAAGAAGCCGATCAACTTTGCCAGGCTTGTGAAACAATGCTGGAAAAATTAATTATTTGGATATTGATTGATACAGGATTACGTGTATCCGAATTATGCTCACTTACTTCGCAAGATATTTTGTGGCAACAAAAATCACTACGCATTACTGGTAAGGGTGGACCCTACGGTAAAAAATCAAAAAAGCGAGTTGTTCCCATGTCTAATCGGGTACGGGTACTACTTGAGCATTATTATGCCATTAATGAGCATTTTCCTGTTGGGGCAAGGCGGGTACAAAAAATAGTAAAAAAAATTGCCAATAAAGCTAAAATCACAAAACAAGTGACGCCCCATATATTGAGGCATACTTTTGCAACACTTGCCCTGCAAAAAGGAATTTCACTGGCTTCTGTTCAAAAAGCATTAGGTCATGATAGATTAGAAACGACAGCGATTTATCTTAATTTCACTGATGCCCATGTGATTGAAGAATTTAGTAGTAAATGGTAATTTTTGGTAAAATAATGCTGCTTACAGTTCAGTAGGCTAATCTTGTTGCCAAGATGAACCTACTCGACGAAAATCCTTTATTTATATCTCTTATATGCGGAATTAGGATATTATTAATATCACTTTAATGTATTACTATTAGACTCTTCATTACTATTAGGTCTAGGATTATCTTCTGTAGCAAAAAAACCGCTTCTCTTAAGAAACGAAGTTGACTTTGGTGCCCAAATAAAACTTAATAAAGTACCTATTATGCCAGATCTTAAAAAATGACTTCGATGACTTTTCATTAACTCATCAGAATTTGGTAAAAATCTATCGCTTAAGTCGCTATCTGCTGATTTTTTTACGTTCTTATAAATTTCTTTTAAATCAATACCATTACTACCAAGAGGTGCTTTTGAAACCTCATTGTATATAGAGGTAAGAACTAAAAGTTTACCCATTTTATAATTATGCAACCATCCTGAAGATTTAATAGATTCAGGAAGATCACCGGCGATTTTATTATCACTAATTGTGAGAAGTGGTCCATTTAAACCTCGTTCATTTCTAGTAATATCTCTTTTTTCACTCTCTGTTAAATAACTATTAAAAATTCGGTTTATTTGATCTTGACACTCTCTTAAAAAAACAATTTTTTCTTGCTCATTTTGTATAATCATCATTGCCACTTATATAAATCGGTTGTGGTGGAATTATAACATAATGTTCGATAAATACACAACAAAATTCTTTAATTGTGTTATTTATGTGTAATTTCTGAACTTAGCTCTTGTTCACATAGATCATGATCATTGTAAATTGTAGGCAAAATAATGTGGCTGATGTTGGCAATTTAATTTGGCCGTTTACAGCGATGTATTGAAAAATGGTGTCAGGAAAATATGGTTTTTTAATATATTGACATAATTTAATGAAGGTCATAGAATTTGATCTGACATCCCAATATAGTGCAGTTTTTATTTCCATAAGCACCCCAGGCAAATATTACCCATAATAATCAAATATAGATCTTTTTGTCGTGCTCATCAAATCTCCAACGGGATAATCAGCAGCTAGAGTAGATATTGTTTGCGTGAGAACTGTAATTTTATAAGACCTTCCTCACATACCAATTATCTGATTTTAGAGATTTTAAGCTTGCCCAATAAATATTAAACCAACATTTTTTATCCCTCCTGGTATTGATAACATCCTCTCTTGTGTATAAGAGGACGTATTTAGATTTGGTTAAATATTGAGCGTGTACGATACATGTAGTTTTTATCAATTAAATCTAGATGTTTTGATAGTTAACTATCAAAAGTTCGAATTTAAATTATATGAGAGGTGTTTGCTTATTATTTCCTACCTATCATAAGAGTGTACTTTATTGATATAAGTGATTTAAAGTTTTTAGCACAGGAGATTGCCCATCAATATAGCATCTATTTGCTATAATTTATTAATATACTATCGAGGACATGTTAAACCTCACTTTAATAGTCTGGAGCGCGACTCATGAATTGGAAACTGGTATCTACATCACCTCCTCGTGATGGCAACTATTTAGTTGTGATAGCCAATTCTCAAATAGAAATATGCCAATATTGTAAATCGAGTGACTCGTGGTCTAGTTTTAAGCGACCTGCTTATCCCCTATAGCCGTAACTCATTGGATGAATCTTCCCAAACTTCCTTGAATGTACCATGTGTATTTTTTACTAATTGCATCTACAAATGGACATTTTTAAGACGGATCTTAATATTGTTAAGAAAATTCGCGTTTTATTTACTTGCCTCTTTCGTTGTTTCAATAAAGCATTTATGTCATAATTAGACATATGTCAATTTATGGTATATCATTAAAATGAGCTGGCAAGTTAGATTTACAAAAAAAGCTGCGAAGCAAACTGGAGGATTAAGTAAAGCTGCTTTTCACGCTTTAAATTTATTAGTAACGGACTTGAAGGATAAGGGGCCATGTCCAGGAACATCCTGGCCTAATTATGGAAAGCTTCGAGAACTCAAGGGAGTAAAAAGCTCCCGTGATTTACGGCATTGTCATTTAGTTAAGGGAAATCCTACATACGTATGTTGTTGGGAAGTAATAGAAAACGAAGTCAAAATAATAGAGGTGTATTATGCAGGCACTCACGAAAAAGCACCATACTAAAAAACAAACAACAAAAGATAAAATTATACATGTTCAAGTAGGCAGACGAGCTTATGCTATCCCTAAAAAGGTAGCAGAACAGTATCGAGTTGAACCCGATGAAAGAAAATCTAAGGAAGAGTTTGTTTCAGTAGAAGAGCTATTTAACGATCTTAATGAACACTATACAAAAGCCGGCGCTCTTTTAAAAGGATTGCGAGCTCGTGAAAATTTGAATCAGAGTGAATTTGCAAAATTAATCAATGTTACTCAAGCAAATCTATCAAAAATGGAAAATGGAAGGAGGCCAATTGGGAAAACTATTGCAAAACGATTAGAGCAAACTTTTAATGTGAATTATAAATATTTTTTAGAATAGAGCTAATCAATAAGGGTACGCTACATCGTGAAAGATTCCCCCGTCCCCCTTGATTTTGAGCCCCCGACGGAACTAAACATCAGTTATTTTTTGAGGGGATTACCTATGCCATGCCATTGCTCAATTGGGCCAAATATGCGGAAAAACCCAATATTCCGGAAATTTGGATGGTTTACGCCTAGAACCCCAGATTATCGTAGGAGTTTTTAAAACCTGGAATTATATTGTCAATGATTGAAATTGATTTCATTTTTAATAAATCGTGGTTTTATGAGACTCTATTCCTAAAGGCTTTTAATCATAGTTTCATTTACCTAAAATGTGTCAGGTTAATTCCATAGCCTTGAATCCAAAGCGTGGATATATTAATAACTTATAATTTCCTGACACTGAGTTTCCCGACATCACTGGCATTTATTTAGGGTATACCTCAAGAGTTTAGTTTAATATCGCTGGGCTATAATTAATAAATAGCTAATTGAAATTCAGACTCAACGAATAGAATCGCAGGGCTTCGTAGGGAAACATAAAAAAATCATGATTTATACACTACTTATGTCTCTGCAAGAAACTACGGCCGTGACTTTGGCCAAGTATAGAAGAAGCATTATCTAGTGCATGGTTTTGTCGTGATTGTAAAAATAAGCCCATTCAGCGACTTAATGATGAAAAGAGTTAATTTCAATCATACTTTGAAATGAGTTCAGGCTTAATGAAAGTGTAGAAGAATAATGGGAGCAAAATAAAATTAATATCTGAAGCTATAATATAAGACGCTGGATTTTTGATGCATCACAAAAAAAGAGGCGAGAAAAATATGTGCCGATTCGTAGCTTATATTGGAAAAAATGATATCTTATTATCAGAGCTTTTAATTAAGCCCAGCAATTCTCTGGTTAAACAAAGCCTTGTTTCTAGGGAGTCACAAACTGTGACTAATGGTGACGGGTTTGGTTTAGGATGGTATACCTCCTATGACAAAACCCCTGCACTATTTACTTCATTATTTCCTGCATGGAACGATCAAAATTTAAAATATCTCGCACAAAAAACACGAGCCTCACTTTTCTTTGGGCATATAAGAGCTGCCAGTGCAGGTGGTATTTCTCAATTTAATTGCCATCCATTTATCTATAAAAATTGGTTGTTTATGCATAATGGGTGGATTCCTTATTTTACAAAAGTAAGACGCCAAATTCAAAACCTATTAGATGATGATATTTATAATTGGATTAAAGGAACAACTGATTCGGAGTTAATTTTTGCTTTATTTTTGCAACTGGCAAAAAAAATAAAAATTAGAAATGCAAATGATATACAAGCAGTCTTATTGGAGGCATTACATATCATTAATAACTTAGTGAATGAACATTATAAAAATGGGGTGTGTTATTTTAATATTTGTATTACTAATGGAAAATATACCGTTGCTTTTCGTTATTGTACTTCCTCTCAAGCCAAACCTGAAACAATGTATTTCTTTGAAGATGCTATTACAAAACAGGTGATTATAACCTCGGAAAAACTCTCTTCAAAAGGACTGAAATGGATAGCGATACCACGCAATACTGGCTTGTTAGTTGACAATGGCTTTAACATTTCTCTAAAAAAGCTTACATAGTAATAGCCGCCCGTATAAGAAGATATGCCATAAGTTGGATTTTTATCCGCTCAAGCATACAAATATCACTTGGTGAATTGCCCTTTATAAGTTTCTTAAGAAATCGTTTGGCAGCAATGGCATTGCGTCGATGTGAGGTTTTAAAACATCCTTTTGATGCGTTAAAGAGAATATGAATCTGAGATGGGTTCTTGTGTTCCGAGGAGACAGACCACTTCCTTGTGGCAGTGCATCATCCTTGATGCGTTCAAATGATCCCTATAAGACATCCGCTGTCCTTCCTCGTACTCATTTAATCATAGCGAATAATTGTATTTAGTTACACTCAAAATAGCGCATAATCATGTAAGAAATCTCTTAATCTTAGTTAGCAGCCTATTATGGGGTTTTAGTATTTGAAATCTCGTTGCAAGTTTTAGATGATAAAGCGTAGTATCATTGGTAAATTACAAATTATTCCAGGGTTCATACCCCATAGCTTGCCAATCAAAAGGCGTTAAAAAATACCTACGAAAGCTAGTTGGCCTAGCAGAGCACTATTAAAAACTCCTGGCATAATCTATAGAGATAGATAAGAAGTTACTTGATGTGGTCCATTGAACCACATCATTGAAAACAGAAGCTTTTAGTGGCTAAACGCTAAAGAAGATGATTCATCTGGATTAAGCGCATCCATCAAAATAGAAATCGGATAGGTAACAAACATGCTGGCCAGAGCTAGACTTGCAGCAAATGCAGCAACCGCAAACGTAAATGATGTTACTTCAGGTAAAATCGGCACTATTGTAGAGAAAAAAACACAGGCACCAATTCCTAAAATTAAATCTTCTGTTTTAGGTTGAGAACCCATAAAAGCATTTAATGTCAATGAGTAAGGGCTAACTGCCACTTCAGCACAACCTAAGAAGAAAGAACCATAAAAGTTAGTTAGTGAACGAGTTGCTGACATTTGATCTCCTAATAAATCACATTATTCGTAATATTGTGTTAAATTTTACAGGATAATCATTAAGGAATTATTAACCAATGAACAAGTAGGTCATAATAAATACAACATTTTTTCGATACCCTTTTTTGTCCTGTTCTGTAATCACCACATCCTGATAACTTAATGACAACCAAATTGTGTTAATTTGAAAACAGCAACTGCTCCAATCCTTCATGTACTTCTGAAAAACGTGCCCATTTTAGACCGAGGATTAGTGCCCGTGGGATTGGTTGCAAAAATCAATTAGAATCGCTTAATGGCATAACCCCGTATTTTTTCATAATCGGAAACACTAATTGATTTAGTTGCTTTGAATCTGACTCCACACCTATTCATCCATGCCTACGCTAATGCTCACTTCTACATTGCACAAAATACGGCCTCTTTTCTTTTGAATTTCCTATAATCTCAAGATTTTTAAACAACCTAAGTAAATAAAATTAAAATCCCCACACTAATTTTTCTAGTTCCTTCAGAGATGATGCTTTATCTTTCCAATCAGCAATCCTTACTTGAATATCTAAGTTACTGTATTTATGAAGAAGCATTAATGCGGTTAACTGTTGGCTTAGATCATCATTTAGTTCTTTAGGTAAAAAACCATAAGCACTTAAAAAAGTCTTTAATAACTCCGTATTCCCTTGAATTAAAAATGCCCCCGGCCCTAATAAATCATATTTATAATGACCTAACATGGCATCGCCAAAATCAATTAAACCAGCAATATGCCAAATACCGTCAATGTTGGTAACTAAAAAATTCATTGGCGTATATTCTCCGGTTAAAATAACCGGCTGCTCAATGTTCAGTATGGATTCTTTAACCAGGTCAATATAAGAAGGAATTTGTTGCAGTAATGACGTAGATAAATTCTTAACTTTATGATTTTCTATACAGCCCATTATTTGATTCTCAATAAACAGTTTCCAATGACAATCAATCGACTCCAGGCCTTGTGTTGGTAATGAATGAACTTCTTTAATTAATGAGCCGAGTTCCTGCATAATCACTAATTTATTGTTCTGATCTAATTTGTGCCACAATGTTTCTAACAGAGTACCATCCAACTGAGTCATTATGAGATAAGGCCACCCAGCGAGTTCTCCTTCATACTTTAGGGCTGGAGTTTTAACTGAGAGTTTTCCTTCTAGAGCTTTAAGAATTAATCGCTCACTCTCAAATTGATCTTGGTGGACAGGCGGGAACAATTTAATCACTAATTTATTATCATAAGAAAATACAATATTGGTGCCTTCAGAAAAAGGCCTTAGTGACTTCAAAGGCAGGTTATGTTGCACAAGAATTGTTCTTACAACATCCTCAAAAAGTTCATGGTTTTGTTTTAATGCTTCAAATTCTTCAAAGGAATTAATCAATGTTAATCGGCTATCTATGGTGATCATAATTGTTCCATGTTAATGCAGTTGCTAGCAGGTAAACGTATTAATATCTCATTATAACCCAAGGGCTCGATTTCAATAATATTGGCTGGCAATAGTTGTTTAAAGAGTATAAGTTGTCACTATTTTTTAAACTCCATTATTTGTACTGTATTTGATTCATAACTAGCTGCGCTATAATATAAAGAGCATATCAAGAGAGAATACTATGGCAGAAATCATTAATCTTAATAAAAAAAGAAAGGCTAAAGCTCGTGTAGAAAAAGAAAAAAAGGCTTCTGAAAATCGCATTAAATTCGGAAGAACCAAAAAAGAAAAGCAGATTGCGAAGCAAGAAAATGAACGTCATGAGCGCCATCTAGATGGTCATAAATTAGAAGACAAAGAGAGCGAATAAATAGCGTATGTACTATCAACCCAGGCCCATAGCCGTCAAGGCGCCGTTGGCACATAGGCCGACTAAGTCGGCGACTTTTCTGGTTTCGTGTTACACATTGTATTTTAACATGTTATCCGGATGCACCCTCCCCTGAAAAAGCTTTTGTTAAAAGACGAAAACTGGTACCGCTACCAGCAATGCTATTCCGCGCACGGCAGAATCAATTGCCCACGCTTGTGGGGAAAATCCTCAATAAACTGGCCAAAGCACGAAGGGTCAAACACCAATATGGGAATAACCCTCTGGACTGCATCCTCTGCAAAAACATCATGCGACTTCTTTCCTGCTCTTTAAACTCTAACATTTAGTATTTTTTGCCATTACGGTTTGACTAACTTTTTCTTTTCAATCGCATTTGCTGTACATAAAATTGTAAAAAGAAGGAAGCCCTTTTTCCATTAGTGGATGATGCGGAGCATGTTCACTTTGTTTTTTGCCATTACCATAGAGCGCTTTTCTTCCTTGATATATTAATTCACAAATTTCAGCATCTTCCGCGGCGGTTTCAGCATACGCATTTTCAAATATTGAGGGAAAGTCAGGGTATTTTTTTACTA
>JARLJR010000077.1 GCA_031291095.1 Legionella sp. | reverse complement strand
GGCGCTGGATTGCTGAGCACCTGAAGATGGGATATGAAACCCGGGTAAGCCAAGCAGTAGGTTGGGTGGAATCGGACCCGACGCGAGCAGTGTTGGAAATCAGAAAGAAACTGACGGAAAACACGATATGCCGATTGGACTAAATGCAAATTGTCGATTGTCGGACCGACCCTTTCACGACCCTTTCACAATGGAAAACATGACAACGGTGGTGGGTGATTTCAATGCAAAATTCGATGCTCCGCTTGCATCACAAAGATTGGTTGATAGTTACGTTGAAGAACTATATCAAAATGCTATTTCTGGTAAAAATGCTGGAACATTTATCGGTGAAAACATCCTCGCGCCAACAGCGGACTCGTTGTTAAAGGAAACCAGCGAATCGGTTGTACCTTCGTCAATTTTCGATTTTGTAAATACGCCTAACAAGTGATAAACAAAATGCTTGACCATTTTCCTATAACATGTCTTGTTCTATTAGCGTTTAATGTAATCGGCTTTTGGGTTTCTTTACGAGCAATTCATAAACGAAATCAAAAGATAAGCGAAGGAATATTTTGTGGCAGCCATATTCTCTGTTGGATTTTTATTTGTGCTGGATTAGTGATGCTTGGAATTTGTGCGCACTTATTAATCAGAACGGTAAATGAGGATGAGGGTGAGATGTTTTGGTGGGGCATTTTGTTACCTCTACTTATGTTTGGCCCGTTTGTGCTCGTGTTTTTTGCTTGTTGTGTGCTCGTATGGCGTTCCTATGTCCGTGTTACAAAGGATGAAGTGGAATACTTTGACGGCTGGAAAACTAAATTAGTTATCAAACGAAGCTTGATTGTGTCGGTCAAGGTTGTGGCCATGGGGATTAAAATCGACTGTTTAAATGACAAAAAGGGCCTATATTTTCCGTTGGCATTTTCACATATTACTGATTTACTCGTGCTTTTGAAGCAACAGTAAATTTTAATTGTTTTTCTTTATTTGGGATATTCGAGGTTTTTCGTGGCTACACGAGTAAGTCTGGGGAAGAATTGAAAGGGTCGGTCCGACAATCGACAATTAGGGCTTGACGTTTGAGACGATTGCGGTTGAAATCGGGATTATGGCGTGCCGGTTGAGAATTGAATATGCCGGAGCCCTTTACCATGTCATGAAAGGCCAAAAGGAAAAGCAAGTGTTGGCGTGGTGGCTTCACGGCCGAACGACGGTGACGCGGCGCTGGATTGCTGAGCACCTGAAGATGGGATATGAAACTCGGGTAAGCCAGGCAGTAGGTTGGGTGGAATCGGACCCGACGCGAGCAGTGTTGGAAATCAGAAAGAAACTGACGAAAAACACGATATGACGATTGGACTAAATGCAAATTATCGATTGTCGGACCGACCCTTTCACTCACGGGCACTTATTCTAAAGGTCTTAAGCCTGTCGGAGTCCCGGCAGAGTTAAAGGAATGAAATCAATAAAAAGCATTTTTATGCGCCATACTTTTCTAGGAATCTGCATTGCGGTCGCATTTCTGTTCGTTGCATGCATCCATCAAGGCAGTAGAGGGAGGGGGCTAGCTGAAGCACAGAGACTCACCGCGCAGATCCATACAAACATGAGTTTTAGAGAAGTATCTAAGATCATCCCGTTAGATACGAATAGCTGCATGGGCTTGATAATGCACGGTGGTGACTGGTATCAAGTTGCACTCGGGAATGACTATTATATTCAATTACGATTCAATCACGCATTCGGAGAAAGCAATATTCAGGAAAGCCTTCTCAATTTATCACCAATATTGCGAAACGGGACAGTTACTAACGGGGTTGCACATTATTGAGAGGAATCAAATGTTACCAATTTTTTGTGGTCATGAAAGGGTCGGTCCGACAATTGACAATTAGGGCTTGACGTTTGAGAGGATTGCGTTTGAAATCGGGATTATGGCGCGCCCGTTGAGAATTGAATATGCCGGAGGCCTTTACCATGTCATGAAAGGCCAAAAGGAAAAGCAAGTGTTGGCGTGGTGGCTTCACGGCCGAACGACTGTGACGTGGCGCTGGATTGCTGAGCACCTGAAGATGGGATATGAAACCCGGGTAAGCCAAGCAGTAGGTTGGGTGGAATCGGACCCGACGCGAGCAGTGTTGGAAATCAGAAAGAAACTGACGGAAAACACGATATGCCGATTGGACT
>JARLJR010000076.1 GCA_031291095.1 Legionella sp. | reverse complement strand
TAGTAAAAAAATACCCTGACTTTCCCTCAATATTTGAAAATGCGTATGCTGAAACCGCCGCGGAAGATGCTGAAATTTGTGAATTAATATATCAAGGAAGAAAAGCGCTCTATGGTAATGGCAAAAAACAAAGTGAACATGATCCGCATCATCCACTAATGGAAAAAGGACTTCCTTCTTTTTACAATTTTATGTATGGCAAATGCGGGGAACCATCTACTTAATTCGTGTACGTAACCTTGGTGCAACGCTAGGTTAATAAAGAAAAACCAAATTTGTCCACGATAAAACCAATAGCGGATAATCCTATTATCAATGGCAGTCCCTTTATCGCCAGTCTTAATGTGGAAGAAGGTCACGATTGGCATCGCTTCCATGATGAAACTGTTCACGAGTATTTGCATTTTTGTACGCCAAATTTGGGCGCTGCGATTAGAATAAGAAGAATATTAGGCTCAGAGAGTAATTAACTAAAAAATAGCGGAATGGCAAAAGCAAATTTTTAAGTGCTAGATTTATGTCAATATGTGCTATATTTTGAGCATAATGAAGTCATTTGGTTCTATACTTAAACTACATGTTTTATTAGGCCCACTCTTATGTATAGGTTAGGAATTAAAAATCAAAACATTCTTGCTGATTTGTAAAACAATTTTGGTGAGTAAGAGAGATTTATGGTCAAGAAAAAAACAGAGCACTTCATTGCTCCACCATGTCAAAATGATTCCTCGGCATGCGGAGTAAGCCTAATTGTTCACTTTTTACAAGATGGTTCATTTATAAATAGTCATGATTTAGTCAAAGAAGGCCTAGATGTATTAACCAGTTTTAGCTACCGTTCAGGCTATAATATCGCAACGCAAGAAAGTGATGGTTCGGGAATCAGGTTCTATGGGTTGTCGTCTCTTTTTTTTAATAAGTTACTGAAAAATGGTGGTTTTTCAGTAGTGGATGCGAGCGATTTATCATTAAATCTAAAAGATAAATATTATGCCATAGGGCAATTTTTCCTAGCTCAGGAACCGCTGCAATTCGCCCAGGCAACAAGACTTATTGAGCTTTGTGTTAAAAATCAGGGTCTTAAAATTATTGGTTGGCGAAATTTAGATAAGGCAATGAATCTAGGTGTATTATCCGAGCGTGCACGCACCAAAAAGCCAGCTATTTGGCAAATCATTCTTGTAACAAATACCTCAATACCTTCAGAGTTGAACGAATTTACGCTTATTGAGTTGAACCAAGCGATTTACTACCATGCGCGTGAACAGCAAATTCCCCTCAATATCGTAAGCCTGAGTAGCGAAAAAATTGTTTATAAAGGAATGATCCCTTCACCCTTATTGGCAGAGGTCTATCACGATTTGCGTGATCCGGATTTTACGGCCTATGCCTGTGATGTGCATGCGCGGTTTGCCACGAATACTAGTCCTCAATGGTCCAATGCTCAGCCTTGCCCTAATTTTGCCTCACATAATGGTGAATTAAATTCTGCATTTAGTAACGCCAAACAAATGACTTATGAGCTAAATGCGCAACAATTCAAAGGGATTTATCCCAACGAAGCACTGTCTGACTCGATGCAATTAGATGCTGATCTGGCAAATCAAATTGTTATGAAACAAATCCCTTTGGACGAGGCAGTAATTCGGCTGCTGGCACCGGATCAAGGCGAATTTCCGGATGAAATTAACGCCATGCTAAAATATTGGTCTTTGGAACGAACCTCATACAATGGTCCTGCCTTTATTGTTGCTGGTTTTGCAGGAAACTTTATTGCAAAACTGGATAGCATGGGACTTAGACCGTCGCGCTGGGCCTTAGTGGAGGATAGGCAAGGCCGTCACCGTCTTTATGCAGCTTCAGATGATTTTATCAACGTGGAAGAAGGCGTTCTGCTTAAAAAAGGACATCTTGAACCTGGCGGCATGTTATTATTAACCGTTGAAGGTAAATTATTACAAACCCAGGAAATCCTGGAATATGTAGCCGCACGTTACCATCAAAATCACCCCGATTATTTTCAACAGCAAGTGCAAAAAATAGTATTTCCCCTGGCTCAAAGGAGCCTAACTACAGCAATAGAGCATTACTTAAAAACGCCTACCGGCTCAGACTTAGAACGTATTTTGTATGCATCAGGCTGGGATTATGAAACCGAAGATCAAGTGGTGCGGGTTATGGCGGAAAATGGTTGTGAGCGCACCGCGGCAATGGGCGATGATACGAACATCTTATATACCCATACTTTACCCCCTCACATCTCCTATTTTTTCCATCAATTATTTGCCCAAGTGTCCGCTCCTCCCTTAGACTCCATTAAAGAGCGGTCGCGTTTTTCGCTCAATACCTTTATTGGCGGCAGGGGCGATGCCACAGTGCCTCCTCAATTCATCGAGCTTTCTTCTCCTATTTTAACGGTGGAGGAATTGACTAATATAGAACATCACCTCCAGATTAATTCACACATTATTGATACCAGCTTTGCTGTTTATTTTGGACAAACTACGTTCACCATAGAACAGGCCAATGAACTTTTAAGTACCGCCATTAAAACTTTATTACAGCATGTAGAGGAAGCAGTTTACGAACGTAAAATAACGAATTTAATCTTAAGCGATCGCCACGCAGGCCCCGAGCGAGCGGTCATTCCCGACTTGATTGCCGTGGCGGTAGTAAGAAGGTTTCTCGAGAAAAAACATTTGGATTTTAAAGTATCAATTACTATTGATTCCTACCAAATCACCGGACCTCATCAAGCGTCTACCTTATTAGCTTTTGGCGCAAAAGCAATCTATCCACGCGGAGCCTATGCCAAAATACACGCCCTTTTTCCTGATAATCCTTATGTGTATTGTGCTAATTATCGTGAGGCACTGCAAAAATGTTTGCTCAAAACGATGGGTAAAATGGGAATCACCGATGTTAATAATTACATCAATGGCTCATTGGTCGCTGCTTTAGGACTTGATTTGAGCCCAACGACAGAGGAGTTAAATGACCCCCTAAGCTTATCTGCCATTTTTGCAAAAATTTATTCGCCGCTAAAAGGCGTGCGTCTTGGGCAGATTGCCCATGGTGTTTTAATTCGGCATCAACAAGCCAACAATCCCGGTCATGATTTTATTCTTTTGCCGCGTTCAGGCTATTACATGCCAGAAAAAAATGGCGTAAAACATGGGTTTGGTCCGCAAATAGTTAATGCATTCACCGCGTGGATGAACGAAGAAAATCTATCCGCAAGCTTATATCAAATGCATCTAAGCCTGCATCAAAAAGGATATCCTGATTTTATTGCGGATGTATCTGCCTTTTCTGTAACCGCAGGTTTTCTCGATCCTCGGCTTAAAGACAAAGAAGGATTTTATCCTGCTGAGTACTTGGAACAATTTAAGCCCTCCGCCGCATTTAAAAAATTTACCCAAGCTGTGGAGTGCTACCAGCATGAAAATCCCACTTCATTGCGCGATTATTTTAAAATTAACGCGGACAAAAACGCTAAAGCACAAGCTAATGAGCAGCCCATACAAAGCCAACAAGAAATTCGTAGCTTGCTGTATGCGGGCAGCATGAGTCAGGGAGCATTAACGGTTGCCGATCCGCAAAAACCGCATAAGCTGGGCGCTCATGAAACCCTAACCCGTGGCATGAATGCCGTGGGGGCAAAATCAGCCTCAGGTGAAGGGGGCGAAGCGTCCCATGATTTGCGCCACGCATTAACCTCGACCCGCAGTAAACAGTTTGCTTCCGGCCGTTTTGGCGTCAGTGCGGCACAAATACTGAGTGCTGAAGAAATAGAAATTAAAATTGCACAGGGCGCTAAACCCGGAGAAGGGGGCGAATTACCAGGGACTAAAGTCTCCATACGCTTTGCAGCGCAGCGAGGCGGGCTTCCTCATCTTAGTTTTATCAGCCCACCGCCACACCATGACATTTATTCCATTGAAGATTTAGAACAACTCATTTACGACTTGAAGTCGGTAAAACATGACCTCAAAGTGGCCGTTAAGTTAGTCGCCTCACAAGGAATCGGCGCTATTGCCATCGGCGTTGCTAAAGCAGGGGCTGATATTATTAATATTGCCGGAAACTCTGGTGGCACCGGAGCTGCGCAACAATCCAGCATCAAACATGCCGGGTTTCCCTCTGAGTTGGGGTTGGCCGAAGTGAATAAGGCACTATGCCAAACCTACCAACGAGAGTTGGTGCAATTACGCGTTAGCGGTGGCTTTAAAACCGCAGATGATGTGCTAATTGCTGCGATTTTGGGGGCGGATCTATTTGAACTTGGTACCATGGCGATGCTTACGCTTGGTTGTAAAATGCAACGTACTTGTAATCTGAGTTGTCAGCCAGGGGTGGCAACTGATGGGCATTTATTTAAAGGTGATCAAATAAATACGGAACGTTATTTTGTAAACCTTGCGGCATCCATTCAACAGCGCTTATTGGACTTGGGATTTCACACTCTGGCTGAACTTCGAGATAGAACAGACTTGTTACAGCTTATTTCTCCTGAATCCGTAGGCCCTTATGATTTTGCGGCACTGCTTTCGCGAGCGGAACTCCCCCCCGTTTTAGCAAAGTACGAGTCAATCAATACGTTAACACAGCAGAAATTGCTTCGTCCCCAGGAGGATGAATTAATAAACCGTATGACTTATCAGTTGAGTCATTCCAATGATGGATTTGTTTCCGAACCCATAGCGCTCACCACGCAGAACCGTAGCTTCGGGGCACGAATTATGGGGGTGCTTACCCCCTACTTACAAGAAAATCCTCAGCAAAAAATAGTCATAAATACCACTGGCAATGCAGGGCAAAGTTATGGCTTTCTCAATGCGATTCACTTAAAGCATATTGGTTCGGTCCAGGATGGCTGCGGCAAAAGTATGACGGGGGGCGAATTAATTCTTTGCAGCCCAGCACAAATAAATGCGCATGAAACGAGCCAAAATAGCATCGCAGGTAATGCTATGCTTTATGGTGCCAGTGGGGGCAAAATTTATGTTAATGGTCAAGCAGGGCATCGCTTTGCTATTTTACTTAAAGGTGCCGAAGTGGTGGTCGAAGGGGTTGGCGATTTTGCCTTCGAATACATGACCTCTGGCACCGGAATGATTTTGGGAAACGCAGGGAAAGGTTTGGGGACTGGTGCTTCAGGAGGCATTATCTTTGCCCATGATCCGGATAATAACTTACAGCCATCTACTTCAGTGCGCATTATGTCGTCCAAAGAGCGCAGTGCTTATAAAAAGGTGATTTTGGCGCTGCTTGAGGAGCATCGTGAAAAAACGGATTCGGTTATTGCAAAACAAATAATCAAGCAGTTTAAATTAGCTCATTTTAAGGTGCTGATCCCCATCGAAATGGATAAAATCCAAAGTTGGCGACAAGTATTAGATGTAATCCAGACTTACTATTTAAGAGATACCACCTTAACCCAAGGCATGCAGGTTTGGCTCATTGAAAAAATACGCAGCCTGCCGCAGGCGACAACGATAGAGTTTAATGAACTGCAAAGTCTACTGCAGCAAGATATCCATACCGTGTTTACATCAGAGGCTAAAGAGTTTTTACACCGGCTTCGTCCACTAAAATCAGATGTTGAATATGTTGTTTCCATCTCGGCATTACAAAAAACAGCGATGAAACAATTAAATCCAGTCGAAGTACGTTTAAGCGATATTCATGGAACTGTGGACTATCTGCTTTTAAAACCTTTAAAAGACATTCTGACCTATGTTGGCGATTTGACGCAAAATGCGCAGGGATGCTCAGGCTGTCGTGCACAATCGTGTTCTGGGAATGAACAAATCGAGAGTGGATGTCCTAGTGGGAAAGGCATTAATACCATTAACGCACTATTAAAAAGAATCGCTCCTGTTAATGAGCGGGGAACGTTGAGTACGGCGCAATGGAATTGTTTACGCCAAGCCTTTGCAGTACAAATACAAGAGTCTCCTTTTATTTCTTATACGGGTGCAGCTTGTCCCGCCCCATGTCAAGATGCATGTACTGAAACCATTCCGAATCCCGGACCTGCAAATAACAAACGTGGTGGAAAATTGACGGGGGAGGCGGTACACATAAAAGACATCGAATACGCGCTTTATCAGCTTGGTCGTGCTTTAGGGTGGTTTGATGGTAAAAAAATATGGACTAAAGAAGAAATCGCCTTAATTTTTGGTGGCGGAATTTCTGATGGATGCGATGAAAAATATGAGTATGATAAGTTAATGCAGACTTTTACTCCTCCATTTTGCATTCCCAAACAGGTTAGGAAAAAGAATCGAGAGTTGATTATTATTGGTTCTGGTCCTGCCGCCATGCAAATGGCCTATAAAGCCTTGCTGGATGGGGTGCACGTGCGCATGTATGAAAAATCTGATAAAGCCGGTGGTTTGCTGGTCGATGGGATCCCCGCGCATAAATTTGATAAAGTTTACCTGGCCGAAGATTTTCAATACTTACACAACATGGGGCTGGAGCTGCATTTAAATAGCGATGTTTTTTATGATCATACGACGGGTGATTTTCGTATTAAGGGCACCGAACAAATTATCGCAAGCAGCCATAATGAGCATCAATTTATTGCCGCATGCATTGGCGCAGGACGACCTAAGCAGTTAACTTCTGCCGTCATCTCGGAGCTTCCTCAGGCGCAGCATATCAAATTAGTGCAGGCGATTGATTTTCTTAAGGAGGCTAATCATATTGCCTCGATCTTAATCGAGACACCTACGATTAATCTGGACGAAAAAGAGGCGTTAATTAAAAAACATTTAGCGCATATGGACCCACGGAATAAAAAAATTGTAGTGATTGGCGGCGGGGATACCGCGCAAGATGTGATTCGCTGGTTGGCACGCTATTTCAATCAAGCACAAAATACCTTGGGTGAATTAAATATCTTAGTCCGGGGCCCTCTGCCTCCGCAACATCCTATACCCAATAGCTATCCCATGCCTTCTGCGGCGCTTAGCGATGAGAATCTGCTTAAAAAAACAGAAGTGGAATTTGTCTTCGGTACGGAATTATTTTTGGTTGAACCCGTAAAAATTAACATGAATCCGCACAATGGTAAGTTAGAACTGCAAATTAAAGAGTCTAAATTCAAATACGCAGAACAAATACAAAACGATTGCCATTTGGTATCGCTTTTTGACGCTGTGCCGCGAGAACTTAAACCTATAGACCCAGAAAGCAGCCAATTAAAAATGCTCCATGATATTGATCTCATTATCTGTGCCTTAGGCTTTGAAGGAGGAGATAAGTCCCCTTTAATCGCCGCGATTGAACAGCATAATTTAAAAAATGTTTATAAGGCAGGGGATGCTGCGGGTACAAACATCATTGTTGCTGCTCAGAATAATGCCAACAAAATTTATAGTCTTATTCGCGCCGCGATGGATTTGGAACATGCTAGAACGCAAAGAGCGGGAGGAAGCTTCCTACGCATTGATTAGAACGAAATGCGAATTGTCAACACGCCCTAGTTGAGTTTTTCTAAAGGTAGAGAAAATATGATGTATACTATGTATTTATATGGTCCAATGAGTTCATTGTTTATCTGTTTGTTACAATGAAAATAGATAGATGTGCAAATTTTAAATAAGGATGCATTTGCTTATGCCTCTTCCAATACCAAAAAGTGCCGCGCATAAAAGGGCAGAAAAAATTTTCGGCACAGGGTCATTACTGAATCCACTAAACTGGCCAAAAACAGCATTTTGCTATTTTTTTGGTTCCTCTATTAGTAAAGTGGTGTTACCAGCCCAGGTTTTATCTACTGAGCAGGATTTTTTACAAGGTACTGCCACCCTTGAAGCCTCGTTCGTAAGAAAAGTTGATAAAAATCCAATGTTACAGTTGGATTTTCATACCTTAGATTGTTTTGATGGTGCCTCATTAGAAACAATGGAATTAACCCACAACGAGCAAATTGATAAACCCAAAGCAGAACAGGAATATGTAATTTATCTGTGTGGGAACGGGATGTGTATGCAAGATTTGTATCATGAAATATACGATATGTGTCTTGCAACCCAACGCAATTTTGTTGCCTTTAACTTAAAAAATGTTATTAAGAGTCATGGTACGGTACGCAGTGAGCTGGATTTAATTAATGATGTTATTTCTCAAATAGAACACTTAAGAACAGAAGGTGTGGAGCTTAACAATATTTGTCTCGTAGGGCATTCATTGGGAGCCGCTTTTGCAACTTTAACCGCGTATACCTATTATAAGGAAGGGACGCCAATTAAAATATTTAATGGTCGCTCTTTCTCAAATTTTGCCTCATTATCTTATCTTCAGGAAAAAAATGGCGGTAGTAGTGAATTTAGAGCATGGATGAAAAAAGTGAGTTTGCAACTCTCCAATTTCGACATCGAGGTGGCAAAATATTATGATAAAATCCCTCCTCAATACAAAGATTATATTACTATTAATGAAGGCCCTACTGAGGGAGATGAGCAGAATACCCCTGATGGTGTTATACCTATGGAGATATCTCTGCGTAGCGCAATTCGAGACCAAGATGAATATCATTTGGTGCGATCTGGAAACAGACTCACTGGTATAGGGCATAACGATCCATTGCGTACACTTGAAGCTGAGGATGGTCAAACAGCAGAAGAACGTTGTTGTTCCTTTATTTTAAAAAAATCGTAAAATCTGCTGTAGATTGGTGCTGAGTGCGGCTCTGTGCCAACCTACGCTCAAAAAATTACAACGGCTCCTCTGGCCTTAGGCTAAGCACCTCATACCCATCATCTGTTACCAAAATGGTATGCTCCCATTGTGCTGACAATTTATGATCCTTGGTGACAACAGTCCAACCATCCCCCAAGGTTTTGATTTCTTTACGCCCCAGATTAAGCATCGGTTCAATAGTGAAAGTCATTCCTGCCTGTAACTCCAGCCCAGTATTGGCTTTGCCATAGTGCATGACCTCAGGCTCTTCCCACATGGACCGGCCAATTCCATGCCCACCGTATTCCCGCACCACCGAATACCCGTTTTGTTCTGCATGTTTTTGGATGATACTGCCGATATCACCAAGCCGGGTTCCAGGACGCACAAGGGCAATGGCCTTATACAGGCATTCTTGGCTAATCTCTACCAGCCTTTTAGCGAAGGGTTTGACCGCGCCCACCAGAAACATTTTACTGGTATCGCCGATGTACCCATCTTTTTGCACCGTAACGTCAATATTAATAATATCGCCTTCTTTAAGCGGTTTATCGGAAGGGATGCCATGACAAACCACATGATTGATGGACGTGCAAATGCAGGCGGGAAACCCATAATGATTTAAGGTAGAGGGAATTGCTTGCAAGTCCTCAATAATATATTGGCGGCATAATTGCTCAAGTTTATTCGTGCTTACGCCTGCAACAACATAAGGCTCTATCATATGCAGTACGGAGGCCGCTAATTTACCGGCAACCCGCATTTTTTCTATGGCTTCAGCAGTCTTCACTAACATCGTTTATTTCACCTAGGGATGCTTGAGTTATTAACATTTTGAGAATTTCAGGATAGGTAATCGATGGATTTTCTTCTGCCAGTTTTCCTATTCTGATCCAATATTCTGCTTGCGAATTAATGGAACGACTCATTGCTCGTGCCATGAGCTTAGTGGCTTCATGTAATTCAGCGGAAATTTTTACAATACCCATATTCTTCTCCAAAAAAACAAAGAGTATAGTATTTTGATGCAAAATGCTATGTTTTATATTTTTAATTAAAAGTGCCTCTGAGTATTTTGGTTGCTTACAACCAGAGAGTTTTACAGGAGGGTGCTGTTTTATAAATAGGTGTGGATATAAAATGTACAAATAGGTTGTTTTTGTGTAAAATATATCCTTTGTATTTTTTAAGGATCTATAAAATGCCTCGTAGCAGCACCTCGCCACAGACGAATTTCGGATTTGCTGATTTATCTCCTGAGCTCTTCGCACGGATTACACAAAAGCTCCCTGCTGCGCGCTTAGCAGATTTTAGACTGACTTGTAAACAATTCGCTGCTCTTGGAGTGAAAGATGCCACCTTGGTGTGGATTAACAAACACTTCCCCACAACAATTCAAGCGGCTCTTTCTGAGCAGCAACAAGGGCCTATGACCTTCGCTCAAAAGAAAATTAGCGACATTGATATCATGTTAACAAAAGAGCCCCGTGAGTCATTGCTACCAAAGCAGATTATGCCCTCTTTGTTAAAATTACAACGATATGAGCTTGAGCCTCTTTATCGTGATTTTAAGAATATCAATCAAAGAGCTCATCCTTATCTATGGAGCGAGGTTAAGGCCATATTGCCTCAGCTGAGTCAGATTTTTTTATGGATTAAAACTGGAAATAAGAGCAAACTCCAAGAAATTGAAGTTAAATTGACCGATTTTAATGTACTTTGGTTATTAAATAATTTAGATCGGAATCATTTATCTGCTTTTGATTGGGCACAAATCAGTGGGAATAAAGAATTCTTAGAGACCCTCTATCGTAAGTCGTCAAAAATGTTATGTCTTTCTGTAGCTCTTGGCAGGGAATTGCCGGGCGGCCTTTCTGAGGCAACATATCAATCGAATATTTTACAATTAGCCATTAAAAGTGAACGAACACCCCAACAGCTTTTAAAAGTAGTTAATGAGACCAGTTTAACAAGTAATATATCGCTTACAAATAGTAAGCAGGAAAATAGCTTGCATTTTGCCGTACGTAACGTCGAGCCCATGTGGTTACTTTATTTATTAAAGACGCAGGATAGAGGCAGCTTACTTGAGAGCTTAGAACAAGAAAATACAGATGGTTTAACGCCTTTAGACGTTGCTGCACAAGTAGGTAACTGGCGGGCAGTATCTTTATTAGCCACATTTGGGGCTAGTATTCTTAATTTAAAGCGGTTTTTATATGAACGCATTGATTTTGATCTGCGAGAAGGAAAAACCACTCGATTTCATGTTGCCGCGCAGTGCCTATCGTTGAAGCATTTCAAGAAAGTGCTTGCAAGCGATCCTTATTTTGATATTGAAACACCGGATAATAATGGCTCGACCCTCCTGCATATCGCATGTTTTAGAGGCAATTTAGCTTTAGTAAAGCATCTAATATCGCTTAGAACAGCAAATTATTTATTAGCTAATGACTATGGGCGGACGGCGCTTCATTGTGCGATTTTAGGGAATCATGTGAAGGTGATTACCTATCTTTTGGCGGAAATAGAAGATCTTAGTCAGATAAAACCGACACGCGAAGGCTGGACCCTTAGCCATTTAGTAGTTAAATACGGCGATGCGCATGTATTAAGACTCTTCAAAGCGCAAATAATCACTGAACTAACTGCACGAGATGAGAATGGAGATATACCGCTGGCATTGGCATTAAAAGAAGGACGGCATAAACAGGTGCACAGGATATTATCTATTTTGCCTCCAACACAACAGGTGCCAGTTCATTGCTTGCATCTCGCGGCGACGAGCGAAGACTCAAGTTATTTTATGCAAATAGTTTCTCGTGTTGTGGATATAGATATCCCGGATGGCAATAGAAATACACCCTTACATTTGGCTGCTGGCGCAGGAAATGTACCGGCGGTATTATGTTTATTAAGTGTCAATGCCGTGACTAATTCACGTAATGATGAGGAAAAATTACCAGAGTATTATGCTAAAAAGAGTGGTAATACGATGTTAGCCTGTCTGTTTGAATGCCTAAGATATGGAAAGGAAATGAGTAAGAGTATTTGGGTAAAGAAAGTTACTCCTAAAAAAGCTAATGCGGCGCGAGCGTTAGAGAATGTGCTTTTGGGCAAGGCCGAATACGCCACCCTTGAACCCCATATGCATTTGTTTTCCACAAAGGTCAGTAAATCTCTTTCACGTTTTTATAAAGCATTTTTACCCCTTATCGCTCCTCACTTGGTGGAAGGAGAAGTTGTGGCGCAAGCAGATACTATTGCGAGCAGCAGCAATCCTAAAATTTAAAGATATAAGCCCGTATTAGCGCCGTGTAATACGGGCTCGAAGTCTGACTCGTGTACTGAATTTTTATCAAAGCTTCGACCCGCCGTGGGAGGTAGGAGGAAAGTATATAATATACAGTTGCTTGCAATTAGGAATTCTTGCAGGAAACACTGTATTACAAAATAATTGAACTTAAAATGTACAAATCCGCTGTTTTTGTGTAAAATTTGTTCTTTGTGTTTTTTAAGGAACTATAAATGCCTCGCCACCGTACCTCGCCACCACCACAAACGAATTTCGGATTTGCTGATTTGTCTCCTGAGATCCTCGCACGAATTACACCAAAGCTCCCTGCTGCGCGCTTAGCGGATTTTAGACTGGTTTGTAAACAATTCGCTACTCTTGGAGCGAAAGATGCCACCTTAGTGTGGATTAACAAACACTTCCCCGCAACCATGCAACCCGCTCTTCCTGAGCAGCAACAAGGACCTATAACCTTAGCTCAAAATAACATGAGCGAAATTGATGCGATATTAACAAAAAAGAGCCCTAATACATTGCTACCAGAGCAGATTATGCCTTTATTGTTAGAATTACAACACTATGAGCTTGAGCCTCTTTATCGTAATTTTGATAAAATAGAAGAAAAGGATTCACGTAAGTCTATTAAAGCAATATTGCCTGAACTTGCCCACATTTTTTTATGGATTAAAACAGGGAATATGGCCCAACTCAAAAAAGTTAAGTGGGCTGACCTTAATATACTTTGGTTATTAAATAATTTAGACCAAAATCATTTATCTGCTTTTGATTGGGCACAAATCACCGGAAACCAAGAGTTATTGGATATATTCTATAACAAAGCCTCCAGACTGATGTATCTTAACGCAGGTTTTGGGGAATTCTCGAATGGGGTGTTTGATAATAGGTACCAAACGAATATTTTACACTTAGCCATTCGATGTAATCAGACTCCGCAACAGCTTTTAAAAGCCATTTATTCTGTCGATATCATGAACATGATTCCTCTTATAAATGCTAGAGAGGAAAATAGTTTACATTTTGCCGCACGAAGCTTAAATCCAAGATGGTTGGAGTATTTATTAACTAAAATTCAAGATAACAAGAGTTTAGTAACGTGCTTAGAACAAAAAAATAGGGCGGGTTTAACTCCTTTACAAGTAGCAGCACAATTAGGTAACTGGCGGGCAGTATCTTTATTAGCCCTATTTGGAGCCAAGATTCTTAATTTAAATAGGTTTTTATATAAAAGCATCGATCTTGATCAGCGAGAAAGAAAAGTAACGCGATTTCATCTTGCAGCACAGTGTTTAAGGTTGTCAGAAGTAACGGAATTGCTTGCAAGCGATCCTTATTTTGATATTAATACACCGGATGAGGACGGCTTAACGCTTTTACACATAGCATGCTCTAGAGGCGATTTAGCTTTAGTAAAGAATCTGGTTTTGTCTAGAAAGGCAAATTGTTTATTAGCCAATGATGAAGGGTGGACTGCGCTGCATTGTGCCATTGCAAGTCATAACGTTAAGCTCATTAAATACCTTTTGCAGCACATAGACGATCTGAGCCAGATAAAGCCAACACGTGAAGGCTTGCGTCTTAGTCATATGGTAATAAAATATGGCAATATGGATGTAATCAAGCTCTTCAAAGCGCAAATCATTGCTGAACTAACTACAAGAGATGAGAATGGAAATATACCGCTGGCATTGGCATTAAAAGAAGGACGACATAAACAGGTGCATGGGGTATTATCTATTTTGCCTCCAACACAACAGGTGCCAGTTCATTGCTTGCATCTTGCGGCGATGAGCAAAGATCCAGGCTGCCTTGCTCAATTAGTGTCTCGTGTTGTTAATGTAGATATCCCGGATAACAATAAAAATACGGCCTTACATTTGGCTGCTGGTGCAGGCAATGTAGAGGGGGTATTGTGTTTGTTAAACGCCAATGCCGCGATTAATGCTCGTGATGCCAAGGGCAGATTACCAGAGCATTATGCTAAAGAAAGTGGCAATAATATGTTAATCTGTTTGTTTGAATGCCTAAGATATGGAAAGGAAACGGGTACGGGTTTTTGGGATAGGAAAGTTGCTCCTAAAAAAGCTAATGCGGCGCGCGCGTTGGAGAATGTGCTTTTGGGCAAGGCTGAATACGCTACCCTTGAACCGTATATGGATTTGTTTTCCGCAAAGGGAAGTAAATCCCTTGCCTGTTTTTACAAAGCATTTTTACCTCTTATCGCTCCTCACTTAGTGAAAGGAGACGTTGTCGCGCAGGCAGATGCTATTGCGAGCAGTAGCAATTCTAAAAAGTAAAAAACATTGTAGCCCGTATCAGCGCAGCGTCCTACGGGCTACGGTTTAATAGATGTTTATTTAGTGAATAAATAATAAGGAATATTATTAATTTTAAAATTTAAAAGGGAGTTTACTATGCTAAAGAGTGTTATTGATACAGCAAAGACAAAACAACCAGTTGCGCTCACCGGCGTTTTCGCGCACAGCTATTATTGGCTAACCTCTTCTTCCGGTGATAAATACTATCAAAATCCTTCCTATCGAAAAAAAGAGCAAAATTCAGAACCGGAAACGGCAATTTATTTTATTCATGGCACTGCGGATCACTCTTCCGCCTTTGAACGAGTGGCCGAGCGTCTGCTGCAAGTCGGACTTCCGGAAGAAATTTCTTCCTTGAACTTAATTGCATTTGATCAACGATATCATGGACGAAGCATAGAGTTTTTCGCTGAACAGCTGAGAGACAAAATAAAAACCAACCAACATCAACGAGTTATTCTAATGGCTCATTCTCGGGGAGGATTGGTCGCCTCTTATTTTGCTGAGTTTTTGGCAGGAGATGTAGATGTTGAGGTTTCTTGGGTCATTACCGTGGGCACGCCCTTCAATGGCTCTTATCTTGCGATAAAACCACTATCCTGGTTTTCCGATTCTGTAAGAGAAATGGAAATTAACAGTGAGTTTCTTTTACAGCTTAAAGCCAAAATAATAAAAAACTCATCCAGCCACTATCATTTTTTTATTGCCACCGAAGATGCTATTGTCCCAGAAACCTCTGGGTATATTGAAGAGTATGTCGCTAACTATCCAGAATCACTCAGTGCTTTAGACCGGCACGGCCATCTGTCGGTGATGTCATCCCATCGTTTGGTATCGCAAACGGCCGATTTGCTGCATAACTATTTTCATAACCTTAAATATGGTGCTGAGGTAATTGTGAATAAGACTGGCGAATTTATTTTAATTGATGATTACTTTCCTGACGCGGCTCCTTCGAACGGTATACCCGGAACTCAACTATAATTAAAGAAAATTGGCTAGTATTTTTGAGGGCAATAAATAGGATGGAAGCGTCTTATGAAAAATATCGTTATAGCAGGTGCAGGGCCAGTTGGACTGTATGCAGCAATTCGACTCAAAAAACAATATGGGGCTGATGTCAATGTAGTTGTGGTTGACCCCTATCTAGATTCCTATGATCGACCTGGGATTATTGCAAAAATGGCCGTGGAGATCATTAATAAATCTTTGGGCGCTGCAGGAGTTAAACCCATTGCAGTTCCGGAGTCGGGAGGTTACCCGCCGAATTCCGTCTTTATTAAAGACCTGCAAGGTGTCTTGCTAGCAGATGCTAAAGATCTTGGCATTAAGTTTGAGCAAGGAAGCTTTGTTCGAGCAGAGGCGGCGAATGTGGTCGTTACCTCAAAAGGGGCTGGGGGGATTGTTGCCCCAAAAAGTCTACCTTGTGATTTGCTTCTTGATTGTAGTGGTGAGCGTAGAGTCGTAGCAACACAAGTTAACATAGATAAACCAGGAACGTTCACGGTAAAACCAATTGCTGATAACCCGGTAAAAAAACATTTTGTAGCGTATGTGCAAATGGATGCTGAGAATGCCGCCAAATGTAGTTTAAATGAAGCTCGTGAGCTAGAGCCTTTAGCTTTTGCGGTAAACATGGAGGCACTGCGTAAAACTCATGGTTGGGCCCACCACGCCTTACCCCAGGTTACTCCTGCATCTTGGGAGCTTCCCGGAGGAAGAAAGCGCTTTTGTTTTTATTTTGAAATACCCGACAGATTACATGGACCTGAGGTTCCAAAAGAAGCTCAAGTGGCCTATTTAAGTGCTTTATTAAAATTAAAAACAGGTAAAGACATCGACTTTGTCGCTGAAGCTGGTCGAGGTCATTTTACTTCTTTTGAAGTTGATCCCAAAATAGTCGCCGATCCCATTAATACAACCGCCTACTCCTATCCTATAGCCTTATGTGGTGACGCTCATATGAGCCCTGAGTATCGATTGGGGACTGGTGTTCGAAATGGTATTGAATGTGCGAATGTATTAATGGAGATGACCAGGCTTAGGGGCGATTTTGAAATCGCAAAAGAAGGTTATGATATGTATGCACAACGTGTTATTGCACCTCACGAAAAAGCGGTTGTTGGAGAATATGGGCCTAAAAAAACGGCGTTGAAGACCACTGATATATATCTTGCTTGCGAAAAGTATTGCCAGGCATATGACAAAGCTGCAGCAAAACCTGATGAAGCAGCAAAAGCGATTATTAGTGCAGGACTGAAGGATTTATTTCAGATAATAAAAGCGTCAGCTGATGAGCGGCTGAAACAAGCAATTGCTGCGAAGCCAAAAGAAAAAGAAGAGGCTAGTTATCCTCGCAATCTGAGGGATGCAGAAAGAGAATATATGCATGCTTTAGACCTTTGCAGTCGACTCCCGGAGGGGCCTGAACGACGGGACCAAGAAGCTCGGATTTTATTGAATTTAGCCAGAGTAAATACGAAGCTAGGTGAATTCGATAGGGCTTTAGGTTGGGCATCTAATGCTTTTGTAGCAAGTAACACGCATCGTGTTGCGGAGATGATACCCAAAGCAGAAAATCTCTTATATGAGTGTCTGGGCAACAAATACACAGCAGATGTTGCCAAATTGCCAAAAGTAGGGGCGGGTGAACGTGCTAATATTCTACGCGAAGCTTTTGCAGATGAACTATTAAAATTATCTAATGTAGCTACCACCCCTGCATTCGCACACAAGTGTTTAAAGGAGGCGTTAGGGCATTATCAATTTTTAACATCACCAAGTGCCTTAGAAAAAAGTATAGTAATTTATGAGCGGCTCATAAAAATAGAAAAACCCACCAGCGAGGCAGACTCTGCAAGTGCTGCACGAATGCATGAATATGAAACCGATCTGGGGATTGCGAGAGCATCATTAGTAAAATTGAGACTGGGCCAGGAAAAAGCGCAATCTCAAGCACCAGGGCCTACACCTCCTGCTCCAGGAGATGATAATAAGTTTGGGTTGCAGCATTAGAGTATTTAAGTTTATTTGCTAGCTAAATCATACAAGGATATATTATTACAACCGATTTATCGCAAGGAATGAATAAAATGAAAAAAATAATATCAATGGCTTTTGTACTGATCTTAAGCACGTGTTTAACCGGTTGTTGGAGCGTGCAAAAAGGGCAGAAATCAGGAATTATTGTTAAAGTAGCGAAGGAAGGTAAGTTTTGGGGCACCTATGAAGGAGAAATGGTTTTAGGTGGGCTTGAAAATGCCAGCGGAGTGAGCGGACGGGCATTTTATTTTACCCTAGGCCAATTTAAATCGGATTTAGTGAATAAAGCAGATTATGCAATGGAAAATAACAAACATGTCATTGTTACCTACCACTGCGATGCCTACACACTACCTTGGAGCGGTGAAACAAAATGTTTTGTAAAAAATATAGATTTTGTTCCCGAAAAAGTCCCAGCCCAACAACAAAAATAAAAGTTTAAGTATGCCAATAAAATAATAAGAGTAGCCTGGTTGCTCGCAACCAGGCTACTCCAAATGGATCACCACGCAGTTATTCCGCCATCAAAGCGATAAAGTTTTTCTGCATGACTATGCGCGATATGTTGCTCTACTTGCTTCAACATCCCCGCAACACTAGTTTGTACATCCAGTAAAGCATCTTCTCCACCTAAATCGGTTTTCACCCACCCGGGATGAATCAGCATGACATGAACCCCCTTATCCTTCACATCCACCGCAAAGCTACGCATAGCACAATTAACCGCAGCTTTACTGGTACGATAGGCATAAGAACGCCCACTGTCATTATCGGAAATACTTCCCATTTGTGAGCTAATCACTAAAATACTTTTTTCTTGGCTGGCTTGGATATTAGCTAATAAGGCATCACTTAACTTAACCACGCTCACGCAATTAACATTAAGCACCCCAAGAAAATTGCTTCGGTCTACATTACCAACCGTCACCCCTTGCTCGCCAGTAATCCCGGCATTATTAACCAATAAATCAATCGGTCGCTCATTCAAGGTTTGTTGCAAAGCGGCAATGTCATCATCACTAGTAACCTCTAAGGGAACCACCTCATCAGCCAACTCATCGAGCTCGGATGCCTCAGCCGGATTACGACAACAGCCAATAATATAATATCCTTTCTTCTTTAACTGACGGACAAACTCCAAACCAATACCTCTATTAGCCCCGGTAATCAACGCAGTTTTCATAAGCACCTCCATGGAATTTTTATATTATTTTAAGAAGTATAGTTTGTTTTTTGATGTAGTTTTTTAGGAGGGACTGCAGCTTGGATGAAGCGTAGGGTAATCCGAGATTGGGAGTCACTAATCAGGCTTCGACCGATGCTGAGCTTCGCCAGCCCCCTCACGGGGGCTGGCTAAAAAACAGCCACACTCTGAGGCATTCCTAGTCTATTCATCTTATTTATAATCCTGCATCGAATAGCAAGCTCTGTTACTTGGTTCTCGGGCGTACGAGCGCTCATTTGATCGCTAAAAATGGAATTCATTCGAAACATGTTGGTTTCAACCAATGGGCATCGATGATGGTTATTTTCCTGCTTCCATAAACGAAGCCCCTCTTCTTTATCTGGTGCGGAGTTCAATCGGATAATTGTCTTCTGTATTTGGGCGGCTTCGGCTCGTTCTTGGTATATCAATGCTTAAATACTAAATGCCTGAAGCTGTTCATGCGTGCTAGAGATTTGCATGCACTAATTAAAAAAGATGCAAATTATCTTTAAGCCACACATTTTGATATTAATTTGTATTAATTTTACATAATTAAGTTAATAAAAAATAACATTTTTTATTGACCTCGCAGTATCAATTGATTAGGATACCCTTGGCTTGGAAGATGCCATGGAAATTACGGAATTAAATCATGAAGAATATATACAAGAACCAACTTATGGAATGCACAGTATCCCTGGTTAACCAATATCGCACCTTTTTTCTCATCATCCTATTTTTTCTCTATTTCATGTGTGACACATGAGTTTTAAACCAAAAAATCATTGTTCACCTCACCGTTTGCTGTTGATGTGCCTGGTTATTTTTGTTTAAAGGATTTGGTTGTGAAAAAATTAGTGTTGTTTTGTTTTATGTTGCTATGGGGTGTTTGCTGGGCTGAGGAGCATCAGCATGAACGTTTTTCATCATGCGCACCACCCTGGGTTAACCTTACTTTTCCGCAAGGATTTCCAACCACTATTTATGATGGCCAGGTGTTGCGAGTTCCCATGCAAATAAGTATCGACGAAACCCTTACTCCTCAATTTAGGCAGGATAATCCACAACTACCTTTACTTATTCCTGGTCAGCCTTTTGCCCATGATTTTGTCGCCAATCGTGATGTATGGCCGGAATATGAAAATATGCCTTATGAAATCAGTTTTGCTGAAGATTATACCCCCCCGCAATGGCTAAAGTTGGAAAATAATAAACTCTTTTCAGTGGCTAATGTTCCAATGGCAACGAAAGATATAGAGGTTACTTTAGTTATTAAAAATATTCCTGGCGGTGTTTCAAATCCGATAACCCTGTCTTTAACTGTACCT
>JARLJR010000075.1 GCA_031291095.1 Legionella sp. | reverse complement strand
GGCCAAAAACCTTTTCTGTTCTAAAAAAATCAAGAAAAACAGAGCAAATTAAGCTACAGAAAAAAGCTAATAAAATAATTAAAATGATAGAAAAAGAGGCACTAGCTGCTTAAGGTAGTGCCATTGGGCCCATGGCCCAACATTGAGTGCGGGTGTGGCTCGAGTCTGTGTTGAGCCATAGCCCCCCTACGCAAACTGCCGCATTCTAATTTTAAAACAATAATGAATCTTATGATTCCGCTTAAAATCCTGATCAATCGTTTGCGCACTAATATCTTGAACCGAGTACTTTTCCAGCAACTGTGGATCCAACTTAAACTGACGGAAATTGGTTGAAAAGTACAAGGTTCCATCTGGGTTTAACAAGCGCATCGCCTCGTTCACCAACGTAATGTGATCCCGTTGAATATCCAAAGTATCACTCATACGCTTTGAATTAGAAAAACTTGGTGGATCTAAAAAGATCACATCAAAACGATCGCGAGTAATACGTAACCATTCACGACAGTCATGTTGCACAAACTGATGTCGCGATAAATCCAAATGATTTAGACGAAAATTCTCTTCCGCCCAACGCAAATAGGTATTGGATAAATCCACGTTCGTCGTCTGCGCGCCAGCAAGCGCCGCCTGTACACTCGCCGTCCCTGTGTAACAGAAACAATTAAGAAAATGCATCCCAGGCTTTAATTTCGCAAAGCTTAAACGAATCGGACGATGATCTAAAAATAAACCGGTATCTAAATAATCATACAAATTTACTTTAAGTTTCGCTTGCCCTTCCGTCACCACCATCGTATGGTGAGTTTGGTTTAGCTTTTGATACTGCTCGCTACCCTTTTGCTGTTTACGCTGTTTCACTACCACCTTATCTGCCGCAATACCCAAAGCTCGCGGTACAACCTGCAGCACTTCCAAGCTACGGCGTTCTGCTTTGTGCGCAGGAACACTTGCTGGGGGAGCATACTCCTGAAGTACGACATGATCGTTATAAATATCAATTGCATAAGCATATTCAGGCAAGTCCGCATCATAAACACGGTAGCACGAAATATCATTTTTTTGCGCCCATTTATGTAAATGCTTATAATTTTTTTCCAAGCGATTAAATAACATTTGCGCGTTTTCAGATAAGGTAGTGCTCATCGCACCCTTCAACTCATTGGTGCCACTAATGTCGAAACAATACAACTTACACTCTAAAGCACCATTATACAGGGTATATTGCTTGTTAGAACGTAAACCAATTGCTTTGGCTAAAATAGGGCTTGAGGTGATTACCGCAGCCTTCCAGCCTTGATAATGCTCATGCAAAGCCTTGCCCAGCTGTTGATATACAGGCACTAATTGAGTGGTATCGCCTAAACGCTCACCGTAAGGAGGATTACAGGCTAGTAAGCCTTTTTCTCCAGATGCGCTAATGTGTTCCATCGCCGACATGGTAAATTCGACCAAAGGAGCCACTCCTGCTCGTTCGGCATTCGCACGAGCTAGTTCGATTGCTTTATGATTCGCATCCGTTCCTAATAATTTGACGGGTAATGGCTTAACCTGTAGCAAAGCCTCGGAGCGTAATTTTTCCCATAAAGACTCTTGATGTTGAGCCCAATATTGCAGCGATTGATCTTGACGCAATAAGCCTGGAGCAACATGAGTTGCCATCATCGCCGCCTCGATTACCAAGGTACCCGAACCACAAAACGGATCATGTAAGGTATATCCTTGGGCTGCCAATTCTGGCCATTTAGCACGGATTAATAAAGCTGCGGCCACATTTTCTTTAATGGGAGCCTTACCTGATTGAGTTCGATAACCTCGTTGATGCAAACTATATCCAGTTAAATCAAAACTCACCGTAATTTCATCATTTTTCAAATAAGCATGAATTAAGATCTGTGGTTTTTCTTTATCAATCGAAGGACGCTCGCCGTTCAAACGACGAAAATGGTCTACAATTCCGTCTTTAACTACTTGCCCACCAAACATGGTATTGCGGATATGCTCCGAGCTACCATGAAACTCAATCGCCAATGTTTTGTCTGGAGAAAAAACCGTCTGCCAGTGAAAATCCGTACACAATTGATGCAATGCTTGTTCGGTACTGCCATAACCGCTAAACAGGATAAGTTGTACACGGTTGGCAAGGCGTGACCATAGGCATAAATGGTAAATTACCGTAAGGCTGGCCTCACCATAGACACCCTGGGGGCTAACACGAGTTACCGCTAAGCCTAAAGCTTTTACTTCTGCCTCCAATAGATACTCTAATCCACGGGGGCAACTTACAAATAAGGAATAATTCATAGGATGCATGACCTTAAATAGCGAAAAAGAGCTTTGGCAGCACCGGTATTTTTTTCCTTTTGCTGATCATCAACTGCTTTTTTGATTAATTGTCTTAATTGTTGAACTTCTTCTGGATTATAGGTTTCGATAAATTCAGTTAACGCCTGCTTACCTTCACTAATTAAGCGATCGCGCCAAACTTCTACCTCATGGAATGAAGCCGTAACCGAACTTTCTTCCGCAACGATGCCCTCATATGCCGCAAGAATTTCTTCATGATCAGCGGCACGCATCAATTTACCAATCAACTGTGCCTGTCTTCTTTTCGCACCATGACTTTTAATGGCTTTCGCATCAACAATTGCTTTATAAAGATTATCTGGAAGAGGTAGTAAATCCAGCTTAGCCAAGCTAAGTTCGATAAACTTCACACCTATTTTTTGTAAAAAATCGGCGTCTCTTTTTTTCTGTGATTTACTGACTGGCTCATCCATAGTACATACTTTTTTTAATAAAATGGGGATTAATTATACTATATACCCAAGCGACTCCCAAATGCTTGTTATCTTTGGGTATCTATAAGTAACTAATGGTACTTACTTAACACATTATGTTAATGATTATTCTTGGTAAATCATTAATGTAGGCTGGACTGAAAGCCCAGCATTGGGAGCGGCACAAACGGTGTTTTCTGGGCTTGTCAGCCCCGCCTACGCTTTATTATTCGCCGCCGCGAGTGATGTGGAAGGAGTAACAGGAGCATAGCGTTTGCCAGCCCGGTTCCGTAAATAGGTACGCGTAACCGCCTGGAAATTATAACCGAGGATGCATAAGAGCAATAAATGCAACCAGGTAACCGTTAGGTGCATAAACAAGGGAATGGTCACGAAAACCCCAAGACATCCTGCAAGACTTAATACCAAGGTTTTCTTTAAGGGAATTTTATCTTGTTGTAAAAAGACTAGGGTTGTTAAGGGCTGCTGCATTGCACCGGCAGTAGTCATGATGGGGAACGCAACTGCTGGAGAAACATTCATCAAAAACAAAACGCCCTGTACCATCACAAATAAGCCAACACCTACGGAAGTTAAGGCACCACAGATCATCAAGGCAAAAAAGCCGATCACTAATTTCCAAGAATGTAATGCGGTTAATTCACCACCAATGGGAAGCCAGCGGTATTGATGTGCGATTAATAGAAAGATTATCAAGGCAAAAGCACACATCATTGCCAAACGAACCGCTTGCTTGCTCAGACGACTCATCACAAAACCACCCAACAAGCCACCAACACAGGTTCCGGCAACCAGGGTGAGTAATGTGGTCATATCCACGTTGATTAATTGCATAAAAAACAACGATTCAATGGTTCCAGGAATTACTTGAGCACCATTATTCACCGCGGGCATTTCATCATCACGAAAAGTACCCATTAGTTTGGCTAGCGCAATATTAACTGCAAAACTGCCTACGCCTAAAGTATCGGCAATAAACGCAATAATTCCACTCACCGTGAGCTTTAGATATTGGCCGAAAGAGAGAGGTTCTGCAGGTTGGCGATAAAGCTTAACGACCATTACTCCGACACAAAGCAAGGTTAATACTAATATACCCAAGATAATCAAAAAGTTAGTCATTCCATTCCTGATTGAAAAAAGAGAAAATTTAATAAAAATAGAGCGTTATTATACACTAAATTTTGCCTTGCAGACAGCACTTAGTGCAAAAACAAACCGCTATGAATTATAATTAAGCGAAGAAAATGTGTTAACGTAGCAGGGTGGCGCGCGATTAATGGCACTTACTTAAGTTTTTCTTGGCGAAAATAAGTATTATGTGGCGCACAGAGGCTCGAATCACCGCGGTAATTCGAGCGTATAATTTGGCAAGAACCCGCTTGCATTCGGATTACAGGGTTTAAAGAGCGCAAGTAGTGGTTGGAACGCCTACTTGACCAAAAACCATTTTCACCATGTTGGTATCAACCGCTAAATCACGTGCTCCGTAAAGTACTCCGCAAGCTCCTTGTTCAAAATTAGTGGTAGGGGTCCAATACTTACTATTGGCAATCACCATCACATGATAAGCTTTTTTAATCCCTATGTTTTTCGCCATTAAGTAAAAAGCTTTATTAAATATGCCACTGGCCGTATGCACAATAAAACTTTGTTGGCTTTGCGGTCCAGGAATATTCTCCTGAGCAAAATTCACGACATCATCATAGCTAATCGCACAATAAGCCCCATTACTTTGCGCCAAATTCTTGTCCATACAATCGGCAGAGCTTCCGTCTGATGAGGGGTAATCCATGAAGCGTAACGCCTTGCCAAACTCATCGCGAACGATGGTTTCGCCGATTCCCCAAGTAATCACATCCGCTTGCAAATACACTTTATTATACAGTTGGGGTGCCGTTTCCAATAAATAAGCACGTACAGCCTGCCCCCCCATATCCGATAAAGACTCATTCAAAGCACCTGATTGATCATAATACTCAAGGTTAGAATGCTGCTCGGTAAAACCATGGGTTACTTCGTGGCCGGCCACATCCAAAGACACTAGGGGATACATCTCAGCACCATCACCAAAGGACATCGATTGTCCATCCCAAAAAGCATTATCGTAACTCGAACCAAAATGCACGCGCATGACTAATTGGCTGGGCGAACCATCGGGTTTCTGCAAGGCATTTACCCCATACCAATCACGGTACATATTCACAATCGTATGCCCAAAATAATACGCATCATTCCTGGGTGAAAAGGCGCCGTTGATGCGTTCTTCTTGGTTATTGTTACATTGATAACTAAACGGAGTAGAAATCATGCCGCTCCAGTCCCAAGCGGAGTTTAGGTTAACTAATTTCACCATGGATGATTCCATGGTACATACCGCTCCCGATTGTTGTACCTCTAAGGCGGGCAAGCCCTCTTTGCCGTACCAATATTCATGAACCTTTTCATTACCACCAGGGCCAATGTCGGCAAAATTCTTAACATTATTCCATTGCTTGATGAGTTCCCCAGTTTGAGCATCGACCAGGAAAAATGGCCAAGCAGGTTTGTCATTGGTTTCAATACTTTTAAAAGAAACCTGATAAACCAGCTTTAATTCAGTATCTGGCTCCGCACGAATCTGCAGCTCAATTTGCTCGGCTTGTATTGGCGTATGGGGATTAAAATTGAGCCAGGATTTTTTAGCGATTTCCAGGGCCTGTTGTTTGCTTAAAGCAGGCTGAGTATTGAGTTGGATGTGATCTAACAGATGTCCATTCACCTGGGCATTGCTGTTCGTTAAACTCTTTTGATTTGCACCAGCGGTAATCATCACTTGCGCCCCAACCACCGGGATGCCGTGATAGAACTGTTGATAACGCGTAATAATTTGTGAGTCGTCCTTGGTTTGGTTTATTTCTTGTAAAACACTGGCATCCGTAGTGTCTGGAATAGCATTGCCCATAGAACGAGCTGCCATTTTTTTTGCCCTTTGCTTAAAGGGAAAATGCTTTAAATTACTTAATGGGGCATGATATAAATTTACAGTTTCCGTTGCAAAAGCATCGGCAGCACAGCAGACCAATGTGATTCCAAGGAGTTTTTTTAACATAAATCTTCCTCACTAATTACATTTTGAACATAATGCCATAAAAACGATCTGAACACAATTAAGGATGATGATGTTTAATACTAAATTTATTTCCCTGTGTGCTAGTTTATGCGCGCTGAGTTTATCAAGCCATGCGGGAGCCGTTGAGCGTTATATGCAACAGCAACTGGAGGCAAAAAACAGCCTCAATACCGTGACGCCAACCCAGCAATACAATTTCCAGCAACTTATTAACCACAACGATCCAGCCAGCGGCACCTTTGCGCAACGTTACTACATTGATGAGCGTTACGGACCAGAAAATGACGCACCAGTATTTTTCTATATTTGTGGTGAAGCCACATGCACGCCCAACGCACTTAATGGAGCAATTAGGCACTATGCACAAAAATTTCATGCCAAACTCATTGCTTTAGAACATCGTTACTACGGTGCCAGTATTCCGGTTGCCCGCTTATCTGCCAAAAACTTACGCTTTTTAACGACTGAAGCTGCATTAGATGATTTGGCTTATTTTCAACGCCACATCAGCCAGCAAAAAAACTGGACGGGAAGCTGGATCGCATTTGGTGGTTCGTATCCTGGCTCTCTCTCTGCCTACTATCGTCTAAAATTCCCTTATTTAGTGACGGGCGCCCTAGCGTCTTCTGCGCCAGTGATGGCTAAGGAAGATTTTATTGAATACGACCAACATGTTACCGAAATGGTTGGTCCTCACTGCGCCGAGCAAATGCGCGAGGTAGTCCATGCCGTAGAAGCTAGCCTAGATGACGTGCATCAATTAGCACAAATGAAAGAACTTTTTGGAGCAAGCAAAGTAGATGATCCTGTTGATTTTCTTTACCTAATTGCAGATATCGGTGCAGGAGCCGTGCAATATGGGGAAAAAGATGAGTTCTGCGCAACACTTTCATCCAGTGTGAGCCCTCTGGTTGGCTATGCGGAAATGGCACATAAACTGTACCAAAACTCCGGGCTTAGCGCAGTCGACTTTACCGCACAAGGAGCGATGGATGAAACGGTTAATACGAATGCCCAGGGACTATCGATGCGCCAATGGTATTACCAATCCTGTACGGAATATGGTTACTGGCAAAATGCCCACCCTAACCCGGAATTATCCACGCGTTCAGCCTTAATCAATTTAGATTATCATCATCAAGTATGTAAACGTTTGTTTCAGCTGACTCAACCTGCGCAAACATCAACCCTAAATGCGACGCTTTATTATCCCATAATGGATAGTTTAGTGTCTAAAATTTTCTTTACCAATGGAGAGCAAGATCCTTGGTCAACCTTGTCATTGGCGGAAAAAAATGGCAATGCCATCAATGCCAATTTAAATTATCAATTAATTCTTGGCGCGGCACATTGTGATGATTTGCATAGGCCATCGGTGAATGACTCAGACTCCTTGCAACAAGCACGTAAAACGATGGAGTCGTTGTTGAGCCAATGGTTGGCAATTGATTAATACGACATCCCAAACACTCGTCATTGAGCGCAGCAACCCATGGTCCGTGCCCCGCACTCCTGGGTTACTTCGTCACTTCGTGCCTCAGAATGACGTACTCTAGTCAAAAAGACCGCGTGCAGAAGATGGAGTTGAAACCTTTGATTCTGCCGCGCTATCAGCCTCGGCATTGTTGTCCTTAAAAAAGAACCCGATAGAACCAAAAAAGTGTTTTTCTGGTTTTTTGGCGAGAGGGAACTTCTTAGGCAGAATAAGGCTGTGACCCGGGGGTGCTATCGGAGAGCCCAAACCTAATTGTCCATGTTCATTGGAGCCCATTGCATACGGCTTGTTGGACTCGCTAAGGTAAAGAGTATGAAAATCACCTGCCGCAAAAAGCTTAACCCCGGTACTCACTTGTTTGAAATCAGGAATAATCAACTCATCTTGTGGTGAAAGCTGCCCGTGCTTATTCAGTCCAGCAACCATCAACTCATGGTTTTGGGTTAGCAAGATACTCCCTGTAGATGTGGCTTGTATTTTACTTACATGTTCAAATAACTTAGTCCACTCTGAAAAATTAACATAAGCCCCACCCTTGCCTAGAGAGCCGGAATTATTATCACCTATTCCATAAACATCACCCGATTTGGTGAGTACTAATGCATGCTCTTTGGCTACCGATACAGCAACAATTTCTTTATCCGTGGGCAAATTCACCCAATCAGGCAACAGCACCAAGGTATTATTCACTATTTTTGGCTTTAATTGCTCATTGCCAAAATTTAAAAATTCATTCGTATCAGTGAATAAAGAAGTGGTGAAATCTTTCACCGCTATGTTTTTAATTTTCTTTTTACTGAGTAGTTGCTGCGGAACAAAGGTGTTTTCGCTTAAAAGGGGTAGATGCTGCAATGAATTATCTCCCATGACCCAGATCGCTCCATTTTTCCCCAGCATCACGGTGTGGGCAAACCCCACATGAATTTGCTCAATGCGTCCCATTCCCAAAACTTCCACCGGAAACGTAGTTTGCTTACACTCTTTACCTAATCCTAGCTGCCCTTTTTGATTATCGCCCATACCTAAAACACGGCCATTTTTTAATAAAATAAAACTAAAATTGGCACCACAAATTATATTTTTAATGTGCAGTTCTTGGCAAAGATAATCACTAATCAGCGTATTAATGTCTTTATTAACTGTCTGGGTTGTTACTAGATTCTTTAATGGAAGATAATCCAATATATGGTAGATAAGCTCTTGAGGCAGTACAGCAAAAGGATTAACACGTTCTTCAGGCATAAGAAAAAATACAATTAAAATTGTACCATATTGATAATAATTAGATATTATAGTTTAATTTTTGGGAAAAGTTAAACGGTTCCTCTTCTTCATCATGCACTTTTTTCGCCAGCTGAGCAAGGTTCTCTACCGATAAGGGAGTATTCTTATCATGTTCAATCAAATCATTTATCACGCCAATAATCTTTTCTGGAAAAGCAGATAAAACCTCGGGATCAACTTTTTTTCCTTTAGCAATACGATATTTATCATCGCCTGTTTTTTCGAGGGTATGAGTATGCAATGCCAGAATAGCTAATTTAGTAATATGATAATAAAAGTCTTTACTACCACGAGTAGCCGTTGCAACTTGATTCGACAAGATGTCGAATACTTCTTTATGGGCTGGCGTTGCAGCATGCTCCTTCAAATCCTTAATAAGTTGTATGAATAACTTTTGGTTTGCACCAAATTTAGGTTCATTCGGTTTTGAAGTGTTTGCGAACATCCCCAGAGCACTCACTCGTCCCTTAAGCTCATCGACCATACTACTGGACTGATTTGCAACCAACTGACTCGATTTTTGGTTATCAAAACAACATATTAGCTCATCAGTCATATGCGGGAAGGGGTAATCATCCAAGGTAAATACGCCATAGGATTCATAATGCCCCATCGCCACCGCCCAAGGATCGACAATTATACATTCTGACAGGTCATCAAGATCATCGCTATTATGCTCGATGAGCAAAAAGGTATGCGACCCAAGGCCATCATCATGGCTTACAAGTTTAAAATGCATTTCAGGAAATTCGCCTTGACCTATCGCCTCCAGCAAACTTGCCGCACTTAATTGTGCAAAGGAATGACAAGCGCCTCGCTTTTCTCGCTTAACCATCTCACTTGTTTGTTTAATCGTTTCTGCAGTGTACGAAGAAAAGGAGCCATATCCCAATGTTTTCTTAGGCCCATGATAATCTTTCTGTGCTTGTTCAAGCACTTTACTTTTTACCTCAGGATTAATTAAATCATCAAATCGCACTGCATCTGTGGAGCCATAATTAGGACGCTTATTTGTATAATCCCAAATATCTAACTCATACATTTTATAAGCTAATTTGGTAAGATTGACGTTATTATTCGGCTTGTCCTTTCCGATAAAGGTATAGAAATCAGCATTATTACTTAGGCTTTGTAATGTCTGCAGCTCATACAGAGAATGCTTGTTGGGATTATTATAAATATAGGCGTAAGGATCAGATAAAAATGACTTTAACTGCTCCTCCGTTTTGATTATTAAGAAAAATTTCTCCAACCCCTTATCAAATGGAGACGCATTAAGCTCATAAAGAACACCGGCCAGATACCTGATTTTTTCCTTTCTACTTAACTCTTCATTGCTAAAAACTCTCCCTAATGTATCAAATGCCTCAGGAGAAAGTGCTTTTTCTAATTCCACCAATAAAGTTGTTAATTTGCTCCTACTCAACTTTTTGGTCTCAGGATTTATTACTTCGTTATTAATTGAAGCGATATTTCGTTCAATTTGTTCTTTCGCCTTTTGTGCAAAATTAACTTTTAATTGCGCTAATTGCTCGAGCTTTTGCTGCATAATAAAACCATAGTGACCATGGGTACTATAAGTATATATGAGGAACATTAACGCGAGATTAATGGATCTGAGGCCTGGTTGCTTGCAACCAGGTTTTCCTTAAACTGGCAGCACATACGAAGTAAGTCTTGGTTACAGGTAACCAGGCTATATATTAAAACCGGCCTTGGCGAAAATCATCCAATGCTTGCATGACCTCTCCTGGGGTGTTCATGACAAAAGGACCATGACGCGCAATCGGTTCATGCAGTTTCGCCGCAGCAATTAGCAAACACTGACTATCTTTTTCAGCGGTTAAGGTTAACACATCGCCTACGCTCAGCTTGGCTAATCCTCCTTGCGGTATCGATTGTCCACCAACCAAAACTGCTCCAGAAATTACTAATAATACTGCCTGATAATCTGCGGAAATATGCTGTTGAATGCTACTTCCCAGAGGCAGGCTAATATCAAAAAATAAAGGAGCCGTCGCAATATCGGTAATTGGTGAGGTAGTTCCTTTGTCTGTAGTACCCGCCAGCACTTTAATTATCGCCCCAGACTCATGATGCTCTAAAGGCAGGTCAGCACTTTGGAGCTCTTGGTAACGAGGCTCACGCATTTTTTCTGCAGCAGGTAAATTCAACCACAGTTGCAGGCCAGTTAAGCGCCCACGCTCTGCTGAAGGCATTTCCGAATGCACAATTCCCTTGCCAGCAGTCATCCATTGCACATCTCCAGGACCGATAGTTCCTTTATGCCCCTTATTATCTTCATGGGTAATACTTCCATCGAGTAAATAAGTAATGGTTTCAAAACCACGATGAGGATGGGGGGGGAAACCGGCCATAAAATCCATTGGATTGTTACTGTCAAAATAATCGAGTAAAAGCAACGGTTCAAATTCATCCGTCCGCTCGATACCGATGTAGCGATGCAACTTAACGCCTGCGCCTTCACGGACCATCATGCCATAAGTTAATCGCTCTACTTTAATATCACGCATGGCGCCACCTCCTAATTAAATCAAAAATCCCGGTTCAAACGGAAAATTGATTTTTATTTGGCTGCCTAATTTAAGCATAGTTCAAAAAAAATCGTTTTCCCACCGTGGTGTTTTCTAGATGGATGCGGTGAATACAAAATTCAAGGCCTGGTTTAAACGGTTTTCACTTAAGAAAAAGGCATCCAGAATATTCTGGATGCCTCGACATAGAAATGAGATGAGGAAGAATTATTCTTCGTCATGACAGCTTTTAAATTTCTCTGCCATTTTGTCTTCCATTTTTTTCATCATACCTTGTAATTGCGTTTTTTGTTGATCATTAAGCACTGCATAAATTTGATTTTTAGCAGAAACTTTAGCTTTGATCATATCGCCGATGAGCTTAGTCTTTTTATCAATTAAAGCACTCACCGCAGATTGGTCCATATTCGGTGAAGTAGCTTGATCATTGATTTGTTTACTTACCTCTCTCATCTGCTCCCCACTTTGTTGCATGTTTGACTTCATGCTTTCCAAAATAGGTTTAATCTTTTGCTTTTGCCCATCATCCAGTTTTAAGGACTCCAACATTTGCTTCATGCCTTCGCCACATGAGTTTGCAAACGCAGTTGGACAAAGAATTAAAGAAAATGCTAATGCGAGTATTCCTAAAATTTTCTTGTACATGATTACTTTCCTTAGTTATGTTGAAATCATAGAGAAGTATAGACGCTTATTTGTAAAAAATATCATCTACTATAAAAATAGTATTATTTTTTTATAGCGGATTTACTATACTATCCCCTTATTGAAATCCCTGCTATTAAGGTAACCATGAGTTCGCTACTAAAAACATTGCTATCCGCTGTCTTATTAATGACGATAACTGCAGCAAGTCAAGCCGATGTGCTGCTACGTGATCTTCAAGGACGGGACATTTCTTTTGCCTCATTGAAAGGAAAATGGGTGCTCATTAATTATTGGGCTGGCTGGTGTAAAACCTGTGTTGAAGAAATCCCCGAACTTAACCGCTTTTACCGCAAGCATGGGCATGATTCGATAGCTTTATTTGCTGTAAATTATGATGCGCTGCCACTGGATAAACAACACCGCTTAATTAGACAATTAAACATTCAATACCCCTCATTACGTTCCGATCCCGCCTTTGCCTTGGGTTTAGGTGATATCACTGGAGTGCCTGTTACTTTTGTATTTAACCCCAAAGGAGAGCTGGTAAATACACTCTATGGTGGTCAAGATGTTCGAGCCTTAGAAGAAGCTATGGTTGGCTAGTCTAATCAAACAAAGGTATTTGGTAATACGACTCTTCTTCTACAGGTTGCTGTTGAAAATGCACCCCTAAACCCAGCAAACGGATGGGTTTAGGATGGTGTAAGGTAATTTTCTGAAATAACTCCATATAATATTCCAGATTAGGCTGGGTGCTTTTAATCTCTGCCGACAGAACTTTAAAATCGCTATTTTTTATTTTTATAAACTGATTTTTTATAAATAAATCAGCAGCATGCTCCTGGATACGTAAAAGCAAATCTTCATATAACTCCCGAATGATTACCATTGCGCGCTCAGGGTCAACAATATCATGAAGCAAGGTTTTTTCTACACTCAGAGATTTACGTACGCGATTAGGTTGCACGGGACGATTATCAATTCCGCGAACTTGATAATACAACTGCTGGCCAAACTTCCCAAATTGCTCTATTAAAAATGGCAACGAATATTCATAGAGATCCTCGCACGTAAAAATATTTAAACTATGCAATTTTTGCGCGGTTACTTTACCTACGCCAAATAATTTATCAATCGCTAAAGTTTTAACAAAATCATGCACTTGCTCCGGAGTAATCACAAACAAACCATTCGGCTTATGCCAGGCACTGGCAATTTTTGCTAAAAACTTATTGGGTGCAACTCCTGCCGATGCGGTTAGTCCATGTTCTTGAAAAATAGCCTGGCGAATAGCATGGGCCATACGCGTAGCACTGTTTTGATAATCAGGAGAATGGGTCACATCAAGAAAAGCCTCATCTAAAGAAAGGGGCTCCACTAAATCGGTGAAACGATGGAAAATGGCATTAATCGACTGCGATACCTCACGATATTTAGCCATATTTACGGGCAATACAATTAAATTGGGACATAAACGCTGAGCTCTCGCCGTCGGCATGGCCGAACGCACCCCATAGTCGCGGGCAAGATAATTGCAGGTACATAAAACCCCACGTTGATTAGCCAAGCCACCGACGGCAATGGGTTTATCTCGTAACAAAGGATTATCTCTCATTTCAATAGCCGCATAAAAACAATCCATATCCACATGAATTATTTTTCGTGGCACTGAAATTTTTTCATCTATCGACGTGTTCATAATGATTAGATAAACCTGTTTGTTCAACACATTGGCAAAAAAGAAGCTATATTTAATAAAAATTGCTACTTTTATAATTATACGTTAAGGATAATGTTCATGTGTATCGAGAGTAAAAGCTGTTTATGTCACCGCATCAAAGAGTCTATTATAGCGGATGAAAAGAAAGTATTCTTAGGTTTTTTTGTACAAAGAGATATGTTAGAACTCTATTTCTTTTTAAAAGCCAGCTACCGTGTAGCTACGAGTAAAAAACCCGACTCTCGTCTACGAAGTATAGTACTTACCTACCTTAAGCCCAATGAGGGCGGCGCTCAAAACTTAGTAATCAACGTCAATGATGAGGAGTTAAAAAAGGAATTCCTAAGTACTTATGAGAAATATCAAAACCATCAACGTGATAGAACGGAAGTTCTGTACCAATTAGAAAATCTAATTCATGATGTTGAAAAACTAGCGTATAACAACTTAGAAGAAAATGCCGATTTTATGGCTCATCTCCAACCGGAAAAGGAACCGAAAAAATTGAAAAGATCTCTCTCTGTGAGATTACCAAGATTCTTACATAAAAAATCGCCATCGAGTGATAGACAAGCTCAGGAAAGCCAGGCAGAAAGCTCAAGTCCCCCCACTCCTTCTAATTAATATAATGTAATCTGGTAGCTTACAATTTATGACACTTCCTTTAAGCACACTTGGCTAATAAGTATTATGGGACATATAGAAGACCCGATTTACCGCAACTTATCTCTTAGCCATGCACTTGACCGCGATATCCACAGATATCTGGCTTATCGCTTATAAATACAACGATAAAATGTATGGCTAAGAGAGATAGATACGGGATATAGGGAGCACTTAAATGACCAGAGAAAACTTAGTTACTCAGTGACAAAGCAGTCCTTGCAGCCATTATCATGCTAAGATGAAACTGGAAAAAAATAGTTCTATAGTCTATAGTCAATCACTAGTTGTTCAAAAATCACACAGAAGCATAATGAAATCCTCTATTCGCTTGTTTTTTAAAAAATTTTTCCCATCCAATGTTCCTTTTATCATGTTGCTCTTTATCAGTATTAGTTCCAGTATGCTGCCAACACTATTAGGAGCTATTTTTTTACATCAAAGTGGCTTTTTGTCCGACGTAACGCAAAATACCAAGCTGAATATCTATGGATTAACTCTTGGTGCTTATTTTATCGGCTCTACGGTGGGAGGGCTAATCTGCGGCTATTTAGCTGATCGCTATGGCGAGAAAAAAATTCTATTCTTCTTTTTTCTCGGGGCCATTATAGCAACCAGCCTAGGGATATATAGTCTTATCACCATCAATTTAAGCTTGTTTATTCTCAGTAAAACCTTAGAAGGGTTTACACTTGGCCGCGTCGCAATTATGTCTTTACTCTCACATATTAAAGAATCTAAAACAGAGATATTTAGGAAGACCGAAATAATGAATGCCGGAGGTTTGTTTGTTGGGCCGGTTATTTGTGGATTTCTAATTAATTTTACCGGCACAGTTCCTCTCTATTATTATGCCACCCCCTTATTCTTGATCTTAGCCATGAAAATTATGAATTTTCTCTTAGTAGGTCCTTTAGAAGCCGCCGCTAATGAATCCGAAAAAGAAGAGTCCTCCGCTGGAGGAACTACCTATAATCATCCTGTGTTTAAAGAATTTTTCCTTTATCAACTCGCTTGGTATTTTTATTTTCTTACCATAGTTCCTTTTGCTATGGTAAAACTTGGCTTTAATAGTTATCAAATTGGCGTGTTATTTTCTTCGATGGTAGTTTTTTATATGCTTGCCTTGAACCTTACCAATAAATTACCTAGTGCAACACTTGAGAGTTTAGCAATGAAAAAACTCTCGGTATGCACCATTATCGCCTCTCTACTTTACGTGGCTTATTTTGGTAATTATCTAAGCTTTATCTTAGGAAATGTATGCATTATTTTTGCTGCTTCGGTGTTAATGCCCGTGTATTTATCAACCATGTCAAAACTGGCCTCAGAAATTAACCATGGAGTAACGATGGGGGTACAGTCCAGTATTATGGGGATCTCGACCGCTACGGCAGCGTTGCTTTCAGGCCCATTAATGGGGTTATCAATTAACCTCCCATTCTATATCGGAGCATTGCTAATGCTGATACTTTACTACTTCTTTTGCTATCAAAATGCGCCCGAATTAGAAAAACTCCCTCAAGAACAATAAAAAAGCATGACAAAACAAATTAGCGGTTATATTCATAAAAACTATTTGTTGTAAGCGTCGAAAAGTACAATTCCAGAGCAATTGGAAAGAATATTGCCCGTGATAGGGGAATAAGCCTCTAAAGCAAAGATGCTATGCCTCACTTACAAACAGGCGCTGCTTTTGTGCCTGCGTGATGCGAATTTTAAGCAACCAATTGCCCTCATCACTAATCGATTCATTTAAAATCGCCCCAAGCTCATAGAGTTGAGCTCGAAGTTTGGCTTGTGTGGGTTTCAAAAGAACATCCTCAATCAATATGGCACCATGCAACTGAGTACTAATGGCCTCTTTTAATAAATCCAAACCTTGATTAGCCGCCGCGGAAATCCATACCTTGCACCATTCCTGATTGTAATCAATCTTCGGCACCCAATCTTCTTTCAAATCAATTTTATTAAATACGTGAATGACTGGAACATCCAATACCCCCAACTCATCCAAAACTTGTTCCACGGAAGAGACGGTATCACGCCAATGTGGATCGGAAATATCAATAACATGCAGTAATAAATCCGCCTGTTGCGTTTCTTCTAACGTAGCGCGAAAGGCTTCAACTAAATGGTGGGGTAAATCCCGAATAAAACCTACCGTATCCGTCAAAATAACCGAAGAGGAACCCGGTAAACTTAACTGCCGCATAGTGGGGTCTAGTGTCGCAAATAATTGATCAGCGACATAAATACTTTCCCCAGTTAAGGCATTAAATAAGGTTGATTTACCCGCATTAGTATAGCCAACCAAAGAAACCGTGGGCATGGAGGCTTTACGGCGAGCCTGTCGGTTTTGATCCCGACTGCTGCGTACTTTTTCTAAGCGTTTGTTAATGTATTTTATCCGCTCACGTAATAAACGTCGGTCGGTTTCCAACTGGGTTTCACCAGGACCGCGTAAACCAATACCGCCCTTTTGACGTTCCAAATGGGTCCAACCACGGATTAATCGGGTAGATAAATGCTGTAATTGCGCCAACTCAACCTGTAATTTACCTTCAAAGGTACGGGCACGTTGTGCAAAAATATCGAGAATGAGACCGCTACGGCCCACGACCCGACATTCCAACAAACGTTCTAAGTTGCGCTCTTGTGAGGGAGATAATTCATGATTGACCAAGACTAATTCGGCGTCCAGGGCTTTAACCAGTTGTGCAATTTCTTCCGCTTTACCTTTACCTACATAATATTTGGCTTCAGGTGTCGCTCGCGTGCCTAAAACACAATCCAGTATTTCAGCCTGCGCTGAACAGGCCAACTCTTCAAATTCTTGTAATGCCTTTTCAGCATCAACCCCAGGCAGCGCCAATTGCACGAGTATCGCTCGCTCACCACCTTGCGGACGTTCAAACAAAACTTATTCTCCGACAAAAAAGGCCAACTAACCTAAAAAAAGCGAGGAATATTTAGTGCAAACCCACTGCTTTTTTTAGGATAAATTGAGAGGGTCCCAATTTATGTTGTTAAAAAATGTCTAGTCTGCCACAGTTCCCTCGCTTCCACCAGCACCATCCTCGGTAGGAACTTTTACCGCTCTTGATGGTACTACTGTAGATATAGCATGTTTATAAACCATTTGGGTAATGGAGTTCTTTAACATCACGACATACTGATCAAAAGAATCCACAACGCCATGTAATTTAATTCCATTGACTAAGAAAATGGAAACAGGCACCTTTTCTTTACGCAGCTCATTTAAAAAGGGGTCTTGTAATAAATGATTTTTAGACATTGCCCACTCCTTGTTGTTATTGTAATTTTAAAAGGCAAAACGTGCATCTAATAACTTATTCGACATTTTCTCAGAAAACTTTAGCTTAAATTCATGACAGCTGTAATTTATTCCGTTACTATATCTGTACAAATTTAAATCTTGGGTTTTTGGGAGATTTAAATGCTTGATGCACCTGCGATCTAAACCACATAAATCTATGTTTTATAAGTTTAGACACAGTTTTTATTTATCGCCAAAGAACTTTAAAATACTTAATTGAAACACTGTAGCGATGTAGGAAACCTTCCAACCATTAACATTAAGGAGATTTAAATGACCTATAGTCGTCTTGAGTTATTAGAACATAAAAAGCCTTATGAATTATTTAATGATGTCGATGCTGGAGACACTTTCGCAGAACACCAAGGTGTATTAGATAGAGAACTGTCGGAAGATGAACAGCTCGAATTTGCCATTAAGCTGATAAGCGGCTGTCCACAAGATAAATTAGCTGATCTGACGAACGCAGCAAAAGCATTATACTCGCCAATACAAGATCATACCTGTTTTTATTCGGTAATTGACGATGCCCTACAAGTCAAAATACGCCTTCTAAGCATTCTCAATAACGAGAACATGCAACCCCATACGTTTTTATTAGAAGAAAATACTCCTGACCTACTTCAACGTTTTAATGATTTAGCACGCGAAGTATTAGAAAAAAATGAAATAGCCATTGCCGAACGCTTGGCATTATTAACTCCTGACCGTGATCGCAGCAAACTAGCACAAAACATCCGTAACATTTTTCCAAACAGTGCTTTAGCTGAAGAGGTTAACGCCGCCTTTACTTTAAGACGTAATATAGAGCAATTAGTAGGTGAGACACCGGAGATATTTTTTACCGATCGCGATTTTAGCAGAGATACCTGCCTCAAATTTTCCACCATGCTCTCTAAGCTTTTAGCTGGACAAGAGACGGATATTGGTAGCAAATTATCGAAAAAAAGTTTTGAAGTGCGACAAGAGGTCCGCCATAAATTAGAACTATTAACCTCATCTGCGTTTAATAGCACCGATCCATTCCATCTTATTGCTAAGGAAATGAATGCCAAACGTGTTTCTATTGGTACTAATAGCAACAGTATGTACGGCACATCCCCATTAGCATCTCCATCAACAACGCCAACACCATCTCAAGAACACTCAAGTATTAACAGCCTATGATTTATTTTTTTAGCCCTATTTTTAAACTTCTTTGCCCTTACATTGTAAGGGCTTCTTATGATCCATAACCGCAGTATAGGAGTATTTGCATGACCGATAAATTAACCGTAGGGCTCGTCCAGGAAAAATGGCACGAGAATCCTAAAGAACACCAAGACAAGCTGGAAGCAGGAATTCAAGCTGCAGCACAACAAGGCGCAACCGTCGTCTGCCTGCAAGAACTAACTCTAAGCCCCTATTTTTGTACCCGCTCTGATGTCGATGGCAAACCCTATATGGAAGACATTCATACAGGCCCCACCGCCCAATTCGTCAGTAAAGTCGCTAAGACCTATAATGTTTCGATTACCTCATCCTTATTTGAAAAAGCCGGCTATAATACTGCCGTAGCTTATAATAGCCAGGGCGAGCTTATTGCCATAACGCGTAAACAACACATTCCCAGCGGTGAAAAATACCACGAAGATTTTTACTTTAAACCTGGGGATTCCGATTATCCAATACATGAAATAGCAGGGCATCGCTGGGGTTTACCAACCTGTTATGATCAATGGTTCCCAGAATTATCCCGCATTTATGGTTTAAAAGGTGCAGAAATCTTAACTTATCCTACCGCAATTGGTGGCGAACCAACCGCTCCTGATTTTGATAGCCAACCCATGTGGCAGAAAGTAATGATCGCTCAAGGAATCATGAGCAATACCTTTGTTATCGCCACCAACCGCATTGGCAGTGAAGACAACCTTGAGTTTTACGGCAGCAGCTTTATTAGTACCCCGATGGGCGAAATTTTAGCACAAGCACCACGTAATCAACCCGCGGTACTGGTTGCTGAATTAGATTTTAGCCAACGGGCATTGTGGGGACGTCTATTTCCTTTTGCGCAACAGCGTGAACCTGAAACCTATCAAGAACTCGTTAAAGTTCGTTAATTTTTTTTGGAATTTCAAACCATATGAACAGTAATTCATTAACTGAAACAAATTTATATAATATTGAAAACTGGGGTGAGGGATACTTCAGTGTCAATTCCAAAGGGAATATTGAAATAAGCCAAGCACCTGGAAAAAAAGGGGTGGAACTTCAGGCCATTGTGGATGCCGCACGTCGAACCGGCCTACATTTGCCCTTATTAATTCGTTGTACCGATATTTTGCATGATCGCGTGCATCGCATCTATCAAGCCTTTGCTGATGCCATCGCCGAAAATGAGTATACAGGCTCTTATAAATTGGTTTATCCCATTAAAGTAAACCAAGAGCAAAGCGTGGTCAGAGAGTTATTAAAATCACCCAATAACTCTATTGGTTTGGAAGCAGGCTCAAAACCTGAGCTGATGGCCGTAATTGGCATGCTAAGCAATCAATCCAGCACCATTGTGTGTAATGGTTATAAAGACAGTAGCTATATTCGCACTGCATTAATCGCACAACAAATGGGACATCAAGTCTTTATTGTTATTGAAAAGAAATCCGAGCTGGATATCATTTTAAAAGAATCCGCACGCTTACAAATCAAACCAACCCTTGGGGTACGCATTCGTCTGGTGAGTAAAAGCGCAGGAAAATGGGAAAACAGTGGTGGCTCAAAGTCCAAATTTGGTCTTAATGCCAAGCAAGTGCTTGAATTAATTGCCCAATTAAAAGCAAATAATATGTTGGATTGCTTGCAATTAATGCACTGCCACCTAGGCTCACAAATTGCCAACATTCACGATATTCGCCATTGCATGCAAGAAGTAGCACGTTATTACGTCGAACTACGCCAATTAAATGCACCAATCAATACCATTGATGTCGGTGGCGGGCTTAGCGTGGATTATGAAGGAACGCGCGCGAATAAAGGTTGTTCGATGAATTACAACCTCAATGAATATGCGACTCACATTTTGCTGGCCATAAAACACCTGTGTCAGGATGCGAAAATTCCGGAACCCAACATCATTTCTGAATCCGGTCGAGCATTAACAGCGCATCATGCTGTAGTTATTGCGGATATTTCTGATATAGAAATAGCTGATAAATCTCCGGTATTACCCGGTGTTGAGGAAGAAGACTCGCATGTGATTCGTGATATTTATGATACCTATCAGGCAATCACTAACAGTTCACCCATCGAAATCTACAACTATGCCGTCCATTCGTTGCACGAAGCGCATTCCCTCTTTAAGCATGGGGTGATTAGCATGCAGGAGAAGGCAAAGGTTGAATCTTTTTATACCAATATTTGTATGGAGCTTATAGAGCGCTTAACGGAGGATAATCCCAGTGAGCAGGCCTTGTTATTAAAAATAAATGAGGATATGGCGGTAAAAATATTTTGTAATATTTCCTTTTTCCAATCCATTCCCGATGCTTGGGCTATTGGGCAAATTTTCCCTATTGCGCCGATTTCTCAGCTTGACGTTCCACCGGAAATGCACTGCATATTACAAGATTTAACTTGTGATTCAGATGGTACGATTAAGGAGTACTTAGGTAGCTCCCAAGTAAACTCGACCTTAATGCTGCCCCCTTATGACAGCAATAATCCCTATGCGCTAGGATTTTTCTTAGTGGGTGCTTACCAAGAAATCTTAGGTAACTTGCATAATTTATTTGGTGATACCAATTCATTAGACGTCGAACTCTTTGATGATGGCACCTTTGAATTAAATGATTTGGTCAGTGGAGATACAGTCACTAACGTATTGAATTTAGCTCATTTTGATACCAAGAGACTAAGTCAATCCTATGAAAAACAACTGATCCAAGCCGGGTTATCTCGAGAAAAAATCTTATTTTATTTGAATGAATTAAGAAGTGTTTTTTCCCAACTAACCTATCTTGATGCTGAGCATACGGAGTAACAAATAATGACACCAAAACAAAGTGGTTTTTTTATGCCCGCAGAGTGGCACCCACATGAACAATGCTGGATGGCATGGCCCTGTCACCTTGAGACTTGGTCTAAAATAGGCTTAGATAAGGCACGCCAGGCCTATGCCCTGGTTGCCAACTCAATCGCCCAGTATGAACCGGTAATCATGCTCGTAAATCCAGGCGATGAGGACTTAGCTAAAGAGTTATGTGGGAATAACATAAGTATTCAAATATTGCCAATTAATGACTCCTGGACTCGTGATACAGGGCCTACTTTTTTGTTGAATAATGAGCAAAAATTAGCCGGGGTAAACTGGATTCATAATGCCTGGGGTGGGAATTATGAGGATTGCGCTTTGGATAATGAAATCTCAGCCGCCGTCATTAGTAAAACCAAGGCCCTATCTTTTTCTGCGCCCTTAGTGATGGAAGGAGGCTCCTTTCATGTTGATGGCGAAGGCACTATTTTAACAAGCCGTGAATGTTTGCTTAACGAAAATCGTAATCCACAACTCAGTCAGCAAGAAATAGAACAGTATCTATTTGATTTTCTTGGCGGCAAACAAATTATTTGGTTGAACAAAGGGTTACTAGGTGATGAAACCGATGGCCATATTGATGAGATTGCCTGCTTTATCGCCCCAGGAAAAGTACTTTGCCTGATTACTCACGATAAAGAAGATCCTAATTATGCGACCTTGCATGAAAATCTGGAAATTCTTAAAGCAGCAACGGATGCACAAGGGCGAAAACTAGAGGTTTATACTGTTGAACAACCACCAGCGACCTATATGCATGGTGAGCGACTAACCTTATCCTATATTAACTTTTATTTAGCTAATAAAGGTATTGTCATGCCCGCTTTTGGTTATGAGGCTCAGGATAAAGCAGCCTATGAATTGTTCACTAAGCTCTACCCAAATCATCATATAAGCCAAATCGATGCTTTGGATGTATTTGCTGGCGGTGGTGGTATTCATTGCATCACTCAGCAACAGCCTAAGTCCGCATAACGTAATCTTGGCACATTTTCCTCATTGCTGTAGTGACGACGCACCCCAGGAGTTCGAAGCACGAAACCCTGGGGTGCTTCACTTTGTTCGCCATGACGGCCGTTTTTTTTGAGCAGTTACCTTTTCAGCCCAAAATACATTCTAATAGAACTACACATCCAGAAAGACAAGACAATATCCCATACTCTTTGAGAAATATCTTACGTTGCGCTGCTCCATCGGCCCAATGACAATAACCGTAGACAGGTTATACTTAAAACTCAAAGGGATGACATGGATATGTCTGACAGGATGTCAAAATTAAAGGACTAGTACACGGATTGTACTCCGCTGCATGGAGGCAGCACTGTTGTTTTGTTCCCGCCCTTTTTTCTATCGCGCATGCATACCTAATTGTGCCAAACGTTTTGCAATGACTAACTGAATATTATCACGTGCTTTAGGTGGAAAATATTGATACGCATCAAAAAAGTCATGTGCATTAATTGACAAAAATTTACATGGAGTAAGTGTACTTACACGTGCCGTCCTGGGAATACGTCGTAAAATCGCGATTTCCCCGAATACATCTCCAGGTCCCAAAGTATTAACACGTCTGCGCCCTACATTAATATCTTTTACTGAAACCTGCATCTGGCCTTCAATAATAATATAAAGCTTATCCCCTATTTCACCCTGCTCGATGATGATTTCCTCTGAGCCACAACGGGTAACAATACTTTTATCAGCCAGCATTTTTTGTTCTACAATTCCTATGCCGGAAAAAATATGCGCGTTATAAATAGCCATAAGCACATCAGACTGCGCTGAACCGGTGAAATCCATAAGCACCACCCTTAACCTATTAATATGTTTCTGTTTTTCTATTAGTTTAGTATATATTTTTTAACAATAGAGGGTAATTTATTTGTATTTTTACTTTTATACAGGCCACATTCAAAATGTGGCCTGTTTTAGACTACGTATGATTAGATAATTCTTGGCCCTCTTCATCACTCTAAACGGGTTCATCCGAAGAACTATGATGTAAGAAAGATTGCTTAGAATTACTCAATTTAAACTGCTCTAATTTAGAACTGGAAGGCAGGGCACGATACCCTCCAGCTTATCGAACTCAATAACTCCATTTTGTTATGGAATCGTATTGTCTGTTAGTTTGGCTATTTTAAATGAATCTGGTTGTGTTATCGTGGAAGGAGCTCTTTTTCAGTGATAGAAGTTCAGGAGATTTTTTTTCAAATAAGGTACACGGAAGTACTGCCTTTTTAAGTCTTGCTTCTTCGGTAGAAAGAATTGTGTTTGAATCTTTACCTTTTAAAAACCACATATAAGCCATTGATAATAAAACAAATAAGCTGATCAGCCCACTGCCCTTTATTTTATCAAATATGCATATATTAATATCAATATGACTTTGATAAATTCATGAAAAAGATAAAAATGACTTCGGTAAAATAAAATTTGAATTATTAGGCGTAGACTGGTTGCAAGCACCCAGGCTACGCCAATTAAAGACTGTTCATCCTAAACAAAATAAAGAATAACCAACCTATATACTTAACTACACATCAATATTTTCTGCTTCCAAAGCATTTGTTTCAATAAAGTCTCTTCTTGGTTCAACATTATCACCCATTAATGTGGTGAAGATTGCATCTGTAGCAACCGCATCTTCAATGGTCACTTGCAGCATACGTCGTACAGCAGGATCCATGGTAGTTTCCCATAACTGTTCTGGGTTCATTTCACCAAGACCTTTATAGCGCTGAATGGTTTGGCCTTTTTTCGCTTCATCCATTAGCCAAGCTAATGCCTGTTCGAAACTTTCTACCATTTGCTCTTTCTCACCGCGCTTAACAAAGGAGCCTTCTTCCACGATACTCGCTAATTTAGATCCTAAAGCAACCATTTCTTTGTAATCTTTGGAATAGAAGAACTCAGCATTCATTAAGATATGATGATCCATACCATGCTGCGTCATGGTAATTCTTGGCACAAATAAATTACTGTCTGTTAAAGCATGAACGTCTACCTGATAATGTTCTGTTTTATTATCAAGTTGCTGCAAACCAAGATGTAATTGTTTACACCAATTTGTTATTTTTTCTTCCTGATTAAAATCCTCGTTATGTAAGACAGGAAGATAAGCAACACGTTTCAAGATATCAGTAGGATATCTGCGTTTATAGCGTTTAATAATTTTCTCAACGCGTCTAAACTGCTGGACTAACTCTTCCAAAGCGATAGCCATAATTGGTGGGGATTCTTTTGAAGGATAAAACGCTGCCGAATCTAGAGCACTTTGTGTTAAGTAATCAAATAAGGCTTCATCATCTTTCACATACTGTTCTTGCTTTCCGCGTTTCACCTTATATAGAGGTGGCTGAGCAATATAAATATAGCCCCGCTCTAAAAGCTCTGGTGTTTGTCGGTAGAAAAATGTAAGCAATAAGGTACGAATATGCGAACCATCGACGTCCGCATCGGTCATGATGATAATACGGTGATAACGAACTTTATCTGGATTGTATTCATCAGGTCCGATGCCGCAACCCAGGGCAGTAATTAAAGTTGCTACCTCTTGAGAGGCAAGCATTTTATCAAAACGTGCTTTTTCAACGTTTAGAATCTTACCTTTAAGCGGCAAAATAGCCTGGAATTTACGATCGCGCCCTTGCTTTGCTGAACCACCCGCAGAATCTCCCTCCACTAGGTATAATTCGGACAGAGCCGGATCTTTTTCCTGACAATCTGCTAATTTTCCAGGCAAGCCTGCAATATCCAACGCCCCTTTGCGGCGTGTCATTTCACGTGCACGACGTGCGGCTTCGCGCGCTCTGGCAGCATCAATAATTTTACCGACAATTGCTTTGGCTATCGCTGGATTCTCTAAAAGAAAATCATTAAATTTTTCTGAAACGCTGGATTCAACTACTGATTTAACTTCAGAAGAAACCAACTTGTCTTTGGTTTGTGAAGAAAACTTTGGATCAGGCACTTTGACGGATAAAACAGCGGTTAAGCCTTCACGAGCATCATCACCAGTAGGTGAAACTTTAGCTTTTTTGGCGTAGCCTTCAGCTTCAATGTAATTATTTAATGTTCGCGTTAACGCCGCTCTAAAACCTGCCATATGCGTTCCCCCATCGCGCTGAGGGATGTTATTGGTAAAGCAATACAGTGTTTCTTGATATGAGTCATTCCACTGCATTGATAATTCAACAGTAATGTTCTCTTTTTCAGCTATCATGGAAAAAACAACTGGGGTAATTACCGTTTTGTTTTTATTTAAATGTTCTACGAAGGCCTGAATACCCCCTTCATAATGAAACGTATCTTGTCTTTGTGAGCGCTCATCAAATAAATGAATGCATACGCCTGAATTTAGATAAGATAATTCACGTAAACGCTTCGCTAAAATATCATAATGGAATTCAATATTAGAAAAAGTTTCCGCACTGGGCTTAAACCAGATTTGCGTTCCTGTATTACTGGCATCGCCAGTTATCCCGATCGGCGCCTCAGGTACCCCATTACGATAGTGTTGTTCGTGAATTTTGCCATGGCGACGCACGGTTAAGTGCAATTCTTCGGATAAAGCATTTACTACGGAAACACCAACACCGTGTAAACCGCCAGATACCTTATAGGAGTTATCATCAAACTTACCGCCTGCGTGCAGAATAGTTAAAATTACTTCGGCAGCAGAACGTCCCTCTTCCTTATGAATATCTACTGGAATTCCACGTCCATCGTCTTTTACTGTAATTGATTCATCAGTATGAATAGTGACAAAAATCTCTTTACAATGACCTGCTAACGCCTCATCAATAGAGTTATCTACTACTTCAAAAACCATATGATGCAAACCAGTACCATCGTCCGTATCACCGATGTACATTCCTGGTCTTTTTCTTACTGCATCTAACCCTTTTAGGACTTTAATATTACTTGAATCATAACTGGCATCAACGCTCATTAGAAGGTCCTCTTAAACCCTTATTACACCATTTAAAATTAGCCCTATGATAGCATATTTTGCTTGTATTTTGCATGTCTTTGGCTTATTCCAGTGATAAAGTATGGGATGGGATATTCTAGTCAAAATGTTCCACGTGGAACATTTTTAAAAGGGTGTTTGTATTATTTTGCCCGCACTATTGCACAAATATAATTGATAGAAGTTGTAGCCTGATTGCTTGCAACCAGGAATTTTACCTAAAAACACCGTATCTACACTATGAATTAAGCAAAATACAAGTAAAGAAAATTTAGTGCAAGCATTAAAGCATAATCTAAGTGATAACATCCGAAGTAGCCCATATGAGTGCAGCGTGACCAGCCCATAGTTCTTACACATACTTAATAGATATATAGCACTATGTTTCACGTGAAACGTTTGTCTGCTGTATGACTCCATCACCAAGCTGATAACAAAAACCCGCTTCACTGGGACATAATGAATGTAAAAACTCAGCGTTTGCGTTCGTAGTAATTACATATTGACCTTTCCGCGAGGCCAAATATGCCAGTAACTTTTTTTGATGACTTTCATCAAGCTCTGCGGGTAAATCATCAAGTAAATACAGGCAATCATGTTCAACTAAATTCGCTTGTGCAAGTTTTAATGCAATTAAAATGATTTTCTGCTGCCCACGTGAAAGAAATTGTTTTGCTTTATTTAAATTACTTTCAATAAGAATATCTGCTTGGTGTGCACCATATTGAGTATATTGTTTATGCTTATCACTCTCAAAGTGTTCTTCCAAAAACTGTTGCAATTCTTTACCACTATTTTTTTTATCCCAGCCTTTGAAATAATGCAAAGTACACTCTAGATCAGTTAACTGTGCTAAAACATGATTAAATTCTTGCTCCCACAATACGAAATACTCTTTTCGTAATAAATCCAATTGAGCTGCTAAATCACTTAATTGCTTATCCCAAGGTACAAAATGCGCAAAAGGTGCGTGTTTTTTTAATAATGCATTACGATGTTTCAATACCTTTTTATAATCCTTCAACAAACCAAGGTAATTAGGTTTCACGTGAAACAATCCCCAATCCAAGACACTGCGACGCACGGCAGGGCCCGCGTCAATAATTTGGAAAATATCTGAGTAAAAGATTTGGCAGGGTAAAGCATAAGCCAATTGGCTAGCGCTGGAACAAAACTGATTGTTCAATTTAATTTGTGTAGGTTCAGCAGAAGATTTTTGAATACTAATGGTTTCTTGCTCTACTCCACGCGCAAACACAGTAAATACTGATTGTCCTTGTTGAATAATCGGCGCAATTTCACGAGAACGAAAAGAGTGTCCACAACTTAAGAGATATAGTGCTTCAAGAATGGACGTTTTACCGCTGCCATTAGCCCCAGAAATGAAATTAAATCTGGGGTGTATTTGCAGTTTGATCGAAGAGAGATTGCGTAAATGGTGAATTTTTAATTCAGAAAGGATCATATTTTCATAGGCATAATTATGTATTGATAATGCTCATTTTCTAATGACTCAATTAAAATACTGCTGTCTGTATTTGATAAAGACAAACGAATTTGTCCATCACCAAAGTGAGAAAGCACATCCAATAGATAGGTAGCATTTAAACCAATTTTTAGTTCATCACCCTGAGTTTCTGCAACTAAAGATTCAACCGCTTCTTCTTGTTCATTATTATTAGCAATTAAGGTCAATAAACCCGGTTGCAAATGCAACATTACCGCCTTAGACTTTTCATGCGCTAAAATAACAATTCGCGATAGAGCACGTTTTAATATCGCACAATCAATCGTAATTTGTTTGTCTTGATTCCGCGGTATAGCTTTAGCATAAGGAGGAAAACGTGCCTCAATTAATTTCGATAAAAATACAAATTGTTTACTTACTAATTTGAAATGTGATTTACCTGCAGCAAGTAAAACCTGTTCATCATCAATGCCGTTTAAAAGACGCAACAATTCTTGAATGCCCTTTTTAGGAATCAACAATTTTTTATCACTGCTATTTTCACATTGATGACGACAGATGGCCATACGATGACCATCGGTTGCTACTGCAGAAATAAGATTGGGTTCAAAATCTAAAAACAAACCATTCAAAAACACTCGCACATCTTGCTGCGACATAGCAAAATGAGTTGATTGCAGTAATTGCAACAACACCAAACGAGGAATACTGAGTTCCACTTCGTTACACTCATCCTCACTCAAGGGATAACTATCAGCCGGCAAGGTAGTTAGTTTAAATGAACTTCGACCTTGTTTAATCGTTAAAATGCCATTATCAACCCGTAAATTAGGGGTAGCTTGATCATCTAAAGAGCGAATAATATCTATAAATTTTTTTGCCGGAACCGTAATTGAACCCTCAGTTTGCTCAGACTCACAAGGAACTTGTGCAGAAATTTCTATTTCTAAATCAGTGGCAGTAAGAGATAACTGTCCATCCACTAATTTAAATAAAAAATTAGACAGTATGGCTAAAGATTGCTTTTTATCGACAGCACCAGCAACCGCAAGCAAAGGGGTAAGTAAATCTTCCTTTTTTATCGCAAATTCAAACACCAGAAACTCCTATTTTAAGAGGATAAGATGCGCATTAAGTTTTTATAATCTTCTGCAAAATCACTATCATCCTGAACTAGCTCTTTAACCTTCCTACAAGCATGAATTACTGTAGTATGATCACGACCACCAAAATGATCACCAATTTCCGGTAAACTATGATTGGTTAATTCTTTAGCTAATGCCATCGCCATTTGCCTTGGCCTAGCAATAGAACGGCTGCGACGCTTTGACAAGATATCAGCCACTTTGACCTTATAATACTCAGCAACTGTTTTTTGAATATTTTCAATGGTCACTAATTTATCTTGTAGCGCCAACAGATCACGCAATGCTTCATGAACAAACTCGATGGTAATTGGTTTACCAGTGAAATGCGCATTCGCAATAACACGACGCAGAGCCCCTTCAAGCTCACGAACATTCGAACGGATACGTTTCGCAATAAAGAAAGCAACTTCATAAGGTAATTCAATATTGGATTGCTCCGCTTTGCTAATCAAAATCGCAACCCGCGTTTCTAATTCCGGAGGTTCTACCGCAACCGTTAATCCCCAACCAAAACGAGATTTTAACCGCTCTTCCATCCCTTCAATTTCTTTTGGATAGCGATCACTGGTTAAAATAATTTGCTGTTGGCCTTCTAGTAAGGCATTAAAGGTATGGAAAAACTCTTCTTGTGAGCGGTCTTTGCCGGCAAAGAATTGAATATCGTCAATAAGCAAGGCATTTAAAGAACGGTAAAAGCGTTTAAATTCATTGATTGAATTGGTTTGCAGTGCCTTAACCATATCAGCAACAAAACGTTCAGAATGCAGGTACAATATTTTAGCATCTGGGTTATTTCTAAGAATTTCATTACCAATAGCATGCATTAAGTGGGTTTTACCCAGACCTACTCCACCATAAATAAATAAGGGGTTATATGCATCACCAGGGCGTTCGGCTACCTGCATCGATGCGGCACGTGCTAATTGGTTTGAGTTACCTTCCACAAAACTTTCAAATAAGAACTTCTTATTTAAATGGCTACTTTTGTAATCTACTGCCTTTTTAGGAGCACTTTTAGCAACCAGGGTTTCAGTAGAACTAGATAGTGTTTTATTATCACCGGCACTTACCGTTGTCGTACCCGAATCAGTGCTCGCTGAAGCTTTACTACCAATTTCAATGGAGATGGATTTAATCTCATCGCCACAAAATTGTTTAATCAATTCTTCTATACGAGAAAAAAAATGTTTTTTTACCCAATCAACAACAAAGCGGTTAGGTGCTAATAATACCAAACGTTGTTCCTCAGTATGTGCCTGTAAGGGACGTAACCAAGTATTAAATTGCTGGGCAGAATATTCATCCTGCAGCAAACCTAAACATTTTTGCCAAACTGCTGCCGACACAAAACAACTCCTCATCTAATGAAGAAGGTAAAAATAAATAAAACCTGAAAATCAAATTTAAATAAGGTCCATGGTCTCTAAAATAAATAAAGAATGCCCTACAGCATGCCACAACTATCTGCGGCCCTTAGTACTGCTCCATAAAGATTTAAAGGCATTTACCAACAGAACCTAATTATCCATGAATATAAATACTGCCACTGAATGTTCCAAGGCAACAAGATAATCTAAGCATGAAATTTAAAGCGAAACAACCACAACTTTCTCTAAACTGCGAGGCGGCAATTATACTCAGCCTTTAGCATAAAGGCAAAGTTATCCACAAAGAAAAAGCATTTATCGAGCAAAAAACATACAATATAATAACTATATACACTGAGCTGTGAATAAAAAACGCATGGAAGCGAAATTCAAGCGAAAAAGTCCCGAACTTATCCACCTCCGACAATTAGTACATAATTTGCCCAAACATAATAAATGAGCTATAACTGATTTGGTCATAGACAAAAATTACTAACCTCTTTTTTTAGTTCTTAACCTGTAGCTCTAATACAGGTATTTAGAGAGATTGATCATGAATCTAAATAATAAAACGGTATGGATTACCGGAGCCTCCTCAGGAATTGGAGAGGCATTAGCTTATGAACTAGCACGTTCGGGAGCCAGGCTTATTCTCACCGCAAGAAATCAAGCCGAATTAGAACGAGTCAAAAACACCTGCATGAACCCCAAAAAACACGTTGTAGTACCACTTAATCTGGAGCATCACCAAGAATTAGAAAACCAAGCGCTTACTGTTTGGGAAGAATATGGCCCTATTGATATTCTTATTAATAACGCCGGTCTATCCCAACGTTATCTCGTAGCCGATTCAGCCTTTGAATTGGATAAAAAAATAATGGACGTCAACTTTTTTGGTGCCATTGCCTTAACTCGTCCCGTATTAAAAAAAATGCTGCAACGTGGAAGCGGCCACATCGCAGTAGTATCCAGCATGCTTGGCCTTTATGGTATCCAAACACGTTCAGCCTATAGTGCGAGCAAACATGCACTTCGAGGGTATTTTGAAAGCCTTCGTAATGAATTAGCGGACAGTAAGATAAAGATTACTCTTATCTACCCAGGCTTTATAAATACACATATCACGCAAAATTCGTTATTAGCCAATGGAACAACCTTTGGAAAAATGGATAAAAGTCACGAACGCGGAATAAAGCCTGCAGTTTGTGCGAAAAAAATCGTGCATGCCATCAGCCATGAAAAGCCTGTAGTGGTCATTGCCGGCCTTAAAGAACGTTTTGGAGCTATTCTGGCGCGCTTTTGTCCGGTTCTATTTCGTTATATATCACCGAAATTTGAGGTGTAAGCCATCATCACTTTTTATGGATGAATATTATGATGAAAATTAACTCGATTACCCGCATCCTTAGTACTTGCCTGCTTATTATATCCCTAAGTTCACATGCCTATGCGGAGAATAAGCCCTTAGATCAATTAATGGCAAAAACGGTAGAGCCCTTTATAACGCAACAGCAAATTCCTGGCATGGCAATAGCCATTTATTATAATGGCCAAGACTATTATTTTAATTATGGTTACGCCGATAGCGAAAAAAAGATCCCGGTTACTCAAAATACTATTTTTGAACTCGCCTCAATTACCAAAATTTTCGTTACCACCTTACTCGCTTATGCGGTTAATGCAGGCAATCTTAAACTAACCGATCCGGTGGTTAAATACATTCCTGCACTAGCAAATACTAACAATTTACCTATTGATAAAGTCCAAGTAATCAATTTAGCAACACATACAGCCAGTTTCCCGCGTCAAATGGAGCAATTCGGGGTTAATAAGGGCAATATAAAAGCATTCTTTAATCGTTTAAAAACCTGGCAGCCTCAAGCCCCTATAGGCAGTCAATATAAATACTCTAATGTGAGTTTCGGATTATTAGGTAATGTTTTAGTTCATGCAACCGGCGAACCATTAGCACGTCAATTACGAGAACAGATAACGCAGCCTTTAGGGATGAAGAATACTTATTTTAAATTACCTCAAGATAAAATTGCACAACAAGCTCAAGGCTATCATCCTAACTCGACACCAGCCCCCCATTATGTCCCAGTTAACTTTCTAGGTGGTGGCGCATTAAACTCATCCGCAGCTGATTTATTAAAATTTATGAAAGCTAATTTAGGCATTAAAGTAGAACAGGCCACGCCTCAACTTTTATCCGCAATGCAATTTGCCCAACAACCCCGCTTTGTTGTTAACCTAAGGTTTGCTCTCGGCTTAGGCTGGCAACGGGTCCAATCAAAGCAAGGACTATTAATTACCAAAAATGGCGCCAATCAAGGTTTTAGTACCTTCATTGGTTTTTCCCCCTCAAAAAAACTTGGTGTGGTGGTATTAACGAATAAAACAAAAGTAAATGCAGCCCAAATTGGGAATCAAATTTTGCGAAAACTAATCAATAATTAATGATTCAAACACTATTAACAAGCTATGGATAAATCAGTACATAGATTAGGGATAAGCAGCATATAAACTTGGGGGTATCAATTAAAGCATGATCTATTTACACTTAGATCACAGGCTTAAACTGGATTTACAAACAGCTTTCATCATCAGTTAACCCGTTGTATTTAAACGCTTTAAATAAGTTATCAACAGATTTTGTATTTGTATATAATAAACATAAGTATTTTAAATAAAAGAAATATTATTATATTTAGCATATGAAAAAACGCATTATCCTAAATGAAATTACCACGCGATAAAGAAAAAAATCCAAGTAAGTCTCATAACTCATCAAACAAAACTAATTCAAACTAAATTTAAAAACTATTCACTGCGATTTAATTCTCCACCAAAAATACAACTCACCTTGTAAGTTATACGAGTCCAAATAACCTTGATTACAGAGCACCGTATCAGGACTACAAAAGGTACTAAACGGACAATTCCTTCCACAAAATAATCTCCTTGCTATTTTTTAATGCAAATTGGATCAATTAAACTATGAATAACTAAGCTCAAATAACGAGTATAAGATGCAAATAAGATCGTGGATAAGTAAACTTGTGAAAGAAACAACAAATAGATCACAAGCTTAAACAGGGTTTATAAACAAGCTTTGAATCAACATAACCACTTGAATTTGATAAAAAAATAAAAGTTACTAACAGAAAAATCCACCCTATATAACAAACATAAGTATTTTAAAAAAGAAATATTATTTAATTATTAACAACGGTGTATAACTCATCAAATATCAGCTGTTTTTGCTCAATAAGCAAAAAATAATCAATCATCTAAATTGACAGTAGAAAAAAAGTTCTCTATCATTGCCAGCCTCATAATTTTATTAACAGGTTCATCATGAAACGCACCTTTCAACCAAGTAATTTAAAGCGTAAACGTGATCATGGTTTTCGTGAGCGTATGGCTACTCGTGGAGGCAGATTAGTAATTAAACGCCGTCGTGCTAAAGGCCGTAAGCGTTTGTCAGCCTAAGTGTTTGCTTTTAAAAAAGCACAACGATTATTAATCAAAAAAGATTATGACCGTGTGTTTGAACAAGCAAAAAAAATTGTCACATCCGAATTTATTATTCTCTTTAGAGAAAATAATTTAGGTTATGCTCGGCTTGGGCTGGCGCTATCGAAGAAAATGATAGCAAAGGCTCATGATCGAAATCGTATTAAGCGGTTAATAAGAGAAAGCTTTCGGCAAAAGGATTTACCCGCCGTTGATATGATTTTTTTAGCCAGACAAGGTGTCGCAAAGCAAGCTAACTCAAACATAAACACCAGATTGGGCAAATCATGGGAAAAATTAACCTCCTGCTCCGGCAGATAATTTGTTTACCAATTAAATTGTATCAGTATTTGATTAGTCCCTTGCTAAAACCCTCTTGTCGCTATTATCCTAGTTGCTCGCAATATGCGGAACGTGCTATCAAGCAATGTGGCATAACCAAAGGTTTGTGGATGGCTTTAAAAAGAGTATTACGTTGCCACCCTTGGTCACAAGGTGGTTATGATCCCGTACTCCCTAACGATGAGAAGCTTTGATGGATATACGACGTATTATTTCATATATGGCACTTGGGCTAGTTAGTTTTTCGCTCTGGAATGCCTGGCAAACAGATTACCCACCGAAACCAGTAGAAAGTACTGCTGTTACGCAAAAAAATACCGCTGAGCCTTTATTACCGCAAGTTAGTTCTACAGGCAGTACTGCGGAATCTGCGTCATTAGCTCCTTCACCTGAGCAAACAAATACTCAGCCTACATCTTTGATTGATGTTAAAACCGATGTGTTAAATGTGGCGATTGATTTACAGCACGGTGATGTCGTTTCTGGCCAATTACTGGATTATCCTTTAAATGTAGACGAAAAAAATAAGCCATTTTCATTATTACAAAATCAAGGAAATGAGCGTTATGTTGCTAACAGCGGCCTTTTAGTTCCCTCGGCACAAGGCGTTAAAGCGCTGAACTTGGGCTTTACTACGGAACAAACTCACTATGAGTTAGCTCCCGACCAAAAACAGTTAGTAGTTACTTTAAATGGAAAAAACGAAGATGGTCTAACCGTAAATAAAGAGTTAATCTTTACCAAAGGCAGCTATCTTATTGATGTAAATTACAAAATTGCTAATCAGGGTACCAGTGAGTGGAAAGGGTACATGAACACTCAATTAGTACGTAGCTCTCCTAAAGAAGATAAACCTAGCATGTTTCAAGTAGGTTCCTATACGGGAGCTTCTTATTCTGAGCCTGGTAAACATCGTTTTCAAAAAGTTAGTTTTGGCGATATGAGCAAAGCTAATCTGGATGTAGACAGTAAAGGTGGTTGGGTTGCCATGCAACAACATTACTTTTTAACTGCCTGGATTCCACAAGCAAATAGTGAAAACAAGTTCTATACTCGTGCGGTGAATAATGACTATACGATTGGCGCAGTGAGCCAGCCGATGGTTTTAAAGTCTCAAGAGCAAAAAACAATTTCTGCGCAATTATACGTTGGTCCAGAAATTACCAGTGTACTTAAAAACATTGCTCCATCGCTCGATATGACCGTGGATTACGGCATACTGTGGTTTGTTTCTAGTCTGTTATTTTCGTTAATGAAGGCTATTTACAATGTTGTGGGTAACTGGGGTTGGTCTATTGTTCTAGTTACTGTACTGATTAAATTAGCGTTTTATCGGCTCTCTGCGACCAGCTATAAATCAATGGCGGGTATGCGGAAACTACAACCTAAACTGCAAGCATTACGTGAGCGTTATGGTGATGATAAGGCCAAAATCAGCCAAGCAACTATGGAGCTTTACAAGCAAGAAAAAGTAAATCCATTAGGTGGTTGTTTGCCGATTCTTATTCAAATTCCAGTCTTTATTGCCTTGTATTGGGTTTTATTAGAAAGCGTTGAATTAAGACAAGCTCCATTTATATTTTGGATAAAAGACTTAGCGGCTGCTGATCCCTATCATGTGTTGCCATTGATCATGGGTGCGACCATGCTGATTCAGCAGAAATTGAATCCTGCACCACCTGATCCAATGCAAGCTAAAGTAATGATGTTTTTACCTATACTCTTTACTGGCTTATTCTGGAACTTCCCATCAGGTTTGGTACTGTACTGGATTGTCAACAATACCTTGTCAATTCTGCAACAATGGTACATTACGCGGAAGTATTCTGATGAAGTACCCGCTAAAAAGAAAGTCGTAGCTACTGCAAAATAAATGAGCACTGATACGATAGTAGCCATAGCTACCCCACCGGGTCGAGGTGGGGTAGGCATCATCCGCTTATCAGGCCCGAAGGCCTATCCCATTGCCATGACCATCAATGGCAACAAAGAATTACCCCCTCGATTAGCTACCTTCAGTTCGTTTTATGCTGATAACAGTTTGGTTGACCAAGGCTTGATGCTTTATTTTAAAGCCCCGCATTCATTCACTGGTGAAGATGTGGTGGAGATTCAGGCGCATGGTTCGCCTGTGGTACTGGATATGCTGACGAAAGCAAGTATTAATGCCGGTGCTCGGCTTGCTCGCCCTGGGGAATTTTCTGAACGCGCTTTTCTAAATGACAAAATTGATTTAACCCAAGCAGAAGCAATCGCAGATTTGATCCAGGCGAGCTCACAAACCGCCGCTCGTATGGCATTGAAATCGTTACAAGGCGAATTCTCCACTAAAATAAATAAGCTTAATGAACAGCTTATTTATTTACGTTTATATGTTGAGGCAGCAATTGATTTTCCCGAAGAGGAAATTGATTTTCTCAATGACGGTAAGGTTTCCGGTTTGTTACAAAGCATTTTAGATGAGCTTAATGCTATTCGCGCTCAGGCCAACCAAGGGGTCATGCTACGTGAAGGTTTATCCATGGTTATTGCAGGCAGACCAAATGCTGGTAAATCAACCTTAATCAATTGTTTGGCAGGGCGGGACATAGCCATTGTGACTGAGATTGCTGGCACCACTCGTGATGTCATGCGTGAACATATTTTATTGGATGATATTCCTATTCACATTATTGATACCGCAGGTTTGCGTGAATCCGATGATGTGGTCGAAAAGGAAGGAATCAAACGTGCCTGGCAAGAGCTAAAACAAGCTGACTGTGTACTTTTGGTCGTTGATATCAATGATCCAGAGCATCATCATATTTTGACCAAAGAAATTAAAGCGGCTTTACCTGCTGAAGTGCCAATTATTACCGTTTTTAATAAAATTGATACGGTAAATCATCCAGCGCAAGTACAAGAACATAACGTTTATCTTTCTGCAAAATCGGCATTAGGTATTAATGGCTTAAAGCAAGTGATTAAAGAAGTGGTTGGTTATCAACCGACAGAAGGGAAGTTTTTAGCGCGAAGACGTCATTTACAGGCTTTAGATGATGCAAAAAATCTCTTGGCCACAGGCCAACAACAATTATCAGAACACCGTGCGGGTGAGTTATTAGCTGAGGATTTACGGCTTGCGCACCAAGTTTTATGTGAGATTACGGGCGAATTTTCTTCTGATGATTTGTTAGGGCGTATTTTTTCTAGCTTTTGTATTGGGAAGTAGATATTTCGTGATTAGTAATTCGGCCTAGTGTTTATAGAAGCCAAATAATATTTAGCGTTAATCGTAAGCGTGGCGCATAGATGATTGCAAGAAAATAATTAAATTTCAAAACCGACTCATAATAATAAAATTTAACTAATTCAATTAGTTAATTCCCCCCCACTAAAAAAGTCTATTTAGACAGAATTTAGAGCACTAATGATCCTTTCTTTGCCAGTTTATTTCCGTTAGATTTATAAATTGATGCTACCAGGGAGATACACATGCCAAAAAAAACATTACCTCAAAAAAAACGCAATATCGCCGTAATTGGCGGAGGCACAGGGGGGAGCCTTGCTTGGTTTATCGATCAATCTCCAGAATTTAATGTGACTTTGTTTGAGAAAAATGAGCGCTTGGGTGGTCATATTAATACCTTAGAATTAAATGGGGTAAAAGTTGAGGGTGGGGCTGAGTTTATTGGTGGGCCAGCGCTATATCCTCGTTTTCATCGACTATTAAAGTACTTAAAAATTCCATTAAAAACATTTGAACTGTCAATGGACTTCGAAGATCTGAGAACCAATAAACATGTAGTTATGCCGCCAATCTATGAGGTTCCTACTGGCGAAGGCAAAAAGTCAAAATCTAATTTGTTAAACTGTTTTGGTTTATTTTGCTCTGGCGAAGAAATAAAAGTGTCTTTTCATACTTTATTTAATGATCTTTTAGAATTGATTAACATGGATGAGCTAATTAACAATGCAAAAAAACACCTTCTCAATAGTGATGAAGTACTTACCTTAGAACAATTTGCGATGCATTCCTTTTGTGGCACAGAAACGTATAAAAAACGCTTTGCCCATGAATTTCTTTATCCGTTAATTGCTGCTGCCTGGGGCGCCCCAGTTGATGCCATCAAGGATTTTTGTGCGCACTATGCAATGAATTATTTAACGGCAGACACTACTTGGTATGAGGCACCTAACGGTTTAAGTTCATACATTGATAAATTACAATCACGCAGTAAAAATACAGAATTTCAATTAAATACTGAAATTAAACGTATTATTCCGGTAATGGATGAAGGCAAAGAAAAATATAAACTACTTAAACAGGATGATACCTTCGTTGTTGATGAGGATGGTGAAGTAATTCTCTATGATGATGTAGCCATTACCACGGCTGCAGAAGTAACTGCCGAGCTTTTAAGGGACCTACCTAAGGTTCAGGAGTTGCAAAATCTCTTAGCGCAAGTTGAGTACTATGATACGACGATTGTTTTTCATCAGGACCCTGCTTATCGATCTCCCAATCATACCGTAGTACATACTCGCTTTGATGGGGTGCATGCCGCAAATACCATGTGTAAAGAATGGCATTTTCCAGAAGGAGAGGTTCCCATCATGAAGACCTGGGTTTTACCAGGACAGCCCATGCCGCAAAATGTGTTGCATACGGTGAACTACCGACATCCCAAAATGGATGATAAATATTATGCGGCACAACAGGCATTACATAGAGCACAAGGCGAGTATGGATTATGGTTTGGCGGTATTTTAGCCGGCTTTAATGATTCCCATGAAAGCGGTATTACTGCATCAATTAACATTGCAACGCAGTTATGTACCCAGGAACACTGTTTGGATAGTAATACTCGCCTCAAAATCTTTGAGAATACGCCAACAGAGGGTATTGAAGAAATAAATGATAATGTAGCCCGTCCCTCAAATGCCTACGCATAATATAAAAGACGTAGCCTGGTTGCTTGCAACCAGGTTTTCCCTATACCAAACTCTGTAATTTGGCAAATTAACAACCAATTATTTATTATTACATTATGTGTAAAAAAAACACAAAAAAGGCTTGTCAAAATAAAAGGCTAATGATAACGTAGTAAGTCTTTCTGTCTTTTTTTTGCGAGGTTGTGATTATGGGTTACTCAAATGCAGCTTTTATTAATGATAAAAATAATTTCTTTAGTCTGCTTCGAGAAACTAAAACCATGCAATCAGACTTTGAACGGGTCGATGCGCTTGCAAAAAATCACACTTATCGTGACTTATTGGAAACTCAACTCGATCTGGAAGCCGAATTTACCCAATTATTTGCCGTATTAAAAAAGCAGAACGATGGAGATAGTAAAGAATTTTGGATGTATTGTTATTATTGTGCCTCCTTACTGGAATCCTTTTATAAAGCTTATTCAAATAAAGCCAAGGAAAATGAGTATAGCAATTTAAGAGTACAAATAAGGAAACGCATACTGAATGAAGAAATAGAGGATGCTAAGTCTAAAACAGCTTTCGCCGAATCACTAGTGAATAATTTTACTGGTAGTTTACGTAATTTAACAAATGCGCCATATCATACGTCACAGCTGCGCGATTATGTAGGTTATGCTAACGTTTGCCGTTTGTATTGGACCTTTACTCGACTAACTTTAGTAAATGGCTTAAGGTTTGCTAAAGAATTGCAATTCATTGAACAATTAGATGCAATTCTGGGAACGCATACCGATATAGATAAAATAATTTCTGTATTCCAATCCCCTAATGGCATTCTTAATTATTTAAGTGTGGGCTTCTTTTTAACCCGTTTTATGATTGATGCTGGAACCTTAGTGCGCCATGTGTTTTTTCCTACGGATGAGGAATATAACGACTCAACAATGGGGCAGCGTTTAAAATATGAGCTATATAAGCTTCATTGGGGCTTTGGTAACGACTTAACCTGGGCAGGAGTTAACTTTTTAACTAATTTTAATCACATTACTAATATCCCAGGTCCTGTTGCTGGGGCAATAACCGCGGTATTTTTAGGTTTTGATGTATGCATGACGTTATATCAATCTTATTTATTTAAACAAGAATATCTAGTTAAAAAAGCACAATATTTGCGGGAGCGAGATAGTTACGAAAATCCTAATTCGCCTTATTTTATCCCTGATTTAAGCAGCGAAGAACGCTCACAGCATGTAAGAATATTAAATAAGCAACTGGATGAATTAGAAGTTGACTGGAAGACTAAAGAAGGAAAACTTTATTTTGCCGCCTCTGCTGCATCTTTACTGATGTTAGGATTTTCTTCTACCTTAATTTTTAGCCCGCCAGGCATCATTATTGCCAGTTATTTTGCATGTACAGTCGCTATTGCCATGTACTTATCCACAGGTAATTACGGGAAATATCAGGAAAAAAGTTTACGTTTAGCTGATGCAGAGCTTTATAACACCGGTTTAGAACTTGCTCAGAAAGAATTTGACGCAGCACGTAATGATTTTATCTTTACCATGGCGAAAAACGTAATAATACCATCAGTTTTAATCGCTACTTTCGCCCTTTATTGGCCTGCTGCAGTGGCTTTAACCGTAGCTTATTTAGGATATGAACTGGTGCATGCACAAGACCAACATGCACGTAATGAAGAAATACAAGAACTGTCCTTTAGCATGTAAATAACGATTTAAGCAAACCTGTAGCCTGGATCGAGGCTCAAAAAAGCCTTGATCCAGGGACTGCGCCTCCATCCAGACCAGGTCAATTGATAAGCTCACCAAAGGTTTGTCTAAAAATAACCTTGTTTGATCTATTATTGTCCTTTATACTGTCCTCGTTCCAGCATATGAGGCGAGCCCAACCCTGTAGTTGCCCGGATCATTTTTAATTAAATGAGGTTATTATGAAATTAAACGCTTTTCTAAAACAGATAAAACAAGAGAATTCATCTTTGGAAACGGTGCAGCTTAGCCTGAAAAAAAATGGTAACGTAAAAAAATTATTGACAGCACTCAGTGATAAGACAAATACAGGCTGTGAGAATATTTCCGAATTGGATTTAAGTGGTTCCGATCTTAGGAATGAAGATATAGTAACTTTAGTTAAGGCCTTAAATAACCTTCCAAACATAAAAACACTACGTTTAGATAACTGTGCAATCACCGACGATCACACTACGCCTCACTTAGTTGCCTTAGGACATGTTACAAGTCTTTCACTAAAGAGTAATCGCTTAAAAAATAGACCTGCATTTAACACGGATAAACTAAACGCTCTTTATTTAGATGATAACCCTGAGCTTAATGTAATGGGCGCCTTGCTTGGTTTCTCAGCCTATGCAACGGAACCGAAGTTGAAAATCCTTTCTTTAAATAGATGTAACGTTAATGATCAAGATTTAGAATTTTTAATGGGGGATAGGTCTAAGTTAAAAATCCTAAAAGAACTCCATTTACATGGAAATGAATTAAGTTCTAGCGGGGTTCTCTGCTTAAAGGGAATGGACTTATTAGAAATTTTAGATTTGGGAAAAAACAGAAAGGTTGATAATTATGCTATAGGTAAGCTGCAATGGCCGGTTTTACACACATTGAATATTGAGGGGTGTGATGTATCCGATTATGCTCTAGATAAGCTGCAATGCCCGGTTTTACATACATTGAACATTGAGGGATGTGATGTATCGCCTTATGTTTTTGAGTCTTTAGCGGCAATGAAAAGACTACGTACAGTAAATCTCAGTTATAATCCAAAACTTAAATTTTATCAGGAAGAGGAAGAGGATTCTAAAAAACCAAATAAATTAGAGCAAATCCAAAAGGTGAAACTTAATTTTTGCCAGCTTACAGATGATCATGTTCCCTTATTAATGGCTTTATTTCCTAATTTAACGCATTTAGAAATAGCTAATAATCAATTGACTCATGTTGGTGTGGGAAATTTATTAACCCGTGAACACCTGAAAGTTTTAGATGTAAGTACTAACTCTATGTTTTCTATTCTCAGTGCAAAATCTCAAAAAGCCCCTCGAGCAAATAAAACGATTGCCGCAGAAAAAGCGAAGGTAGAAGAGTTACTTTTAGCCGTTGTTAAAGCAAAAAAATTAATCCGCATTAATTTAAGTGGCACAGGTCTACCTGATGATATGTTAGCAAGTTTTATTCCTGCTGAAGGCTCAGCAAGAAAATTACGTTCTATTAATGGAATACCTTGCGTTGAATTAAAAGACGTATTGAAACAGCGGGAAGAAGCTAAGAACAATGCATTGGCAGCTCAAGCTGTAGCAACATCTAGCGCTTCTGTGGACGGAGTTATAGACATTGAAGCTAAACCCTCAAAAAGTGCTCAAATTAAGACATTAAAAGCTCGAGTGAAAGACTTAGAAGCACAACTTGCTGAAGCAAATGCAACGATTACTCAATTACAAGGAGCTAAGTCGTCTGATGTTCCTCATGAGAAAGGTCGCGTGCTTAAACAGGTGGCTCAATATGAAACTAAGGCGACGAGTCCGCATGGCCTGTTCGCAAAGTCTAAGAAAGAAGGGCCTGTGACTAGTGCTAGCATTGTTGCGGAATCATCATTTAGTTCGTAGATAAATGTAGCCCGTATTCGACGAAGTCGTAATACGGGTATCTGCATCAAAAGTCCCTTGGTTTAATACGGGCTTAAAGCATAGCCGTCAATTGGAAACGCGCTTGGTGTGTGTATAAATTAGAATTATTCAATGTTTGTTTAGTCTCTTCTGCTGGACTTAGGCCCAATTTAGCGTGTCCTAAATCAGCAAACTGATAGCCTAGCCCTAAACGTAAATGCGTCCACACATCAACATCTATTCCAGCACCAACTCCCCAAGAAAAAGAACTTTGAGTATGGCTGCTAAAGGGGGCCATTGCTACTGCTTCCTCAATTAAAGGCGTTTCATAATAAGAACGGGAGCGGTTAAACGCAGCGCCCAACTCTCCAGAAATATAAGGATGAATACGTTCACGATAGGTAGTTAATAGCTTAGCTACAGCCATAATGCGTGAGGACTGAATCTTATAATGATAATGAAAATTATTGAATTCGGGTAAACTAAATTGCCATACATCACCTTGACGAGTAAGGGGAGTATTCCAATACCCTGAGATCCCTGCCTGCCATGATAAAAATGAGAACGCGTGCCCTTCAATCCCTCCGCCCAAACCCAAATCAGCACTGCTGGCATAAGAAGAATGTTTGGTATAATAATTAGTGAACGGGGGAAGTAAGGTGAGTGTTTGTGCATGTCCGGTGCGGGTAAAATCAGCTGCGGCAGTAAATACCGCGTAAGGACGATAGGCTAAATTTTTGGTTTGAGTTGCCATAGTCCCCGCGAAGCCTTGGGCATAACCCGTTAACATCAATAAGCCTAAGACAAGAGATTTAACTTGCATGTTCAATATCCTTTACCATTCATTAATTAAATAGAACCGAAAATACCCGTTGCACAATATAAAGTTAAATAAAAAATTTCTCTATCAGAGTCAGTAAAGCATCTTTTACAAACAGTTCATTCATTATAATGATTAATAAAAATTATTTATACATTAAGCCGAGTCAATAAAGAAAAAAAGAGTCCATAATCATTCAGGTAGAATCCCGTTCAGAACTATGATGTGCCATCATAAGTCTTTCAGCAAGCAAGGAAATTCTACCCTCAAGCATTTATTCCACAACGACCATAACTAGTGTGTGAATAAGCGCACGCAACGAACCAACGCTTGATTGTTTTTAGTAAAAGGGCTCTGCGCCACATAAGTATCATCTGGGTCAAATTGTTGCCCACAAGCTTGCGTACGCGGATTATTTGAACTAACGGTCGCAAATTCTGAAGAACTATAATAACTTGCTGAGAACGCATTCAAAAGATTCAGGCTATTATATGTGATCAGGTTAGATTGTATATTTTGCATAAAAGGAGCCCCTGAGGAACCACAGCCAGTACCGGTATTGTATTGATCATACCCCATTTCACAAATAGCCGGTAAATACCAATCATTATAACTACTAATCGTATTTACGCATAAGCCAGCAGCATAATAGGATGTATTAGTTGGCCCAGCACTCGCGGTAAATTTAGGAGAGCCTGAATTGTTGTAGTTAGTGACCAACTGGTTATAAAAGAGTACGGTATTATAAGAATTACATTGCCCATCCATCTTTCCTTCACAAGCAATAAAAGATGCCGTTGCAAACGGATTGGCATTGGTATAATAGGAGGAAAAAAACGAGACAAAAGCAGCACCGGTAGGAGACGCCGCGGCTCCAGTCGAGGTGTAATCGATACCCGGAATCAAATCTAAACTAACCTGAGTTATCGCCGATCCTGCTCCATTAGAAGCCCAAATCTTATTCGCTCCTTGATCACCGGTGGCTGCCACTTTACCCGCGACACTCAAAATATTCGCCACACTATCATCAATAGAAAAGACATAACCGGACTGATAGGTGCACCCATAACCTAATACTAAGACCTGTGCACTAATCGTACCCGCATCGGTCTGCAATTGAATCACATTGGCTGCCGGTGCCGTACGTCCAGCAACATTGGCAGTACATGCAGAAGCAGTATTGGGTGAGGACATTGCCGAAGCAACCGAGCCAGGTTTAAGGGTCACACTACACGAATTCCCCGGGTTAAGTACCGTATCAATAGTACAGGTGGTTGTATACAAGGTAGTACCTGTAGGCAGCGCGGGGGAAAAGTCACTGGTTGTTGGCGTTTGAGTAATCGTCACCGGAAATAATGTCGCATTCGTTAAGGTAAATGCACGATAAATACCACTCCCTAATCCCGATAACGCCAAGGTTGAGGGAGAAACAAGAACGGCGCTTCCAGGTTTTACCGAGCTTGAGTAAGAGGGAATCCCATTGCCACTGCTATTGACTGCAAGCACGCGGAAAGTATATGCGGTTCCATTGGTTAAACCGGTCACAGTACAGGATAAGCCCCCGGTAGTGGAGCAACCCACCGTTTGATAAGACGATGAAGTGGGGCTGGCGGTGGTGGGGCCGTAGGTTACAGAATAGCCTGTAATGGCCTGTCCGCCAGTATTAAATGGAGGTAACCAGCGAACTACAACCTGAGAGTCTCCCGGAATAGCGGTTACTTGGCGAGGAGAGGTGCTTAAAGTGACTTGACTGATGGCTGCCACACTATATTGGCTAAACGCAGCAGAAGTACTTGCTGAATTAGCGGTTGTGCCATTATAGGTAGCAGTTATAGTATTTGTAGCCGCACTAGCAAAAGAAGTGCTGCAACTAGCACTGCCGGAAACGACAGAAATATTGCTACAGCCACTAATAGCAACTCCACCATTGAAAAAACTAACCGTTCCCACTGATAAAAAGCCATTCACCGATGTTACTTGAGCACTTAAGGTCACCGTATTGCCCACTGCGGCAGGATTTAGTGAAGAATACAACTGTGTCGTTGTTGGATCAGGAAAAGGTACTACCGCATTAGAGGCTGTCGAAGCAGGCCCTGCACCTGCACTATTGGTTGCCGTCACGCTAAACGTATAACTGGTTCCATTGCTAAGGCCTGTGACTTTACAGCGAGCAAGGCCGGAAATACTGCAAGTAAGTCCACCGGGTGAGGACGTTACCTGATAACTGGAAATACTGGCTCCGCCCGTAGATGCAGGCGCAGTCCAACTGACTAAAGCTAAACCATTTCCAGCAACGGCAGTCGCTCCGGTAGGCGCCCCAGGAGTCGTGATGACTGAAAAACTTTGTTGCACCTGAGTAGCCGCATTGTAATTAGCATTACCCGCTTGATTTGCATTTAAAGTACAGGTACCTACGGCATTAAACGAAACAACACCGCCACTGATAGAGCAAACACTGCTGCTGGTAGCATCTACCGTAATAGTCACCACCAATCCAGAGCTTGCTGTTGCCGTTGGCGTGTAGGTAGTTCCACCAACTAGTGCTAAAGAAGGTGCCGTACTGGTATAACTAATGGTTTGGCTACCCTTTGCGACGGTAAAACTTTGCTGCACCTGGGTGGCGGCATTGTAATTGGCATTACCCGCCTGATTTGCATTGATGGTACAAGTCCCCGCACCGATAAAGGATACCACCCCGGCACTCATGGAGCATATTGAGCTACTGGAGGCATCCACAGTCAGCGCCACCGTAAGCCCTGAGGTGGCTGTTGCTGCTGGCGTATAGGTGGCACCTGCAACCACCGCGGCACTGGGGGCTGTGCTGGTATAGCTCACCGTTTGACTACCTTTTCCGACGGTAAAACTTTGTTGCAGCTGGGTGGCGGCATTGTAATTGCTATTTCCCGCCTGATTCGCATTGATGGTACAAGTTCCTGCACCGATAAAGGATACCACTCCGGCACTCATGGAGCATACTGAGCTACTGGCAACATCTACAGTCAGCGTTACCGTAAGCCCAGAAGTAGTCGTTGCTGTGGGTGTATAGGTGGCGCCAGCAACCACTGCGGCACTGGGGGCTGTACTGGTGTAACTAATGGTTTGGCTGCCTTTTCCGACGGTAAAACTTTGTTGCAGCTGAGTGGCCGCATTATAATTGGCATTACCCGCCTGATTTGCATTGATGGTACAGGTGCCTACGGCATTAAAAGACACCACACCGGCACTCATAGAGCATACCGAGCTACTGGAGGCATCCACAGTCAATGTTACCGTAAGTCCGGAAGTGGCTGTTGCTGTTGGCGTATAGGTGGCTCCTGCAACCACTGCGGCACTGGGGGCCGTGCTGGTGTAACTAATGGTTTGGCTGCCTTTTGCAACAGTAAAACTCTGTTGCAGCTGAGTGGCCGCATTATAATTGGCATTACCCGCCTGATTTGCGTTTATGGTACAGGTGCCTACGGCATTAAAAGACACCACGCCGGCACTCATAGAGCATACCGAGCTACTGGATGCATCCACAGTCAGCGTTACCGTAAGTCCGGAAGTAGCCGTTGCTGTTGGCGTATAGGTGGCACCTGCAACCACTGCGGCACTGGGGGCTGTACTGGTGTAACTAATGGTTTGGCTGCCTTTTCCGACGGTAAAACTTTGCTGCAGCTGGGTGGCTGCATTGTAATTGCTATCCCCAGCTTGATTCGCATTGATGGTACAGGTCCCCGCACCGATAAAGGATACCGTGCCTGCACTCATCGAGCATACCGCACTACTGGCAGCATCTACAGTCAGTGTTACCGTAAGCCCGGAAGTGGCTGTTGCTGTTGGCGTATAGGTGGCACCTGCAACCACTGCGGCACTGGGAGCTGTACTGGTATAACTAATGGTTTGGCTGCCTTTTCCGACCGTAAAACTTTGTTGCAGCTGGGTGGCTGCATTGTAATTGCTATCGCCGGCCTGATTCGCATTTAAGGTACAGGTGCCTGCACCGATAAAGGATACTGTACCTGCACTCAGCGAGCACACAGAACTACTGGCAGCATCCACACTCAGTGTTACCGTAAGCCCGGAGCTGACCGTTGCTGTTGGCGTATAGGTGGCACCTGCAACCACTGCGGCACTGGGTGCCGTACTGGTATAACTAATGGTTTGGCTACCTTTTCCGACCGTAAAACTTTGTTGTAGCTGGGTGGCCGCATTATAATTGCTATCACCAGCCTGATTCGCATTGATGGTACAGGTGCCTGCACCGATAAAGGACACCACTCCGGCACTCATAGAACATACCGCACTACTGGCAGCATCCACACTCAGTGTTACCGTAAGCCCGGAGCTGACCGTTGCTGTTGGCGTATAGGTAGCTCCTGCAACCACTGCGGCGCTGGGTGCCGTACTGGTGTAACTAATGGTTTGGCTACCTTTTCCGACGGTAAAACTCTGTTGCAGCTGGGGGGCCGCATTATAATTGCTATCACCAGCCTGATCTGCATTTAAGGTACAGGTTCCCGCACCGATAAAGGACACCACGCCGGCACTCATAGAACATACCGAGCTACTGGAGGCATCCACACTCAACGCTACTGTAAATCCTGAGCTGGCCGTTGCCGTTGGCGTATAGGTAGCTCCTGCAACCACTGCGGCACTGGGGGCTGTACTGGTGTAACTAATGGTTTGGCTGCCTTTTCCGACGGTAAAACTTTGTTGCAGCTGGGTGGCTGCATTGTAATTGCTATCACCGGCCTGATTTGCATTTAAGGTACAGGTGCCTGCACCGATAAAGGATACTGTACCTGCACTCAGCGAGCACACTGAGCTACTGGCAGCGTCCACACTTAGGGTTACGGTAAGCCCGGAGCTGACCGTAGCTGTTGGGGTATAGGTGGCGCCAGCAACCACAGCCGCACTGGGGGCTGTACTAGTATAATTAATACTTTGTGAGCCTTTACCTACGCTAATGGTTTGCTGTACTTGAGTAGCTGCAAGGTAATTATTATCCCCAGTTTGATTGGCATTTAATATACAGTTGCCAACAGCTTGATAGGTAAGCGCTCCACCACTCAAAGAACAAATACCCGCGCTTGCGGTATCAATACTAAAACTCACTGTTAATCCAGATGAGGCAGTAGCACTGGGCAGATATGAACTACCGGCTACTACTGCATTTGAAGGAGCACTCGAAGTAAAGCTAATCGTTTGCGAATCTTGTACCCGAATGGTGTTGGAGGCACTGGAAGGCATACCGCTCCCCACCGAATTTTCAGCAGTTACCACAAAACTATAAGTTGAACCTTGAGTTAAATTCGTAAAAGTACAACTGGTTGCTCCGCTTGTACTACAGGTTGTGCTTCCTGAAGAAGGTAAAGGCGATGGGGTCACTGTATAACCACTGATTGCCGTACCACCATCATGTATAGGAGCCACCCAATTAATACTTACGGAAATAGTGCCAGCACCATCTCCGCTAACGGTGGCTACTACCGACGTTGGTGCGCCGGGAACTGCTGGTATGTTAACAATACTGGTGGGCTCGGATGCTGGGCCTACACCAATAGCATTGGTTGCTGTCACGGTAAAGCTATAGCTAGAACCCGGAGTTAGAGTGGAATAAGTACAATTCGTTGCTCCAGAGGTACTGCACGTTACATTATCAGGAGAAGAGCTTACCGTATAACCGGTAATTGTAGAGCCACCATCACTCGGGGCGGTCCAATTTATGGCAACCGTACCATTTCCATTGGCCACAGCAGTTACCGCCATCGGCGCAAAAGGTGCCGTTGGGGTTGTAACCGAAGGAGAGGGAGCAGGTTGGCCTTTACCTGATGTATTGATTGCTGCAACAGAAAAAACATACCTAGTACCTGGATTTAGCCCATTAATAGTACAATCGCGATGAGTCGCATCCGTGGAACAACTCCCTGCATTAGCAAAAAAATTTGAATTAGCAGTTACTAGATAACCAACGATTGGTAAACCACCATCACTTTTAGGTGGATCCCAAGTTACCCGCGCCGACAAGGAACCATCAGCAGCAATATTGATATTGGCCATGATATTCTGCGGCACACTGGGAGGGTTAGTCGGAGGCGGGGTATTAATTTTTTTAATTTCCAAACCATCTTGCTGCGTAGGACGAGCACAATAAACTGGATTGTTTATGGTATTACAGACTATAGGTCCGCCATGAACATCGCCACTTAACCTATCGGCAATAATTGTTAATTGGATGCTGCAATTTTGACCGGGAGCCAAATCAAAACTTGCACGACAACTACCACCACTCTGGCTAATTCCGGCAGGTAATTGTGACAATCCATTATTTTTTAAAACATAAGGCGTATTATTAGTTACTAAATAATTTGCAGTAGCGGTTTCCCCCAAATATAAAACAGCAGGCGCTTTGGTGATCGGTTTAATCAGGAAAACGGGTTTAGCAGCATAGGCGAAAGACGTTGTTAGCCCAAATACGCCAAAAAGAAATAGTGCCTGTAACAAATAGTGATGATTGTGTTGCTTTATGGTTTGTCGTCTAGACCATAACTTTGTAAAAATAAAATCAATAAACCTAACCCACTGTCCATCCTGCTGACGCATTCCTTCTCTTTTCATTCCTGATTATCCTAAACTTGCTACTAATTTAAATTAACTATTTCAACATACCGCATCTTTTTTGTATTTTCAATCAGGCTGTTTGCTCGCGGGCAGTTTTGAGCATTTTCGGGGATGCTGTCTGATGCGAGTATGAGGTCAAAAGGGTAAAGTTGATATATTGGGTTTGATGAACTTAAATATTCATTGCGAAGAGCGCGATGAAGTTTACGCCCTAGTAGGCTGTGCCGCTGCAATTTGTCATACTAATATGCTAAGAGCTATGAGCCTTCTCCGCCCCACAAAAATCACAATACGGTAATAATGAATAGCGAATATGCGAACAATTCGTGCATTGCTCAAATAATCCCTCCCCACAGCCAGGACAGGTATAACGGTTAATCCCATGTAAATTAGAATTAGTCAGGGGTGGATTAGTCCCTTTTTCCACTGTAACAAATTTGGTAAACCCAGGTTTTATGGGAAATTGGCATATGGGGCATTGAACTTTTTGATATGCTTCTCGGTATTGTTTTTGTAACCAATCGGGTTTAGGTGTTACTACCATGCGTAACCTGGAAATCAACGTTTGAGCCGTAATGTAGATTAAGGCAAAAACCAGGAGGTATTTAAAAATATAGGAAGGAAAATAATAATGCATAACCTCTGATATTTTATAGAAAACAGCGATCCCAGCTGCCATTATTAAAGGCTTATACACACTGCTCTTATAGCGGCGAAACAGGTAGGCAGATATCAGCAATAAGGGGATTAAAACCAGCAATTGTAACCCAGCCATTGTCCAATTATGGCGAACCCATAAGGCATTATATTCCTTATCTGCTCGCTGATTTTGCGTTGCTAATTGGCGGTCTATGTCATTGAGTTGATTTTGTAGTTGCTGTCTTGCCAAATTATCTTTAGTAATTGAATTGTTTAAATCTTGAAATTGGTTTTGATAATTCAAATACAAGCTCGTTACTTGCTGTAAATTTTTTTCTGACTCCGGAGAAAAGGTGACTCCTTTTTGAATACTGGCTTTTTGTAAGTCCAGTAATTGATTCATGGTATCTCGGTAACTATTAATACTTGTTTGTAAGATGTCTTGCTGTTGTTTTTGTTCATCGACCTTAGCCATTAACTTGCTAAGCTGTTGATTAAATGATTCTTTATTTTTAACTAAGCTAGGGTCTTGATATTTTTTTTGAACTTCTTGTAAAGACGGACCCGCTTGATCACCGATGTCATCCATTAGAAAACCAAGAAACCAGTAGATCAATAAGCCCAATAAAATAGTGAGCGTGATGACCAACGCGCGATGTCCTTTAGGTCCCTTTTTTTCTTTTACTAGTTCAGTGTCCATGATTAAGTTCGCTTCGTTTATTCTAGGCCTATAGTCTATATCTAAATTATAGGACATGTTTGTATTTGGCTTGGTTTTTGCTCATTAAATAAATTTACTGTCTATAATTTAGTTAAATCGCTCGTTCGAGTTTATTATGCCAAAGACCGCGTATACTGGAGCAGTAAGATTTTTACGGGATGTAACCAAACTGGATTGGTTCGGCTGGGTGGACGATGATTTCCATGTTGATGCAGTAACTTATCTTCCTCTTACTGATGCGAATAAGCTTGCGTACTTGTTAGTGCTACCTGAAAAGATACGTGCGCTAATGAGTATGGAAATTAACTCTGAGTTCATCAGGCTATCGGTTCCTGGAGTTAACTCTCATCCCATGATTGACTATTTAACTGAGTTTGTAAAAGCCACAGGGCCTCTGCAGCAAAGACCGATATTACATGAGCCACGCCAATTAAATATTGCTACGGTATCCATGCCTACAGGAACTTATGCACAAAAAGCGCCCCGATCAATTCAACAGCAACTTGCTCTATTTGATCAACACGTCGATTTATCCAATCAACTTCTCATGGAGAAACGTAAAAAGTTTTTTCCTGATGAAATGGCAATTTGTGTGATGCCAGAATTTTATAGTCATTGTGCGGTTGATAGCAAAACACATTTATTCATGCCCTATGACGCACAACAAGAATTATTAGCGGGTTACTGCAAGATTAGTCAAAACTATCCATCTTTATTAATTATGGTTAATATGACCGCAAACACTCCAAGTTTGGTTAGTGATGCTGAAGGGGAGAGTATTGGCCATAAGCCTAAGATTCAAAAAACAAATATGCTACTTGGTATCAAAAATGGAGTTATTGTTTATACCAGTTATAAATTAAACAAAGGGCCTGCAGATATTCCTGAGAATGAATTAACTTCGTCTGAAGCGGAGCGAAATACGTACTGGCAGGGCTCTGTTGATAAGAACCTGATGCCTCTGGCTTATTTCAAACAATTTAAGGGTGTAACCATATCAGGTAGTGTGTGTATTGATGCGCAAGAAGGGGTCTTAGGTAAATATTTAAAAAAACAATTTGCAAATGAGTTTTCCACTGATGACTTTGGCCCAGCGGTGCAAGTTATTTCTTCAAGTTCTATGGCCTTGCCTCTTTTTAAAAACCGTCAAGAAACAGAGCCTAACCAAATTGTGACCCCCTCAATTAGCCAGGGCGTAATTATTCAAGCGGATGGTCATAGTCACTTAAAGCGCTCCGGAGTTTGGTTGGTTGATGGGGAAAATTTTACACGCCAAGAACCTAATAATGCTAAGGTTTTGCAAGATGGTTCTCAAATAGAGAGTTATTCCATTAATGTGAAGTTATTACATAATAAATTGCACGATCTGGTCGGAAAAGATATTGAAGAAGAAAGTCCCAGTCAAAAACTTAATTAATAAAATCCCCCTCGTAATTACAAACGAAGCAGGGTTTATCTAGCGCAGATTTCTAACAAAGTATCGTTCTGGGTTATTTCGCCTGCTTAATTTAACACAGCGCTGTAATTTAATAGTAATTTTGTTTATCATAAAAGTTTACCTATTATGATTTTCTTGTGGACAATTTCCTTAAAAAATTAGCCTCCTTAGGACCTAAAATATCGTTCTTAGATGGAGCAAGTTATGGACAACGACTTTTTGAAGTCATTCAGAAATTGATCCTTTATGTCAATTCAATGAATCGGCTTTTCTTATTTTCCGTGGTTATTCCCGTTCTGCTTTCAATTATTTATTTTGGCTTGATTGCTTCTGACGTTTATGTTGTTGAGTCTCAATTTGTGATTCGTGATTCGCAACATAAAACAATGAATAGCTTAGATTCTATGCTTAGCCATTCGGGTCTTATGGGTAGCCCAAATAATAATTTTATTATTCAAAATTACATTCTTTCTGGGGATGCACTTCGTTTCCTTGAGAAGCAATTAAATATAGAGGAGCACTACCGTAGCGAAGCAATCGATCGTTTTAATCGTTTTGCTGGTTTGACGTGGGATAATAGTTTTGAATCTTTACTAGAATACTATAAAAAACATATTGGTGTGGCAATTGATAGTGCTTCCTCTATTTCCACTTTAACCGTACGTGCATTTAGTGCAGAAAAAGCATATGAAATTAATCACGCATTGCTTAGGAAAAGTGAGGCATTGGTGAATCAGATTAATAAGCGTGCGCGCCAGGACATGTTACGTTTTGCTACGGAGGAGGTCACTAATGCCGAACAAAAGGCTAAAAAGACAGCATTAGCATTGTTAGCATATCGGCAAAAAAATCAAGTATTTGATCCGGTAAAACAAACCACGCTGGAACTACAAAGAGCGTCTAAATTAGAAGATGAGCTTATCCTGAAACAGGATCAGCTACGACAAATGGAAACACTTACTCCTAAAAACCCTCAATTATCAGTACTCAGGCAGAAAGTAGCCTCTTTAAAAAATAATATTAGCATCCAAAAGGGGCAAATAGCGGGCAAACAGAGCTCTTTATCAAATAAGGCCTTGGGATACGAGCATTTAAAATTAGAGAATACCTTTGCGCAAAAGCAATTGGCAGCCGCATTATCATCACTTGAACAGGCTCGAATTGATGCTGCGCGCAAGCAAATATATCTTGAACGTATTGAAAATCCGTTTACACCGGAGAGTGCGATTGAACCTAAGCGTATTTTAGATATTTGTTCTACGTTGTTATTAAGCTTAGTAGTCTGGGGTGTTCTTTCCATGTTTATTGCCGGCGTTAAGGAACATCGAGATTAACAAAACAGGATGTGCGAATTGATTTATGAGTTTAGAAATTCTTTTGGAATTCAAAAACGAGTTGTTGGGGCTTTGCTGTTACGGGAAATCATTACTCGCTACGGACGTCATAATATAGGTTTTTTATGGCTTTTTGCAGAGCCTATGCTGTTTACCTTAGGTATTACTGCTTTATGGACTTATTCTGGAGCACATCAACACTTTTCATTACCTATAACTGCATTTGCACTAACAGGCTATTCTTCAGTATTGCTGTGGCGCAGCATCCCTGGTCGATGCAGCAATGCATTAGAGCCCAACAAGGCGTTGATGTATCACCGTAATGTGCGATTAATCGACCTCTTCTTATGCCGTATTATCCTTGAGGTAGCTGGGGTTACAGGTTCTTTTATTATTCTTAGTTTTATTTTTATATTTATTGGATGGATACAAATGCCTGAAAATATTTTAAAAGTATTTCTAGGATGGGGGTTGTTAACTTTATTTGGTACTGGCCTTGGTTTATTTATTGGCGGCTTAGCAACTCAAAGTGAATTAGTATCAATTATTTGGCATCCTTTGTCCTATCTATTATTTCCATTGTCAGGCGCTGCTTTTATGATGGATTGGATGCCTGTCACCGCCCAAAAATGGATTGCACTTGTGCCAATGATTCATGGGGTGGAGCTTATTAGAGAAGGGTATTTTGGTTCACTTGTCCACGCGCATTATGATGTGATGTATCTATTGTCCTGCAGCCTGGTTTTAATTTTGTTAGGGTTACTGCAAATTAAAAAATTATCCCAGAACATGGTGCTGCAATGATTCATTTTAATCAGGTGGGAATGAAGTATTCAACCCGCTATGGGATGAAAACAGTGTTTCAAGGAGTGAATCTGAGTATTGCTCCAGGGGATAAGGTAGGCATTTTAGGACGTAATGGAGCAGGCAAATCAACTCTGTTACGATTAATCAGTGGTGTTGAATTACCCGCAGAAGGGAAAATAAAACGAAGCATGAGTGTCTCTTGGCCTTTGGCTTTTAGCGGTGCATTTCAAGGGGCATTAACAGGAGCGGATAATTTACGTTTTATTTGCCGTGTTTATGGGGTAAATTTTGCGGATAAAATTGATTTTGTTCAAGAGTTTGCAGAACTAGGGGTGTTTTTTCGTGAGCCAGTAAAGAATTATTCTTCAGGGATGCAGGCTCGTTTAGCCTTTGCAATCTCAATGGCTATTGAGTTTGACTGTTACCTCATTGATGAGGTCATTGCCGTAGGTGATTCCCGGTTTCATGAAAAATGCCACTATGAGTTATTTGAAAAACGCAAAGATAGGGCCATTTTAATTGTGTCCCATCAAGCGGAGCAAATTCGCCAATACTGTAAACGGGCCTATGTCATCCATAATGGTTCGTTGCATGAAGAAGCTGATTTGTCTGAGGCGTATGAATTTTATAATAAAAATCAATAATAATAAAAGCCAGTGTTCCCAGGCTATAAAAAGTACGCCATCCTGAGGAGTTTACGAGGAAGGATCTCTGGAATGTGGCATCGTCTTTATGAGGAATAATTTGAATTATGGAAAAAGAAATAAAAAAAACCAAAGTATTGCTTGAAATGAGGCCTGCTTTAGGCGAATTTGCAGGGATTCCTCAAGAGGTTCGATTGCTAATGTATGGCCTTCGCAAAATAAATGCCTTTGATGTTGAGGGGCTGCTGCAATCGTCCAATAAGTTTTTAGCAAAAGGGAAGCGGGAGCAGAAGTCGCATGGGAAGAGTTTTAGCCAAGCACGACTTTTGAATCGTTATTCGCGCGTGATTATCTCCTTATCTGAAAAAACGTCTCGGACTAAAGCTGCGTTTATTCTTAAATGGTTGCGTCATCGACTGATTACTCTTTTGACTTACTGGAAAGTGCAATTAGGATTGGGTCAGGTACAGTTAACCCACTTTGATTCTCAACATTTTAAAGATTTCACTTGGCGCACTCTTTTTGCAAAAACCTTACCGGCATCCGATTTTGAGTTGGTTGCTTCGGTGAATCATAAAATTTGCTCTATTCCTTGGCAGACATTTCATGGTGTTGGTTTAGGTTTTTTGAATTTTAATAATAAACCGAAATACCCATTGTTAAATACAAAAGAATTTGATGTTTTTATCAGTCAAACTCCTTACCCAGGACGAGTCAGTAAAAATACTGCACTGCTGGTTCGTTATCATGATGCAATTCCTATATTAATGCCTCATACCATCTCAGATAAATCATTCCATCAGGCATCGCACTTCAATGCCTTAATGAGTAACGTAATGTCTGGTGCGTGGTTTGCTTGCGTTTCTGAATTTACCAGACAACAACTGATTAAAATTTTCCCTGAAGCTGCGGAACGCTCCATAACAATACATAATATGATTTCAAGCCATTACTTTTTCGAAGAGTCTTCTCCTGACCATATACCTAATATTATTAGGGGATATTTGCAGCAAGGAACTAAATTGCAAGATGATGCTCTGGGGATGAAAAAGGAGTGTTTAGGGACAATGGATTCTCAAAAGCTGAATTATCTTTTAATTGTTTCCACCATTGAGCCAAGAAAAAACCATCTAAATTTAGTTGCTGCCTGGGAGCTATTAAAAACAGAGCTTGACCCTGATTTGAAGTTACTTGTTGTTGGTGCTCCCGGCTGGGATTATGCGCCACTGCTCAGTGCCATGCAGCCTTGGATTGAACAAGGAAGTATTTACCTGCTGAACTCTGTTCCTGCGTATTATTTACGGCTCTTATATCGACATGCTGCAGCAACAGTCTGTCCTAGTATTTGTGAAGGTTTTGATTTTTCAGGGGTTGAATCAATGCGTTGTGGAGGGGTCACGGTTGCTTCTGACATTCCAGTACATCGTGAAGTTTATGGGAATGCGGCTGAGTATTTTGATCCTTATGCGGTATCCAGTTTGGTTCAGGCATTGAGAAAGGTGCTCTATCACCCTAATTCATCACAAATACAAGAGTCTTTGCGGCAACAGGGACAAATCGTATCCGAGCGCTATTTGCCTGAGAATATTTTGCCACGATGGGAATCCTTTATTCAGTGTGTTAAAGAGGGCAGTTTAATCGGTATGAATTTACCGCTGCGGGCAACCTCTCAACGAGCTTCAGTGGAGAGTGTGCAGAAGCAATTTAAAATTTAATAGAAACGGTCCTGAATTAGGTTAGAACGTATGCCTTCATTGCTTTTCATTGATGTTACTCGTTTAATTCGTAGGCAGCTGCAGCAGTTAAAACCAACTGGTATTGATCGGGTGATGCTTGCCTATGTGAAGCATTATCAAACTTCTGCATCTGCCGTGGTTTATTGTTTCGGTCGCCTGTGGCGATTATCTGCTCAGCAGTCACAGCATCTTTTCTTTTTGCTACTGTCTGGTAAGAACACTCGTATTACTTTAAGTTCTTTTGTTTTCAGGTCACTACGTTTTTCATTGAGAAAAAAACAGAATAGTACGTTGCTAATATTAGGGCATAGTCATTTGGAAAAAAAGCGATACATTCAGGAAATTTCCAAAACACAATGCACGCCTATTTTTTTTATTCATGATTTAATTCCGCTCACGCATCCAGAATACTGCCGTTTGGGTGAGAACGAAAAGCATAAGCGCCGTATCCATCATGTACTTGATTTGGCGAAGGGAATTATTGTGAATTCTCAAGATACTCATGACCGCTTAGTGCATTTTGCTTCATCCATAGAAAAAAACTTACCCATAACCTGCGTCGCGCCATTGGGGACTGACTTACCTAAATCTACTTTACCAAGCCGTACTATTGTTCCTCCTTATTTTGTGATGATAGGTACTATTGAGCCGCGTAAAAATCATATTATGGTGCTTCAGGTATGGAAAAAATTAATCGAACAATTTGGGGATAATGCACCGAAACTCATTCTCATTGGACGCAGAGGCTGGGAGTGTGAGCACATTATCCGTACCTTGGATCGCTGTTCAACCTTGCATGGCTTTATTCAGGAGTGGAGTCAGTGCTCTGATGAAGAATTATCTTCTTGCTTGCAACACTGCCAGGCATTATTATTTCCCACGTTTGTCGAGGGCTATGGTTTGCCCTTGGTTGAGGCATTAAATGCGGGTGTTCCGGTGATTGCGAGTAAAATCCCGGTATTGCAAGAAATTGGTGGTGATGTTCCAGAATACATTGATCCTATGGATTCAATTCAATGGATGAATACAATTGCCGATTATACGCAACAAACTAGTGTATTAAGGCAAGCACAGCAAAAACGGTTAGCTCATTATAAAGTACCGACATGGGAGAGTCATTTTGTGATCATGGAGCGTTTTTTTCAGTCTGTTGCGAGCTAGGAATGGACATTTACAACCCGAAGATTTCTTCATCTGTGGGTGCGCCCACACCCAACTATTCTAATGAGCGTACAGCGATTTATGTTTGGCGTATGCCTTTTTGGAAAAGGCCTATTATTAAACGATTTCTTACCGGTCAGAAGCTTTGTTTTACTCAGCAAATACGGCGTGTTAAATCAGGCTCTGCATTATTACTTTGGGGCTCCCGGCCTGTGCCAGCAGGAATAAATCAAAACGTTCGCATTTTGCGAGTGGAAGATGGTTTTTTGCGTTCTGTTGGTTTGGGTGTTGAACTAACTCGGCCCGTATCTTGGATTATTGATACGCAAGGAATCTATTATAATGCAACCAGTACTTCTGATCTTGAGCAAATTTTACAGGACTCCATTTTTTCAGCGCAACTATTAAAACGAGCTAGCCTATTTCACCAACGGTTGGTTGCCTGTGGTGTCACCAAATATAATTTGCCAGGCCAGGATTGGAAACCGCCAGGCCAGGGGAAGCGTATTATTCTGGTTCCAGGGCAAGTTGAAGCCGACGCATCGATTGCCTTTGGCGCTGGGGCTGTTAAAACCAATATAGCTTTAGTTCAGGCTGTACGGGCAAAGAATCCTGATGCATGGTTAATCTATAAACCACATCCTGATGTGGTTGCGGGCTTACGTGCTCAAGGTATTGGTGATCATAAAATAAAGCAATATTGTGATGAGTATCTTGAGTCTGTATCCATGGAGCAGGTGTTAGCGCATGTGGATGAAGTGCACGTGATGACTTCTTTGGCTGGATTTGAAGCGTTGCTGCGGGAGAAGTCTGTTACCTGTTATGGATTGCCTTTTTATGCTGGATGGGGATTGACCACGGATATGATGAGTACTTCTCGCCGCACGCGGAAACTTAGCCTCCAGGAATTAATTGCTGGTGCTTTATTGCTTTATCCAAGTTATATTAGCTGGGAAAAAAGAACCAAAATCACCCCAGAAGAAGCGCTAGACGAATTGATCTTAAAAAAAGAATTAAAAATATCGGGAAGAATAGCATTGTTAAAACGTTTTTATCGCATGGTACTCCGGTTAATTGTGAGCGTACGGTAAAGGGTCCCAAAGTTCATTGAACAAGGAGTATTGGTTGTTACGTTATGTGGTAAGAAGAAGTTTTTTATGTTTTTTAACTGGCTCTATGCTAACAGGGTGTACTACTTATCCTGCATGGCTTTCTTCCTCTGGGCCAAGTAGGGTTCAAGTAATGAATTCCCCCATGCATGGTATTCGTGTAGTGCAGGTAAGCAGCGAGGTAGCACAAAGACTGAATATCTATAGGCATAAACAACGTTTCTCTGAAATTTTTCCTCTTTCGCATCAAACCAGAGATAAAATTGGAACAGGCGATGTTATTGAAGTGTCCCTATGGGAAGCACCTCCGGCAATGTTATTTAATAGCTCTGTAATTAATCCTACAGGACAGTCGACAACACAAGTTACCGTCTTCCCTGGGCAAATGGTTAATTCAAAAGGCTATATCCGTATTCCTTTTGCCGGAAACATCCGTGCGGCAGGGCGTACTCCGTCGCAAGTTGAGGCGGCTATTATTGCCCAACTTAAAGGAAAATCTCATAACCCTCAGATATTGGTACGCATTGCTGCTAATAATTCTTCTGATATTACGGTCGTGGGCGAAGTTGCAGCAAGCCGGCGTGTTCCTTTAACTCCCCACCGAGAGCGTTTATTAGATGCCTTAGCGGCTGCTGGAGGAGTACGGCAAGACGTGAACAAAATAACCTTGCAAGTGACGCGGGGTAATAAAGTAGGTGCTTTGCCTTTATCGCAGATCATTAGTGATCCGAAACAGAATATTGAGTTGCAGGCCGGTGATGTGGTTACTGCATTATTCAAGCCCCACAGCTTTACCATATTAGGCGCGACAGGTAAAAATGAAGAGATTAATTTTGAAGCTCAAGGTATTTCTTTAGCCCAGGCTTTAGCACGGGCAGGTGGATTACTGGATATACGAGCGGATGCACGGGCTATCTTTATATTCCGTTTTGAGCCGCGGGATGGATCGGCAAAAACATTAAAAACGAACCCACAATCCAGATATGTTCCTATTATATACCAAGTAAATTTACGCGATCCGAGTAATTTCTTTATCACCCAACAGTTTATGATCAATAACAATGATGTGGTTTATGTATCGAATGCTCCTGCAGTCGATTTGCAGAAACTGTTAAATATTATGGTATCTGCGGTATATCCTGTGGTTAATATTGGGGCTATGACTATTGATCGTATTTGAAGATTTTGTGTAAAAAAGGGGGCTCATTGCGAACAACGTGAAAGCAACCCCGGGTTCCGTGCTTCGAACTCCTGGGCTGCACCCTCACTTAGAACGCATATTCGTGACTGGCCTCCATCAATGCGGCTGACTTAACATGTATATGGCTGGGCTTGTTAAATGGCAGTGACAGCAACCTGCTGTAGCATCCTGGATTAACCTCTGAAAAATGATGGCGCTCGATGAATATTTTCGCTGCATGATTATGTTCCGTATTATTAAATTGATAATATAAATAATCATACTTAGAGTTTCTAACGATTAAATTGTCAAGAATTGCGTCTTCTATACCCAGTCCGAATACACGGCAACTCAGAACCATTTGTTTGATGTTATTTTGTTTTAACCAAACCACTGAAATTAAACCGTATTGGGTATAACTATCCTCTGCATTGACACAAAGCATGGCCCAGCCGTCCTGAAATAACTGCTCGCAGTCGCTTGGTGCATACGTTTGTCCGGTGCTATTAAATTGATTCGTTTTATTTAATAGTTCTAATGCTCTTTGGAACTTAAGATCATTACTGGAATAGCACATGTTGAAGGCTAAAGATAAATTCAGGTTTTGTAAGAATGATGTTTGGTCCATCTTGTGTAAGTCTACATCTCGACGTAATTGGGCTTGCATCATTTGAGATTTATTTACGGATTCAGTCGTCAATACGGCACGTTGTGTCTCCGGGCTCCAAAGTACGATGCGGCGCCAATACAGCGGTTCTGTACCTGCAGTACGCACCATGGGCAACAATTCTTGTACTAAGGCTACCTCTCGAGGGTTGTCGTCAATAAATAAAATATTTTCTAAGCCCACATTCAGCTTTTTAGCAATAGTTGTGATATTACTGGCCTTATCTTCCCAATTGATGCAATGGAAAACAAAATCATCCCAAGCAATCAATCCAGTAGTTAATTCATCCCAATTTTTTTGTATCCAATCGTGATCATTTTTACTGGCGATCGCCAACATAATGCCTCTTTGTTTCGCCCAGCGTAATGCCTCAATAAAACCTATAGGCCATCCTTCCAAAGTTCCGAGTTTATTTTCTCTTGCAATACCACGCCAGAGGGTATCATCCAGGTCAACTACAATAACCTTGATCATATCGATTTGCATAATTGTGCGATAAGCGGCTAGTAATTCCAGCCAATATAATTGCCATAATGACTGATTGGTTGTGTAACGTTTTGTAGCTCTTATTGCCGGAACCATACGTTCTTGATCCTGCTCAAAATCAAAATCAACTAAACTTTGTGCATGACTGCTAATAGAGACTGAGTGACTTTGGATGTATTTTTTACCATAAGTACTGGCAATTTCATCGATATCGCAATAAAAAGTATTAGGAAATTCCCGTGCGCAAGCTTCTATTTCCATGTTAAGACGCTCCACAAAATAGACTATATTTCGTAGATCATAGCGGGGAAGTAAACGTCCCATAGGATTTTGTTGGGTTGGTATGAGTCCCATAAAGAAAGTAATTAGCCCATGTTGCCGCCCCCATAAGCTGCCTAACTCTAGGAACTTACGAACCGCAATCACACATTCTTCAAAAAAAGCCTCATGGGCGGCTAAATCATCGTAGGGCAATGAGAGCATGTGAAGATGCTTTGTGATGGAGCGCAGGGGGGGCTGAATTACTTGGAATGTGTATTCAGAGGCAGGAAGAGATGGTGGCGGTGGCGGCTCGTCAAATAAGTAGTTCAGCAGTTGGTGTTCTACTGCTAACCCCATTTCTTGTCCAATTACTCGTAAGGGTTCTCCTCCACAATGAGCAAGAACGAGTATTTTTTTTAATGGCAATAAGCTCCGATGCAAGCTATTGGGTACCCGATAATGAAGATGATCATGGTCTGTTAGAAGCGTTTGGGGGAGAATGTCGCTATCTTGTTCTGCGGGTCTATTTTTTTCACGATATTCATCTGAACTTAAAAATACCCTTCGTAAAGCCTGCCATGAATCAAGCGTACAATACTGGTCGATTACTGCTTCATTCTCAGGTTCCCTTCCTAGAATAAATCGATAAGCAGAGATAACTTCATGACGTTCCATTTACAATATCCTTGTACTAGGCAAAGTGGAATATCATAACAGAGAGTGATTGTCCTCTCCATATTGGTAATGAAAATGGTCGCCTGACTCGAGTACTCTTAGGCCATGAAAATTGGGTCTCAACGTTCCGCGCAGCGACAGTATGCAGTATACTGCGATGAAAATTTTTGTAGAAATGTGCCTTATGAAAGAGTTCAATCTTATCGATAGTTTAAACACTCTTCTTGAAGAAAAGCCTGATTTTGATTTATATCGATTTATCGATAGAGAGGGTACTTCTAAAGTGATTACGCCTAGTGAGTTGGACTTTCAAGCCAAAAAAATTGCAGCGCGATTACAAGAATATAAAAGAGATAAAAAGCCGGTGATTATTTTATACGAACCTGGTTGTGAGTATATTTTTGCCCTCTTTGGTTGTTTGTATGCGGGTGCAATACCTGTACCTGCTTACCCCCCGCTAAACGAGGAGATGGCATTAACCTTAAAGAAAATAATTGCTGATTCGGGCGCTGAGATATTGTTGACTAGCCGAAAGATTAATGCCAATTTGCGTAAACTAAAGATCTTATCACCTCTCATACCTTTTCTAGGCTCTAAGATAGACCCCTCGGTAATTGATGTATCACGGCAATTAAATCAGCTAAAAATAATTAATAGTTCCCAAATCCCTGATGCGCAACGCTTTGGTTACTTAAAGCCAGATATTATTTCAAGTGATGTAGCCTATATTCAATATACTTCTGGCTCTGTAAACGCACCTAAAGGAGTGGTGATTACGCATGCTAATTTAATGGCTAACTTAAGGCAGTTGATAAAAGTAGCGAGCTTTACAGAGCATGATGTTTATGTTTCATGGCTACCTCCATATCATGACATGGGGTTAATCTCCGGAATATTTCTGCCTCTTTTTGGCCAATATAAGTCGATACTTTTTTCTCCGATTACGTTTCTACAAAAACCAGCATCTTGGCTAAAAATTATTTCGGAATATAAGGGAACCGTTTCAGGGGGACCTAATTTTGCTTATAGAATGTTAACCAATAAAGTAGCAATGGAGGATATTGCTGAGGTGGATTTAAGTAGTTGGCGTATCGCTTTTTGTGGTGCGGAACCTATAAATCCGGATACGTTTACTACTTTTTATGATAAATTTTCCTGCCATGCTTTAAATCCCTATATTTTTACTCCTTGTTATGGCTTAGCAGAAGCGGTGCTGTATGTAAGTGGTGAGCCGTGCCTAGCAAAAAATTACTATAAAGAATTTAATGAGCAGCAATTGCTTGATAAGCATGTGGCTGAGCTATCAACAGATGCCGCTACGGCAAAAAAAATAATAAGCGTTGGGCATTGTTCCGATGATGCACATATTATTATTGTCGATCCGGAATCTCAAAAACCTTTACCCGACAGCTATGTTGGCGAGATTTGGTTTCATGGCCCTAATGCCGCCAGGCAATATTGGAATAATTCAACGGAATCTGAAACGCAATTAAATGCAACATTAAATCAGGCAGAGGATAAGAGCAGTTATCGCTATGTGCGTACTGGAGACCTAGGTTTTAAATATAATAATGAACTATTTATTACTGGGCGACTTAAAGACCTAATTATCATTAATGGATTTAATCATTATGCTGCGGATATTGAGTTTTCAGTAAGTTCAAATATAAAGAATGTGGCCTTAGGAACTGTGGTCGCATTTTCTGAAAAAGCCGAAGTAACTGAGGATTTAATTATTTTGGCTGAAATAAAAAATACGCCTGGGGACCTTAGTGTATTGCGCCAAAATATACGAGCTCTTATAGTTGAAAAACATTTTATTTCTCCTAAGAGCATCTTTTTTGTTGGTGCAAAAACGCTCCCCAAGACAACGAGTGGAAAGTTAAAGCGTTTTCAGTGTAGAGAACATTATATTAACGGTAAATTTAATTTTTTATAAGACGATTTATGATTATGGATTCGCACCAACTTCTTTTTTTTATCTCTAGTATTGTTGCTAAGGAGTTGAATATAAGGACCGAAGATATTCATCCCCATACGAATTTAGCTGAATATGGTTTAAGCTCAATTCAGGCAATCACCTTGGCAGGTGAGCTCGAGAGTAAGTTTCAGGCTGATTTAGATTATGTTACTTTAATTGAGCTGCAAAACATTAATAATATTGTCGATTACCTCGTTGATTGCATGGGTAAAAAATTAAATTCGCCGGAGGTAAGGAAAAAAGATAATGCATCTTTATTTTTATCCGCGGAGAAGCAACTTAACTTATTTAGTCATACCGATCTGTATTTTGGCCAAAGTACCGGTTTTCCTAATTCTAATATAACAATAAAAAAGCAAAAATATCTTAACTTTTCTTCCTATAATTACCTTGGTTTTGCTCATGATAGCGAAATTATTAATGCAACTATTGAGGGACTAAAAATTTATGGTACCTCTGCTTCTGCGAGTCGTTTAGTTGGTGGGCAACGCACGATACATCGCGAGCTTGAGCAGGCCATTGCTGGATTTCTTCATGTAGAAGATGCTCTTGTATTCAATTCGGGTCACAGCACTAATGTGACTACTATTGGCCATTTAATGAAAAGTGGGGATTTAATTTTATTAGATGAGTTGAGTCATAATAGTTTGGTTTTAGGGGCTAAATTATCTGGAGCAACATTGAAATTTTTTAGCCATAATGATGTTGATTCTCTCTATGAATTATTAAGCGATTATGGGGAACATTATAATAAAATCTTAGTCGTAACCGAAGGGCTATTCAGCATGGATGGAGACATTGCCCCGTTGAATGAATATGTGGCATTAAAGGAGGAGTTTGATTTTTTTCTCTATGTGGATGAAGCCCATTCTTTAGGTGTTTTGGGTGCTTGCGGAGGCGGGGTAGGCGAATACTACTCTCTTGATCGTTCTTTAGTTGATGTTTGGATGGGTACCCTGAGTAAAACCATGGCCTCTTGCGGTGGTTATATCGCAGGCAGTCATCAACTTATAAATTACCTAAAGTATACTTGCCCTGGTTTTGTGTATAGCTGTGCTTTATCTCCTGCAGATACCGCAGCTGCTTTAGCTTCGATTGAGAAATTACAGAGAGAATCCAGTCGCGTACACCATTTACGGCATTTGTCTGATTATCTTGTTGATGAATTAAGAAAATGTGCAATTAATGTAGGATTAAATCAAGGAACACCCATTGTCCCAATTATACTTGGCAGTGGTGAAATGGCTATTCGTTTATGTAATGCGTTGCGCAAAAGAAATATCTATCTTCATGCTATAGTTCCTCCTGTATTACCTGATGAGCAATCGCGCTTAAGAGTCTTCCTTAATTACGATCATTCATTTGAGGATATTAACCTCTTAGTTAATGCATTGAAAACTGAGTTAAACTCTCTTTGTGTTGGGAATCAAGAAGAGGTTTTACCTCTTAGCTAGTTCAAAGGATGTAATGAAAAGAAAAAATATTTTAATCACGGGAGCAAGTCGCGGAATTGGTGAGCAACTTGCGCTTGCTTATGCTCAAGACGATGTTAATTTAATTCTATTAGCGCGCGATATTGATAAGTTAACCGAAGTTGCTCAACGCTGTTTAGAAAAAAAGGCGACTGTTCTTACCCAATGCATAGATGTCTCTGACGAATTTTCTTTAAAAAATGTCATAATAAAAATAGATGAGCAATATCCTATTGATTTGGTAATTGCGAATGCAGGTGTTTCTTGTACGCTGAGAGAGGGCTGGCAATCGGAGGATGATGTTCAAAGAGAACGACTCTTAAGTGTTAATGTGAAAGGATGTTTGGCGACCATCAATCCACTCATTGATCGGATGATAACTAGAAAGTCTGGTCAAATAGTTTTTGTGAGCTCTTTGGCTGCTTTAAGAGGCTTGCCGCAGTCACCAAGCTATTGTGCATCAAAGGCATATGTCCATATTTATGCACAATCATTAAGAGCCTGGTTAAAAAGATATAATGTTCGTGTTTCGGTTATTTGTCCAGGGTATGTGGATACTGATATGTCTCGAAGATTATCCGGACCAAAGCCTTTACTTTTATCGAGTGAAAAAGCCGCGCGATTAATAAAAAGAGGACTTTCTCAGAATAAAGCATGTATTGCATTTCCGCGCTCCCTGTATTGGCTGACACGAATGAGTTCTTTATTGCCTACGGCATTCGTTAATTACATTTTAAATCGGTATGAGTCCTATGCTGAGTAACTTGAGTAATTTTATTCAATCAGTTATTTTAAAAAACTTTAGGCTTTTAGCTTGCCCATATGACGCTACATATACTGATGTTTAATACCCATGAATAAACGTACTTTTCTACTACTGCAGGGAGTTTCCTCCCCTTTTTTTGCGCGTTTAGGTGACAGGCTTAAAGAAGAAGGGCATCGTGTTTTCAAAATTAATTTTAATGGTGGTGATCTTGCCTATTGGGGTACGCGAGCGGCCTGGTCATATCGACAAGATATTAGACATCTTCCAGATTATTTACAGCAGAAATACTCACAGTTTGCAATTACGGATCAAATACTTTTTGGTGACTGTCGGCCAGTTCATCAAACAGCAATAAGGTGTGCAAAAACGCAAGGCATCCGTACTCATGTATTTGAAGAGGGATATTTTAGGCCCTATTGGGTTACTTTGGAACAAGATGGGGTTAACAAAAACTCTAATTTACCGCGTTGCTCTAAATGGTTTGGGGAGGTTGGGAATTATATCCCACAGTATCAAGATGGGATTCCTTTTGCCCCCTCCTTTAATGCGCGTGTTTTTCATGATATTTGTTATCGTGCAGTAAGCATTAGTAATCCTTTATTGTTTCCTAAATATAAAACGCATAAGGGGGTAATCGCACCTGTTGCTGCCATGGGCTACCTGCGACGATTTTCCCATTTACTTATCAAAGCACGCCAACAAGATAAAAGAAAAATAGCCAACTTATTGCTGAAGCGAATCCCTTACTTTTTTTTACCTTTGCAATTAAGTGATGATGCTCAAATCCAAAACCATTCTACTTTTAATGGCATGTGGGACGTGATTTCTACGGTAATGACCTCTTTTGCAAAAAATGCGCCGAATAAAACAAGCTTGGTTATTAAAAATCATCCTTTGGATTGTGGACTAACAAACTATGCCTCATTGATTAAAAAATTAACCAAAACGCTTGATTTGGAAGGACGAATTATTTACCTGGAAAGTGGTGATTTAAACTGCATTTTGCAAAATACCTTGGGTGTCGTCACAGTCAATAGCAGTGTTGGCGCTCTTGCTTTAGGTTTAGACTGTCCAACCATTGCCCTTGCAGAGGCAATTTATAATTTAACCGATTTAACCTTTCAAGGTGGCTTGGATAATTTCTGGAATATGCTTAGCAAGCCAAATTCACAGTTATATCAAAAATTCCGTAATACGGTGATTCACACTACTCAAATCAATGGTGGCTTCTATTCTAAACCCTCGATAAAGATGACTGTAGAACATTGTTTATCCGTATTAACCCAGCCTAAAAGCCGGTTAGAATTGTTATTATAAACGCGAGAGAGAGCATGGTGATTAATGAGCTAATAGTACAATGGATTTAATTAAAGGATATCGATTATGCAGAACTACGAGCGAGTAAGGCTATTTAAATCAGATTTTCTTGAATGGTTCTCCGTTGTACATCCGTGTGTTCCCGCGATGCTGGGTATACCCATCCTTTTTTATTTTTATACCCATTTTAACCAAGTTAATTTTCTATCATTGATTTTTATTTTTTTTGGTATTTTGATTTGGACCTTGGTTGAGTATTTATTACACCGATTTATTTTTCATTTACCGATAAATACCAAATGGGCTAAAAAAATAAAGCATACTATTCATGGTATTCATCATAAGGATCCTCATGATCCTCTGCGCTTAGTTGCACCTCCCGTGATGAGCATAACTCTGGGCTCATTTTTTTTGTATCTTTTTTACCAATGGTTTCCAGGCGCTATTTTTTTTAACGTTAGCTTTGGCTTTATTACGGGCTATTTATTTTATGATTATTTACATTGGCTCCTTCATCATAGTAAATCAAAACATAAATATATGTATTACTTACGAAGGAATCATGCACTACATCACTACAGCAATAATCGACAGCGTTTTGGTGTTACTAGCCCTTTGTGGGACTTTATCTTTCATACATTATGACATGCCAAAAGTTCGGCCGGATGTAGTATTTGCAAGCATGGTTTTTTGAAGAGTAGAACCTCATTGAGTAGTTAAAATTATATATTTCGAAAATATAAGCGAATCCATGAATGCTTTGAGGTAAAATCAAAAGCAGTACGCTTTAATGATTTTTCAGTACAGAGGGAGTTTGGAATAGATGAGCATTGTGGTTTGTGCCGTAAGCAATTCCGCACAGAAGCGCGTTTTTATTGATGTTGCATGGAAAATACACGCACATTCACCCAATTGGGTCCCTCCTCTACGATATACGGTAAAGAGGATGTTGGATACAAAAAATCATCCATTTTACCAACATGCAGAACTGGCTTTATGGATTGCCTATAAAGACAATCAACCCGTAGGGCGGATTGCAGGAATCTTAAATCACCGACATAATCAATTTCATAATGAACAAACAGTCTTCTGGGGTTTTTTTGAATCAATAAATTGTTCCGAAGTAGCCGCTGCATTATTTTCACAAGTAGAGCTCTGGGCCAAAGATAAAAAAGCCCAATCATTAAAAGGCCCGGTTAATCTTTCACTCAATTATGAATGTGGCATGCAGACTTCAGCGTTTGATAGCAAACCTTTTTTGATGATGACACAAAATCCAGAATATTATCCGCAATTGGTTGAATCATTGCAGCATAACAAATGTATGGATATGCTCGCCTGGTTAATAGATTATAAAACCATCAACCTTCATCCTAGAATAAACACAATAAAGCAAAGGCTTTTAAGCGATCCTGATATTGTTATACGCCCTATGGATATGAAAAATTATTATAAAGAAATAGAACTGTTTATTAGCATTTATAACGATGCCTGGGAGGAGAACTGGGGTTTTGTTCCCTTCTCTGAAAAAGAAGGGCGTTATTTGATCAAAGAATTAAAGAATATTATTAATCCAAAGCTTGCTTATGTCATTACGGTGAGAGGGGAGCCCGCTGCTTTTTCAATCTGTCTTCCTAATATTAATCAGGTATTACATACAATCCCTAATGGGAGACTCCTTCCCACGGGTTTTCTGCAGCTTTTACGGTACTTAAAAAAACCAACAGTAAAGATGGAGGGCCGTATACCTTTATTAGGTATTAAGAAAGAATTTCGGCATTTACAGCTAGGGTCTTTATTGTACGCCAAATATGGGGAGGTTTGTGCGGATTTAAATATGGGCAATATAGAGTGTTCTTGGATTTTGGAAACCAACAAATCAATGAATTTTGCTTTACAGCATATCAATGCCAAATCTTATAAAAGATACCGTATTTATGAGAAACGCTTGACTGAAGCATGAAGGTATTTAAACTTAAAAAGGCCTTCATTGCGAACGAAGTGAAGCCACCCAGGGTTTCGCGTTTCGAACCTCTGGGACACGCACCATGACGAACTTTAGTGATAAGCATTGATTTACATGTTGATGGATAATTATGGTTCTAAGTACAGAAAACAAATAGCTTCTATAGGATGTAGTTAGGTGTTGAATTATTTTATATGGATTACCCTTGCTTTTTTGCTCACGTTTTTTCTTGAACGTTTTTTAAAACCAGGCACTTGCTGGGTATGGAAACGAACGTTTGCTGCATTTTTAATTCACATTGGCATCTGTTTATTTGCGTTCATTTTCCTAATGTTGGTTTTCCATCGCGTATATTTTTCTTTAATGGCAATGGCCAGTTTATTTTTTTTATTAGTTTCAATAAATAATGCAAAATATACTGCATTGAGAGAGGTTTTTGTATTCCAAGACATGGGATATATTACTAATGCAATAAAGCATCCCCGATTATATCTACCTTTTTTGGGAGCAGGGTATTTTCTCTTATTAATGGGATTATTTTGTAGCATCATTTATCTTGGTCTACTTATAGAGCCCTCTGTATTACTGCAGATGAATGCCCCTATTTTTTATTTCGTATTCAGCGGTTCTCTTTTAGCGGTAGCCTCATTATTAGTTATTGCTTCTCGTTATTTGGACTCACCTACATTTAATCCAACCACAGACTTATTAAACTTAGGCTTTTTAAGTAGTCTTTTCTCCTATGGCGTCGCGGAACAAAGAAAAAATAGTGTTATTGAGCTACCCAAAAGACCACCAATAAGATTAAATCATGCACGCCCAAATTTGCTTGTAGTGCAGAGTGAGTCATTCTTTGATGCCAGACGTTTATATTCAGGAATTGCGCCTGAGGTTTTAGCAACATTTGATAAAATAAAAGCGGTTTCTTTGTCGTCTGGCCGTGTTCGTGTTCCTGCCTGGGGGGCTAATACCGTACGCTCTGAATTTTCTTTTCTGTCTGGTGTGCCTCTAAATAAATTAGGGGTTCATCAATTTAATCCATACAGGAAAATGATTAATCAAGAAATTGTTACTTTAGCAAGTGAGTTACGGCAATTAGGATATCGCACCGTATGCATACATCCCTACTCACAAAAATTCTATTCTCGTCATAAAGTATATCCCTTAATGGGATTTGATGAGTTTATTGATATCCATCAATTTAGTACAAAAGATTATTCTGGTCCTTATATTGGCGATCTTGCGGTTGCTGAGAAAATTTCTTTTTTACTGGGCCAATACACAGATAAACCTTTATTTATCTTTACTATTACGATGGAAAACCATGGCCCATTACATTTAGAACAGCTCAATGCTGGAGATGAAGAGCGTCTTTATCGGGATGCGCCACCGAAAGGATGTGATGACTTAACTTTATATTTACGTCATTTAGCTAATGCAGATAAAATGATCGATGTGCTCTGGAGCAAATTAAATTCCCTACCTCAGGATGCCGTTTTTTGCTGGTATGGTGATCATGTTCCAATTATGTCTAATGTCTACTCAATTTTAAACGCTCCTGATGGTGCAACAGATTATTTCTTATGGTCAAAGCAGAAAAAATTAAATGAAAATGCGGTGGTTAAGGACATTGCCATTCATGAGTTATCTGATTTAATAAAATTACATATGTTTTAATTCTTTATTTGTAACGCTAAATCATAAAGTTCATTTTTACTAGCCTTTGTCAATTTACAGGCAATAGCAACCGCTTGCTTTAACGGCAATTCTGCTAATAAGATAGTAAGTAATTCTTCATGATTTTCTTGCTCCGCAGGTTCTGGGCGCGGCGGAATTACTAATACAAACTCGCCTTTAGTATGCGCAGGCTCTGCCATTAACCAATTTTTCACTTCCAGCACGCTCCCGCTAATAAAACGCTCAAATGTTTTAGTTAATTCTTTGGCTAAAACCAGTGTACACTCCTCCCCATAAACAGCGGCTATATCATTAAGACATTCAAGAATGCGATGAGTCGACTCATAAAAAATAAGGGTGTGTGTTTCATTGCTTAAGGTTTCAAGTTTTGCTTTGCGCGCACTGTGTTTTGCTGGTAAAAAACCGGAAAATAAAAAAGAATCACAAGGAACACCGGCTGCACAAAGCGCGGTAATTAATGCACAGGCCCCTGGAATGGGGACGACAGGAATGTCATGTTCCCGGGCTAACTTAACTAAAATATAACCAGGATCACTGATTAACGGTGTTCCGGCATCACTAATTAAGGCTGCCGATTTTCCCGCTAAAAAATGTTCAATAAGGTGTTGGCTTTTCTCATGCTCATTATGAGCATGCAGCGAATGCACTTGGTTTTTTATCCCCAATGAGGCTAATAGTTGCAGAGAATGACGGGTGTCTTCTGCCAGAATAAAATCAACGGATTTCAGTACTTGCAATGCTCTAAGAGTAATGTCCTCGCGATTTCCAATTGGAGTGGCAACGATATAGAGAGTACCTATTCCTGTTGCTAGTGAGTTTGTCATAGTTTATCCTTTTTGTTATCGCTTATTGGGTGTCTTAAACATGTTAAAAATATATAAAATTCGTGTACTTATCTTCCTGACATCTACCGTATTTCTTTGTCAGTGTACTACTGCCGTTACTTCTTCAGTGCCCGAGGTGCCAGCACCCACACCTGTGGTCGTGAAGAAAAAACCAGAAAATCCTTATCCTCAATCAACCTCAGGTTATCTTACGCAAGCGCAAAACCAACAAGGGCATGAAAAGCAAAAGTCCTTACTTATGGCTGCGGGGCGTTCGATTTCTGAAGGTCAATGGCAGCAAGGTGCGGCCATTTTAGCACAGACTGCTGATTTAACACCGGAGCTTATGGCGCAAAAAAATATTTTATTAGCACAAATTGATGTGATGCGGGATAGACCCCAAAGGGCTTTAAGTAAATTAGCAAGCATTGCTCAAAAAGATGATTTACCACGATACCAACAAGCACAATACCATGAATTATTAGCCCAAGCGTATCGGGCTACCGATAAGCCCCTAGAGTCTATTTCCGAGCGCATCAGGTTAGAACCTTTGCTTATTGATGATGACAGTCAAAAACATAATCGTCGTAAGCTGTGGGTAACCATTACTCATCTTTCCCAAGCTGAACTTGATAATGCCACTACAACAGCGACTCAATCAGAAATGCAAGGTTGGCTGCAATTAGCACAAATCGCACGTAAATATCGTGATAACTCTAAATCCTTACTAGCCGCCTTGGATCACTGGCAAACTCAGTTTAATAATCATCTTGCGAATAATATTTTACCTAATCCTTTAGATTCGATTGCCAACAAAATGGTAGACCAGCCCAAGCAAGTGGCACTTTTATTGCCTTTAAGCGGTGCTTTGCAAGGCCCTGGCACGGCAATACGTGATGGTTTTATGGCGGCCCAAAAGAATAATCCAGGTGGTGCTGCAATTACGGTTAAAACCTATGATACCAGCAAAGCCGATGTTGCTTCTTTGTATCAGTCCGCTATTACTGATGGCGCTAATTATATTGTAGGGCCATTAACTAAGGCTCAAGTTGCTGCGGTTGCGGCATTACCCCATCCGGTGCCTACTCTGCTATTGAATGATGCCGCAGCGAATGTGCAAGAGAATTCTTATTCATTCAGTTTGTCACCAGTCAATGAGGCACAACAAGTGGCGATTAGGGCGCGCAGCAAAGGCTATCATCGCGCGCTAATTATTGCGCCGGGGAATGAATGGGGCAATGAAGTAACCAATGCATTTACCAAACAATGGCAAAAGAAAGGAGGGCAGGTTGCGGGTACTCTTTTATATGGCGCTAAGGACGATCTGAATAAAAAGATGAAGGATTTTCTCCATATTACCAATAGCCAACAGCGGGAAAAACAAATTAAAGAATTATTGGGCTATTCAATTCAAGCGATGGCTAGCCGTCGCCAAGACTTTGATATGATCTTTTTATTAGCCTATCCCTCAAAAGCACGGCAAATTATGCCTTTATTAAATTATTACTACGCTGCGGATGTTCCTGTCTACGCTACGGCAAGTGTGTATGGTGGTAGTGCGAATCCCTTAAAAGATAAAGATTTGGATGGTATTATATTTTGTGATATTCCTTGGGTTTTTGGCCATCAAATGAGGGCAAGAAATTGGCCGGAGCAATTTAACAGCTACAATAGACTGTATGCTTTGGGTAAGGATAGTTATGCTTTGGCAACCCAATTAAATCACTTAATGTTATTCCCTGCCGATGAATCTTTTTCTGGAGATGGTATTTTATACCTTAAACCGTCACAACAGGTTGCTCGTGTTTTAGAGTGGGGGCAATTTAAGCAGGGCTTAGTACGTTCTCTAGGTGAGACCGCTTAAATGCTTACACAAAAGAAAGGACGCATTGCAGAAGAGCAGGCTATAAATTATTTGACCGCGCAAGGACTTAAGTTAGTTGGCCAAAATTATTATTGCAAGTTGGGTGAAATTGATTTAATTATGCGCGACCGCGAGCATTTAGTTTTTGTTGAGGTACGCTCCCGCGTTTCTGCTGAGTTTGGCGGTGGCCTTGCAAGTATTACTTATGCTAAGCGGCAAAAAATATTAAAATCGGCAATGCATTATGCAATGGTTCATAAGTTACAGAATCAATTTGCCTTGCGTTTTGATGTGATTAGCATCGATGGCAAGTCAGCATCAATTACTTGGATAAAGGATGCTTTTGGTATGGATTATTAGAGACTGCTTACATTTCTACTCTCTTGGCCATTTTGTCTCAAGCTAGCGAAATGCAAACAGTCCCTGGGGGCTTCAATAGCAGAATAATTATTAAGGTTAAAAAATGGTTCAACTGGAAGAAAGAGTAAGACACCTCTTCGGCACGCATATCGAAACAAAAATAGCACTAGCAGATGCCTTATCCGACACCATTGCTAAAGCGGGGCAACGCTTGGTGAATTGTTTGTTGGGTGATGGAAAAATATTAATTTGCGGTAATGGCGGCTCTAGTGCCAATTGCATGCACTTTGCGAGTGCTATGTTTAATCATTTTGAAGTAGAACGCCCTTCGTTGCCGGTATTTAATCTAAGTGCGGATGCAACCACCATCAGTTCTTTTGCTAATGAGCATCATTACAGTCAAGTTTTTGCGCGGCAAATCCAAGCCTTAGGCCAAGAGCAAGATGTTTTGTTGCTATTAACCACGGCAGGGAATTCAGACAGTATGATCCATGCATTACAAGCTGCCAATGAACGAGGCATGGATACGATTGCTTTAAGTGGACGTGATGGCGGGGTACTTGCTAATCATTTAGGCCCAGAAGATATTGAAGTGCGCGTGGCATGCGATAATGCGGCACGCATAAGAGAAATGCACTTGTTCATATTGCATTGTTTTTGTGATTTAATTGATCAGTCTTTATTTGGCCAAGTTTTAGGATAAAAAATGAGTTTAAATTTAAAATTAAAAACCATAATCTTTGTTTTAGTTTCTAGTTTACTCACAGGTTGTGTGGCCGCTGTCGTCACCGGTGCTGCAGTAGGTATGGTTTATGATCGACGCGGTGTTATGACTATGGAAGCGGATGCCCGCTTATTTCATGTGATTCATAAAAACATAGTTACCAATCGCCAATTTAGTGATTCACGCATTGAAGTGACTAGTTTTAATCGCGTAGTGCTCTTGGTTGGACAAACTCCAAGCGCCTCCTTACGTGTTTTAGCAGAAAAAATTGCCCATAATGCGCCTGGCGTTGAACGTGTTTATGATGAAGTAACGGTGGGCTATCCCATACCGCTAACCCAGCGCACTAAAGACAGTTGGATTACTGGACAGGTTAGAAGCAGCATGCTCGCTAGAAAAGGATTGGAGTCAGGTTCTGTTCGTATTGTGACTGAAAATGGCGTGGTCTACCTCATGGGGGTGGTGACCGATCAACAAGCAACTTTAGCTGTTGATGTGGCTCGACGCGTTAATGGGGTAAGAAAAGTAGTTAAAATTTTCCAATACATTCGTTAGTTATTTACCATGTTGAAGCAGGGATGTGTGCAAATACTGGTTATTTTTACCCTTTGGTGCCTGTCTAGCTGCAGTAGTGTCTGGACAGGCGCTAATTTGGTATATGACCGTCATGATGTCTATAAGAAGCTGGATGATTATCGTTTATACGTCAAAGTAAATAATGCGATAACCATTGATAAATTGTTTAAAGACAGCCGTTCTCCACTCGATATCGCGATTTTTAATGGGGATGTTCTCATTGCCGGCCATGTACCCACTCAACGAATGCATGCCGAATTACAACGACGCTTAAATACGGTACAAGGGGCTCGACGCATGTTCAATGAAGTACGTGTTGATACTAATCCGCCGAACACCATGGAAGATAATTGGATCACTGCTAAAATTCGCAGCCAAATTTTTGCGGATGCGTCCATTGATCCGAATGCATTTAAGGTAGTTACTTCCGATGGTATTGTTTACCTGATGGGGGATGTTCGTCCGGATGAGGCGGCTACCGTGATTAATTTCACGCGTCATACCACCGGGGTACGCCATGTAGTTAAGGTGCTTAAGTACCTTGTTTATCAAAAATAGAATTTAAAGGAAGCCACCTGAGTTCGTTTGCGAACTCAGGTTATGGCTTTAAAACTAATGGATTTGTCCTTTATCGGGTCGTTTTCTCATTTTTTTTAGTTTGAGTTCACGCAACAGCCCCGTTGAGCCGCTAGAGTCATCTTCATCGACATTATTATTCTGATTGCACGGATGGGATCGATAGTGTTTGCGGTATGATAGGTGGTGTTTGTTGTGTTTGTGATGCAGCTCATCACCATAACGAGCTAGCATTTTTTGTTGCAGGCTGGCTGCTGTATGCTGGATCTTATCAGGCATGTTATTTCCTTTGACAGGTTAATAAACATTACTTACTACCCATGCTTGGATAATAAGTTCCACACTGTAAGTATAGACACTAAAATAGAGTTTTGGTTAAATATTGCCCAATTTTGGCGTATTGAGGAGCTTTGGAGTTGCATAGCAACGACAAGTATTTTTGTTATCATCTATGTATATACTAACTTTTTATGAATCGTATCAGGTAATTTTTTAGGGAGACTAAGTCATGCATTACTTGCACACCATGGTTAGAGTGACCAATCTGGATGAATCTTTAGATTTTTATTGTACTAAGCTGGGGCTGGTTGAAGTAAAACGAAGCGAACATGAGAGAGGGCGATATACTTTAGTTTTTTTAGCCGCTCCGGGAGATGTAGAACAGGCTAAAAAAACACAAGCTCCTTTGTTGGAGCTGACCTATAATTGGGATCCGCAACCTTACACGGAAGGGCGCAATTTTGGCCATCTAGCCTACCGGGTGGATAATATTTACGATACCTGTTTACGCTTGGGTAGGGCCGGTGTGGTGATTAATCGACCTCCACGTGATGGCTACATGGCATTTATCCGCTCCCCCGATAACATTTCCATTGAGCTGCTGCAAAAAGGCGAACCCTTACCCATCGAAGAACCTTGGGCCTCTGCTCCAAATGTTGGGCAGTGGTAAGGAACTATTTCGTAGGCTGTCAAGCCCAGCAAATACAGTTTATACCTCTCCCAATGCTGGGCTTGAAAGATCAACGCATTAAGGTCAATATATTTTAAGGAAATATGAGGCGCATTTATTAATTCCATTACTCATTACTACGATGGACTATAATTTAAATAAGCTCGATGTTTACGCTGCCCCGTTTTTAATAGTCCAAATAGGTAAATGCCATGAACGACGATGGAAAAATGAAAGAATATAAGAATTTTGATGAGTTTTATCCCTTTTATCTAAGCCAACATCAAAACATTATGTGCCAGCGACTGCATTTTATTGGTACTTCATTAGCCTGCTTATTTTTTCTCTTTTTTCTATTCACCGGGCATTTGACTTGGTTACTGCTCATGGTTATTGCTGGCTATGGATTCTCCTGGGTAGGACATTTTGTTTATGAAAAAAATCAACCCACTACGTTCGCCTACCCTCTTTATAGTTTGATGGGTGACTTTGTCCTGTTTTGGGAGGTACTGCGTGGGCAAAGGAAAATATTTTAGGTCCTGTTACATTTTCACTATCCTGGCCTAGCGAACTGCAAACAGGACTTGGTGTTTTTTAATCTTCTTTTTTTGCCAATAATGTTTATTCAGTAAACGAACCCTCGTTTTTTCCTGCGCCATTAATTTGCCAAGCGGCCCTAATTTGTGTAAGGTAGTTTGGATTTTTTCGGTCGCAAGTCATGTTGCGTTTGTTTTTAGGGATAATTTTTCAAGGCGAAAAAATGAAAAAACAAAACATACTAAAGGGATGTGTCATCGCAACCTTATTTTTAGCACCAATCGCTCATGCTGATTTTTCTTTTTATTCCTCAATTCCGAATGCCTGTGAGCATCTCGCTGGACGTTGGTCAGGAACCGGTACCGCAAGTAATTGGGCCATTGGTGAATGTGCTTATCATGGCGCGGGTGTTATTGGCCCTATAGATAGTTCCGGTAATTTTACCGTGGAAGTGGTTTCAGACAAGGATTCCGGAAGTTTTTTTTGTCCTTCACATAATGAAAAACATTTAACGGGAACTTGTGTTAATGGGGTGACTACTATTCATACTGAATATGGCGATATTTCCGGTGATTTTTCTCAAAACTCTGGGAAGGCTCAAGGCACTTTATCTATAACACCGGCTTTGAGAGTTGATGTAGTGATGCAATTTGGTCGGGACAATTAACTATAGTTACAGACAGTCTCCGAGATTATACCAAATTACCAATAATGGCCCTTATGCCAATGGTGTAGTTCCTGCCCCAGTAGGTAAGCATTTTGAATAGAGCAAAAGTATATGTTATTTTCACTTGATTTAACTTCTTCATTTTAAGGATGATTTATATGCGTTCAGGCATTTTTGTTCTGAGTATCGCGGGAGCACTTTTATATTCTTCTTTTGCGATTTCAGGCGAATCGGGCATTCAGTCTATGCGCTCGACTTATAGGCCAGTGATTTCTTTTACTGGCGGTTATGCCAATATGGATGCGACGGGAAAAGCCTATTTTTTAGGGGATGATGAGAGCTTGTTTGCTTATGACTCCAGGGCTAATGGCCGAAATGGAGGGGTTGTAGGCGGCTTTTTGGGGATGGAGCATTCATTACCCTGGTATGGTTTATTGGCTCAGGCGGGGCTAGAGTATAACTATTTTACTCCTATCCAAATCCGTGGAGAGCATACCGTAGGTATGGAACCTGATTATTCCACTTTGTATCATTATCACTATCAATTTCAAAGCCAACAATTTCTAGCATCATTTAAAATTCTAGCAACGAGTGATAAATCGTTACATCCTTACGTGCAGATAGGTTTAGGGGCTGCATGGAATAGAACAGGACGTTTTAGCGCTACAACCAATGACACGGGTAGTATCAATTTAACGCCTTCTTTTAATGATCATACTGTAGCCGAATTTAGTTATAACCTGGGTGCTGGTCTTGATTTTGATATGAGCCAAAATGTTCGTCTAGGATTTGGTTATCGTTTTAGTGGGTTAGGCAATGCTTCTTTAACCGGTGGCCAGATCAGTATAGGGGATTATATGACTCCGGTGTCTTTTGCTGTAGGGATGCATCATGTGAATAAAAACCAACTGATTGCACATATTAGTTATGTGAAATAAGGCATAGCCTGGGTTAAGCTTCGCTGCACCCAGGCACGAAAAGCAAGAGAACACACCGTCATTTTATTTCGATTAAAACAGGATGTTATTCATGGGGAAAAAACAGAATTTAGTTTTATTAATAGCCGCTTTTATAACCAACCAGGCAATCGCCAGCTCTACTTTTAATATTGTTCCTACACCAGGAACCTCATTGCCTACTACCGTGGTTCAGGGGCGTTCTGTTTCTGCCTATTACACGATTACTAATAATACCAGTGCGACCAGAGCAGGCTATGTCATTAAAGGGCTTCCTTCTTCGGTGGTGGCTCAGAATACAAGCAGTGGCCATTGTCCTGCGATGATTTCTTTAGCTGCAAAAGCAAGTTGCGTGTTGCAATTGGATATTACTGGGGCTGTTTCCAGTAATTTTGCTTTATGTAGAGAGGTTGCGTGTACTTCTTCAGCCGTTCCCTTGAATGTCTCTGTAACTCCGGCCCCACCGCCCCCTCCTCCACCGCCCTTACCGCCATTTTTTGTTGTCGCAGGGCAATATAATAATACTAGTTCCGGGATAGCCCCTTTGATTGTGTATAGTACTGTTGGCGGAACAACATGGGCTTATCCTTTGACATCACTTGCTAGCTTTGCAGCGGGAACTTATTTATATGGCGCGAGTTGTGTGGGAAGCTTTTGTCTTGTTGGCGGGGAATCGTCAGGTCCTTTCCTGGCTATTAGCTCTTCTTCTGGGCAGAATTGGACTGCTGTTAATTTCTCGGCTTTACCGGTAGATTATTCTTCCAGTGGTTATTTCAATGCGGTGACATGTGCTGATTCTTTTTGTATTACAGGAGGCGCATATTCTACGGGTAGTATGACGGTGCCTTTTGTGGGAACAAGCTCGGGTTTAGGCGCGAATTGGTCTTCTACCTATACCAGTTCGGATGTACCCTCAGGTCTTAATTTTGGATATTTTAATAATGTGAGTTGTGGGACTACCGCATGCATTGCGATAGGAACGTATTTTGATTCTACTAATTATCCCTTAATTGCTACCGGCACCAATCATGGAACTCAATGGACTAATTCTTTTACTGGGAGCTCTCCATTGCCTTCTGATTATTCAACGATCAATAATTTCCCTGGCTCTGCCGCCAGTGGTACTACTTTTGTTGCGGCTGGAAGCTATTACTCAACGTCGGGAGATGTAAAACCCTTAGTGATGTCGAGCTCCAATAATGGAGCGACTTGGGGTCTATCCATTACCGGTACTGCCCCAGTTCCTCCTCCTGGTTTGGTGACTGGGCAAATAAATGCCGTAAGTTGCAGTGGCAGTGTTTGTGTTGCTGTAGGAACTTTCAGCACCAGTGCTTCCTATCCTTTAGCTGCAACCAGTTCAAACTCAGGACAAACATGGTCTTATACTATCAATGCGACCACACCACAGCTCCCATCAGATTTTTTTGCAGGGAGTGATAATTATTTTTCTGGGGTGAGTTGTAGTGGCAACATTTGTATTGCAGTAGGCGCTTATTTGAAGGACTCCACAACTAATTTCCCTTTATTAGCAGCAAGTTCTGATGGAGGGAAAACTTGGATTTATAGAATTAATAGCTCTTATCCTGTATTAGTTGGCGATACTATGGAAAATGGTTATTTCAATACAGCTTCATGCCAAGGAACCTATTGTATGGCTGCGGGATCCTACCAGTCGACCTCGGGAACTTCATATCCTTTACTAGCTGTGAGCAGTGATGGGGGAACCACTTGGGCTTATCGAGTGGATGGTGTTTCTCCTGCATTACCGGCGGATTATGCAGATGGTGGTGTGTTTAATGAGCATGCGAGTGCTGCTGGGAGCTCCGCATTTTTACCTACTTCACTAAGGTTGTTGTTAAATAATCGATAAGATAGCAAGGTTGGGCTTGGCCCAGCACTCATTTCTGACTGGCTCGATACCTTGTTGAGCCAGACACCATGTGCATCACCTAGGCTACAATTCTTTTTGAATATCATAACGCGTTAAAATCTTTTCCGCTTCTAAACCATAAGCTCCAGAAGCTCCTGGAATGCCAGTAGTTAATATGCCGCCATTACCCGAATCAAAAACTGGCGTTACTGGATTTACCGTAAATCCCCAATGCGTTGCATCTGCCATTTGTCCACTGGTTGTAATGGGCGTGCCATTGCCATTAACCACTAATACTATATTTCCGTAAATCGTTGTTGGCGGGGTAAATAGAATCGGATTAGCACCGGATTGTGGGATATGGGCAGTTGCATCATAGATGACTTGGCTGGTATTACCAATGAGCCTGGGCAGCGGGGTAATCTGGACTTGATAAATGGCTGCTGTCCCAGGACCTGTACCTGTACAAAAAGTAGTACTGTGCACTCCTGTAGATGCCCACCTGACAATGGTGATGCCGCCGTAAGCAAGGCTTTTAACCGTGGTGCAGGGTTGAGTGCTGTTCGCATGATCATACACTTTGATCATAATGTTGGACTGAGTTAAGCCCGTATTACCTGCGCTCCCATCACTACCAAGATTGTTAACAATGACTAATTGCCCAGTACTTGGGGCTATAGCAAAAATTGTTTGCGAGGCGAGTAATGCGAAAAAAGCCGTTGATTTTAATAAATTATTTTTCATGCTCATATCTATTCTTAGCTAGAACAACTCATCGTTATTCGCAGCTGTATGAAATGGAATAATGCCATAATGGCGCATCAGTTTTTCAGCCCGTACGCCATAAGCTCCAACCGCTCCTGGAACGCCAGTCGCACTTAATGCCCCTGTACTCACATCAAAAACAGGCGCGGTGGGGGTTACCGTAAATCCCCAATTTGTCGAACTTGCGGTTTGACCAACGGTGCTGGGAATGCCACTGCCATTAATCAGCAAGGTCATGTTTGTGTAAGTAGTTGTTGGCGGAGTAAAGTCAATGGCGTCGGCTGTTGCTTTAGGGACACTGGTATCGACCGTGGCATCATAAATAATCGTGATCCTGTTATTAATCAGTTTATTTAGAGGGGTAATTACTACTTTAGAAATGGCAGCAGTGCCAATTCCCGTACCCGCACAAGAAGTCGCGTTATGGACCCCATTTGCCTGCCATTTAATAATGGCCACGTTATAATAACCCAGTCGTTGTGCGGTGTAACAGGGAGAGGTTGGGGTATGAGTGTCATACACCTGAACCATAATGTTAGAGCGCGAATTCGTATTTGCATTAGCTGCAGTTAAATTATCCAAGCCATTAATTATCACTAATTGTCCTGAGCTTGGAGGTGTCGCACACGCAGTTGCGCCCAAAACCATTAGGGTCGCAACAATACTTGTTTTAAACAATGTGTTTTTTGCTGATTCCATGTTAAGTGCCATCTATCCATAACTAATTGTTAACAATACCTTTTGTGTAACAATTATTACTCTAGCACATGATTATTGATTCCGCAGCGTAATCTAGGTTTTCCGGAGCTTAAATAAAATTATTGAGAATGAACCTACTTACTTAACATTTTCCAAACACCGCACCATTCAGGATCAACCGGTTGCTCTTTCAGAATCTTACATCGCTCCATATATACACTTGAAGGTTTATCATTAGGATGTAAAGTTAATGCCGCATCAAAACAAGAAATGGCTTTATCCCATTGCGCACTATTATAAAATTCGATGCCATTATTAAAATGAGTAATGACATCAATTTGATGAGGAAATACTTTTTGATCGTAAAAGTTAATCACTTCATAAATCGAAACCGCTTTATTTTTGCCCTTAACAATAACCTTATCAATATGGCGCGTGCGGTAGGTAGATTTTAAACGCTCATAGGTAAACTCACTAATGAGGATATGTGAACCATAGTGCTTACATAGACTTTCAATGCGTGAGGCTAAGTTCACTCCATCACCAATCACCGTAAAATCCATGCGTTTATTTGAGCCAATATTACCCGCTACTATTTTATCGGTGTTGATACCAATACTGTGATCCAACAGCGGCAAGTCACGCTCTATACGGCGCTGATTTAATTCATCCAAGGCATGCATCATGGCAATGGCTGCACGTAGGGCACGGTCGGGATCGTCATCATGCGGGAAGGGGTTACCAAAGACCGCCATAACCGAATCGCCAATAAATTTATCTAACATTCCCCCTTCATTTTGAATGCAATCCACCATTAAGGAAAAATATTCATTCAATAATTTCACCGTTTCTTCCGCCCCTAGCGATTCGGAAAGGGTGGTAAAATTGCGAATATCGGAAAATAGGACGGTAGCAAGTGTGCTGGTGCCTCCTAAAGAATAATCACTGGATTGTAATAGTTTTTCGGTTAAATCGGGGCTCATATATCGCGACATAGTTGATTTCATGCGTTTTTCAGAACTAATGTCTTCAATCATAATCATGGTACCCAAACGCTCATTATTGGCGTTGATTAAGGGGACAATGGTAATGTTTGCCGTAATTTTTACATTCATCAATTCCAGCTCAACATCCACCATGACTTCCTGCCTTACTTGCGACGACTCATGATTGATGGTGGTAATTTTTTCGACCAAATTATTGGGGTCATCGTTAAATAAGATAGAAATATCTTTTAACATGAGTGGGTTGAGGGAGGATAGATTCAACATCTTCATCCCCGCACGATTACAGGTGACAATTTGATTGTTGGTATTAATGGTTAATACCGTATTCGTCATACTTTCAAGAATACTTTCATTGTAGTTTTTGATGCTTTGTACTTCATCAAAGAGTTTGGCATTCTCAATAGAAATGGATATTTGTGAGTTAATGGCTAATAGTTGTGACTCATCATCGGAGTTAAATTCACCCCGTCGTTTATTCAAAACCTGGGTAACGCCAATGACCTTGCCATTCTTATTTTTTACTGGCGCTGACAAAATAGAGCGAGTAAAGAAACCAGTTTGGCGGTCAACGGAAGGATTAAATCGTAAATCGGCATAGGCATGCGGAATATTAATCACTTCACCACTGGTAAAGGTGGAGCCGGCGATCCCTAAATGGTTCGGGAAACGTATTTGTTTTTTAGCCAAACCAATACCGGCCTCGGTAAATAATTCATTAGTTTTTTCATCATTGATGAAGAGCGTTGAGCGCTCCGCATCTAAGGCTTTGGTCACCGTGTCGATGATTTTTTCTAGCAGTAACGACAAATTAATTTCTGAAGAAACATTGGAAATCGTTTCCAAAAAATGTAAGTCTTTTTGATGGCATAATTCGATTTGTTCAATGGTTAATTGATTTTGAATCGCCATCGCCGCATGTTCCGTGAGGGTTTGCACAAATTTAACATCGGAATCGGAAAAGTCACCCTCGATTTTGTTGAGCATTTGCGTAACGCCAATGAGCTCATTATTGCCATTTCTTAGCGGCACACAAAGAATACTTCGGGTTTGAAAACCGGTGATTTTATCTACCTGTTTATTATGGCGTTCATCTATATCAGCATCAGTTAAGAAAACCGCTTCATTATTAGTAAAGGTCCATCCGGCCAAGCCACTGTCGTTGAGGATTCTAATTTCGAAATGCAAATCACCTTGCGCAATAAAGGAATAAAGCTCATTGGTTTTTTGATCATTTAAAAAGATGGTGCCGCGTTCACAGCCGATTACATCAACCGTCACGTCAATAAGCTTTTTGGTGATTTCTTTCAAATTAGAAGTGGCCGCCAAATCACGATAGATCTGTGATAGCAGCATATAAAATTTTTTTGAATTCATATTTTTATAACGTACAACATCGCGCATTTTAATTTCTCAAAAAGTATTTTTCTGATTCTTAAAATGACTCCATAACTAAAAACTATTTAGTTTGGCCGTCAATGACATTTGCCTTTTCTAGTATGCTTCTCAATTCCCTTATCGTCTCTTGGAGTTGGTAAATCTCATTATTCTTATCTGTTTTTAATTCTTCCAAGCTCTTTAAATGCCTGTGTTTGATATTTTCCAGCTCATTTCTTAATTCAACGATTGAGGTCTGGAGCTGGATAATAATTTGGTTATAATCCGAACGCTCTTTCTCAATTCTCCGCTGCATTTCCATATGATTTGCTTCTAATCTCACTCGTAATTGAATGATTATGTCCTTTAATTGCCTGTTTTCGTTTTCCTCTGCTAATGCTGCCATACGACTAGTTCCCCACAGATTCACCATTGGTTATTATCCCGGGCGCACTATTGAACGACGTCGTTTTAAGACACTTATCTTTGTGCGTTGCTATAGTACGGATAGTTAAATTATAGCCCATTTTTGAAGGGGGAGGGGGGCGAGGCAAGTATTCAAAAAATATGCAAATTTTAAATCCAAAATAAAATCAAATGTAGCCCGGTTGCTTGCAACGAATTCATTGGTAATAAGCCCAGATAAGCCAGTAAACAGCAACGGGTTTAATATAAAAACACTACACTTTTGAAGCAATTGAATAAAAAGAAATATTCATATACCATACCCCCAGCAAGTACCCAAATAAAGGATTATCATCATGCGCCTAAATGGCAAAGCCCTATTTTATACAGTATTAATTCAAATTTTTACGTTCTTTTTCCTTTTCATTGGTTTTCTGCTCGACCCATTATTCGGCATGGGGATTGTCTTCCTATATTTCGGCGGCTTCGGCTCATTTTTGGTATATCAATGCTTAAATACTAAATGCCGGAGGCTGTGCAAGGAGATTTAATTGCGTGCTAGAGATTTGCATGCACTAATTAAAAAAGATGCAAATTATCTTTAAGCCACACATTTTGATATTAAATTGTATTAATTTTACATAATTAAGTTAATAAAAAATAACATTTTTTATTGACCTCGCACTACCAATTGATTAGGATACCCTTGGCTTGGAAGATGCCATGGAAATTACGGAATTAAATCATGAAGAATATATACAAGAACCAACTTATGGAATGCACATTATCGCTAGTTAGCCAACATCGCACCTTTTTTCTCATCATCCTATTTTTTCTCTACTTCATGTGTGACACATGAGTTTTAAACTAAAAAATCATTAATTCACATCACCGTTTGCTGTTGATGTGCCCGGTTATTTTTGTTTAAAGGATTTGGTTGTGAAAAAATTAGTGTTGCTTTGTTTTATGTTGTTATGGGGAGTTTGCTGGGCTGAGGAGAGCATACATTCTATATGTGATGCTAATCATCAGAGTGTGTCTCTTACCTTTAAGGAAAGTGGTACAAATACTATTAACCTTACGGCATATAAAGGGGAAATAAAAGCTATCCCCATGACTTTGTTATACAGTTATATGCATGGATTAAAAATCTGGGCTTTGCCTAGAAATCCGCTAGTTGTTGGGGTTGAAAATCTAGGCCCTTTATGCCCAGGCCTTGTAAATGACCGAGATTGTAACCCCTACCGTAATGCTATTTGTAATATGAATGTAATTCTTCACACGGAGGCTTTGGATATTGGGCAAGTGGTTTCTGGCCAGTTTTCTTATCTAATTGAGCATAAAAAACATCCCCATCTTTATGTTATGAATTATGTAGTTACTATTATTCACCGCCCTTTATCAATGCAAGTTATTGCACCACAAGACGCAACGGTAGGAAAAGAGTTCTATTTCTCTTTAAAAAATGTGGTAAATAATTATTTGGAAAGCGTGAGTAATGAGGCACCTGTATTTCTAATGATGAAGGATGGAGAGGCGGTTGCCTTAAATAATATAGGACTATATTTTGATAAAAATGATTTTTCCATCCGAGGATTCCCTAATCAAGCAGGTGAAATTAAATTCCATGTAGGGGCTACTAATGTATTGAGCAAAACAGACCTAGTCCCAATGACGATTGCTGTGCAATACAACGTGCAAAACAAACCTCGCTTTCAATCCAATATCTCGATTCCCAGCGCCGCACCCCATAAGGAATATCAACTCAACTTGATGACTTTACTCGAAAATGCGCCTGAATTTAATAATACCAACCAAGTAACCTTTAAATTTGATGACAATTCTAAAGTTAAGTCAGGTTTTGCGCTGAGTGCCGAAAATCATTTGGTGCTTGAAGGGGAGCCAAACCCTGAATTAGCTGGGGACATGGCAATCCTTACGGTTGTGGCTACCTCTAATACGGGCGGTGATTCATTACCATACCAACTCAGAATACCAGTTGCCTATGATAGCAGTAAAAGGCCAAGCATCGAGCCGTTTGAATTGGAGCAATCAGTAGAAGAACAATTTTCTGTTGATTTATCACAATATATCAAAGATCCAGCTCAAGACCTGTCTCTTGTAGTAAAGATTGATCAAATTGAGCCTACACTTGAAAAAATTGATGATCCAAAAGCATTTAGAATACAGATTTCCCCGCAAAAGCCTAAAGTATTAGAGGGATATATTCCTGAAAATGCTGTAGGTAAAAAATATTATATTACCTTGCATGCCAATACGCATACCGGAGGAGATTCTGAAAAAATAATAGTTCCTTTGCAAGTAAGTATCGACGAAACCCTTACTCCTCGATTTAGGCAGGATAATCCACAACTACCTTTACTTATTCCTGGTCAGCCTTTCACCCATGATTTTGTCGCCAATCGTGATGTATGGCCTGAATATGAAAATATGCCTTATGAAATCAGTTTTGCTGAGGACTATTCCCCGCCACAATGGCTAAAGTTGGAAAATAATAAACTCTTTTCAGTGGCTAATGTTCCAATGGCAACGAAAGATATAGAGGTTACTTTAGTTATTAAAAATATTCCTGGCGGTGTTTCAAATCCGATAACCCTGTCTTTAACTGTACCT
>JARLJR010000074.1 GCA_031291095.1 Legionella sp. | reverse complement strand
CCAAAACCCCAAAACCCCAAAACCCCAAAACCCCATAAGAGAGTGAGAACTAGCAAGGTTAGATTCACAACAAGATATGCTCTGGTGAATGAATTTAATTTGCACCACAATTATACATGGCCACATTCTTGCGATAATTTATATTAAAAATGGAAAAGAAACAAGCTTGCGAAGAGCAAAAGGCCAGCCACTACGCTAAGACATCCAATGTGGTCACAGAAGGCAGGGTGCAGCTCGGCGGGTCCGAGCTCTGGAAGGATTACCTGGAGAAGGCTACGGAAGAGATCAAAGACATCTCAAGGCCGATCGAAAGCATGAGCGATTGTGATGGCAGGGCAAAAACACAAACCAAACTGCTTACGGAAATTTCGAAGCGGTTCCAGAGTCAGCCCGGGTCGCCAACTCAAGTTTCTGACGGCCAAAAGATCTGGACTAGCATAATGAAGGACTACGAAGGGTCTTCTCCAAAATATAAAGTGATACGTGATAAAAACGGAGTAACGATATTCAAAGTGAAACTAAGTAACGGCACCAAACTTATCCTGAAGTCGATAAAGGTGGAAATTGACAACGAGTTAAAGCAGTTCAGCATTTACAATGAGTACTACATGGGAATGGCATTAAATGCAGTCTTCAAGCACAACACAATAAACATGCTGGATATGAAGCAGGCCACGATTCAGGATGGTGACGGAAAGGGAACAATGTATGTATTTGAACTGCTGATGGGATATGGTGGGAGAAGTTTGGAAAAGCGCCCGGAAAAACTCAATAAATGCGATGCAGTGAAAATAATGTACCAGCTCCTCGACGTGCTTAAGCTAATGCACGAGCAAGGCATTACACATTTCGACATAAAGCCGCAAAATGTTACATGGGACGGAGAGAGGATCAAGGTGATTGACTACGGCACGGTTAACTCATTCCGCAAATTTGATTATCCTACTTCGCAAAAGTTAGGAGAATATTGCAATCGGCTCACTGGATATACAAAATGTTACATTCCACCTGAGATGTGGAAAGCGATAGGAAACCCTAAGTTAGAAGAGTTGCTTATACCACAAAAGTATGATATCTTCTCCTTTGGAATCACTTTTATGCAGATGCTCCACCTGGAACATAAGCAAAAACTATATGAAACTATTGGAAGCGGAGCAGGGGACGATGAAAATATCCATAAATCATACATCAGTTTAATCGGAAAAGTCCTATCAGAGATAGGCGAGGGCCACTGGAAGGACTTCATCGCTCAGTGCCTGGAATACTACCCCGAGAAGCGGCCGGATTATGATAAAGCAGAAGAGGCCTTCAAGAAGGTGGTTGCGAACCACCCAGACCTTTACTCCGGAGTGAAGCTCGTCGACACTGTCACGGATGAGGTCGCAAAAAGGATTAGCAGCAAAATGTTGGCAGACACATACTACCAGCTGAAAAAGTTCCATCTAGCGATTTGGTACTACCAAAAGTGTCTAAATGAGCCGCAAAATATCTTTAATCGTTTCATAATCTACAACTGCTTAGGCAACTCATACGCGGAGCTAGGAGATAACGATGAGGCAGAAAAGTATCTTCTCAGGGCTGTAAAAATAGCTTATGAGGGAAACGCACCGTCTGCAATCAAAATCGTGAACAACAACCTGGGGAGTTTGTACATTTCAATGAAAAGCTACGCCAATGCAGAAAATTGTTTCAGACTATCTATAAGGATGATTGGAGAAGCAAAGAAGGATGACACAGAGCTTGCGAGTGCGTATAACAAACTATCGGTAGTGTACTACCATGAAGGCGAATACAAGGCGGCAATAGAAACCGCTACCAAGTCATTAGAAATGCAATCAAAACTATCAGGCGCGAAACCTAACGAAAATACAGCGTTTTCGCATGAAATTCTGCTGGCAGTACACAATGCTATCGCGTACAATTGCGTGGTCCACGACGGAAAACTGGCGGAGTACGTGCCGCGTATCCAAGATGCGGACGGGATGCCGGCGAAGGAGTTGGATAAAGGATTCACGATGGTCGCGAAGGAGCTCGAGACCGGACTTCAGCAGGTGATCGATAAGTTCCGATCGGCCCGTGCACAGGCTGAGTTGCACTTACATGCTAAAAGTCTGCCCGCGGATGGTGCGAGGAGCGAGGCTGCGATGGGGGAGCTAAGCAAGCGCCTTCTAAAGATAGTTGACACAGCTTCTGACAAACTCAAGAAGATGATAAGCAAAATCAATCCTACGGAACAGCACAAGCCTGTGGTTTCTACATACAAGCCGGTG
>JARLJR010000073.1 GCA_031291095.1 Legionella sp. | reverse complement strand
GAGAAAGAGCGCAGATACTTTCAGGGTCCGAGTGAAATACCACTCAACAAGAGACCGAATATATGCCTGCATCTCAACCAATTTTGCTAAAAAATAGTGAACTTTTCCTTGCAAAACCGTAGGGTCCATATATGCTTCACTACGCGTTTTCTTAAAGTTTTTGAACTGTGGCGCTTAATTCCCGCTCAGCACCCAGATCACGCTGCGCTCCATCTAGACTATGACCAGCATTCGGTGCATCTTTGAGCTTTTTCTGAAATTCAATCACTGCGTCACTGAGTTGCTCTACATCCCCTTTTTCAACCCAAAAACTTTGGAAGGCGAAGGGCGATTGTTCAAGCAAACTATCTTTGGATAATGGAGCATCTTCTTTATCAGAAATAACTGTCAGTAATTTACTTAATACAGTAATTTTGTCCTTTGTTTTCGCATCATGGGGAATTATATCCTCAGCCCCATAGGCATTGATTTTTCTTTGAATTATTCGTGTGAGGTAGCTGCCAGCCTGATCAACACTCATGCATTTCACTTCATTACTGTATGCGACCCGAGTAAATAATCTGTGGTGATTAGGATTTATTTCCTGAGCTTCCTTATCTCCATGCCTTAAACCCTGCGCCATCTGAGGCTGCATATTATTCTGAAATAGCTCAGATTTTCCTAAATGAAGTGCTCCTTTAATCCATACTTTTCCATTGTGAGGAAGCGTGTGCCACATCATATCAAATAGAGTTAATGTTGCTGCAGACATTGCGCATGCCATACCTAAAGCAGGTGCTACAGAAGGAAAAAGCATGATAAAAAGAACAGAACCCACTGCGGCAGAAAGTAATCCAAGTACAAATAAATTATTGAGTGCAGCCTGAGCATAGTGCATACGCTGGCTACGATCGGACCATGATTCATAAGCTCTATAAAAATTAATACCCATCATTATTGTTTGATGGGTAAAGGCTAAACTTAAGCTACTTAAAAAGAACCATGGCCCTGCAGCAAAACTAACGCCAAGAAAGGCTGATAGCACCGCCCCATAAAGAGAGATACTCGCTAAAGCAGCACAGGTTGCAGAAGTAATCAGGTTAAACCACTGATCCAGATTTTTATTATTAGCCTTGGTAAGTTTATAAGCATTCATTAATGCGTTAATAGTTAATAAAATCCCAATAAACGGCAGCATAATAAAGAATAACGGAGAGCCTCCAAAAGCAGAGTACCATCGAGTATCAGCCATGGTTGAAAATAACGCGACTTCTTGAGTTTCTCTAATGTATGTAATTGCTTTGTGGAACTCATTAACTAACATTGATCACCTGTTATTAAAACAAATTAAGCTTGGACCGTAGCTACTCGCCTACATCATACGACAAAGGATATCCTGAACGTCACACATTGACGATCTATGCCTTCGCTCAGAATGACATACCTCGATGGATCCTGGCTGCAAGCAACCAGGCTCCAAAAAGCGATTTACGATTGACGTAAATGTGGGAATAAAATTACATCGCGAATCGATTGCGAATTAGTAAATAGCATGACTAATCTATCAATCCCTATCCCCTCTCCTGCAGTTGGTGGTAATCCATATTCCAGGGCTTCAATGTAATCGCTGTCATAATGCATCGCTTCCATATCCCCAGCATCCTTTTCTTCTACTTGCTTGCGAAAACGCTCTGCTTGATCCTCTGCATCATTTAACTCAGAGAATCCATTCGCAATTTCCCGGCCAGCAATGAAGAACTCAAAACGATCAGTGACTTCAGGGTCTTCATCATTACGACGAGCTAAAGGTGAAATTTCTGTAGGATATGCGGTAATAAACGTAGGTTGAAACAGTTGATGCTCTACAGTTTCTTCAAACAGAATCATTTGCAGCTTACCTAAACCATCAGTTTCCTTATATGCAAACCCTTTTTCTTCGAGTTGCTTACGACAGAACTCAACACTTTCTAATTGTTGTGCGCCAATTTCTGGATGGTAGTGCAAAATCGCCTCTTTTACCGTCATGCGTGCAAATGAGTTATTAAAATCAATCACTTGGCCTTGATAGTCAATCTGACGCGAACCAACCACTACATCACATAAATACTGTAATAATTGCTCGGTAAAGTTCATCAAATCATTATAATCAGCATATGCCTGGTAAAACTCAACCATTGTAAACTCAGGGTTATGACGTGTAGAAAGCCCTTCGTTACGGAAGTTACGGTTGATTTCGTAAACGCGCTCAAAACCACCAACAACCAGACGTTTTAAGTACAGCTCTGGGGCAATACGCAAATACATGGTCATATCAAGACTATTGTGATGCGTAATAAATGGACGCGCAACGGCCCCACCAGGAATTGGATGCATCATGGGAGTTTCTACTTCGAGAAACTGATTTTTATCCATAAACTGTCTAAATGCTTGAATAAGGCGTGAACGAGCCAAGAAGGTAGCACGGCTATCTTCATTTGCAATTAAGTCAACATAACGTTTACGGTATTTAACTTCCTGATCTGCCAAGCCATGAAACTTATCTGGCAATGGTCTTAAGGATTTAGTCAATAATTCAACATGTTCTGCGTTTACGGTCAATTCACCGGTATTCGTTTTAAATAACTCCCCACGAACACCAACGATATCACCTAGATCCCAATGCTTGAATTGCTCATATATTTCAGGCAGATCATTGGCTCGAATGTAAATTTGAATACGGCCAGAAACATCCTGAATGTGGAAAAAGCTGGCTTTTCCCATAATACGTCTTAGCACAATTCGCCCCGCAACTGCAGCTTTAACATGCTGTTCTGCAAGCATTTCTTTTTCTGATTCAGTATATTCTTTAGCTAAATCAGCAGCTAAATGTTCACGACGAAACTGATTAGGGAAATTAAACCCTGTTGTACGTAAGTCTGCTAATTTTTGCTTACGTATAAGATGGACTTCACTTTCATCTAAATGTTCTACTTGTTGCTCATCTGTCATGCTGCACCTACTCCTGCCTTTAAACTGGCTTCGATAAATTGATCTAAGGCACCATCCAATACGGCTTGCGTATTGCTTGTTTCCACACCGGTTCTTAAATCTTTAATACGGGATTGATCCAATACGTAAGAGCGTATTTGTGATCCCCAACCTATATCTGATTTGCTGGCTTCCAAAGCTTGTTGCTCAGCGTTTTTCTTTTGCATTTCCAATTCATACAATTTAGCGCGCAATTGCTTCATTGCTTGATCTTTATTGCGATGCTGACTGCGATCATTCTGACATTGCACCACAATGCCACTTGGGGCATGGGTTATTCGTACTGCAGAATCCGTTCGGTTTACGTGCTGACCACCAGCACCTGAAGCACGATAAGTATCAATCCGTAAATCCGCGGGATTGATTTCTATCTCAATGTCATCATCAATTTCTGGAGAAAGAAATACCGCAGCAAAAGATGTATGTCGTCGGTTTCCAGAGTCAAATGGTGACTTACGAACCAAGCGATGCACGCCACTTTCAGTACGTAACCATCCAAAAGCGTATTCGCCACTAAAATAAATCGTGGCACTTTTGATTCCCGCAACATCTCCTGGTGAACATTCAATGAGTTCTGTAGTAAACCCATGTTGCTCGCCCCAGCGCAAATACATACGCAATAACATTTCAGCCCAATCCTGGGCCTCAGTACCGCCGGAACCTGATTGAATATCTAAATAGGCATTACAGGTATCCATCTTTCCAGAGAACATACGTCTGAATTCTAAATCAGCAACTTTTTGCTCAATCGCTTGTACTTCGAGCCCTATTTCATTAATCGATTGCTCATCATTCTCTTCTCGAGCTAATTCAAATAACTCAATCGAATCAGTAATGGATTGACCTAACTCTGTTAAGGTTAAAACAATATTTTCAAGCTGGGTTCGTTCTCGCCCTAAAGCCTGAGCGACTTCAGGATTATCCCACACCGAAGATGATTCCAGTTCACGAACTACTTCCTCTAAACGCTCGCGCTTGGCGTCAAAGTCAAAGATACCCCCTAAGCGCTTCCACTCGCTTATCCAGATCTCCCAGATTAAGGTTAATTTGGTTTACTTCCAACATAAGTGTCTCATTTAAAAAATTAACTTCGCATTCTACCGCGAAAGTGTTTTTCTATCTAGAGTCAACTTAAATAACTGAGTTAAATATAACAAAACTGTGCCAACAAATCGGCACAGTTTAAAGTGAGGACAGCTGAATACTAACGTACTAGGAATTTTAATGAGTGAGGAAGCAATTTAGATACTCCAGGTACCCCAAAGCTAGTAAACAATCCATAATCCTGGTAGTCAGAAGGCAATGCAGGATACATACTATTAATCGAATAGCTCCAAGTAGTTCCACCATCACGGCTGACCGCTAATAACGGATAATTTTTAGTGTTATTAGAATAGCCACCTGCAGCAAAGCAGGTAGTTCCCTTACACTGGACCGCATTAAAATAGCCTCCCGTCATCGTATCATTTGTCATGACAGGATAAGTACTAGTAACCCTATAAGTCCATGTTTTCCCGCCATCAACACTGTTTGCTAATAAGGGAAAATCGCCATTTCCATTACTATAATCTCCTCCGGCAACACAAATAGTACCACTACAACTGGAGGTATAAACTTGGCCAAAAGCACTTGTAGATAGAAAATCAGATGGAAGCTGAGGAGTAGAGCTATCCATCGTATAAGTCCAAGTCTGACCTTGATCTGAGCTTGTAGCAATTAAGGGATAAGTACTATTTTGGTTATTTTCATAACGTCCTACAGCAATACATGCATTACCACTGCAACTCACATTATAAAACACAGCATTGTTAGAGAAATCGCTAACAAGCGTACTGCTATTAATCGGGAAAGTCCATGTGGAACCATTATCAGTGCTTAATGCCACTAAAGGATAATAAATATAAGTAAAATCAGTATAAGAACCTACAGCAATGAAGTTAGAACCAGTTGCATCAACCGCATTAAGAACCCCTTGATCATGAAAATCACTGGGTAGTGATGTTGAGAGATCATCAAGCGTAGTAGTCCAAGTTGCTCCCTGCGTTTGGCTGGTTGTAATGAGTGGGTATGTTAAAGAGAAGAGAGCCAGCGAATAGTTACCTACAGCAACACAAGTTGTTGTAGTACATTTTACACTGGAATACCCCAGACTGGTGCCAAAACTATCAGGTGCGGGTAATGATGCGTAAGTCCAATTAGTAGTAGTATTAGTTCTAAAAATGAGTGCAGGATACCCTTTAGTACCATCAGAATAACCACCTGCCGCGACACAAGAAAGCCCGCTACATGAAACACCTAATAAACTTCCACCAACAAAACCTGCAGGCTGTTGCGCAGCACTAGTGGCGGTCATTGTATAGTTCCAGGTTTGTCCACTATCAGTACTGCTTACAATAAGTGGGTAAGGTTGGGCACCATAAGTACCTACTGCAGAGCAATTGTTCTGCACACAATCAACCGTCATCAACGTAGGCAACATGTCAAAATTATAAGCCGACATCCCATTCATTAAGGCAGATGGAGGGGTTGGCCCTGTCACCCCAGAAAGGGTATAACTCCATTGTGAGCCATTATCAATGCTCGTAGCAATTAACGAATTAGACATGGTGCCATTGTAATACCCGCCTACCGCAACAAAAGGTGTTATAGAAACCACGCTAACATTTAAAGGCACCGATGCGGAAGTACAACTGGATGCTTTACATAGGAAAAAGCCACCTGAAGCCGCCCCGCTAATGTCTAGCTGTAATACACAACTTGCTTTAGCAGGTAGCGTAAGGGGGAACGTGCAATTTCCATTGCCTACATTAGGTATTGCTGTTGATGGAAGACCTTTTAAAGTGTAACCACTACGTGTTGAATTCGTATTATTAGCTATCGTGTAATATGCAGAAACACTTTTCCCGGCAGGTACAGTGGTTGGCAGTGTGGTCCCAGCTTTGGGGCCTATCGTAAAATTAGCGCCAGCTGTTGCCTGAGCAGAGACAAACATGGCAATAAGAGACAAGGCCAAATTATATTTTTTATTCATTTATGAAAATCCTGTTCCAATGAAATTAAATTATGTAGCTGATTTGCGCAACTAATTGATTCGCATAAAGATTGCGAATGCCATAGGTAAATGGTACTGGGGCAGTATAATCACCAGCAATAATATGCCCGCCTTTAAATTCGGCATTACCAAAGCCACTGAATCGATAACCTAATCCCACGCGAACATTCTGGTTAACATCAACATCAACCCCAGCGCCAAGGCTGTAACTAAATTGTGATTTATTATTATCTCTGAAGTATGGTGTACTATTTAGGTTGCCTGTTTCTGCAGTTACGGCACGAAAACGTCCCAGATCATTAAATGCGGCTCCTAAGCCTACCGAAGCATATGGATGATAACGCTCATGAGTTGTCATTAAGAATTTAGCTGATGCAAGAACTTGCTGTGTTTGAAAGCGATACTGGTAACGATATAAAGTAGAGGTTTCCGGCTCAATACCCGCGGTATTAAATCCGTGCACGGTTACAGGCCCAAAATAGCTGTATTCAACCCCTGCTTGCAACAACACATTATACCAAGGTAATGGATGTTCTAAACCTATAAATCCCCCAATAAAACCGTCATTATGCACATCTTTTGAACTTCGATAAGTATAAACATTATCATCATCACCCAAGTAAGAAACGCTGCTACCGGCATTAACACTGGCATATCCGCCAATAAGGGAAACTACTGAACGATAACTGGGTGCCATGGATTTAATACCTGATTCACCTGCCAAAGCAAATGAAGAATAGAAGCAAGCCCCGGCTATACCAAGAACAGAGATTCCTAAACGCATATCATTTATCCTTAAATTTATTTCTTTAATAATCTATGGCTTACTTACATCATGACCTGTAAATAGCGCTACACCCCGTGATGGTAACATAATATTTTTTGAGTACAAGTAAGATTGGTTTCGTGTTGGCCTGACAAATAATGCCGTCGAATTACCGCGGCTTAGAGAAATCTATTGGGAGGTAGCCTGGTTGCTTCAACCAGGCTACCTCTATTATTAAGCAAAGTGCCAGGATAAAACACCCAATATGCCATGGGCCTGTACACGATTTGCTAGCTGACCATCGTAAACTAAGCTCAAGCTAAGTGCTTTATTAGAGAACAAGGCATCTAAGCCTGCATTGATTAACAAACTATTGCGAGCAATAGGACTGCCCTCAATATCAAAAGGCAGACTCCCATTAAATGCTAAGCGAGCCATTGGGTTAATCGAATTAAAGGCATAGCGCCAACCTAAAAGCCCTCTGCCCTGCACAATCAACTTATCACTGTGGTGCAATTCCTTACTGGCGCGAGATCCTAATGAAGTATATGGGGTATTCAAGTGATTATTGCCTCCATGAAGTGCAGCAATACCTGATTTTTCCCGTAAAGAGTTACTGCTTACCGCGATAATGCTCGTCCGAGCAAAAGGCTCAATCAATAAATTGCTGTAGGTTAACGAATAAGCGCCTTCAAAAAATCCTTGCGCCGTATTTGCTGAATAATCTGCCTTTAAATATTCAGCAACTCCTGGGAAAACAACAGCCCGATGCGCATCCAAATCATGCCAACTGTATGCACCTCCAATACGGAAAACCAATGGGGAAATACGTTGCTCACCGTAAAGTCCTAGATGGAAACTGTCTGCATGAGCTTTAGAGGAACGCGATTTCAATCTATTTTCTAAGGAGCTATATCCAAGTACCAAACCTAAACGCTGTGTTGCAGAATAAGCATCAATGCCCGCAAAAATTCCTCCATTATTAGCAGTTACCTCAGCCGTATTAAAATTACCATTACGTTGCCCCCAAGAGCCAGTTCCCTGAGCCCAGAGATTAAAACCAGAACGAATTAATGTTGGCTCTTTTTCTTTAGGGTCAATAGCATAGAACATAGGTACCAGGAGGCGATTTAGCATCAAATCTTCGACCTGAAGTCCTAATTCAGCCAAATTTCCTAAGGTTGCTGCATACACCTCTCCAGACAAACTATTAAATGCCTGCTGTGCATCTTGATTTGTTGGCAAGGCTAGTAACGCAGCAAAGAGCGGGTCACCAGCACCTAAACTTTGAGCTGCAGCTGCAACAGATCGCTGATTAGGGGTTACTGCGGCATTAATGAATGAATTTTGGGTAACCATTAAATAAACATTATTTGGGTCATAACTTAAGGTAAAGTTTAAAAAAGCGGAATTTTGAATAGCCTCATAAGTTCCTGTGACCCCACCATTTGCAGTCAAAATCGTATATTTATTTCCATTGGACACCCCATTAGAGCCCAGAACTTCAACTTGAGCTCCTGGATCGATGGTTGCCGTGCCAGTAATATCAATTAAGTCAGAGCTGGAATTTTGCGGACTAATTTCTACTTCATAAATAGAACCTGGAGCTTGGGTGTAATTTCCATTAATTACTAAAGTACCAATTGAGTTTCCTGGAGCTATAGTTCCCAACACCACCGTATCACCTACAGTGCCTAAGCCTTCAAGACGTCCTCCTTGGTTAACCTGCATCGTGCCTAATAAGGTTCCATTAACTCGCAAGGTCCCGGCATCCACAAGCCACGAGGTTGCTTCCGTGGCAAGGCCTGTGAGCGTCCAGAGGCTGCTGCCTGTCTTCAAATAATTGCCAAATCCTTGATATTGAGCCGTTGAGCCTATAGTTGACACATCAAAAATACTGTTTGTATCCCCGCCAAGAGCCAAGGTATCGTTCATACTAAATGCTACAGCATTTCCCGTTAGTACTGAACCGGCCCATAAAACCAACGTATTTGTTCCACCAGTGAATTGAATTGCATTAGCCCTCGTAATGCCATCGCCCGCCAATCCGCCACGAATAGCTCCATTGTTTATCAGACTAAGAACGGCGCCACTGACCCCAACCCCTCCGAGACCATTAGTTCCTGAGGCAGCGACAGAAGTTCCCCCAGCGCCTCCGTCTCCACCATTAATTATTCCATTATTTATTAGGCTACCACCGGCTCCCATTAATACTCCTACCCCACCACTACCTGCATTACCAGCATAAATACAGTTCGTACACAAACCGCCAGCACCACCAGCGCCACCCAATAAAGAACCATTATTGGTTAATGTACCATTTATTAAAAAAGATACAGCATGCGCACCGGCCCCCCCTCCGCCACCTGAGCCTTGTAGGCCTAAAAGCGTGCCCCCAGCTCCTCCATAACCGCCATTGCCTCCTTGCATGACAACACCTTGTACAATTGTGGCGCTAGCGCTAACCTCAGCAGCAATACCACCACCTCCTCCACCGCCACCACCTAGACTTCCTGCCCCGCCATGCCCACCATTTCCACCTATAATACTGGAATCAATAGTCTGAGACATAAAAATAGCACCGGTTCCACCACCTCCTCCGCCACCTCCAGAAAAACCAAACCCACCCGCACCGCCTCCACCACTGCTAATCCCTCCGCCACCACCTCCTCCAGTCTCACCACCACCACCAGAACCAGCTCCAGTCCCGCCAACACCGCCGCCACTAGTTTGTCCGCCACTACCTCCCGCAGCGCCTTGTCCTGCATCTCCTAGTCCCCCACTAACGCCATTCCCTCCCTTACCAGCGCCTGTGCCACCCAAACCACCCACAGCCGATGGATCTGTAATGCTTGCAGATTCCCCAGCCTGACCATCTAAAGGATTTGCCAGTGCTGGTAGTAAAAAAGAAGAAAAAGCCGTCTGTTGAGCACTATGTTCCAGACCATTAAAAATGGGCTTAGGATAGACTGAGGTAGTTGGTGTAGCTAGGACTGGAGAGGTAATAAAAAGGGTTATTGTGGCAGTACGTGCTAAGTTTAAAATCATAATTATGCTATATCCTTATATTTTTAAGTATTGGGAACCATTCAGTTTTATTAGATTAAACTAGTATTAATCAGCTCTGCAAGAGGCTCTCAGCATTTCACAATTGCAAATGGGATCGAGGGCGTTACGGAGATGAATGTGCTATTCCCCAAAAGTGATTTTAATTTAAAATCAATGGATGAGCTTTTATAGTCAGGAGGAGCTTGGTGTGATTTGGCAAGGAAATGAAAACCTGGTTGCAAGCAACCAGGGCTTGTTTTTGGTGGTTAAACGGTTTTCATTGCGGCGCGGTATGCCTGCAAGTTCATTAGGAATTCTGCTTCTGCGTGAGAAAGATGGCAACTATCAACAATCTCTTCGCGATTACCACCCATTTCCAGGATTTTCATTGCATGCTGGTATCCACCGTCATTATCACGTTTATTTTCTAAACTTTGGATTTGGGTATCCATACTAACTAATTGTGAGTTTAATTCTTTAAGTTGCTTTGAGAATAATAAATCGGCATGGATCAAAACAGGGTGATCTTTAGCAATTTGTTCTACAGACTTAGCAAGGCGTTCCATACGCTCTTCAAGTCCCATCATTTTTTTACGCTGGGCCCATAAAAAATTTCCAAACAACACGAAGAGTCCAACATTTAAACTCATAATAATACTATTTATCATTTTATTTCCTTATTTCCCTACAACGACACGATGAATCTGTTTATTTAGCGCTGGATTAAGAAGACGTTTGCTATTTCTGTCTACAGCAATGATGATGCTTACCCTGCGATTTAATGCCCTTCCTACCTCTGACGCATTATCAGACATAGGATACTGCTCTCCATACCCTGTTACCATCAAGCGACTCGTATCAATACCGTAAGAGTTTAAAACACGACCTACTGCTGCTGCACGAGCGGCTGAAAGTTCCCAGTTTGATGGGTATTGCGGTGTTTCTATTGGCATGTTGTCAGTATACCCTTCTATAGAAACAATAGCATGTGATTTTTTAAGCTTTCCAGCAAGTTGCATCAGTTTTACTAATGCATCCGCCTTTAAATCTACATCTCCGGAGCCAAATAAAGCACCTGATTTGATGTCTAACTCAATCCAACCTTGTTGCCGATTAATCTTGTAATTTTTATCTTCCAACTGAGACAAAGATTGATTTATTTCATCTAAACCATCTTGGTATTGTCCGTATACTTTCTTCGTATAAGGCCCCTTTTTTTGATCTTCTTTGGACTGCTCTTCATGCTCTTTATCCATTTTATTAAAGGCTGTTTTCATCCCTTCAGAAAGTGATTTGTACTTTGCGGTATTCACGGATGAAATAGCATACATCACCACAAAAAACGCAAACAGTAAGGTAATAAAATCAGCGTATGAGATAACCCAACGATGATGATCTACATGTTCCTCAGTCTTTGATTTTCTTGATCTCATTTTTCTTTTGCTGTCCAAAGTTATTAAGTTTTAGCAATAAAATGCCGGGACTTTCACTAGCTGCAATAGAAACCATCCCTTCAACTATCATTTCATCATAATGAACCTGACGAGCAATGCAGGCTCTTAACTTATTTGCTATAGGTAGAAAAACCAGGTTCGCTAATCCAACACCATACACCGTAGCAACGAAAGCCACAGCAATACCTGCCCCTAGTTCATTTGGCTGAGATAAATGACGCATTACCTGGATTAATCCGAGTACTGCCCCCAAGATTCCTAAAGTTGGGCTATATCCCCCCATACTTTCATAAACGTGGGCCGCACGTAAATTATTATGCTCAATGCGATCGATTTCTGCTTCTAAAACTTGTCTAATCGTCTGTTTATCCACCCCAATAACTAATAACTCTAATCCCTTATTAATCAGTGGGGTTTTTTCTACTTCCAAATGATCTTCAAGAGAGAGCATTCCAAGCTGACGAGCCTTTCGCGCTAATTCAAACATTCGCGTTCTGCAGGCTTCGAAATCGAGATGAGGAGGTTTAAAAATCCAGGGTAATATCTTTACTGCACGCTTAAAGGTATGTAGTGGTGACTGCACGAGCACCGCTCCAATTGTACCTCCAAGGACAATAAGTAAAGCAGAAAAGTTTAATAAAGATTGAAGAGTACCACCTTCAAGCATTTGCCCAATGATGATGGCGAGAAAACTGGTCATAAGACCCATAAATGTTAGTGCATCCATACGTTCTACTATTCCCTACTATTCCGGTAACCGTGATTTAACACGATGTGTTGCTTGACTAAGAATTTGTGAAACACGTGATTCACTTACTCCTAGAACCTCCCCAATTTCTTTCAAATTCAAATCGTGTTCATAATACAAAGACAGCACCATTTGCTCTTTATGGGGTAACCCTTTTATTACCTCTGACAAACGGCTCATTAAATCATTATGAAACACGTTTGCGTGAGGTTCAGTAGAGGTTTGTCCATCCTCTCCTTGTAAGACGTCGTCCGTAACGCCCAAATCTTCAAAGCCATATAAGTGACTACTGGCTGAATCTTGCAGCATTTCATGATACTCATTAAGTGGAATACCAAGCTCTGCAGCAATTTCAAAATCTTTTGCTTCGCGCCCAAGTCGATGTTCTACATGCTTCACTGCTTCAGAAATCATTCTTGAGTTTCGGTATACAGAACGCGGAACCCAATCATTTCGTCGAACCTCATCAAGCATGTATCCTCTAATGCGAATTCCAGCATAAGTTTCAAATGAAGCGCCTTTAGAGGAATCATAATGTCGTGTAGCCTCTAACAAACCAAGCATCCCAGCTTGAATTAAATCATCAAGCTGAACACTACTCGGTAAGCGTCCCAACAAATGATGGGCGATGCGTTTCACTAACAAAGCATGATTCTTTACCAGCGTTTCCTGGATTTGTTGATTTACTTTGCTGTACGCAGCCAAAGCATCCACGACACTCTCCTTATCGCAAACTACCCATCAAATTTATATTTCATCCATCACTAAACGCTCTAAAAAGAAACTTGTATTGCCACCTAATAAAGACTTTAATGGCCAATTAGCTACACCTGCAGCAATTTCTCTTATAGAAGCCGCAGCATTTGAATCTGGATAAGCCATTAGTACAGGTTTTTGATTTTTAACCGCCTTGTGAACATGTTCATCAAACGGTATCGCTCCTAAATAGTCTAGCTTAACCTCAAGAAATTGCTCGGAAACTCGAAATAATTTATTAAATAAATCACGACCATCTTTCTCACTTCGAACCATATTGGCTACAATATGAAAATTTGGCCATCCATAACGCTTACTCATCACTTTAATTAATGCGTAAGCATCAGTGAGTGAAGTAGGTTCATCACAAACGACTACAAGCAGCTCCTGAGCAGAACGAGTAAAGCTTAAGACCGTATCCGAAATCCCTGCAGCGGTATCGATGATCAGATAGTCCAAGTCTTCAGTAAGCTGATTAAAGGCATCAATAATCCCAGCATGTTGTCGGCTACCAAGTTGTGCCATAAACTCAGTACCCGAAGCTGCTGGAATTATTTTTAAGCCATTAGGGCCTTGCAAAATCACATCATTTAATTGACACGAGCCTTGAATCACATGCGACAAATCATATTTGGTATGCAAGCCCAACATAATGTCGATGTTTCCTAAGCCTAAATCTGCATCTAAGAGCATCACTTTATTATTCAGCTGGGACAATGCAACGGCTAAATTTACCGAAACATTGCTTTTTCCCACACCGCCCTTGCCTGCCGTAACCGCAATGATGTTCATTGGCTTAACTCGAGATAAACTTCTCAGGCCCGAAGCTTGATCGCCAATAATATCATTAACTCTCAACATAATATTCTCTCCCAGCAGGTTGACGCTCTTTACTCATGTAGTTCGCTTCTACTGGGAACAATTGCTGTTCTTGCTGAGCAAATAATTCAACAAGCTGATGGCGTGTAGCCAATTTAATATCTTCAGGAACACGTTGACCATGTGTTAAATAACTGATGCGCAATCCGGTCTCAATCGCCGCACTTAAAGCACCACCAATTGCTTGGGCTTCATCCAGTTTAGTTAAAATACATTGATCCACGCAATTGGTTTCATAGCGATGAATCGCATCAACGAGCACTTGATAATGACTTGTTGCAGGCAGAACTAATACCTTAGAAATGGATTGCATGTGGTTGCTTAGAATCTGCATTTGACGAATGACGCGTTCATCCGAAGGATTCATTCCTGCGGTATCGATAAGAATAAGTTTCTTATCACTTAATTGACGCAAGACCCGAGATAGGGACACTTCATCATTGGCAAGACACACTTGCACACCCAAAATTTTTCCATAAAGCATTAATTGTTCTTGTGCTGCCATACGGTAGGTATCCATAGTAACCATACCTAATTTATCTGCACCAAAACGTAGGGCAAAGCGAGCGCCAATCTTGGCAAGAGTTGTTGTTTTACCAACACCGGTAGGCCCTAAAAATGCGTAGATGCCGCCTTCTTCGATTCGACGTGTATCGCGGATAGGCAGTTGCTCAGTAATGTGAGTTAAAATAGCTTGCCATGCACGTTGTTGATTTAAATCAGGACGCACAGTACGTGTCCAAGCTGCCGCCGTTGTTGGGCTAACACCTAAATACAAAAGCTTTTGTAATAAGACAGTGTGCAAAGGTTCCGTGCTTCCCCCTACACTTCCACCTCTTAATTGAGCTTCAAGCATGCCACGCAGAGTTTGAATTTCCATACGCAAATCATCAAATGGTGTTTGGGTTTGGAATTTATCGACTTGACTTGGTGGTTCTGCACACGCAACCGCAGCCTCAGTTGAAAGAATCGTTTCGTCAAAATCAATCGCTGCGACGATTTCAACTCCACCATCAACATCACTGCTGGATAAAATAACTGCATCAGAACCAAATGTCGCCTTAATTTGCTGCATTGCTGTTCGTGTATCTACGGCGACAAATCGTTTTAATTTCATAAAGCTCCCCCTGCTATGACGCGTACCCAATCGTCAATATTAAAAATTAAGTACCACTTCCGTTTTTTTATATAAAACAAATATTTACCTTAAAATTCGCAAAAAGTCAGCCCCTTTTATGTTTATAAATTGTAGGTTGGGCCCATGGCCCAACCTACACGCATTACGAAAATTCTATATTACTTACCCCACGGTGCCAATGATTCTTATTTGTTTATTATCAGGAATTTCCTGATAAGACAAAACATGGAAATCATGGGATATATTACGTACAAATCGAGCCAGTACAGAGCGTATTCCTGGTTGAACGACCAATACCGAACTTTCTTGTTTTGCTTGCTGTTGCATGGCCAGCTGCGCTAAAGAATGTTGTATTTTGTCAGCCATGCCAGGCTCAAAACTTACCCCATTGGAATTACCGCTTTGAATCGTATTCTGCAGTAATTGCTCCAACTCAGGTTTTAACGTAATAATGGGCAGCTCTTCATTCATACCGCTTATTTTCTGCGTAATCAATCGAGATAATGCGATGCGCACTTGGCTAATTAAAAATTCACTATCCTTCGACTTTGGCGCCATTTCTGCCAAAGTTTCAACAATCGTACGAATATCTGTTAATGGAATATGTTCTGTGAGTAACCCTTGAAGAACCTTATTGACCATTCCTAGAGTTAATCCATCTGGTACTAGTTCTTTCACCAATTTCGGTGAGGAAATTGCAAGCTTATCTAATAATTGCTGTGTTTCTTCATAGCCAAGCAGCTGCTGGCTGTTACGTTCGAGGATTTGACTTAAATGTGTGGCAACTACAGTAGAGACATCCACCACCGTATATCCCAGGGTATGTGCCTGTTCCTTTTGTGCTTCAGTAATCCATACAGCTTCCATACCAAACGCAGGATCGCGGCCTTTTATTCCATCCAACTCACCAAATACTTGTCCAGAGTTAATTGCCAAAGAGCGATCGGGGTGAATAATCGCCTCCCCCATAATCACACCTGCAAGGCTAATTCGATATTGATTGGGTTTTAAATCCAAGTTATCACGCACATGCACTGAGGGAATTAAGAAGCCTAACTCCTGTGATATCTTCTTACGTATCCCTTTAATACGTGTCAACAAAACGCCACCTTGGGAATTATCAACAAGGGGTATCAATCGATAGCCTACTTCAAGACTAATCACATCAACTGGGTTTACATCATCCCATGATAATTCGTTTGACATACTTGACCCTTGAACTGCAGGCGCATCGCTTTCTTTGACTACCTTCTTTTTATGCTTTTCTTTTTCTTGCTGTGCGAACAAATAAGCCATTCCTCCAAGCCCTACGGACAAAAGGATAAATGCAACATGAGGCATTCCAGGAATAATACCAATCACGCCCAAAATCGCTGAAGCAATAATTAAAGAGCGAGGATTAGCAACAACTTGTGAAACAACTGCTTGCCCCATGTTTTGTGCACTGGAAACACGCGTGACAATAATTGCGGCAGCAGTAGATAAAACTAATGAGGGTACTTGCGCAACCAAGCCATCACCAATAGTTAACAAAATATAATTGTGTAAGGCCTCTGAGATACTCATACTATGTTGAAATACACCGATGATTAAACCACCAATAATATTAACTACGAGAATCAGTATCCCCGCAACAGCATCCCCACGCACGAATTTACTCGCACCATCCATTGAGCCATAAAAATCAGCTTCTTGAGCCACTTCAAGACGACGCTTAATTGCTTGGTCTTGGTTGATTAGGCCTGCATTCAAATCCGCATCAATCGCCATTTGCTTTCCGGGCAAGGAGTCCAAGGTAAAACGAGCGCTCACTTCCGAAACACGCCCCGCCCCCTTGGTGACCACCACAAAGTTAATCACCAGCAAAATCATAAACACGACTAGACCAACAGTGTAATTACCACCAATGACCACCTCACCAAATGATTGAATTACATGCCCCGCAGCATCCGTCCCATTGTGTCCATTCAATAAAACAACGCGGGTAGAGGCAACGTTTAGCGCTAAACGAAGCAAGGTAGCAAGCAAAATAACCGTAGGAAATACGGCAAAATCCAAAGGTCTCTCGCTATAAATTACTGCCAATAAAACCACTAAAGACAAGGCGATATTAAAGGTAAAAAATACATCCAGTAAAAATGGTGGCAAGGGTAATATCATCATACCGAGCATGACCACCAACATAAGTGGTGTGCCTAGGCCTTGGCGCATCCAAAATTGAACATGTTGCCAAGCACTCTTAGTACTACTCATTAAACATCCTCCTCACGCGCTAATTCAGGTGGAATAGGCACATTTTGTAATACTTCCGGTTTATGGTCATAACGTGTTTTATCACGTAGTTGAAACACATAAGCTAATACTTGTGCTACTGCAACATAAAGTCCTCTGGGAATTTCGGCATTCAATTTGGTCGAGAAATAAAGTGCTCGTGCTAAAGGAGGTACAGAGATAATTGGAATGTCATGCTCTTTAGCAACCCCATTAATTTGAAAAGCGATTAAATTTTTTCCTTTAGCAATTACCACCGGTGCTTTACTTCCCTTTTCCTTATACATCAGCGCTACGGCATAATGAGTTGGGTTGGTTAATACAACACTGGCTTTAGGTAGTTCTGCCATCATTCGCCGTCTGGCAATTTCTTGTTGGGCACGGCGGATGGCATTTTTCACTTCAGGCTTTCCTTCCGTGTCTTTATATTCGTCCCGTAACTCCTGCTTAGTCATCTTCAAGCCTTTATTGTGCTGGTATAATTGAAAAGGCACATCTAATGCAGCAATTAAAAGTAGACTTGCAGAAACCCAAAGAAAAGATTTGATTACAATCAATGCGCCAGTACTAATTGCTATTTCAATAGGCGTATGCGCTAAGGCGAGCAACATAGGAACTTGTAGATTAAGTACTACAACGGCAACTGTAGCCACTAAGACGAACTTAAAAAAGGACTTAATCATTTCGACAAAGTTCTTGAGCGAAACCATCCGCTTCAAACCTTGTAATACGTTTAAGCGGGAAAACTTTGGTTTTACAACTTGACCGCTAAATACCCAGCCTCCCATTAAAAGAGGTGCGGCTAAAGAAACAAGGAAAATAACAATCAGCAGAGGAAATAGTGCCAAAACGCCCATTTTAGCTGTAAAGAACAAACGCTCCAGACTGACTACGGGCGTAATAATTACTTCCGTATCAAACTCAAAGGCCTCGCGCATCATCAATGCTAATTGCGTTGATAACTGTTTGCCAAAAACCAAAAAACCTATTGCCGTGAATAATAAAGCAAAGGTAGTATTAAAGTCTTTCGAACGAGCAACTTGACCTTTTTCACGAGCTTCTTTAAGCCGTTTGGGCGAGGGCTGTTCGGTTTTTTCATCATTCTCTTGTTCTGACATTAACGTAACATCCCTACTACAAACCGTAATCCATCATCAATAATATCTGTCATCTGAGCCGCCACATTCGGCAAGCCAATTTTAATCACTACAATTCCCATCACCAAAGTAATAGGAAAACCTAAAGAGAAAATATTCAACTGTGGCGCGGCACGCGCCATAACCCCAAATGATAAACTAACTATGAGTAAAGACAATAAAGCAGGGATAGAAATTAACAATGCTTTTTTAAACATCCATCCGGAAAAAGTAATAACATTCCATAACATCGTGGAGCTCACCGAAGCCTTACCTATGGGCATTGTTCTAAAACTATCCATTAATGTTTCGACAATGAGTAAGTGTCCATTCAAGGCTAAAAAGATTAAGGTCATCATCATTAAATAAAGCTGGCCAACTAGAGGAACACTGGCCTTACTGGCTGGGTCAACCATTACCGCAAAGCCCATCCCGGTTTGCATGGAAATAATTTGCCCACCTAAAATAAATACTTGGAAAGACAGTTGCAGCACAAAGCCCATCAACATGCCTAATAATACTTCCTGGGCAATATATAAAGGATAAGCGGCATTAAAATTAAGAAAACTAAGCTCTGGAGGCACTAAAGTTGAACAAATCCAGCTTAAAACAAAAAGAAAAATAATCTTCACTCGCGTCGGTATGAGCACGGAGGAAAAAACAGGAACAGCAATTAATAATCCGCCAACACGCGCAAACGGCCAGACAACCTGGCTGACGTAACGTATTAATGTTGGATAATCAATATTCATCGCCGCATTAACCTATCAAATAAGGAATATTACTAATCAAAGAGCTTGTATAATTGATCACCGTTTTTAATAGCCATGGCCCTGCAAATATCATCACTAAAAAAGTGGCAAATAATTTGGGAATAAAGCTGATACTTGATTCATTAATTTGCGTTGCAGCCTGAAACATAGAAACAACTAATCCAACGAGCATACCTGGCACGACTAACACTGTAATCAGTAACAGCATGATGTAAACACCTTCGCTGAATATCGCAACAACCGACTGCGGTGTCATTTGTACTCCCTGTAAAAATACATAAAAATCTTAAACGTAGCTACACAGCAAAACTCGATGCCAAAGAGCCAAGAATTAATGTCCAACCATCAACCATGACAAACAACATAATTTTAAACGGTAATGAAATAATTAAAGGCGATAACATCATCATTCCCATAGCAATCAATACGCTCGATACAACCAAATCAATAATTAAAAAAGGTAAGAATAAAATAAACCCAATTTGAAATGCTGTTTTCAATTCGCTGGTAATAAACGCAGGAATAATCACACTCATCGGCAAATCATCTAACGAAGCAGGATCTTTATTGGCAAACTTTTCAAATAAAGCCAAATCATTTTTACGGGTTTGATTGAGCATGAATTGTCGCAATGGCGCTTGCGCATTCGCCATCGCCTGAGGAAACTCCATGGTTTCAGCTAAATAAGGTTGAATAGCAGTATCATTAATCTTATTAAATGTAGGTGCCATCACAAAGTAAGTCATGAATAAGGCAATACCAATTAATACCTGATTTGTGGGTGCCTGAGCTAAGCCAATTGCTTGACGTAAAATGGACAAAACAATAATGATTCGTGTAAATGCGGTCATTGCCATCAGTAATCCTGGCAAGACCGTTAGCAAAGCCATAAAGATTAGGATTTGCAAATTGACGCTATATGATTCGCCGCCATGAGAGCCCGGTTGCACCGTCATTGCGGGTAAAGATAACGAATTTGCTGCTTGTGCTACAAAAGGTAAAACACTTAATAAAGCACCAAAAATTACATAACTTTTTATTTTCATCTTATGATTTCACTACCGCCGATTTAAGCAGCTCCGCAAATGAAGATTTATTTGGTGCATCAAAACCTGGAGGTAACTCCTCGCCAAAATCATACAGAAGTGTGATGTGACCGGAACCAGAACCCAGTAATAAATATCGTGTACCAACTTTTAACAACATAATCTTTTCCTTAGGCCCTAGAATCATACTGGCAACAGATTGAAATCCTTTAGACGAGCCTAAGTGTGCTCCTTGCAATCGCTTTACCACCCAAGATAAAACCATGATAACCAACAGAACAGAAAACAAGCCAAGCGCAAGACGCACGAGCTCACCTTGAGTAATTGCGTGTTGAATCATCTTAATCGTCTAATCCGCTCAGCCTTGCTCACAATGTCTGTTAATCGAACTCCGAATTTATCGTTAATTACAACAACCTCTCCATGAGCAACCAAGGTCCCATTAACTAACACATCAAGAGGATCTCCTGCTAAACGGTCAAGAGGCACAATTCCTCCCTGGTTTAATTGCAGTAAGTTACGAATGGTCATTTTAGTACGACCAATTTCTACCGTTACTGAAACAGGTATGTCTGAAATCAACGCCATTTTTTCTTCGTCATTTTCATGAGGCAGTGCACTTACCTGTTTTGGTTGCTCCATTGCTGAATCTGTCATCTGAATCCCCTAATAACTAATATGCTTGATTATCTTTACAGCGCGTTTGTCACTTGCAGTGCCTTGAGTTGCTGTAAAACCCGGTGTACCTTCAATATCCAGGGTGACGATTTCTTTCATTTCTACCGGTATAAAATCACCCGCTTGCCAAGCCATCACGCCACCCAAAGTAGTTTTTGCTTGCGCCATTGCCGAGCTAACGATCAATTCAACATCCATTAATTCTTCTTTTAAGGAGTTGACCCAGTTTGGATCAATTTCATCCTCGGGACGGGCTGCGCCCAACTCTAATTGCTCTTTAATGGGTTCAACCATGGAATAAGGCAGAACAAAATAAAAATCCCCTGTTTCCTTACCAAAATCCAAGGTAAAGCGCACCACCAACAACATTTCCTCAGGTTCTGCGATGTTCACGAGTTGGGGGTTTGTTTCATCATTAAATTTAGTAATGTCTAATTGGATAATCGGCTTCCAGGCTGACATCAAATCAGCAACCAACTTTTTGGACACAGCATCCATCACCCGCAATTCAGTTGCGGTAAAGTCTGTACGATCTTTTTGGGCAAAAAATTGAGAACTACCACCAAAATAATAATCAACCAAGTCATATACAAAGGTACTATCAAACATGATAATTCCTTTACCGCGCAAGGGTTTAAATTTATAGACATGCATCAAACTGGGATTAGGAAGGCCTTCCATGAAGTCGCGGTTTTTAACAATTTGTAACTGGTCTTGAGTAATCTCAAAGTCTTTGGCAGTTAATTGATAAATATCCGCGGCAAATGAACGTACTGCGCGATCATAAATTCTCTCAAGTACAGGTAATTTGCCTTTTATAATCCGTTCTTGAGTGGAAAAGTTGAGGGTTTTTACTTCACTCTCTTCAAAAGTAATAATAACCTCGGAGGCCCCATCCCCAGCCTCACTTACGTCGCTCGGCTTAGCAGAACTACTTTTTTTGCGGGGAGGTTTCTTTTTGGCTGTTTCTTGAAATTCTGTACTTTGTGCTTCTTCCTCAGAAGAATCATCAACTGACTTTAGAAGAGCATCTATTTCTTCTTGCGATAAAACGTTTTTCTCAGCCATAAGCAATCCATACTAAAAAATACTAAAATTTAATACTGTTTTTTGATGATTTTATGCAAATTGCATATTTTTTAAAAATTAATTTAAAATCAAACAGCTGATCCATTTAGACTACGCAATTTGACATAAAAAAGAGGCCCTCGTCAATGAGTTAACAGAAATAAGACTTTTATTAGGAAATAACTGTAATGAAAAAGAACTATTTGTATTTACAACCAAAAATATAGCCAACAATTTCTTTTCAATCATTATCTAAATCGTTATAGTTTTATATCTTCACTAATCAGGCAATGGTACATGCGCAGTAAAAAAATCCTACTGTCCAATTTTAGCCATGCAATGTTTAGTCAATCTTTATGTTTGCGTCCAGAGAATGAACATGAGTTGATTGAATACAGCGCTCAGCATCCAGAGCAATCGATATTCCCTCGGGGTGCAGGATTAAGCTATAACGACAGTTGCTTCAATACGGGTGGCTTTATTGTTGATACACAACGATTCAATCACTTAATCAGTTTTGATGCAGATACAGGCGTTGTCATCTGCCAAGGCGGTCTGCCTATTAAGGATTTGTTTTTAGTACATCCAGATTTTATTCCGCCAGTAATCCCTGGAACAATTCATGCAACCGTTGCTGGCGGTATAGCTCATGATGTTCACGGAAAAAATAATCCTCATGCAGGTAGTTTTGGTCATCATATTCTTTGGATTGACTTGCTTTTAGGCACGAAACAAATACGCTGTAGCCCAGAGGAAAATCATGAATTGTTCCATGCCACTATTGCAGGCCTTGGGTTAACCGGAATCATTATGCGTGCAGCCATCCGACTACAAAAAAAATCGCGACTGCTGCAAATCAAACGTGAACAATTTAGCGCTTTAAGTACCTTAACTGAAGCCATGGTAAATTATGGCCGTGAACATGACTACCAAGTGGCGTGGATGGATCTGTTGCATACAACGCCACGCGCTGTGCTCTCGTTGGCAGATCATAGTGTTTCTCCTACTCTATCCCTCCAAAAACACAAAGCAGTTACAGTACCTAAATTTCCCTTTAGCTGCATTAAAAAATGGAACATGAAATTATTTAATTCTCTGTTCTTTAAACAGCAAAAATCAGAAGAGACACTTGAACTCCTGCAATTTAATAATCCACTCGATAAATTAAATCATTGGAATCGACTCTACGGCCCGAAAGGACTTATGCAATTCCAAGCAGTATTTGCTCAAGACCAAGCAGTAGAAACCTTAGAACAGTTAGTACAATTAATAAATACCTACAAAGCAACGCCAACACTTGCTGTCCTTAAGCTATTCACTCAATCAGGCCATGGCCTACTTTCGTTTTGCCAACCCGGTTTTACTCTTGCTGTTGATTTTATCCATAATGACTGTGCGGTGAATGCTGTAAACGCCATGAATCAATTGATTACAGAGCGTAATGGGCGAGTATATTTAGCCAAGGATCAATTACTCAATGTAGAACAGTATCAACAAATGTATGGGCAGCAAAACGTATTTTCTTCGGTATTAAAACACTATAGATGTACTGCCCAGTCGGATCTGACTCGACGTTTAGGAATAATTAAATGACACAAAGAACCTGGGTAATTTTAGGAGCTACATCAATTATTGCAGAGAAATTCGCCCATATTGCAGCGCAGACGGGACATCGCTTACGCTTAATTGGTCGTCAATCAGAACAATTACACTTAATAGCCCAGGATATTCAACTTCGTTATCAAGTTCCTTGTGAGTTTTTTGTTGTGGATATGACTGCAGATCCTGAAGTCTTACTTGCTGTTTTAAATAAGAGTGAACAGGAGCTGGATTTATTTATTGCTCATAGTGATTTTACCGAGAATGATCAATTAAACCCGCAATCAATACACCAATTAATCCAAGTAAATATTCAAGCAACGGCCCTACTTATCAATGCCTACTTAAATACAACACAAACGCAACATCACCTCCTGTATTTAAGCTCCGTAGCAGCCTGTCGTGGGCGCGCTAAAAATAGTCTTTATGGTGCGACTAAAGCATGCATTGAAGTTTATCTACAAGGCTTGCAACAGGCTGCAAGCCCTAGTCAACAGATTACTATTGCACGCTTAGGCTTTATTGATACGCGTCAAACTTATGGTCGACCAGGTATCTTTTATGCGGGCCCCCCCAAAACCTGCGCTCAAGTCTGCTGGAATGCTTTACACAAAAAGAAACGGCTCATTTATTATCCTTTTTTCTGGCGAGGAATAATGACAATTATGAGTAGGGTTCCCTTTTTTGTTTATAAAAAAATGAGCTCGGTTTAATTTTGTTTTTAAAAACCATGTGGTTCTTGAAACAAAATATAAAACATGTATAATCTGCCCATTTAGTGATCAATTTAATGGGTTGCATCAATGAAACTATATTTTCCCGCTTTTTTTAGCACATCGAATGAAATACAAATTAACAAAAAACTTCGCCGGCCAGAAATATTAGCCTGGGATAATAAAGACTATAAAAATTTGTGGGCGTTAAAAAAGCATGCTGAAAGGGTTGCCGCAAGTATTCATCAGTTAGAATCATTTGTAGGCGATGACGAAACGCTTAAGGTTTTAAATCAATATGCTACAACAGCATTTGAGCGAGTAATTGCAGGTAACAAACTTGACCGAAGGCAGCATATTAATCCATTAAATAATACCCTTTATCGCTTGAAAAATGAATTTTCAGAGTCTGAATGCTGGGATATTACTTTTAGTTGCTTGAACCTCATGTCGAATTCGTTCATTACTGGACTAAGTGGTGCTGGTACTCTTTTATTTGCCGCAGCCGCGCTTACCGGACCTGCCAGTGCAGTACTTTTCTCTTTTGGAATGGCGGTTTTAGCTGCCACAGTAACGATGCTTGCAGCTTATAGTTTGTATGTGGATGGGCGTTTCGTAACCGATCAACAGCTTACCGAAATTGAGAAAGGGATTGATTTTATAATCCAATACAGTCGTGAAGTTACAGCCGAACCTGTAAGCGAGGATACTAGAAACTTCGCATTCGTCTAATATTGAGAGAGCTCCCATGAGTGTGCAATGACACATTCGGGAGCTCCTTCGTCATTAGTAATGCATAGCATCAGCATATAGACCAGTAAGTTTTTCTTTAAAAAACCAGACTCTTCCATGTTATTTTTTAGGTGATTTTCTTTAAACTTAGAAATTAAAGTCTAATTTGTCAAATTAATCACTCAAGATATTGTTCGCTGGTTTAAAAAGGTTAATTTAAGCACTGACCATATTCCTCTGAACGGTTATAGTTTTCTTATCAAATTTCCTATTCAAATAATTGCGAAACTTATTTTCTAATAAATAATAAGAAACAGATGCGATTGCCAATAGAGCTAAAAAAGAAACAACACATAAAACATATACATTCGACATAGCCGGAAACATATTTACTATTGAGTCATGCTTGGTTAGAAGAGTCATTAAGACTAAAGCTTGAAATGAATAAAATGAATAGCTAATTCTTCCTAAATAAAGAAACAAACTATTGGTCATAAAACGGTATAACCAACCCGACGAAAGAGAGGCTGTGCTAAATAACAAAAGGCCAATCAAAGGCACCGTAGCAAAATTATGCGCAATAGCAACAAACCCCCAGTTTGGTCCTCGAGCAAGGTAGGTATATAACAAAGCGGCACTAAGAATAGTACATAAATTTGGCCAAACCATACGAAAGCCTTTAGCAAAGAGCAAGCCGCAAATTAGACCAATAATAAACTCTGAGACTCTAAAAATAGGAAGAGAATAAAAAATTAAAGGGTCAATATTCTTATCAATAAACAGAACCCATGAAATACCCGGTAAAGAAGTCATACTATATAAAAGAAGCAATGCTACATACAATTGTTTATTACTTAAACTCTTAATGTGATTGATTAAAAAAGGAAAAAGAGCATAAAAAAACATTTCTACGGAAAGAGACCAGCTCCCCCCTATGTTCCACATAGTAAAAAACTGGGGAGTCCATGCCTGGAGCATTAAAATATTTAACAAAATAATAAAACTATAACGTAATGCTACCGAATCATAGGTAGCTAAAGAATATATGAGCCAGGGAAGTGTAACTAAAGCAGCAAAAAAATAAGCAGGGTATATTCGGGTAAAGCGATTAAAAGCATAGTTTTTATAATTATTAACACCATTAAAAAACCTATAGCCGAGCACAAAACCAGACAATATAAAAAACATACTCATCCCAGATGCTCCTTTCATCAGAAAGCGCGCAAAGCGACCATGTGGAATAAGATGCCAATAGATTTCTATATGAAATAAAAATACATATAATGCTGTTACAAAACGCAAGCTAGTTAACGGCAAAATTTCTTTAATTCTATTATCCATTTACATCCCTTATTAAGAAACAATGGAACATTTTCAATGTATTATTATGAAGAAATTATTTAAATACTGTTTAAAAGTCTTTAAAGTATTTGGTTCTCCATGAAAGGTTCGAATTACTACCCCCCAGGATCTTGCCTAATTTTATATAGTAACTGAGTGGAATGATAGTAGGGCGTGTTGGCAATTCATCCCCACCGCCTACGTGCCGCGACGTGTTCGCGGCATCCAGACGACCTGAATCAATGGCAAATTTCTTCATATAGCTCACGCCACTCTGGATTTAGCTTCTCAATCAAATTTAACTTCCACTGCCTGCACTAATTCTTGAAACGTTTTTCACGTCGAGCTGCTTCTACATAGGTTTCATGAACCTCATAATAAACCAATATATGTATCGTGTACTTAGCTGTAAATCCTGGAATCATGTTATTTTTATGCTCCCAGATTCGTTTAATTAAAT
>JARLJR010000072.1 GCA_031291095.1 Legionella sp. | reverse complement strand
GCCGCCAGCGTTCAATCTGAGCCAGGATCAAACTCTTCAGTTCAATTCCTGTCGTCAGTTTTCACTAACGTATCTTTACTTCTTTTTATCTAGTCACAAGCACTCAAGTTATTTCAAAGTGCCCACACAGTTTGTCTTCTAAGTTTTTAATGAACATCCGCAGCTTGGACCGACCATTCTACGCACTTCGCACATAATGTCAAACACTTTTTTAAAAAAAGTGAAAATTAATGATTCACTGTGTTTTTTTATTTCAAATAGAAACAATCAGATCCAAAAATGAGGCTAAAGCTTAGCTGCCACTACAAAACGTGCTTCATATTCTATTTGTAGCAGTGGGTTATTTACATGATGCTCGATTAAATAACTTTCTAAATTATCGATTTGAATTTGGCATGCAATTAGCCTTTTATCCAGCATAAGCAGAAGCTCTTCTTTATCAGGCGATTCATCTTTTTGCACTTCATCGATTAATATCTGAAGCGCATGCTTCGCAGTAACTGTATATTCCAAGGCCTCTAGCTCCTGGCCAACTATTTGTGCGGCGACCCGGGCCAATCTTATTTTTGCATCAATCTCATCAATACTATGTTCTTCATCAACAGGCTTTTCATAATAGGTATACTTATAATATGTATAGGCTTGTTGGAGGTTGCCTATAAATTCAAAGGCTGCGCCTCCAAAAGTACTATATATAAGTTTATCAGTGTCGTATTCCGCTCTATGCATATTTTCTGCGTAATCGGTTACACACGCAAAATAATCTGCTGCACGCTCATAATTTCCTGAGGTTGTATATAATAAAGCCAAACGCTGATAAGATTTATATAACAGCGGACTCTCTAGATCTAACACCGGAGTGATTGCTTGTTGAATAAGTACCTCGAATTCATTAATTAAAGCACTGAGCATCTCACTATTTCGTTTCCTGAATAAAACCATTTTCGTTGGTGGGTCTAGAATTAATTGATCGATGGTAATATCGCTAGCCAGAATTTTGAAGATAAAATCGTTTACAGGGTTTTCTTTAGATAATAATGCCAATACAGATGCTCTAAGTTCGAACTGCTTTTCTGGAGGCAATTGTTGTGTAATCAAGCGGTGCTGATTATTGGTAAATGCATTACCATAAGGTTCGCTATACCAACCATTTCTGGACAGTACGGTTAACTCTTCCGTTTGGGGATTAAATTCAACATTGTAGTAATATGCATGCTCTAATGCCTGATTAATTATAATATTGGTATTATTGATTGTACCGCAAACTCTCTCTTTTAAAATTTTTAGTATGTCTGTTTGAACAATACCCTCATTCCAATGCTGGCTATTCACTACAATAATTACGTCCAATTTAGAGTCCGGATGAGTACCAAGCTCTATGTCTTTATAATAACTTGGGTCCAAGTCAATATACGCAGGTTTTCTTAAGTTAGTGAATAAACTCTCTTCGCTGCCAAATATACCAAAATGCCCTAAATCGATGGTTAATGATGTTTTTTTTGAATCATAAGGCTTTCGTAATGATTGTGCCGAAACATGCAACATAAAGTAGTTATTATAGGTACGATCTTTGACTATAACTGTGTGGCAATGATGTATATTTTGTGCATATAAGATAACTGGCTCTTCAGATTCGAAACCGATTTCTTGATAAGCAGATTCTGACGCATCAGTAAGTTGCGAATCATAGTGGGGTTTTAGCTTATAGTATTTTTTTTGGCCAGGCGTATATTGGATAGCTTCATCTTCTCTTACTAGAACAATCACTGGCATAGGTTACCTTTGTTAATATAGTCATAATTGGTGAAAATATTAGCTTAAAATGCTTAAGATACTATTAAGAACGGTGCGGAAGAATAGGACGTCATCCTGAGGAGGCTATGACGAAGGAGCTGAATGAGACAGTGTGTTATCTATAACACTTATGCCACATTCAGGAGTTCCCTCTCTGCGTTCGGGATGACGTAGCTCGATTATTTTGGCATTCCAGGTTGCGAGCTCGTAGGAATAATTTGTTTAGGGTTCCCTCCCTCTGTCTTAGTCTTCCTTGCTTGAATAACCACATCCCTCTTGTGGACATAGAATTTGGCGGCCGAATCGTTTACTTTCTTTCACGGTTAATATAGGCCACGAACACTTCGGACAAGGTTGTGCGATGGGTTCATTCCATAATGCATAGTCACATTTAGGATAATTACCACAAGAATAGAAAATTTTTCCTTTTCTTGATTTACGTTGCAATATTTTTGCTTCATGGCATTTAGGACATTCAACACCTGTATCCGCAGGTTTTTCTAAAGGTTCCATGTGCTTGCATTGTGGGTAGTTACTGCAGCCAATAAAACGACCATATTTTCCAGTTTTAATGTGTAAAGGGTTCGAGCACACAGGACACTCACGGCCTTCAACTACTTCTGGCTCATTTTTATCATTTTCTTGTCCCGCCATATCTTGAGTGTAATCACATTCAGGATAACCTGTACAACCAATGAAACGTCCTCGCTTACCGAGTCGGATTGATAAAGGCTTGGAGCATTTAGGACATTGTTCATCAAGAACTTCAGAAGTTACGTCTTTACGTTGTACTTGCTCATCCGTGGTTTGAATTTGTTGCAGGAAGGGCTGCCAAAACTCTTCCAAAACAGGGATCCATTCTTTTTCACCACGTGCAATCGCATCTAAGGTATCTTCCAAATGCGCGGTAAACTTATAATCTACATAACGTGTAAAATAGCCAGTTAAAAAGCGATTTACGATACGACCAACATCCGTTGGGAAGAATCTCTTTTTATCAACAATTACATATTCGCGTTGCTGTAATGTATGAATAATCGAAGCATAGGTAGAAGGACGACCAATATCGTACTCTTCAAGTGCTTTTACTATAGTTGCTTCAGAATATCTTGGTGGTGGTTCTGTGAAATGTTGATTTGCCTGGATGTCTTGAATATTTACTTTTTCACCCACAGCAAGTACAGGTAATAAAGAACCATCGTTGTCGTCATCTTTAGAATCATCACGTCCTTCTTCATAGACAGCGAGAAATCCTGGGAAGGTAACGGTAGAACCGTTGGCTCTAAATACATTGCCTTCACCACAACTTAAATCTACGGCGACTGTATCCATTAACGCATCGGCCATTTGGCAAGCAATGGTACGCTTCCAAATTAAACTGTAGAGCTTAAATTGATCTGCGGTCAAAGCCGACTGCACCATTTCTGGGCTACGTTTAACCGAGGTAGGACGAATCGCTTCATGTGCCTCTTGGGCATTTTTCGATTTTGTTTTATATAGTCTCGGAGTTGCAGGACAATTATCGGCGCCGTAACGTTCACTAATATACTCGCGGACTTCATCCACTGCCTCAACAGCTAAGTTCACCGAGTCAGTACGCATATAGGAGATCAAACCCACTGTACCTGTACCAATATCGATACCCTCATACAACTGTTGAGCAACCATCATTGATTTACGGGCAGTAAATCCTAATTTACGTGCTGCTTCCTGTTGTAAGGTCGAGGTGATGAATGGAGGTGAGGGTTTGCGTTTACGTTGCTTTTTCTCAATTTGGCTCACGGTTAAAGAACCCTGAGCTTGCTTGATCAAATCATCTCGGATCTGATGCGCATTCTCTTGGTTAACCACCGTAAATTGTTGCAGTTTTTCATTTTTATAGTGTGTTAGGCGCGCTTCAAAAGGAAGTTTTTCATGAAGGCAGTGAGCCAATATCTTCCAATACTCCTGAGAAACAAAACGCTCGATTTCTTCTTCTCTTTCAACAATAAGCCGCAGCGCGGGGCTTTGAACACGTCCAGCTGACAGTCCTCTGCGCACTTTTTTCCATAAAAGGGGTGACAAATTGAAGCCCACTAAATAATCTAAAGCACGACGGGCTTGTTGTGCATTGACCAAATCCATGGAAATAGTACGCGGGTTGTTGATTGCGTCTTGAATCGCTGCCTTCGTAATTTCATTGAAGAAAATGCGATGAACTGGTTTGTCCTTAACTAAATTCTTTTCTTTCATCAACTCAAAAATATGCCAGGAAATGGCTTCGCCTTCGCGATCAGGGTCGGTTGCGAGTAGTAATGAGTCTGATTTTTTTAGCGTCTTAGCAATAGTTTCAATATGCCGTGCATTCTTTTCCAGTGGCACATAAGTCATGGAAAATTGATGATCGGGGTTCACAGAACCTTTACGGGCAGGTAAATCACGGACATGGCCGTAAGAGGCAAGAACTTCATAGTCATCACCCAGGTACTTTTGAATTGTTTTAGCTTTAGCGGGTGACTCCACGATCACCAAGTGTTTACTCATAGTAAAGTTAACCTTTTCCTTTTCAATAGATTATTCAAATAGTAATAATATATTCAAGATACTCAAAAAAGCTATTTGTTCTACTAATTTACTTTTTGCGCTCATAAAAAATCAAGCATCATATTTTGGAATATCTTGGATATATGCCCAGCATGCAAACCGGGCAACGGTATTTGTGGTGTTATAGCTGATGATTAGAACTAATGCAATGTTAATTCTTCTTCTGTTTGATAAAGTACTAGATCAAGGAAGGTTAATTCTTCTTCATTTAAATTTGCAGATAATACATTTCTAATAGTCCATTTAGTTTCTTCTAGAGTCACAATGCGTGAATCAGAAAACTGCAATTGGTTGATAATCGTTTCAAATGATTCTGCGTTAATAACATCCCATAATTTCATACGCATCAGAAATTGATAACTTGCTTTAGTCAACTTCATTTGTTCATCGTAGGTAAATACTCGAGTTGACGTTTGTTGCTGTGGTCGAACATGCACAACTTGCTCATCATCAGTGCTTTCTTCATTCATTTGTTCTGCTGCTTCAGCATCAGCGGACTTTTGATTTTTTTGCAGCTGCGTTAAACTTGTTTCGAATAGATTTAGCAACATTTCAAATAAGTTATCTTTCATACTCACACCTCATATAGCCTCCGGGTACTGCACTGACAGCCCCTTTTAATTCTAGTTCTGCAAGCTCGGACATCACTTGCTCAACGGTGTATCCACTACGCAAAATGATTTGATCTACAGTCGTCATTTCAAAGCCAATGAACTTTACTAGGTTTTCATTCTCACTGGCAAGAGAAAAAATAGGTTTATCAATCATGCGTTGTTGTGGCTCTATTCTGAGCTCATCAAACACATCCGTAACTGAAGTAACCAATTTTGCACCCTGTTGCAGCAAATGATGACACCCACGAGCCAATGGATTATGTATGGATCCAGGTATTGCCAAAACGTCCCTATTTTGCTCTAACGCCATGCGCGCAGTAATCAAAGAACCACTCCGTATTGCGGCCTCTATAACCAATATGCACAATGACAAGCCACTTATTATACGATTTCTGCGCGGAAAATGTCCAGAGGTTGGCGGACTTTTTAATGGGAATTCGCTTAATATCAAGCCCTTTTGTGTGATTTGTTCTGCAAGTTTTGCGTGACGACGGGGATAAACACAGTCAATTCCAGTTCCCATTACCGCAATTGTTTGCCCTCCCGCATCCAAACATCCGAAATGAGCTTGAGCATCAATGCCTAAAGCCAAACCACTCACAATGGTCACCCCTTGGACTGCGATTGCTTTTGCAAAAGCATAAGAATTATTAATTCCCGTTATGGAGGGATTGCGGCTGCCAATAATTGCTAATTGCGGTTGTAAAAAGGCAGATAATTGCCCCTTGGCATATAAGACTATGGGCGGGTCAGTGATTTCTTTTAATAAAGCTGGATAATCGGGTGAATCCCAGGTTAATAAATGATGATCTTCCGCTGCATTGAGCCAATGTAAATCTGCTTGAATTTGCTCCATATCAAAACTGGATATTTTTTTGGCTAACAGTGGTGGTAAATCTGCCTGTTCGAGCTCTAAAGCAGAGAGTTGAAACATCTGGTGTAAATCTGGCCACCGCTTATACAATTTAGCTACGGTACGCGGACCTACTTTATCCATACGGTTTAAAGCAAGAAAATAGGGTAAGTTATTCATTGAAGTCAGTCCTTTGTACATTGTTGGATCTTGCAGCATTACGCTAGATCAAGGATAATATCACAAATTTTACACAGAGAACCACATTAACAATGGCTATTCACAAAATCCGTTATTTACCTGATCCATGTTTAAGAGAAGCTTCAAAACCTGTTGTCACCTTTGATGACAATTTACAAACGCTCATCGAGGACATGTTTGACACAATGTATGATGCACGTGGAGTAGGACTCGCTGCCGTACAAATTGGTATAGGCCTACGCCTATCTGTAATCGATGTGGAAGGTGATAAAAAGAATCAAATCGTTATTATCAATCCTGAAATCATCGCAACTGAAGGTGAAAAGAAATTTGATGAAGGATGTCTGTCTGTTCCAGGCGCTTATGATACTGTGATTCGTGCAGAAAAAGTCACTGTTAGCGCGCTAGATCGCCACGGCCAGCCTTTTGAAATCCAAGCCGATGGTTTACTTGCGGAATGCTTGCAGCATGAAATTGATCACATGAATGGTAAATTATTTATCGATCTCTTGTCTCCGTTGAAAAAAGCGATGGCACGAAAAAAATTAGATAAATTCAAACGCCAGAACGCGCGTAAATCATGAGTTTAAAGATTGTTTTCGCTGGGACCCCAGCCTTTGGTTTGCCTTGTCTTGATGCATTAGCTCAATCAACACACGTGATCCAAGCAATTTACACCCAACCGGACCGCCCTGCGGGCCGAGGCCGTAAATTGCAAGCATCCGCCGTCAAAGAATGGGCATTAACGCGCAATATCCCCGTTTATCAACCGCTTAATTTTAAAAGCCCTGAAGCCATTGCTGAATTAGCAGCATTGAAACCGGATTTACTGGTTGTTATTGCCTATGGTTTGATTCTGCCTAAAGCCGTACTGGAAATTCCGCGGTTGGGTTGTGTTAACGTGCATGCGTCATTACTACCCTACTGGCGTGGCGCATCTCCAATTCAGCATGCTATTTTGCATGGTGACTCTGAGTCTGGAGTAACCATTATGCAAATGGATGTAGGAATGGACACTGGAGATATGCTGCGTAAAGTGAGTTGCACTATCAGCAATACAGATACCTCAGCAACGTTGCATGATAAATTAGCCGCGATTTCCGCACAGCCCCTCCTGCAAACCTTAGATGAAATAGCCAATAATACGGCGAAACCTGAGGTGCAGGATAGTTCCTTAGCTACCTATGCAGGAAAAATTAACAAGGAAGATGCCTTAATTAATTGGCAGCGCAGTGCAAAAGAAATTGATTGCCAAATCCGTGCCTTTAATCCCTGGCCTACGGCTTATACCCTTTTAAATGAAGAAGTATTACGCATTCATCAAGCACAAGTTATTGATATGGATTTAAACCAGGCCCCTGGTACCGTGGTACGCCTTGATAAAAAAGGCATGCTTGTTGCCACAGCCCATCAAGGATTGCTTGTTGAAAAAATACAACTTCCCGGCGGCAAAGTAATTACTGTTGCCGATTGCTTAAATTCCTCTAAATCACCGTTACACGTCGGTTTAGTCTTTTCCTCTGAGTCTTAAACTCAGAGGAGCTTATTAATTCATCTAAGCCTGTGAACCATTATTCATGAATAAAAACGAACGACTGCATGCTTTAAAAATTTTAACTTCGCTCTTAGTTGATAAGTCGTCTTTATCACAACTGATGCCCTCTGCAGCAGAAGTCTCTCCAATGACCAAAGAAATCTGTTTTGGCTTCTGCCGCCATTATTATCGTTTGCAAGCCATCGCTAATTGCTTAGTTGCTAAAAGGCCGAAAGAAATTGAGATATGGATTGCCTTATTAATTGGTCTTTATCAACTGCATTACATGAACCAGCCCGATTATGCGGTAGTTAAAGAGACTGTCGCTTTATTAGAAAAAATAAAGAAGCCTTGGGCTAAAGGTTTAGTCAATGCGGTATTGCGTAATTTCTGTCGCCAACAGCAGGAGCTACTGGAAAAACTTAAAGAGGATCCTTTATTCCTTTACGGCCAACCCCAGTGGCTTTTAAAACGTCTTAAAACTGATTGGCCTGAATATTGGCAAGCAATTGCGCAAGCAAATGACATGCATCCACCGATGACCTTACGTGTTAATGTACAAAAAAACTCTCGTGAAGAATACCTGCATGCATTAAATAAAGCAGGCATTGAGGCTCAAGTGCACTCTGCCGCAACAGAAGGTATTACTCTTAATGTACCTTGTGATGTACGCCAATTACCAGGTTTTGCCGAGGGCTGTATTTCAGTACAAGATGGTGCGGCACAATTAGCCGTATCGTTATTATCTTTGCAGCCGGGACTGCGGGTTCTCGACGCCTGCTGTGCACCTGGAGGCAAAACCTGTCATATTCTAGAAACAGAACCCAATTTAGCGGCTTGTGTTGCTGTGGATGTCGATGCGAAGCGATTAGAACGAGTAAAAGAAAATTTAAATCGCCTTAAGTTGAAGGCAACTTTAATGCAAGGTGATGCGTCTACACCAACAGCTTGGTGGGATGGCCAATTGTTCGATCGTATTTTATTAGATGCCCCTTGTTCTGCAACAGGAGTAATACGCCGCCATTCGGATATCAAACTGTTACGAACCCCCGAAGAAATTACAACTGTCAGTGAAACACAAGAAAACATGCTGCATGCATTATGGCCTCTGCTCGCGAAAGGTGGCTTGCTGGTTTATGCAACCTGTTCCATAATGACTATTGAAAATGAACAGCAAGTTTCTGATTTTATTTTTAAAACACCTGACTGCAAAGCGATTCGAGAAGACTGGCACTGGGGGCATGCGACAGGCCACGGACAACAAATATTACCCGGAGAACAGGGTATGGATGGATTCTTTTATACGGTTTTGCTAAAACAATAGATATAGAGATACATTTTTAAGGATAAAAAATGATAATCGATTGGCCCTTAGTTACGGTTTTATTTTGTCTTTCAATTCCTGGCGTACTTATTGCAGTTAAGCGCCTGATTTATTTTTTACTACCTGAAAATTCCGAGGAATTAAAAAAACGTATTGGTCGTTTTGCCATTGTCCAAACCTTAGTTCTAGTCTTTATTTTATGTCTTGCCGGCGCCGTTCTTTCGCAAAATACAGGTTTACGCGCTACACACCTTGATGCTCTGTTATATGGTAAAGCCGGGATTAGTATTCTCTTTCCCATACTTTTACCTGCTGTGGGGTATGCACTTTTAAGCTTGGTCATTTTTTTGGGCCTTTATCATGTATTAGCCAAACGCCTAATCGATGAAAAAAGCCTACAAATAATGCGTAACTTGCGAATAGCGCTTGGTCTTGATGGCTGCGTTCTTTATGGTGGTGTAGTGGAGGAAATTATCGCTCGCTGGGGACTAATGAATTTAGCGGCATTTTTCGCAATTATCTTTATGCAACATACTACTAACTTAATTATCTGGATCTCGATCCTGGTAAGCGGATTAATTTTCTCCGCAGGACAAATTCCAGCCTATCTAGCTGCAGGTTGTAGTTCAAGCCGAAAATTTATCTATTCTTATACGCTACTTAGTACCTCTCAGTCAGTTATATTGGGCTATGTATTTTGGCAATATGGATTAGTTTGCTCCATTATCTCACATATGCTTTTCCACTTAGGCTGGGCATTTTATGACTACGCTTTTGTCAAAGAGAACAAAAAACAACCTTGATTCGTAAAAAAAATGTAAAGAAGGCTGAACTTAACTTTGCCTTAATTTGGGTCACCTATTCTAGCTCTATATTATTTATGTGAATAGGTTATGATTATGTCAAATAAATACGTTTCAAGTGGTGATTTTGCTGCATTGGTTAGCCAATTACAGCAATCACCTGAAGACCCTTACTTGAAGCAAAAGGTAGTTAAATACTTGCCATACATGCAAGAGTTAGCTAAAAAGAATCCTTTGGCACTTTATCATTTAGCTCATGTTTTTCCTGAAAAGTCATCTCAGCACAAAAATATGATTCTCAAGTCAGCAGAGCTAGGATGTACTAATGCCATGCTTGCTGCCTGTAAGTTTTTAGCTGAGTCTAAAAGACCGGAAGATCAGCAAAAAGCCAAGTCTTTTTTGACAGAAATCGAGTTATCGCAAGATAGCTTCATTATGAAGCACAGTAAAGAGTTAGTCGCTGCGCATCCTCATTTAGCTGCTACAGCAGCGGTACAACCTGGAATGGTTAGTAATGCTGCGACTGCTACTCATAGATTTTTTGCTAAGGCAGAGAGTAAGGCTCTTGATATTGCGCTGGATAGTCAAAACAGCTATCAACCGGGATAAATGTAGTCCGTAGTCCTCTCAGTCGTAATACGGGCTACGTTCTTATTTTTTCTTATCCGATGTAGCCTGGTTGCGAGCAACCAGGCTACACTTAGGTTAACAAAAAGCGGAAATTCTTTTGTATTTCATTTAAATCAAACTGATTTAAATACAATGAAAAACTCATCCAAGCACTTAATGCGGCTAAATCTCTAAATGGTGAGGGTAAATAAACCGGGCTCGTTAAAATGCCACGTTCCTGTAATTCACGCAATAAAGGCAGATCATCTAAAACTAATTTTCCAGTAAAAAGCAATGGGATAGAATCCACATGCTTCTGGCTGATTGCAAAGCGAATATAGTTATAAATGAGAATAAACCCTTTGGCATAAGATAAATCTTTAGTGAAAGGCCCCCCCGTTGGCGTACTGCCGCGGAAAATTCGTACGGTTTGATTGTAGCTGTCATCAGGCGTTAAACCACACTCAATAAAATAGCGGTATATATCAACAAAATTCGCCCCCTGAGTCACTTTATCCAGCGCAATGACGCGATTAGTGATTTTTAACATACGTCCTGGATAAGAAGAAAAGGTGACGATCTCAGTAATCACGGCGAGTCCTTCCTGAATTACACTACTGGAAGGAGAACCCTTAGATAGGAAAAAGCAATTAGGCTGCATGGAACCATTTAAGGTAGTACCAACATGCACCCAGCCCTCATGAACCTCTAAATAACGCAAATCACGCTCGCTAAACATGGCTTGCTGGCTTAGTTTAATACTGTCCGCACCAGCAGACGCATCAGCAACCATGTCATCGCTTACCATCACGGTTACCCGCCCAGGATGTTTATCAAAAAATGCGCCTAGCCGAGCCTGCAAAATTTCCTGAGCTTGTTGCGGCGTGTAGTGCTTAACATCAGCTTCTGATTGCAATTGCACGCTTAAATCAGAGAGCACATCAAAAAGCAAAGTACCCATTTGAGACATGCGCGGGCCACCTGCGTAAAATACATCATTAGGGCTACCATAGAGCTCCATGGCCAGCTCACTAAATGCAGGCGTACCTCGTGCAGCAAGCATTTGAGACGCGCGACTGTACTCTTCACATTGACGCCGAATCAAACGCGTCACGGTAGAGTACTGTCCTAATTGGTTTTGAGCATCTCGTAAAATTACACGAAATTCTTCTTGTTTATCATGAACATTGAAAGGCAGTGGTTTCTTTTCATAATAATCTTTATCCACTGTGGGGAGTCGCTGTCCTTTGTGTTTAAAAAACTCCTTTTTAATCCCCTCATCCCATTTAATACTATCAAGAATCCGAATCTTGCGTTGCGCATCCACAATGCGTTTGGATAATTCTTGTATTATGAGTAATTCATCCGGCTCAGATGTCATGATAACCCCTTATTACCTCGGCGGTGCAATACTAACTCGTGCATCCTGATTTTGTGGAGGTAAATTATAAAAATCACTAATATTTCCTTTTGTTAATGGGGGGGGTACCTCTAAATTCACACCATTCCTACTTTTTAAGTATAGACTCTCTCCATTACTGGAATAACGTCCGGAACAGGCAGTAAGTACCAATACACTACAAACAATAAAACTTAACTTTTTCACAACATTCCCCAATTAAATCAATTCTAAGCGCGTCATTACCTGTTCTAATGCGTCATGGTGTTCTGCAGACAATGGAGTTAAAGGCAATCTAACTTCATTAGCAATTAACCCCATTTTATACATGGCCCATTTAACAGGAATAGGATTCGTTTCAATAAACAATAAATCATTCAATGGCATGAGCTGCTCATGCAAACGCAAACAGACTGCATGATCACCATCTAAAGCACTGTCACACATTTTTGCCATTAACTTAGCGGCCACATTAGCGGTTACTGAAATATTACCTTTAGCCCCAGCTAACATCCATGAGGCTGCAGTTGGATCATCCCCACTATAAACATCGATACGGCCTTCAGAAAGACGCAGAATTTGCTGCAAACGCGTCATTTGGCCTGTTGCCTCTTTAATACCTATAATATTGGAAATCTTAGCAAGACGAGCGACTGTTTCGGGCAATAAATCACATGCAGTTCTCCCAGGAACATTATAAAGGATAATCGGCATAGCTACCGATTGGGCAACAGCACAATAATGTTGGTATAAACCTTCTTGAGTTGGCTTTATATACGAAGGGGTCATAATTAAAGCAGCATGCGCCCCCAATTCCATTGCTTCTTGAGTCAACTTGATGCAATCCCGCGTTGCATTCATGGCTGTACCTGCAATTACCGGTATGCGCTCTTTAGCTTGCTCTATAACTGTTTTGATTACTAAGAGTTTTTCCTCATGCGATAAAGTTCCTGCCTCGCCAGTAGATCCTGCAGCAACAATACCATGAGTACCCATTTCAATATGGAATTCTACCAATTCGCGCAATCGAGGTACATCGACTTGATCATCCTGCATAGGCGTAACTAAAGCCACTATACTTCCTCTGAACATAGCGTCCTCTTCTTCTTATTATTATTCTAATTATCTAATACTACTGGAAAACCTAGGTCAGAGTAAAATCCCAACGATAAAACTGCTAATTACACACCAATAATGAGAACAATAAAACCACAAAGGTTTATTTTTATACTAAAATTGATAATGAAGAATATCGTATTGGTTGTTTATTCCAAAGTGAAACATTGCTTTAGAAAAATAAACCTAAATAAGAAAAGGGAGTCTACTATGAATAAAATCATCTCATCATTATGTGTAATTAGCCTGGCTACCTTGATGTTGGGTGGGTGCACCAATACTGAAGTAGGCACGGGTGTCGGAGGAGCTGCTGGCGCAGGTTTAGGTTATGCAGTAACTGGTGGTAGCGCTGTAGGAACGGTGATTGGAGCAGGTGCTGGAGCCTTAGTAGGAAATGCTATTGGTCAAGATCAAGACCGACGAGCCTATTATTATAATCGCCACTATTATCGTCATGGTTATTATTACTAGTCCATTAAATTACAACTGCTACAAACCTGGATCTTAAGTCCAGGTTTAACTCGTTCCTGAAAAAAAATATAGGGAAATACAGCAATATCAAATTTACGTTGCTATACTCTAAAAGATTAATTTTTTGATTGTTCTCAATAATTTTTGAGATTAACCGGAAAACACTACAAGGATTGTAATCATGCGCTTAAAAAATAAGGTTGCAATAATCACAGGTGCTGCCAGTGGTATAGGCAAGGAAATTGCGTTAGTTTACGCAAAAGAAGGAGCAAAAGTTGCGATTGCTGATCTTAATTTAGATCAAGCGAACCTTGCCGCAGAAGAAATCAAATCCCAAGGTGGGCAGGCGATGGCCGTTGCCATGAATGTCACCGATGAAAATGAAGTAAATCAAGGGGTTGATGCCGTCGTAGAACACTTTGGCAGTGTTGATGTTCTAGTAAGTAATGCTGGAATTCAAATTATTAACTCGATTGATGAACTCCCCTACTCCGATTGGAAAAAATTATTATCTATTCACTTAGATGGTGCCTTTTTAACGACCCGTGCCGCTCTTAGACATATGTATGCTGCAGGCAATGGCGGTAGCATCATTTACATGGGTTCAGTGCATTCCAAAGAAGCATCAGTGCTCAAAGCTCCCTACGTTACCGCAAAACATGGCTTACTTGGCTTATGTAAAGTGGTTGCTAAAGAAGGAGCGGCTCATAATGTAAGAGCCAATGTGATTTGTCCTGGTTTTGTGCGTACTCCTTTAGTTGAAAAACAAATTCCTGAACAAGCTAAAGAATTAGGAATTAGTGAAGAAGACGTCATTAAAAAAGTCATGTTAAAGGATACTGTAGATGGTAAGTTCACCACTATAGATGACGTAGCTCAAACGGCATTATTCTTTGCTGCATTTGATACGAATGCTTTGACCGGCCAATCCCTGGTTGTTAGTCATGGATGGTTCATGGAATAACCAGAATATAGATGTATCCCTATACAACTATTAAGCGAGGCCGAAAATGAAAGAATCTGAGGTAAAAGAAAAAGCATTTGCCATGCCACTTACGAGTTCAGCATACCCACGTGGTCCGTATCGCTTTATTAATAGAGAGTTTTTGACTGTAACCTATGAAACAGATATGGATTTACTCCGTGAAGTAGTGCCTGAGCCTCTAGAGGTTGTGGAGCCCTTGGTGCAGTTTGAATTTATTCGCATGCCGGACTCCACCGGATTTGGTGATTATACTGAATCAGGACAAGTAATCCCGGTGCGTTATAAAGGCAAAATGGGTAGCTATACTCACGCCATGTATTTGGACGATTTAGCACCAATCGCTGCGGGACGTGAAATCTGGGGTTATCCTAAAAAGCTGGCTCAACCCAAATTAGAAGTCGTAAGTGATACCTTTTTAGGGACGCTTAATTATGGCCCTTGCCGTGTGGCCACTGCAACCATGGGATATAAATATGAATCCCTGGATCTAAAAAAAGTAGCCGATGCACTAAACACCCCCATTTATTTATTGAAAATCATTCCGCATGTGAATGGTAGTACGCAAATTTGTGAGCTGGTCGAAATTATGCTGTCTGATGTTATCGTAAAAGGAGCATGGCAAGGACCTGCACAATTAGAATTAGCGCATCATGCCCTAGCACCTGTAGCAAGTCTTCCCGTACGCCGGATTGTAAAAGCGGTTCATCTATTAACTGATTTAACCTTGCCTTATGGACGAGTGGTGCATGATTACCTCGCTCAATAAGCAAAATAAAAATGATAAAGCCAAACTTAGGCTGTTGATGTGGAGATAGAATAAAAATGTTAATTTTATTAGGTTATGTTGTGGTCTTGGTTTGTGTTTTTGGTGGATTTGCATTAGGCGGTGGCCATCTGGCTGCCGTATTTCAACCCGTAGAATTACTGATCATTGGAGGGGCGGCTTTAGGTGCCCTCATTGTAGGTAATAGTATGAGTGTCCTCAAAGCATTAGGTAAGTCCCTGCCTAAAATATTTCGCAGTGAAAAAACATCTAAAGCAACCTACATCAGTTTATTAGGATTATTGTATAACCTTTTGAATAAGGCTCGTCAGCAAGGAATGATGTCTGTTGAATCAGATATTGAAGAACCAGAGAGCAGTCCCATTTTCACCAATTACCCGGCATTAATGAATGAGCATCACATCATTGAATTTATTTGTGATTATTTCCGCTTAATCATTACGTCCAACTTGCAGCCTTTTCAATTAGAAGCCCTGATGGATATGGAAATTGAATCGCATCATGCCGAAGAGTTAATCCCAGCAAACACTATTACGAAAATAGCTGATGCAATGCCCGCTTTTGGTATCGTAGCGGCTGTTCTTGGGGTTGTACACACGATGGAATCAATTAACCTGCCCCCAGCGGAATTAGGAGTACTAATTGCGCATGCGCTTGTAGGGACTTTCTTAGGTATTTTGTTAGGTTATGGATTTATTGGGCCTATCGCTACGGCAATGGAACAAAGAGCCAATCAAACTCAGCTTATGTTGCAATCAATTAAAGCGACGATTTTAGCAAGTTTGCATAACAACCCACCGCTAATTGCTGTTGAGTTTGGTCGTAAGGTTCTATTCTCATCCCAAAGGCCATCCTTCACGCAATTAAGTGATGAAATAAAGAATGTAAAACAAACTGATTCTGCAGCAGCAAGTACAGCAACAAGCTAGAGAAAAATTATGAGTGAATCGAATAACAATAATAATAACAATAATAGTAAGACTAAAAAGCCTACTCCGATTATTATTAAGAAAGTAAAAAAACATGCCCATGGTCATCATGGGGGATCCTGGAAAATTGCCTATGCTGATTTTGTAACAGCAATGATGGCCTTCTTCTTATTGATGTGGCTTATTGCCTCATTAAATAAGGCCCAAAAAGATGGTATTTCTGAATACTTCAAACAGCCATTGCGCGTATCTTTTTTTGGCGGTGAAAACGTCGGTAACCAACAAGTTCGCATTAAAGGTGGTGGGCCAAAAGTTGAAGACACTAATGGTTCAGTTTCCACTACAGACAAAGCCGCAGCGAAACTGGCAAAGCAAGAACAAAGTACTCAAGTCATTCAATCATCACAAAATGAAACGCAAAAACTTGAAGAGCTAAAATCACAAATTAGCCAAAGTATTCAAACTGATCCCGCACTCAGTGGATTAAAAGATCGTATGTTAATGGAAATCGTACATGATGGCTTACGTATTCAACTAATCGATGATCAAAAGCATCCTATGTTTGATGTAGGTTCAGAAAAATTAAACCCAGATTTCGAACCTGTTTTCCTGAAAATTTCCAAACTACTCAATGGCGTTCCTAACAAGGTAACCATTCAAGGATATACAGACTCCCATCCCTATCATAATCCTGATGAGCTGGAATATACGAACTGGGAATTATCCACACAAAGAGCAAATGCCGCACGTCGTGCCTTGGTTAAATCGGGTATGGACGAAAATAAAGTAATGTCTGTTACAGGCTTTTCATCAACAGTTCCCCTCAATAAAAAAGATCCATCAAATGCAGTTAACCGTCGCATCAGTATCATCGTGATGAAACACGGAGCAGCTGAAGAGCTCATTAAAAACAAATAAGCCTGGTTGCCCGCAACCAGGTTTTCTCTTTGCACTATTGTAGAGAAAGCCTATAAACATTCCCGCCCTCCCTGCCAATAAAGTAGCCTCATGGAATATGGGCTGTGGCGGTTATTGGGTGGTTAAAAGTAGTTTAACCAAACTTGAAAAAAAACTCACAGAAGGCTCATCGCCCCTTCCTCCACCAGACGTGTATTCACCTGCACCTGAGGATTTTTATGAGTACGAAGAAGGTCAATCTTCTTCAATGAGCCCTTAAGATAAAAAAAACCCGCCTTACGGCGGGTTTCTCCGGGTCTTGGGAAGACAGCTTACATCATGCCGCCCATGCCTCCCATACCGCCCATTCCACCCATGCCGCCCATGTCAGCAGGTTCGTCTTTCTTAGGTAGATCAGCAACCATGCACTCAGTAGTTAACATTAAGCTAGCTACAGAAGCAGCATTTTGTAATGCCATACGAGTTACTTTAGTTGGATCCAGGATACCCATGTCAACCATGTCGCCGTACTCGCCAGTAGCTGCGTTGAAACCATAGTTATCTTTATTTTCAGATACTTTGTTTACAACAACAGAAGCTTCGTAACCAGCGTTAGTAACGATTTGACGTAGTGGAGACTCGATTGCACGACGTAGAATGTTGATACCCATAGTTTGGTCGTCGTTATCGCCTTTCAATGCATCTAAAGCTTTTTGAGCACGGATTAAAGCAACACCACCACCAGCTACAATACCTTCTTCAACTGCAGCACGAGTAGCATGTAAAGCATCTTCAACACGAGCTTTCTTCTCTTTCATTTCAACTTCAGTAGCAGCACCTACTTTAATTACCGCAACACCGCCAGATAATTTAGCTACACGCTCTTGTAATTTTTCACGATCGTAATCAGAAGAAGTTTCTTCGATTTGCGCGCGGATTTGAGTAATACGTGCTTTAATTTCAGCAGCTTTACCTTCACCATCAATAATCGTGCAGTTTTCTTTAGTTACTACGATGCGTTTTGCAGTTCCTAAGTCTTCTAAAGTAGCAGCTTCTAAGCTCTTGCCAATTTCTTCAGTAATAACTTGACCTTGAGTTAGGATTGCGATGTCTTGTAACATTGCTTTACGGCGATCACCGAAACCAGGGGCCTTAACAGCACATACTTTAACAATACCACGCATGTTGTTAACAACTAGAGTTGCTAAAGCTTCACCTTCAACATCTTCAGCAATAATCAATAATGGACGGCCAGATTTTGCAACACCTTCCAATACAGATAACATATCGCGAATGCTAGAGATTTTCTTGTCAACTAACAGAATGAATGGGTGCTCTAATTCGCAACTCATGTTTTGTTGGTTGTTGATGAAGTATGGAGAAATGTATCCACGATCAAATTGCATACCTTCAACAACTGATAATTCATTCTCTAATCCATTACCGTCTTCAACAGTAATAACACCTTCTTTACCAACTTTTTCCATAGCACTAGCAATGATAGAACCAATTGCTTCGTCAGAGTTAGCAGAAATAGTACCAACTTGAGCGATTGCTTTGTTGTCTTTGCAAGGCTTAGACATAGATTGTAATTTCTTAGTAACTGCTAGAACCGCTTTATCAATACCGCGTTTCAGATCCATTGGATTCATACCAGCAGCAACTGCTTTGTTCCCTTCAACAAGAATAGAACGAGCTAGTACAGTAGCAGTAGTAGTACCGTCACCAGCAGTATCAGAAGTTTTAGAAGCAACTTCTTTAACCATTTGCGCACCCATGTTCATGAAGCGGTGTTCAAATTCAATTTCTTTAGCAACAGATACACCGTCTTTAGTTACAGTAGGTGCACCATAAGATTTTTCTAATACAACGTTACGACCACGTGGACCCATTGTCACCTGGACTGCATCAGCTAATGCATTAACACCAGCAAGCATTTGTAAACGCGCGTCGTCTCCAAAACGTAATTCTTTAGCCATTCTTTTTATCTCCTAATGAATCAATTCAATTACTTCTCGATTACACCCATGATGTCGTCTTCGCGCATCACTACATACTCGATACCGTCCAATTTAATTTCAGTACCAGAATATTTTCCGAACAATACGATGTCACCAACTTTTACAGCTAATGCACGCATGTCACCGTTTTCTAAAGCTTTTCCTGCGCCCACAGCAATGATTTCGCCACGCATTGGCTTCTCAGTAGCGCTATCTGGAATAACAATACCACCCGCGGTAGTACGCTCTTCTTCCATACGACGAACTACTACGCGATCGTGTAAAGGACGAATTTTCATAACATATATCTCCTGATATTTAATTAAACAGTAATGACGCTGATATAGACATATGGGGGCTCGGAATATACTTTCAAGGGGGAAAATAAAAAAAAATTGAAATGTTTTTTATGAATTAGCATTTTTCGCTATTATTTGCAGCAATGTCTCTTTTATAATCCACAGCAAAATAATTTTCAGCCACAGGGTGAATAAGTTAAATGTTTGATTTTACGGGAAGTTATACCGACCTCTACCAATTGACCATGGCTCAAGTTTATTTTTTGCAAGGACAGCACAAGCAGCACGCTATTTTTGATTATTTTTTTCGTAAACTCCCATTTGGTTCTGGCTATGCCATTTTTGCTGGTTTAGCGGATCTCTTAAGCATTTTAGAAAACCTGCGTTTTGATGCGGCAGACATTGAGTTTTTAGAAAAAAATGGCCTCCATCCCCAGTTTTTGAATTATCTGAAAAACTTTCAGTTTACAGGGACTATTTATGCGGTTGCTGAGGGAGACCTAGTATTTCCTACCGAACCGATTGTTACCGTTGAGGCAAATATTATTGAAGCTCAACTAATCGAAACAATTCTTTTAAATTTATTAAATTTTCAAACACTTATTGCTACTAAGGCAAGCCGTATAAGACAAGTTGCAGGTGATAGCACCCTGATTGATTTTGGTTTACGTCGAGCCCAAGGGCCTGGTGGTTATTATGCCAGTCGAGCAGCTATTATTGGTGGTTTTGATGCGACCAGCAATGTGCGTGCCGGCCGTGATTATCAAATCCCTATATCGGGCACGATGGCTCATTCATTTATTCAAAGCTACGATAGTGAACTTGCCGCATTTCGTGCTTTTGTCGAAATTTGGCCTGATCATTCTACCTTACTGGTTGATACCTATAATACGTTAGAAAGTGGGGTTCCCAACGCCATCCAAGTAGGCAGAGAAATGGAACAACGAGGACGGAGTTTGCAAGCAATACGCTTAGACAGCGGCGATTTGAATTATTTAGCTCACAAAGCACGCCATATGCTGGATGAGGCAGGAATGTCCTATGTCAAAATTGTTGCCTCAGACCAATTAAACGAGCACAGTATCAAAGCCTTACGCGCACAAAAAGCACCAATTGATGGATTTGGGGTGGGATCAAATTTAGTTGTTGGCATGCCCGATGCGGCTTTAGATGGTGTGTATAAATTAGCTGAAGCAAATCAAAAACCACGCATTAAACTTTCAGAAAATGCAGCAAAAATAACAATTCCCTATAAAAAGCAGGTTTATCGAGTCATGACTGATGAACATCTCTTTTTAGGTGCCGATATTATTGCCTTAGCTGAAGAACAACAATTAGATACATTGTATTCTCCCCTAGGTAAAGCAACGTTGAGTGCTCTACAGAATTACCCTAAAGAACCTTTACTTCATAAAGTGATGGCTCAGGGCAAAACATTAATGCCCGCTAAATCCATACACCAAATTAAGGAATACTCTAGCCTGCGGCTGTCGCAATTACCTGATGAGTACAAGTGCATAGAGCATCCTAAAACATATCAAATCGGCCTAAGTAATGAGTTGAACGCAAAACGCGAAGAACTGATTCAAAAATATGAGCAATGGGATAAATGAAAACATTAATCATTCTAGACGTTCAAAATGATTTCATGCCTGGAGGTGCATTAGCAGTGCCCCAGGGTGATGTGATTGTTCCCGTAATTAACCAGGTAATGGATCATTTTGATTTAATTGTGGCTACTCAAGATTGGCATCCCCAAAACCATAAAAGTTTTGCCTCCCGCCATCCAGGTAAAAAACCTTTTGAAAAAATCCAGCTTCATGGCCTTGAACAAACCCTTTGGCCTGATCATTGTGTGCAAGGAAGCAATGGGGCTGAGTTTTTTCCGCACTTGGAAACAACACGCATCGCGGCTATTTTTCGTAAAGGGATGGATCCAGAAATAGACAGTTACAGTGGTTTTTATGAGAATGATCATAAAAAAAGCACCGGCTTGGCAGCGTATCTACGTGCAAAAGGAGCATCTGAACTTTATTTTTGTGGTTTATGTGCAGATATCTGCGTTTACTATAGTCTCAAAGACGCCGTGCACGAAGGATTTAAAAATTATTTAATTGAGGATGCCACCCATCCTTTAAATGAGGACATGTTTAAACGTATTCGAGTAGAGTTAAAGCAGCTGGGTGTAGAGTTGGTTAAGAGCGCTGAACTGGCTTAACAATTTAACTTTATCGCCTCAGAGTACTTAGCTTTAAATATCACTGGCGCGTACGAATGATTGGAACCACCTGCGTGCCTGTTTACGAGACCAATCAATCCGACCCCAAACAACCCCCTATTTGACAAAATATTTTCCTATTGTTGTAATGTTTACATTCGAGCACATTGATAGTGCCGAATTTAATTAGGCCTAAAATACGGCGCTCACCACTACTACGGAAGTCTACTTTTTAGGTTATCTTTTTTAAAACATTTATAGGGATCGTTGTGATGTTTTATTTTGTTAATCATTTTCGTTCATTTATTAGTCGTGTTCTTTGGGGAGAAGTTAATTCTCCATCACTGTTTAGTGAAATAAAAAATACAGCTCAGCCTGTGCATTTCGTGAATTTTGGTTTATTGGGAGGCAATGTTGCTTTTATAAATCCCCAAGAACTGGATATGGCCCAGCTACTGGATACACTCGATGCTGAACCTCAAGGACGCCAAGGAGAAATGGGACTACGATTTTTTGTAGGAGGCAATTTCATTAGCACCCGAGCTAAAGATGATGAAGACTATACCGCATTAAGTCACCATTATTTATTATCTGGCTTATTATCCAGACCTGCTGCCTTCATCGAAAACACACAACAATCAATTCATTTATATCTAGATAAACATGCCCAACAATCTGTTTCCTTACTGGAGTTAGCAACCACCCCATTAAGAAATAGCTTAGCACGTGGGTTATTCGATATCGAACAAATTCCCCCGAATCTGCATCAAGCACTGCAAGGATTTTCAGACTTAGTGCAAGACAAATTAGAAAGCTTTGGGAAAACCTTATCGGTTAAATTAATGACTGCGTACTATTCTTGGTTATTTTATTTCATTCCACAATATCAGCAGGCAAAACAAAACTACTTGACGGCAAGTGAACAGTTTTTGGCAGAACAAGCCACTGCCGTTATTGCCCACTTCCAAGAACTAAAACAAGAGGATCAAAAGACTTTATTTGATATCACCCATGCATTGGCGCGTTTTATTGCTCAACGAATCAAGGAAACCTATCCTGATCTAGACTCAGCGGAATTGCTCGATTATTTATCCTGCATGACCGAACAGGATTTGCAGCCTTACTTACAAGAAGCCTATATAAAAACCCTTCCTGTACTGCCTTTGCCAGGAGATATGATTGTTATCCCCGCCTGTAGCGCGATGACTGAATTAGCACAGAATAAAACCTTACTGCTTGAATTAAGAAACGAATTAGAAAAACGAAACTTTAAAAATAAAACGGCTGAAGAACGTCGCGAAGATATTTTACAAGATAAACAAAATAATGGTTTGCTGCATCGTATTTTCTTAGAGGCATTAAGACGAGATTTTCAGCAGAAAAAACCAGCGGATTTAGAAGCGGAAACGGTTATTCTACGCTACTGTGAACAGGGTATTACCCTCAAAAATCAAAATAAGGGAGAGGTAGCGCAAATTCCACCTAAAACGATGATTGCAATTTTGAACGCCCTCCCCCGTTTTGATCCAAAAATTTGGCCAGAACCTGAGCGTTTCGACCCGAGTAGATTTGAAAATGATGAAAATAAAACGCGCGAAAAAACGGTGCTCACCATCTTTTCCTACGGCAAACGCCGCTGCCCAGCGAATTTAATAACGGAATTTATTTTTCAAACGTTTATCGCTGAGTTAGTGATGAATTATGACCTTAGTTTAATTCATGGTGATGATTTGAAGCAGGCAGAAATAAAATTGCAGCCTTTAGTGACAAATGCTGATTTAGAGCTAGAGCGTGAACGCTTAATGACGGAAATTTAGGAACAGCACGTCATCCCGAATGGAATGAGGGAACTTCTGAGTGAGGATAGGCTCTATGGTGAGTTTAATGCCACATGCAGGAGTTCCTTCGTCGTAAACTCCTCAGGATGACGTACATTTCGCATTTAAGAGTTACGTTTTATCTTTATTCGAACTACAATGAAATAAATTGCTTTGCTGTTATCAAGGTCTCAAATGAAAAAATGGTTGCTCTTTTTTATATGCTGTTTTACTACCATTATTGGATATACGGCCCCTCTTCCTCCCACCCAAATATTTCAGGTCAAGGTAGACCTTGTTGATCTCAATACCTTTACAGTCAATTTCCAGATCAAAGCACAGCATTTCTTGTATTCTAATAGTATTAAATTGGAGCCTGAGCAAAATAACATCATGCAATTAGGCCCCCTACGTCTTCCTCCCACCTTGGAAAAAACAGATAAGCGAGGGCAAAAATACACCGTTTATCGAGATAAAGTTTCAATTCCAATAGCCATATTAGGTAATAAGCCAGGAAAAACATCCCTACAATTAAGTTATCAAGGATGCTCTGATGATGGCTTTTGTTATCCACCGGAAGAGCAAAAAATTAAGCTCGTTATTAATGATAAGCTGGAATTGAGCCAAGTAAGCCTGGCCGAGACAGAAAATAAGCCTGCAACACGCCCTATTCAGCCCAAAGGCGGACTTAGTAAAATCTTTGAAAGTAATAACTGGGCGATGATCCTAATCACCTTCTATGGCTTAGGATTACTTTTATCATTTACCCCATGCATTTTACCGATGGTTCCTGTTTTATCAGGGATCATCATTGGCCATGGAAAAGAAATTACGACGCGAAAAGCATTCTTTCTCTCCCTAAGCTATGTACTTAGCATGTCCATTACTTATGCCATCGTGGGTGCCGTCGTTGCCCTATTAGGCTCTAATCTGCAAATCAGCATGCAATCACCATGGTCTATTGGTTTCTTAAGTATAATTTTTGTGTTGCTTGCCTTATCCATGTTTGGATTTTATGAATTTAAATTACCCAATTCCTGGCAAGCAAAAATTGGCAGTACCAGCCGTAGCCAACGAGGTGGCCATTATCTTGGTGCTGCAATCATGGGCTGTTTGTCTACGTTAATCTTGTCCCCCTGTGTTACCGCCCCCTTAATCGGGGTATTAACCTACATAGCCCAAACTAAAAATGTTCTTTTAGGCTGCCTCACACTACTGGTTTTAGGATTGGGTATGGGCACACCTCTACTTCTAATCGGGACTTCTGCCGGAAAGTGGTTACCAGAAACAGGAGGCTGGATGAATACGATTAAAGCCTCTTTTGGTGTTCTGTTCATAGCGGTTGCCATTTTACTGATCTCACGTATCGCTCCAGCAGTAGTAAGCATGGCACTCTGGGCGATTTTACTTATTTTTTCAGGGATTTATTGTGGTGCATTAGCTCATTCATCAAGCAATCAAGAAAAATTCAGCCAAAGTGTGGGAATTATTTTATTGGTTTATGGCATCCTTATTTTAATTGGATCCAGTATGGGAGCAACTAATCCACTGCAACCCTTAACCGTCTCCCAAGCCGCAAGCGCGATACCACCTAAGGTAGTACCCCATGAAGAGCTCACCTTAAACCAAATAAAGCAGAAAATTATCGCTGCACGTGGCAAACCCATAATGTTGGATTTTTATGCGGACTGGTGTACTGCATGTAAAGTTATGGATGCCACAACTTTTCAAGATCCACACGTGCAAACAGCATTGGAGCAATTTGTTGTTCTGAAAGTGGATGTTACCGCGAATAGTGCTAATGATAAAAAAATACTGAATTATTTTAATGTAATCGCCCCCCCAACCTTTATGTTTTTTGATGCCAAAGGCATGCAGCATGATGAATCACTTGTGGTTGGTGAAGTATCTACGGATGAATTTTTGGCGAAGCTCAATCAAGTGGTTCAAGGGCAGGAATAGTGGTCTGCTAAGATTAATCGTAGCCTGGTTGTTTAAAACTAATGGCACTTACTTCGTAGGCTATTGTTTTTTTTGGAAATATTAGTCACTGCCATCCTTTCCTCATGTTCAGGATGGCAGTGAAAGAAAGAGCCGCTAAAATTTAGAGTGTGCCTACATTTCGTGGTGGCAAACCGGGGATTTCAAAATCTTCTTGTTTCGTATCAGATGGCTTAAACTCATCACCCACCTTAAATTCCTTGCCATCAGCAGCATGGTATAATTTTCCATCGCCGTTTGAGTAAGCAGTGACATTTTTAGTCGCGGGATCAAACATAACGAAAGCCTGACCTTTTTCACATTGCTTCATAAAAAATTTGGCGCATTCTTCTTTTGAGCTAAATTTAAAACGAACTGTATTGTCATCCTCAACCTTAGGCTCTTCATAATGTTCTTCACCAGCATATGCTTCGTTGAAGTCGGCAATAAGTTCTTCAATATGTTCACTGCTAACCGAGACCGTCGTTGTATCAAGCTCGATTAATTTAGCTTCTAGCTGTGAAACAGGTAATTCAGCATCCTGGATGCGTCTAAACTTCAATCGCTTAAGCTCTTGCTCCTGCTCTTCAGTCAACGCATCTGTTATTTTTCTTAATTCAATCAAACGCTGCAAATCTTGTTTTCGATTACCCATAATTTCTCCAAAGCAAAGATGTCTTACTTAATGATACGCAATTTTTTACCATTAGATGAGCTAAATCTTTTTTTCTTTACTTATTTCTTACAAATACGTACGAGCTAAAGCAAGATTAAAGTAAAATTTCTTAAAGAGTCGACATTCTTATGGAAAAAGGGTATAATTCGTTCATTTTTTTTACAGTTAGGGTTTTATGAGTCATAAAGTCGGTTTTGTTAGCTTAGGTTGTCCTAAAGCATTGGTAGATTCAGAACGAATCATTACTCAATTACGTGCTCAAGGTTATGAGCTGGTGTCCAGCTATCAAGATGCAGGTGTGGTTGTTATCAATACCTGTGGGTTTATTGATAGCGCCGTTAAAGAGTCTTTAGATACGATTAAAGAAGCAATGGCCGAAAATGGCCGCGTTATTGTAACGGGTTGTCTTGGTGCTAAAGCGGATATTATCAAAGAAGCCTGCCCCGATGTATTACACATTAGTGGCGCTCATGCTTATGAAGAAGTAGTGAATGCGGTTCATGAACATCTTCCACCTCCGGCTGATCCCTTCATGCAATTAGTCCCACCTCAAGGAATTAAACTTACACCCCGCCATTATGCTTATTTAAAAATATCTGAGGGTTGCAATCAAAAATGTACTTTTTGCATTATCCCCACCATGCGCGGCAAATTACAAAGCTATCCTTTGGTTCAAGTTTTATCTGAAGCGAAAAAATTAAAAGAAGCAGGGGTTAATGAAATTTTAGTAATTTCCCAGGATACCAGTGCCTATGGCGTGGATACGCGTTATGAAGAAGTAAGCTGGCAAGGAAAAACTGTAAGTACTCGTTTTTATGATTTATGCGAGCAACTTGGCGAATTAGGTATTTGGGTACGCCTGCATTATGTTTATCCTTACCCTCATGTGGATGAAATTATCCCCTTAATGCGTGATGGCTTGATTCTGCCTTATCTTGATATTCCTCTACAACATGCAAGCTCACGAGTGTTAAAAGCAATGAAACGCCCCGCAAGCAGTGAAAATACCTTAATGCGTATCGCGGCATGGCGTGAGATATGCCCTGATATTACTTTACGCTCTACCTTTATTGTTGGTTTCCCTGGGGAAACAGAAGAAGAGTTTACCGAGCTACTTAACTTCTTGGAAGAGGCACAATTAGATCGCGTAGGTTGTTTTAAATACTCACCTGTTGAGGGTGCAAAAGCGAATGATTTAGCGGATCAAGTGCCCGAAGAAATTAAAGAAGAGCGCTATCATCGTTTTATGCAATTACAAGCTGAAATTAGCCGAACGAAATTGGAGCAAAAAATTGGTAGCATCCAAACCGTGTTGATTGATGAAATTACGCCAGAACATATCATCGCACGTAGTAAAAGCGATGCCCCGGAAATTGATGGATTAGTTATTTTACCTCCTACTCCAGGAGTGAAAGTTGGTTCATTTGCTGAGGTACACATTACCGACAGTGATGATTATGATTTATTCGCAGAATTCACGTTAAATTAAAAAAGCAGGTAATGATGACAGACTTAAAAATAGGCGAAGAGGTATGGATTATCAGTTTTGAAGTCGAAAATGATTTCTATTTGTTATCTAAGCAAGTGATTACTGAGCTTTTAGAAGATCAGATTGAATGTGAAGATGAGTTTAATACTTTTCATGTGTCTTATGATGATATTTATCGCAGTAAAGTAGATGCATTTAATGCAATGATTGAGCGGTTAACGCAAGTAAGAGATGCAGAATAGTTTTTAAATTTAAAAATAAAAGCCGTCATTGCGAACAACCTGAAGCAACCCAGGGTTCCGTGTTTCGAACTCCCGGGTTGCTTCGTCACTACGTTCTTCGCAATGACAAACTGTACATACCCGTGAACGGTAAGAGCTTATTTCCGCCGCATCAAGGCTACAGTTACTCTGCGAACACTTTCAACGTTACGTCGATATTACCACGTACAGCATTAGAGTAAGGGCAAACATGGTGCGCTTTTTCAACAAGTTCTTCTGCATCTTTTTGGTTTAAACCCGTAATAGTGGCTTGTAACTCCACGCCGAGTTTAAAGCCTTTCTCTGGTGTTGGGTATAAGGAAACCGTTGCTTGCATATGAGCGTCGCTTAATGGAATCTTTTGCATTTGAGCAACATAGCGAATAGCGCTTTCAAAACAAGCGGCATAGCCAGCGGCAAATAATTGCTCTGGGTTATTCCCATTGCCTTTTCCACCTAGTTCTTTTGGCATTGCCAAATCTAATTTTAAAAGACCATCAGTTGTTTCTACATGCCCATTACGTCCACCATGGGTTTTAGCTGTTGCGGTATAGAGTGCGTTCATTTTTAATCCTTTATATTGAAGCTCGATACAAAGATAGTTACAACTTAGGGCTTTGTCAAATGAAACAAACACTGCTGATAAATAGCCGCAACCTGGTTGGGAATATCCTCATCAATCTCAGTTCCAGGACGTAGCAATTGCAAATGTAATACATGATGATAATAGCGATATGCTTTTTTTAATATCAAGAATTGTTCTTTGCTTAAAATATTCGCAGCATGCAATCGCTTTAACTGTCCTAAAGTTTGAGTCGAACGTGCCATTTCTGGACAACCGGAATTAAGCACTAAAAACTGTACTAAAAACTCTAAATCCAATAAGCCTCCTGGGGTATGTTTCAAAGGCAAAGACTCATGATGCTGTTCGATTCTGGCCCTCATGGCAATAACCTCGCTCTGCAAAGTGCCCCTATCGCGTGACACAGACAATATTTCCCTTTTCAATTGTAAAAAAGCATGTTTAATCGCTGTATTGCCCGTTATGATTCGGGCTTTTAATAAGGCCTGATGCTCCCAAGTCCAAGCTTGGTTTTTTTGATACTCCACAAAAGAATCCATATGACTCACGAGCAAGCCTGCAGAGCCTGAAGGACGCAATCGGGTATCAACTGAATATAAAACCCCGGATTGCAAACGCGTGGTCAACATATGCAAAATTTTCTGCGTTAAACGCGTGACTAATGCTTCATCTTCAGGTTTTACCGTATGCAAAAATACTAAATCCAAATCCGAAGCATAATTCATCTCCCTACTGCCCAATTTACCATAAGCAATGATGGCAAAATGTGAGTGCATTTGTTTCATTTCCGGATAACGCAGGCTTAATTGTTCACTAGCTAAGCTCAAGACTTCGTTAACAATCACTAGCGCCACATCCGTTAAAAAACGTCCAATACGTACCGAGCTGCAAAAGCCATAGAGTTCTGCACGTGCCGCCATAAGCCAATTAGTTAACTTAAATTGACGCAAAAGTTCCTCTTTAGCTTCCATGTCCGGATAATGCTTCAATTTTTCCCAAAGCAACTCCTGCAATTGCGAACGTGATAGTGGACGCCATTCTTGCCCTTGATCTAACAACACCTCTAATAAAAATGGCTGGCTTACTAGCAGTGAAGTAATAAAGGGACTATGTGCAAACCAAAAAAGCAGCTCGGTTAAAACATGCGGATTTTCAGTTAATAAAGCCAGATACGCGCTGCGACCGACAATATTTTCTAATAAATGTAAAACTTGTAATAAAACCTTGTCAGTATGTTCCACGCGCGTTAATTCGGTTAACAGGAGAACCATAAACCGATCCAAACGCATGCGCGCACCTTGAGACAGGCGGCGACAACGTGGGCCGTGACGGAACGCATGGATCATTTGATAACAATGTTCTGCATTGTCAAAATCCAAACTGATTAATAAATTAATCGCCATGCCCGTTTCAACATGCCCTTGCCAAAGACTTGCCAATTGATTTGCCAATAACCTTTTCTCATCTTCATAATAATCAACCTTTCCCATTACTGCATGAAAGGCGTAGCTGATAATACGTTGATATTGATGAAGCCTCTCCAAGAGCTCATCCCAAGATGCAAAACCCATCGCTAAAATTACTTGCGCTTGTTTTACAGGATCCGCAGGTAAGGAGTGGGTCTGTTGATCATTTTGACTTTGCAGTATATTTTCAAGTCGTCGTAAAAATAAATAAGCCTGCTTTAACGCATCACTATGATGCAATAAACCTTCTTGCTTTAACACTGCAAGCGCCTCTAAGGTACTTTGTGTTTGTAATTGGGGTAGACGGCCTCCACGAATTAATTGAAAATTTTGAATAACGAATTCTACTTCCCTAATCCCTCCTCTCCCCCGCTTAATATCATCCAAACGAGGATTGAGCTGTACTTCTCGCTCAATCATTGCTTTCATGCTACGCAATGATTCAATCACGCTAAAATCTACGTAGCGTCGATAAACAAAGGGAGTTATCAAACGCTCAAACCAAGGGAACACCTCATCAAGTGATGGAGAAATTACACGTGCCTTAACCATAGCGTAGCGTTCCCAATCACGTCCTTGTTCTTGATAATAAGTCTCCATTGCCGCAAGACTTGGAACTAAGGTGCCACTATCCCCGTTGGGACGTAATCTTAAATCCACACGGAATATAAACCCCTCGGAAGTTATCGTTTGAAATAATTGGCTAAATTGTTGCGCTACCTTATTAAAATATTGCTGATTTTCAACAGGCTCTTCACCATCCGTTTCGCCAGTCGCAGTGTAGGCAAAAATAAGATCGATATCTGAAGAGTAATTTAATTCCCGCCCACCTAGCTTCCCCATTCCCAAGGTTAATAAAGTAACTTGATTTCCTTCTTTATCCCGAGGAATACCGTAACGTGAAGAAAGAGCATGCTGACAATAATCCAATCCATGCAAGATAAGTGCATCAGCACAATCGGACCAGGAGCGTATAATCTGTTCCGTGCTACTAAGTCCTGACAGTTCCAACAGCAATAGTCGTAATAAGTGGGTATGGCGAAATTGGCGTAATTCTCGTGCGAAATTGGCTTGTGGCAAGGTTAGGGATATAGTGTTTACAGCTTGAAAATATTCTTCTCGCATTAATGGAGCAGCACAATTATCAGCGTCTAAAAGCTGCTTTAGCAGCAGCACTTGCTTACATGCATAATCGCTCACCAAAACCAGTTCTTTTACCGCATTGCTTAACGGATGTGATAAATCCGAAAAATGCTTTTCAATAAACCATGATTTAGATTCGCGTAACTCGGAAGTATCTATTGGCATAAATTGGATTCTTATCCTGAATTCACATTAATAATGAAATTTTTCATTCCCAAAACTAATATCTCGTTATAATCTATAAAAATCAATAATTATTCAGTGAATTAAAATGAATTTCTTTCGTAGTCTGTTGCTTGCAGGCATTAGTTTTTCTTCAGCATTATTTGCTGCGGATCTGCCTGTCTTAAATATTGGAACTGAAAACTTTAACCCACCCTTTGTGATGCGAGGTTCAAAAAACGAAATCTATGGCTTTGATATCGACACGATGAATGCCTTGTGCAAAATGATGGGACGTACCTGTCACTATCATATCATGCGATTTGATGCGCTTTTAGATGCTGTAGCCAGAAAACAGATTGACATGGCTATGAGCTCCATTACTATTACTCCTGAGCGAGCAAAACTTGTAAATTTCAGTCTGCCATATCTACTTAGCTATTCGCGTTTTGTCACCACACCCAAGATAAAAACTGAGCCTTTTACTTTAGAGTTTCTGAATAACAAAAGAATCGGTTTGGAAACGGGAACGGTATTTGAGCAAGAATTAAATACCATGGGAGTTAAAAATCCGAAAATCAAATACTATATTACCGTATCAGACCAGCTCACTGGTTTAAATAAAGGTGAGGTAGACATTATCTTACTGGATAACCCAACTGCGAATTATTGGGCAGCAAATTCCTCCGATACCTTCAAGTTAGCCGGCCCACCTTATATGTATGGTTATGGACTTGGTATTGCGGTAAACCCAGGAGAAGGGGCATTATTGACGGAGTTAAATCAAGCCTTGTTGCAATACCAAGGTTCGCCAGAATATAAACAAAACTATGATAAATATTTATTAGAGTTTTAGGTATGTACTAATGTAGGCTAGGCTGTCAAGCCCAGCATTGGAAGTGGCACAAACTGTATTTGCTGGGCTTTTCAGCCCATAGCCGTCAAGCTAAGCCCAGATATTTTTACAATAAGGTATTGAATTATCAAGAAAAAAAGCTAGAGTTCCCTTTTAAATTTTTTCCTGGCGGGAAATAAAAAGAAAAAGGGACTCTATGCTCGCTGCTAACTT
>JARLJR010000071.1 GCA_031291095.1 Legionella sp. | reverse complement strand
TTGATTAGGAGAAAGAGCGCAGATACTTTCAGGGTCCGAGTGAAATACCACTCAACAAGAGACCGAATATATGCCTGCATCTCAACCAATTTTGCTAAAAAATAGTGAACTTTTCCTTGCAAAACCGTAGGGTCCATATAAGCTTCGGGTTGTATTCCACCTCGACAACATCAACGAGGCAGAACAATGCCTCACTCGCTGGGGGTAATTTAATAAGCACCCATGGAACGGCCATTCAAGTGGAAAGCTCGCAGTTAACGCTGTCTCTTTCTAACGGCATTAGGGTTATTGGAGGAAATGGTATTTTGACAGAAGTAATCAACTCCTCTGTCGAAGATATTTCAGCAACGACTCATTCATTCCTAATAGGAAATGCTATTGCTGACGCAGGGAGTACTCTCAATATGAGCCTAGCAAGTAATAGTCTCTGGTCAGGTGCCGCCATGAATGTAAACAATTTAATTATTGATTCAAGTATTTGGGATTTAACAGGTAGTTCTACTGTCAATAATCTCACCAATGATGGACTAATCCATTTTGTTCCTAATGGCAATAATTTTAAAACCCTAACCGTAAATAATGATTATGTTGGACTAAATGGAACTATTAATCTCAACACCTTTATACAAGGAAGTGAATCACTTTCTGATTTAATTGTTATTAATAGTGGTCATGCCAGCGGAAGTACATCTTTAAATATTTATAATACTAGTGGATTGGGAGCTTTAACATCTGGTAACGGCATACTTATTGTCGACGCGATTAATGGAGGGACAACCGATAATAGCGCATTCAATTTAGGATCGCCTGTCGTCGCAGGACCTTTTGAATACCGCCTTTATCGTTCAGGGATAGATGGAAGCAATGAACATAATTGGTATTTAAGAGATGTGTGCCCCCCAGACCGACCTTTATGTTCTTTAGAGCCTGCTCCTGATACTTCTCCTCTAGTTCCTCGTAATGCTGAATATCGTAGCGAAATAGGTTTGTACCCCGTACTTTCTGCTATGACCCTTTTGTATGGCCAAACACTTTTAGATTCACTTCACCAACGCGTAGGTCCAGGTAGCTCTTCTAATCGAATTTGGAATCGTGCTATTGGATTGCATGGAGATAGGAATAGGCTTACGAATAAAAATCCTCTTCGAAGTTCAGATTACGATTATAATTTTGGAATAATCCAATTAGGCGGTGACTTATTACAAAGAGAAACTGAAGGTAATAAACGTCATCATCTGGGTATTTATGGAGCAATAGGCCAAGGCCAAGGAGACGTTAAGGGTTCAAATTTTACTTTAGGATCTAATCAGTTTGGTGCATTAAGTGCGGGGGCTTACTGGACTATTTACTCTGCTATTGAAGCTTATGTTGATACTGTAGTGCAAACAACATGGTATAATCAGGCTCAGTCTAAATCTTACCGACTGTCCGCTCTTAAAACTGATGGCTGGGGTTTTGCTGCTTCGGTGGAAGGTGGATATCCAATTATTTTTAATAAACAATGGACGATTGAGCCTCAAGCTCAAGCCATAGTTCAAACCATTAATCTTCACAATACAAAAGATATTGGTGCTTTTATCCATTTCAGAGAAACGGATGCGGTTACAGGCCGTCTAGGGGTACGGTTAGCTCATAAATGGGTCATTGATAACCATGGTCAGTCCAAGGATTTTACCACATGGATTCGGCCCAATTTATGGTATCAATTTAAAGGCAATCCCCAAGCTCAATTCTCCTCCGCGTATGGTTTTATTCCTTTCCAAGCACAACTAGAAGGGTCTTCTGTAGAGTTAAATTTAGGAACGTCTTTAGGTATAGGTCAAAATATAGCATTGTATGCTAATGGCAGTTATGGCGTAGGATTGAACATGCATATGAACAGTTATGATGGACGAATTGGTTTTAAAATAATGGTTGCTTAAAACTGAGGTGGTCTAAATCTATGAGGCTACGTCAGACCGGCTTTATTTAGCAGAGAAAACGGCTTATGCCACCATCACAGGATTTGAGGTCATGCGCATGTTTAAAAAAGGTCAATTTAACATTTGATTTATATAGCTGAAGTAAGCCTAAAATCTATAGTTCTACGTTTTTGAAATTATTTGCCACGGAGCCGCAAAAATTAACCATCATCGCGCCAATAATAGCCTGGTGAATCGGCATGGTTTTGAAAGATGGTGTGGCAACCATGAGGCGCCGAAGGCTAGAGTAGCGGACAATGCCGCATTATAAAATGCAATCATTCCTGGAGACATAATTTATTATGGTATTTTTCCAAGAGAGATTAAAGCGACATTGAAGAAAAGGCTGAATTTTGTGCTCAGCAAGATTTTCTTCCAATACATCATCGAGCCACTCTGAAAATTCCGGACCAAAATCAAAAACCCAAAGGCGAGTTATCTGCTGCAACGCTATAAACCCGAGGGTTTCTTTTAGCTACAAAATATCCTTCTATTTTTTGGATATTTCATATTATTAAGAAATAAAACCCGTATTTTTTGCGGGTGAATAAAAAAAAATCTAGTTGTTATCATGATGCCCATAGTTTTTCTAACGATTATTCATGATACGGAGTTAAACAAGTGGGCGATCATTACACAATTTCAGGTATTAGTAACAGTAACTATGGCAGCATACCATCGAATTCGTCTTTAAATAAAAGTGGTTCTGGTAATTTAACTATGAATGCGGTGGGATACAACACGCAATTAAACCTTGGCGGAATAGGGGCTATTGTTGTAAAAGGGGATGTTGGGCATGCAGTACAGATTGATAAATCTGGTTCAGGTACCCTACATATCCAAGGAGCTATAGGGGATAAAGCTAAATTGAATCTCGATGGAATAGGAAATATTACCATTGATGGGCCAATAGCTGATGACGCCGTGATTACTAAGTCAGGCTCGAGTTATTTACATGTGCGTGATTCGCTAGGCGGAAATGCAAATCTTATATTGGGGGGGATTGGAGATATTAATATTGGAGGTACAATTGCCTCCGGAACGCAGATTATTAAATCAGGTTCAGGCTCTTTATTTATTAAAGGTAAAGTAGATGCTAGTGTTCGTATTACCATTAGTGGGATAGGTAGTGTCCATTTTACGCATAGACCACCGGAAGCCGTAATAAAACATATTCAAAAGTCTGGCAGTGGTAGCATTCAAATGCCTGGCGGTTATCAGCAACCTCAAGCCTGTTCTAGCAGTAATTCAGGGAATGTTATTAGTGGATCGCTTAGTATCATCAGCATGAATGGAGAAATTACGGTAACGCGCAATGGTGTTACGCGCAAATATAAAGGAAAAAATGCAAGCTTTAAAAACAACTGCTTAGTTATTGATGAGCGAGTTATTGATGAAACGGCTGCTGTTGCATCTTCATCGCAATCATGGGGGGCATTAACATCGGTATTCAGTATTATACCACCACTGGCTCCCATGCCTTCTTTACTTGATAGTAGCGATAGTATATCTGCTCTTAGTTTGCCTTCCTCCTCGCCATCATCGTTATCGCTTAGAAGTCATGAGGAGCTTGATTCATTTTCATCTGGAGAAGAAGAGAGTCCAAGGTTGTGTCAGTTCTCATCGACTAATTCTGGGAATAATGTATCTGCATCACAACATTCTCAAATGAGTGCTCCTCAAAATCATGCCAGTAGCTCAAGTGCAGTTGCTCCACGAGTGGAATCAAACCCTCATACCTTTTTTAAGGCAGGAGGATTCTCTGCTTATACTCAAGCTTATATCAATAGTTTTGCAGGGAAAATTAAAATATCAGAGACACTGTTAGCGATGAAATTAACTACAGAGGAAGAGGAACTATTTGAACAACATCTAGATCCCGTTAGTTATGAGGTAATGAATATTCCCGTTTATTTGTATGATCGGCATTTTAATCTACAGACACTACTTACTTTGCTGGAAGATAATAAGCCAGAACCCTATACTAAATTGGCGTTTACCAAAGCGGATATTCAACCTGCCCGTCCTAAAATGATAGAAATTGAGTCGGTTATTGCGAAAATAGAACATGATCGCAAACAAGCGATAAAACCAGAACAATTACATTATTGAGCAAATAAATGCGACATTCAGATAACTTAACTTTTGAGCAAGTTCGTGCAAAGATAGATGAGTATTTCGAATCTAAGTTTGGACGCATACCCGAGCCTCTGAGAGTTGATGGTTCTCCAGAAGCTTACTATAAAGAATTAATCAAGCTTATTACTCATAGAGTGTATCGTTCTAATACTACTGGTTGGCGCAAGAAAATAGTTTATGAGGTGTGTTTTCCTTGGTTAAAGGATATGGATTTTCCTGCAATGATAAAGACTCATGATAATTTTGTTAATTACCTTGCATCACCTGGAAATTTCTTAACAAAATTACCTCTCGGATTGAATTTTCTGAAACTTTTAGATTCTTATCAACGTGGTGGAGATCGTTTTTTTCCATACACTCCATTTATGCTCTGGGCAGATTGTTTTAGTGATTTGGCGAGCTGTTATGATGAAAGCAGTGACGATTTTGTCTTAATTGATGGATTATTAAATGAACTATTTTTATCTATTTTTTTTCTCCCTACCTCGATACAAAAAGAAACATTTATAGAAAATGTAAATCAATATAAAAGTTCGGCTATTTACCAATTTGATTTTGATGAAATATTAAGTCAGCTTGCAAATGTATACGATAACACATGTTTTGCTAATAAAGACGAAAGAAAATTGGTGCTTTCTCACCATGATAAATTTATACAGGCAATTATTAGTCTAAGGGCAACTTATTTTGATCAATTGAATTCGGATTCAACCAAAAAGCCTGGCATGGATGCATCTATTAGTCAGCTTGCTATTCTCCTAGAGGAAATACGCTTTCATCCTAAACAAGATGTTGCTCTGCAAAATTTTAAAAAATATTATAACGATGGGGGCTCAGATTCTTTGCCCAAATCTTTTTTTAAGGCTTTAGGGGCGGTTATTTTAGCAGGATTATGCTACATATCCCTCATTGGTGCGGTTAAATTGCACAATCAAGAATCTACTCCCATTAAGTGGGCAAAAGATATTTGTGGTGTAAACCCGAATAATACAGCATGGCGCTGCTTGACCTTTAGGCCCGAACCTATCATCTCAACAGTTGATAAATTTTTAAAGCTAGTCCCTGTGGAACAAGAGCATCTCCGTGAAGAAAGGAGTATTTGTAAATAACGAAATGAAAGATGAGATTTTCACCAGATAAATTTAAAGATGGTTAGTAGCTTTCTTATAAGCTTTATCTGAGATACGTGGAAAAACCCCTGCTAATCAAACCATTTTAAACAATTCTATAGACTCGCCGCATTAAATCGCCCAAAATAATCTCGTTTTGCGTCTGGGATAAATTTTACGACAAAACTTAACTTAACTTGTTAGTTTCAATGGATTAATTATGACAAAGTATATAAGAAATGTAAGCATTATATTGCTAATGATGGTATGTAAAATCATATTTGCAGGGAGTGGTCTGCTTTTTGATGTTTCTGCAACAGGTACGTCAGCGGAGGTGGAAATTACTCTCTGCTTAAATGGAAAAGGGGCTTTATCGTGTCAAAATTATAACGTCTCTGCTTTAAGTTTAAACATATGCGCGGCACCAAGACATTATTATCCGAGTGCTGGAATTAAAATTAACACACCCGCTTATAAAATTGGTAATTCCGGCATGGATTGTGCACCAATAGGTAATGGATATTGTTTATTTCCAGTAAGCAATACAGCATGTAGGAATATTTCGGTAGTTGCCAATACTCCACTGACTATTTCTCCAGCATCACTACCAGCAGCTCCACTTAATGTCGCTTATAGCAAAACAATTACCGCAAGCGATGGTACTGCCCCATATACTTATGCCATTGTTTCTGGCTCGTTACCAACCGGCCTTACTTTAAATACCTCAACCGGGCAAATATCCGGAACCCCTACGACTGCCGGGACCTTCTCGTTCACTATTGGGGCAACCGATACCAATGCGAATACAGGTTCCAGAGGATATTCTGTTGTTATTTCAAGCTCATTGTGCATAAACAGCACGATCTCCCTGCCTTTTGATTTAGCTATTGATTTTACAGGAACGGGGTCTCCCGCTTGTGGCGACAATGGCGCCAATGGAGGTCGCTATAAACTGTTTCAATACGACAGTGCTTCTTGCACCGGAGGGCAGTTGACAGCAAACACGTGCGGCCAAACATCTTTAGACACGCAGCTTTCAGTATTTCAATCACAAGTACCTCCTTTCGGAACCTGTATAGCGGGTAATGATGATTTTTGCGGCCTACAAAGCCAGGTTACATGGAGCGCCGGAGGCGGACTTTATGATATTGTTGTAAATGGATTTAACGGAAGTACTGGTAGCGGTTCTATAACTGTAACCTGCACTTGCTAAATTAAGGTTATCGCAAAAAATTGGGTTTTGTCACAAAACCCAATTTTGTCGTATTCCTAACCCTCTAAACAGGTACAAAGGGTCCGGGTTCAGGCCTTGAATCGTAAATTGCAACCCCAAGCCCAATAAAAAACCGGGATACTCAAAATTCAAAACCTGCCCCCAGATGGGTTATCAGCAGAACATTGTATTGCCCTACCATTCAGCAACTAAATTTAAAATACTCCCGCTCCATGATAAGCTGCTAACTCAGATTAAGAGATTTCTTACATGATTATGCGCTATTTTGAGTATCACTTATTAAAATTATTCGCTATGATTAAATCAGTACGAGGAAAGACAGCGGATGTCTAAATAAGGATTATTTGAACGCATCAAGGACGATGCACTACCACAAGGATGTGGTCTGTCTCCTCGGAACACCAATCACCTTCCCCAATTAGAAGTTCACAAACCCATCGTTTTATGTACATCAGCACTATCAAATAAGCCTCAGTGCTACACAAAATTAAGCGCTTATGGTTGATTAGAGGTTCAAAAAGTGCAGTTCCTCTAATCAACCCATATTATTCTTATAAAACTTTTTGTATTCCCGGCATCACCCATTCATTTTTTAAAATTTCTTCTTTTGGCCAATAAAGCCTCAGGGTTACATTAAACACACCCGGAGGCGCAGGAAGCCAATTTGCCTCTTTGTCTTTACCAGGAGATGTTTTCTGAATATAAATATCTAAAGAGCCATCCGAGTTAAATTTTAATTTATCCCTATCGCCTAGTGCATAGCGATTAATCGGATTGGCCACAAAAAAACTGTCCTTATCGTACATAGATAAAGACCAAAATCCATTAACGGGTGGAAGTTTTCCCTTCGGAAAATGAATAATATAGTTATTCGTACCATTTAAAAAATTATTATGTTCATCTCTAAAAGCCGTAGGATAAATTGCATCTTCAGGAATGTTGGCTCCTAGACCAGCAAAAGCTACCGAAGCCCTATCTAAATAGTGGGTCCCGTATTTACCAACAACCGGAAAATACTGCCATCCATTAATTCTTTTTCCAGAGGTTTGCACATTCTCAGCAATCTTTTGCTGCGCATCTGTAGTAGCCTTATCGAATGTATTAATTTGCTCTGAGGATAAAATTGCTGCATTAAATTCTTTACCCGGCTCTATACCTATTTGCTCCAATACTTGCTTCATAGGCGCATCTTCTTTTGTTAAAGGATTATCTTTTAACAATTTGGAAAATTGAGTGAAATACGCCACTGAGGATAATTGACGTACTTGCGCCGAAGGGGCTATTTGAGTATTTATAGAATTCAAAACTCGTCCTATAGGTGGTGTATAATTTTTACCCCAGGCGCTTAAAGGTACTAGTTTATATTTTTTTTGAAGATCATGAACTGCTTCATAATCCGACTCACCGTTGGTTTGCGTTCTACCTAAAAGCCATACTAAATTAGTGGGTGATTTGATTTCCTTCATGCCCTCAGGCTTTTTTCCTTTCCAAAAAGGCCCTGCAATAAGAAAATTTTGTGCTTTATTTCCTGTGGTTCTGGTACCGGGCGAAGCAAAAATATCCGTCCAACCGCTTAGCATTGGCATTAAATAATAGCGCTCATGCATATTGGGTACAGACAATACCATGGGCTCATTATTTAAATCTAGAAAAGCACTGGTATACAAAGTATCAGCATTAGGTCGGACAACGTCTTTAAAGTTTGCGTCAGGAAAAACACCTACATTTACCAACTGATTTACTGGTGCTTCAAATTTGTTTCCTTTATCAACAGGTCTTGCGACATTAGTAGTCACATTTTTAGTAGTTTCCATTAACACTAGGGGGTATGCAAAAATATAAGCCTGTACCACCAAGTCATGTAATTTATTGCTATCCAAAGTAATGCTACTAGCTTGAGTAGAAACCAATAATCCAACGCACAACGCAGCAAATTTTTTTATCATGACATATCCTTATTTGTTAATGGCGTAACTACAGCAATTATTATCCTATTTAAACAACGCTTCAACAGGCTCGGGGGCAAATTGCAACCTCAAGCTCACTAAAAAGCTGTTATATTCAAAATTCAGGGCCTGTGTACCCCCCCTTCCAGCATCTTGACTCGATAAAATTAATACCAGTTTAGCTCAAAAGTTGACTTGATGATGCCAGTAAAAGAGGTTAGTAGTTCTGATTTACATTTTTTTATAGTTCTTGATCCTATAATTAAATACCTTTATAAAAAATTAAGATTTTTATGGAAAAAAATCCATTTAATATAGGTACTTCAGGCTGGAGTTATTCCGGTTGGTTAGGCAATTTTTATCCTCAAAAGATAAAATCCAATCTAATACTGCCTTATTATGCTGGTATTTTGAATAGTGTAGAGCTTAATAATAGTTTTTATCAAATTCCTAAAGAAAAAAATGTACTGACTTGGGTAGATATAACACCACCCGATTTTATTTTTTCCTGTAAAGCAAATCGATATATTACCCATTTTCAAAAATTAAAAGAGTGCACTGAGACTGTGGATAAATTACTTAAAGCATTTAGTAAATTTGAAGAAAAATTAGGCCCTATATTATTTCAATTCCCACCATGGTGGAAAATAGAAACTCCCACTTTGAAAAAATTTATTTCTCAATTACCTAAAAATTATTTATATACTTTTGAATTTAGACATAAAAGCTGGTTTTGCGAAGAACTGTATGAAATATTGGATAAAAATCAAATGTCACTTTGTTTTTATGATCATAAACTGTATCGCTCACCGGAAATAGTCACGAGTTCATTTATCTATATTCGCATGCATGGGCCTCACGAGCAGGCCTATAAAGGAGCTTACGAAGATTCAACCTTAATAGAATATGCGGGAAAATTTATTAATTGGCATAAAAAAGGTAAAACAATTTATTGCTATTTTGATAATGATGAAAAAGCTAATGCACCTAAAGATGCACAAAGACTAAATCAATTATTAAACAATAAGTTTCAAATCAGGAAGTGTTATTAGGCTATATGTATGAAAAGGGTAACTCGTTCTAACTTTACTAAAATTAAGAAATTTCTTACATGATTATGCGCTATTTTGAGTATCACTTATTAAAATTATTCGCTATGATTAAATCAGTACGAGGAAGGACAGCGGATGTCTTAATAAGGATTATTTGAACGCATCAAGGATGATGCACTACCACAAGGATGTGGTCTGTCTCCTCGGAACACCAATCACCCTGCCCAATTATAAAACTCTATCGTTAGAATGTACCCTTCATTGCAAAGTTTCTCCATCCCGTAGTGTTGAATAATACTGCTCCAAATCTACTATACAGCGCCTCAACACTGTTATTTGTGCTTGTATAATGTCCTCTGTACTAATCCACTCTTGGCCATTTGTACGTTTATTAAACTCAATACGTGTATTCAATAAAAATTGGGCAATAGTTGCCTGAATACTAGCGCTTATTTCATCTTCTTGGGGTTTCGATTCCTCAAGAAATTTTTGGATTAATTCCAGATTATTTTGTATAAATTCTCTTTGTGTTTCTTCTGTCATATTTACCTCATTTGTTTTATTTTAATACATGCACAGCCTTTTAATAGCCATTATTCCAGTTTAAACATCAATTGGTTTATATCAAAAACTGCCATTATACACGCGAATTGGCTGTGGTTAATGGAGAAATAATAAAAACAACTTCTCTAACGCCAATTGATAAAGAAGAGCCATTATCTTTCGAGCTCCTCCATTATGACCACCAATCTATTTTGTATCAGTTTTAACGAGAAGAGCGTTACATTGATTTCCTTCTGATTTTTAAACTAGCAATACGCATTAAAATCATTTATAACCGTACATTCAAAGGACAATATAAAATATGTGCATTTAAAATTTTTGTAGAGAACGTTATGATTGAAATTGATCACACCCTCCTAAGCGAAGAGGCACTTGATAATTTAATTACCGAGGTCATTACTCGCCAAGGCACGGATTATGGCGAGCATGAACTAGAAATCCAAACGAAGAAAAAGCAACTAGTGCATAATCTCCAGCTTGGTAACGCAGTTATTGTATTTTCTTCCCAAGAAAATTCTTGCGATATTATCACAAAAGATAACTTTCTAAAGTTTAGCAATTTAAGTGTGTAGTCTTGATTTCTCAGGGCTGTAAACTACTGTTTTCAGCCGCTACCAGCTGGGCGCTGTTATCATCACTACTATTGCTCAAGCTACCCGACTCTTCTTTAGCAGAAATGGATTGCCGTATCAAACATCCAATACAAGCCAAGATAAAAAATTATTAGGTAATGATTGGTTGAAGCCCAAATATGATGGTAATTACATAAATACTGAGGCAAATGAGATCTTTTGAACACGAAAAATATATGCCTTATTGATGAATAGAGGACATTATGAAGCTTACACCAGAACAAGTTGAAGAAGTACTGAACTATTTGGCTTTCAAAAATTACAATGAAGAGCAAAAAAAGGCACTGCGAGCCCAATTAAGCACTAGTAATTTATCCTATATGCAAATATCCGCTCTTTTTAGCGATTATCGCACCCTAGGTATCATTCCTAATTTAGTCGAGAAGAGCCACGGAAATGATACTGCAGAAGAACTGCTTGGTAAACTTATTGAAAATATAAAAGAAAACATTAATCCCGATTATGATTTTCCCCCTATCTCTATTATTCAAAACCTCATTGGTAACGTGGGTGCATATGATGAAACAATTGAAAAAGAAGCTACAGATTTGATTAAACAACATGTAGAGATTTGCAAGGCACGAATCATCACCAGCAATATGAAAGAACAACTAAGTAGTCCACCATCATATGGCATAATATGGGCATCGTTGCTTCAAGCCCCACCCCAATTCGTCACTTTATTAGCACATTTAAGATCAGATTCATCTGCATTAGACGCCAGAAGAACAATGGATCAAAGCTATACCTTTTTTGACCCAAGGGCACCAAGATCATTCCAGCAGGAAATTGAACATAAATTAATCTATCTAAATAAATTATTAACAATTAATTCAGAAGACTTAGAAGCAAGGCTCCAACGTGCACAATTATTAGCTTTGGATAAAGCCATAGAAGATTATACTTATATTCTGGAAAGAGATCCTAACAATATAGCTGCATTATTAGGGCGAGCAAAAGAAAATAATGATGCCACAATATACGGTGGTGGCCATGAACAAATAGAAGCCGCTTTGGCTGATTATCAACGTGTATTAGAACTAGATCCGCAAAATAAAACTGCACAAGAGGGCATTGAACAATTGAGACCTTCTGCAGCACGGCCTAACTAACGAACAAACTTTGTAATTACTCTGCCATTATTATTGAACAAAAGGCAAGACATGACCTTAATACAAACACCTTGAGGTAAGAAAAAATGTCATTGCCTTTGTGTTTTTAACCCCTTGACGGCACACTCTTAGAGCAAGTCAGAGACAAGCTCAAAATCAAGGCATTAACAACCAATCAAAAGGATCCTCATCTTCATCAGACTCAGATACTGTTATCCCTTCAGGGAGTTCAATTTCCTCACTTGATGCATTGTTTGCAGCGGACATCCAACTTAGTGGTGCCACAAATGAATTAGCAAGTGTCTTTGTAGATTCTTTCTTCTGTTCTAATAATTCGTCATAAAACTCTGCATAGCTTCTAAGTTTAGAAATAAATAGTTGTTTTACTGATTCTGTCGTTAATTCGAGACTTACCATTTTCTCCATTGCTTCACTTAAAAGGGTTTTATTTAACTCAAAAGGCACAAGAATACAGGCAATTTCAGTAAACTTAGGATTATGGGGATAGCTTTCCTGTTCATAAAAAGGTGTTTCGTAAATGACATAAAAAGGCCCATGAGAAACAGGAGATATATTTGGCTGGCCGGGAATCAAAGCGCCCCAATATACTTGTGGGACACATACTTGGTTACTAACAGCCATCATCAATAAATTATACATTCCACCTTTAGCTTCCTCTACTCCATGAGCGATAATTTGATTACCACATTCGTTGATAATATCCATCATATAGGGATATTCTGTATTTGCAGTCCTATGAGTAGATTGGTAAGGAAATTTAAAATAAGAAATAAAAATTTCTCGAGCAGCTTTTGCTTTAAGGGGATTATTTTTTAACTCTTCGCCAATTTTGATGTAATTAGGTTTATCATCAGTAAAGTACTCGGGATATCTATATTTTAATGCCGCGAAAATATGGTCTTTTATTTCATGCCAGTTTAGATCATATACATAATCTTCCTTAAATATTGGCTCGATTTGTTTTCTTTTTTTCTGATTTTTTTGAGGTGGGTTAAGTTCTATTTTGCCATTCATATGGAATCTCATCTGTATTGAAAAAGTATTTTTTTTTCAATAGGCATTGGTTGGAAAGGCATAAATTATATCAAATGGTCTATTATTGATCAACTGGAGATGAATTAACTCAACCTGATTTTGAGTATTAATGAAGAATTTACCTATCTGCATTTTCTAAGATTAATATATTGAACTTACTGCAAGTCGTGTTATATTTCGACCCCCAGTATTTTTTTAAGGTTTAATGATGAAAAAATTTGCAATTGCGGCTTTATGCCTTTTCACCACGCTTTCAGGAACTTCATTTGCAGATAATCCTGATTTCATTCGAGTTAACTTTAAAAGGGCGTTTTGTAACAATCAAGATTTCTTGGGTAATGGAGCGGCAAAACGACCTCATTTGCATTGTGGTGCTAACTTCATTTCCTACAAAAAAGCTAATGGGGATCACTCCAATATTACTGACATAGGTGATTGTAGTCGGACTAATACCGTATTTGAGGATATCAAAGCCAATAAAACTGCCTTTGCAGACTATGATGCCATTTATAATGCTCTAGTTTTATACCATCAAGCAGGCTGCCCTAATCAATAAATCGTGTAACCGTTCGATGCAGGCCATGTGCTTTTTTAAATTTAAAATAAAAAAAGCCATCATTGCGAGAAACATAGTGACGAAGCAACCCAGGAGTTCGGAGCACAGAACCCTGGGTTGCTTCACTTTGTTCGCAATGACGGTGATGTGTTTAAATTTAAAAATAGGGCTCTAAATATTGTTGGTACTTCGTCAATTGCGAGGAAATTTAGGAGTTCTTAGATATTCCAAGAATTAGTGATAGCCACCCCATAATAAAGCAAATACCGCCAATGGGGGTAATTATTCCAAGAGGTTTAACCTTTACTATACATAGCAAATATAAGCTACCTGAAAAGAGCAAAATACCTGCAAAAAATAAATACCCTGCCCAATGTATAAGTCTTAAGTTAGTATGCAAAAGAAGCAAGCCAATCATAATTAACGACAAGCTATGCACAAACTGGTAAAAAATCCCGGTTTGGAAGATTTTCATTTGCTCAACACTAAATGTTCCCTGTAAGCCATGAGTAGCAAAAGCCCCCAAAACTGTGGCAAGCAGGGCGAATAATGCACCCGCTGCTATAAAACGTTTTACTGCTACTGTTTCCGAAATAGAATTCATTTTTCTCCACAAAGTAATTTGATTAAGGGGGCATAAATGCTTTTGATCTGCAGGTTCTATTTTATTACCGCATGCTTTGCATTGAATTTTCATAATCGCGGTTCAGATAGGACGAATAATCTTAACTTAATTAAACAATGGAAGTCTATGTTTCGACTTTTAAAGCATCGTGTCAGAGCAATTTTTAAATACAGCTATATTATTGTAAAATAATCCAATATCATCGCTTTGCTCAACAATCTCACCTTGTCGTGTCAATAAATTAAGGAATATTATGATTGTTATCTTCGTCCATGGTTGGAATGTCACAAATACCAATACTTATGGCGAGCTTCCTCAATGGCTCGAAAGTCAGAGCAAAGATAGCGTGCTGGATATTCAGGTTGGTAATATCTATCTTGGGCGCTACATTAGCTTTGACGATACAGTAACAGTCGACGATATAGCCCGAGCATTTAATCAGGCTGTACGTGATGAAATCGCTGAACAATTGCACGATGGCGAGCGTTTTGCGTGCATTACTCACTCTACAGGCGGTCCTATTGTTCGTAAATGGATGGATTTATACTTTAAAAATAATCTTGCAAAATGCCCATTGAGCCATCTGATTATGTTAGCCCCCGCCAACCACGGTTCTGCGCTTGCACAACTTGGAAAATCCCGACTAAGTCGTATAAAAAGCTTTTTTGAAGGCATTGAACCAGGGCAGCATGTACTTGATTGGCTGGAGCTCGGAAGCGACATGAGCTGGCAACTTAATGAAAGCTGGCTTGATTATGATTGCCCAGCTAATGGCATCTATCCTTTTGTACTTACAGGTCAAAAAATTGATCGCCAACTTTATGATGCACTTAACTCTTACACGGGCGAGGCTGGCTCGGATGGAGTTGTACGTGTAGCGGCTGCGAATATGAATTACAGTTTATTACAGTTACATCAGGAAGGAACTAACGGTGAAAATCTTGTGGTCTCCAAAATGAGACGGTCAAAGCCAATGGCACTAGGGGTTTTGCCTGAGTGTTCGCATTCCGGTAAAAGAATGGGAATCATTCGCAGTATTACCATGAATAATGCCGCCACGCACCCTACGGCTATATGGGTTTTGCGCTGTCTCCAAGTAGAAGATAGTAACTCCTATCATTCATTAGCAAAAGAGCTGGATAAACTTACAGAAGAAACCCAAGCAAATGAGCGCGCAGAACGTGTAAAGACGCTTCTCTATAAGCGCGAGTACATTACCAATCGCTATTCTATGATCATATTTCGGCTGATTGATGATCGGGGTAATCATCTTGACGATTATGGTCTTTATCTAACCGCAGGCCCCAAATATAGCGAATATGCACTTCCTACAGGTTTTTTCGTTGATCGCCAACAAAATCAGCTTGATCGCGGAAAACTCATTTATTTTCTGGACTACGACGTCATGGAAGCAGGGATTAATACGCCTGCAATGCAGGGGAATCTAGGATTTCGTATCAAGGCTCATCCTGAAGAAAGTACGCAAGCCCTCGCCTACTACCGAGTACTTGATTTTCATTCCTCGCTTGCGGACATTAATAAAATTCTTCATCCCAATGAAACCGTAATGGTGGAAATCATGCTTCAACGACGAGTAGATAGAACGGTTTCTCGTATTACCAATAACCTTAGCCCAGCAAAAATCAGTGCAAAACCGACTGGCAAAAAGGTAGATTAACAACGTGATTCATAGCCCAGGATTATTTTTATTGATAATCGCAAAATAACTGCACCAAAAAGTGCATTTCATGCTAATATATAACATATGGTGCATGTGGAGATACTTTATGAATGTTGAATCCAAACCCAGTGAAAGCGAGGTCTTAGCAATAGCTTTACATAATTTAAAAGATATCTTGGATATTTCAAATAATGATCTAAGTGAAATTATTGGGGTTCATCGTAATACTTTATCGCGTTCATTAAGTAACAAGAAAATCGATGTTAAAAGCAAAGAGGGAGAATGCTCCTTATTGCTAATAAGAATTTATCGCTCCTTATTTGCACTAAATGGCGGCAATGTGGATGCAATGAAGCATTGGTTAAGAACCAATAATCGGCATATTCAAGGAATTCCCTTGGAAACGATGAAAAGCGTTTTGGGGCTATCTCGGGTTGTTAATTATTTAGATGCGATTCGAGGAAAGATTTAATGGTTGATATTTGGTCCGCATCTGATGGAAAAAATCATATAAAGCCCTTGATGGCAAAGATTTATCGCTTAGTAGAATCCCAGGAACAAATAGCAACATTAGGATTGGTAAACAATGTCTATGAGCAAGGTGTACTAGAGGAATTATTAGAGTCAACTAAAAATCCACTTCCTAGTGATACAAGTCCCTTACATTATTTGCTGACAACACCTTTTCGTTACCCCCCATTGAAATATGGCTCTAGATTTGGAAGAACCTTTGAACAAGGAATTTTCTATGGCTCATTAAATATACAGACCGCGTTATCAGAAACAGCATATTATCGATTTGTATATATGCTGGGTCCAGAAACGCCGTATGAACATCCAATATCAAATCAATATACATCCTTTACGGTCAAAGTGCGAAGCAACAATAGTATTTTTTTAGATCAAGTCCCTTTCTCAAAATACGAAGTAATTTTAACATCACCCTCGTCTTATATCGAAACACAACAGCTAGGCTCTACTATGCGTGAATCTGGCGTAGAAATATTTCAATATATTTCTGCAAGAGATAAAGATAAAGGCAAAAATATAGCGCTATTTACTCCAAAATCTTTTCAAAGCAAAGCACCTGCACAAATGACGACATGGCTGTGCCAGACAAGTATCGATGGGGTAGGATTTATGGCAAAAGAAGAACAACAAAGAACATCCTATTCTCAAAAAGATTTCTGGGTTGATAATGCCTTCCCTTCCCCAGCTACCTAATTTTGGCTACTTACTTTTTTTATCATCATACATTTTTGCATCAGCAAGAGTGAGCATATTTTCTAATGTCTTATGCTCTGCTTGATTATACTGGATACTGCCAACACTAAATTCAATTGCATAACCTTTTGTTTCTACTGATTTTAACGAATCTCTTAAATGTTGAATAATGCCAGATACATCACTTTGATTAAGTCCAGAGCAAAGTACACAAAATTCATCGCCACCTAAACGTGCGATTACGTCATGGCATTGAAAGTTTTTGAGAAGACAATTAGAAAAAATTTTTAATACCCTATCCCCTTCTGCATGCCCAAATTGATCATTAATCTGCTTAAATTTATCTAAATCAAAAAACAATAAGTTAAAAATTTTATTTTCGCGTTGATATTTTTGAAACAAATAATCGGCTAGTTTTAAAAATCCGCGCCGATTAGATATGTCAGTTAACTCATCAGTGATGGCCAAATGTAATGATTCCAACTCCATTTCCACCATGTCAGCAAGATCGTATACGATTTTTTGATCGACCTCCTTGATTGACCTAGGTTTGTCATCGATTAAACAGATCACGCCTACATTATATGTTTTTATTTTCAAAGGACAGCCTAAATAAAATCTGAAATTAGGTTTTCCCAGAACAAAAGGATTGTCATAAAAACGTATATCTTTCGTGGCATCCTCAACGACCATAATTTCATCTGAAAGAATAACATGGCCACAAAACGAGGTTTTTCTCGCAGCTTCTTTGATGTCAAATCCTTGAGTTGACTTCATCCATTGGCGTTCGGCCTCTAAAAAGGAAATTACCGCAATAGGAACGCCAAAGAGTTTGCATGCAATTCGAGTTAACCGGTCAAAACGCTCTTCTCGCTCTGTATCTAGGATTTGTAGCTTATAAAGTGTTGCTAAACGTTCCGCTTCATTTTCTGGTATATCTGGGGCAATCATCATTTTTCCTTGAAACGTCTTTCTAAAGGTCATGAAGCACTACTATATTTATAGTATATATTGCTTAGTTTTTCGCGAGATTGGGGACTATGGAAATTTAGGAAAAATAATCCTATATTTTACATAATATTGCCTATGGATAATCAGCATGCCCTCTAAGGATTTTCGGGAGTTCATTGAAGCACTTCAAAAAAATGGCGAAATTATTGAGGTTAATCGGCCCATCGATTTGTCTGCAGATGTTGGTAAGGCCTTGCAAAAAAGTGCATCAATCAGTGGTCCTGCAATTCAATTTAATAATAACGGCACGGAGTTTCCGCTCATCGGTGGATTATATAATTCGCGAAAGAAAACCCTAATCGCTTTTCAGACCGACGAAGCTTCCATATTTCAAAAGATCCTAAATGGATTAGACAATCCTATTGAACCGGTCCTTACCGACCACGCCGTAACACATGAACAGACCATATCGGAGAATGAAGTTGATTTATCTCAATTTCCTGTTCCTAAATACAGTCCTAGCGATGGAGGGCAATATATAACCGCTGGCATTGCCGTAAGCAAAGATCCAGAAACAGGCATTTCAGATATCGGAAATTATCGGTTTCAAATTATTTCAAAAAATACCATGTCTTTCTTGGCTCAACCCAATCATCGCTTAGGCAAAAATCTGGAAAAAGCGCGAAAATTGGAGCATAAAAAGTACCCGATGGCCTTAGTGATTGGGGTTGATCCAGTCATCGCCTACACCTGTCAATTCCAACTTCGAGACGACACGAATGATTTTGCTGTGGCGGGTGGTCTTCGGGGCGAGGCGGTTGTTTTAACCCCATGCAAAACCATTGATGTTCAGGTTCCAGCTTATGCGGAAGTGGTTTTTGAGCTTGAAATTGACTTAGACGAGTTAGTGTTCGAAGGGCCTTTGGGAGAATATACCGGCTATTACACACCAGGATCTATGAAACCTACTGCGCGAGTTAAAGCCATCACTCACCGCACTAATGCTTATTTCCAAGCCTTATTAACAGGTGTTCCTCCAACTGAGACTCATTTTTTAAAGTAAATACCTTTTGAGGCCTCGTTCTTTAATAGCATGAATAAATCCTTCCCAACAATTTCCAATGTAGCCATTCCTGCGTCAGGTGGTGTTTCGTTTTATATTGTTATAGCGATTGAGCCTCGATTTGATGGAGAAGCGCGCCAGGCTATTCTAGCCGCCATGGCAAGTAATCTGCGCCCTAAAATGGTTATCGCAGTGAACCCGGATATTAACATCCAAGATGCGAATCAAGTAACGTGGGCTACTTCTTTTCGAATGCAACCGCATAAGGACATTATGATTGTAGAAAATTTGCCTGCAGGCCCCTTAGATCCCTCTGTTTTAGATGACATTCCTTTAGATTCTCGTCTCGCCTCTTCGGTAGGGATTGATGCGACCTATCCCTTCGGATCACTTATTTTAACTCCCGAAACACCGCTTGAAAAGACTCCCCAGCATTCAGGTAAGCTCTGTTTTAAAGTAGCAGACATTCCAGGTTGGCAGAATTATGATTTTCCAGAGTTAACACAATACGAAAAACCATAAATCAGGAATTGGCTTATATCAATATTTGTTAGACTACTCGCGCCCTAAAATTCTGTTGATGATGGCTATGGCTTGATTATCACAAAGGATGGCATCAGCTTCGGGTTGAACAACACAACCTATATTGTGACAAACTTCTTGAGTAGCGAGGGTATCGAGACACATTTTTATTCCGTTCTGAATCAATGAAATTGTCTGAACCAGATTCTGATCGTGCTGATGATTAGTCACGCCTTTATATTGCTCAACTAATTCAGCCATTCCTTTCAATACGTGTTGACGCGCGGTTTGATGTTGTGTCCGTAGTTTACATAGATCGTTTGCTAAATCATGATTTTCATTATCGGTCATCACCTCATTGGTGTCTTCGATACATTGAGCAAGAGTCAATCTGATTTCATCATTATCAGCGGGAATAGTTGGATTATTGGGGCCATTGTAAGAATTATTGTCTGCAAAGGTCACCGTAGTTACAATGAATAAAACAAAGGCGCTTAAGGCTGAAATATTCATAGTCTTCCTTAATTATCATGCTTCCAATAGTGAACTATTATTTAAATGATAGACTGAAAATATCTTTTTGCCCCATATCCTCTAACCAAAATCAAAGCATCTGAAAATTGAAAATCTTGATAACTATTACTATGCTCAATATAATTGCAGGAAGTATCCGAGGTTGCTGTGAAGGTTGTAAATCGCTCTTCATGTATTATTAAAGAATTTAATCCTAATTCTAATTTTTCATTCAATTCACCCGCTTATAATTATCAAATAAATACAAACCCGCATAAAATACTGACTGAGGAATTTACAGCAAAAGAACTATCTGATTTTTATGAAGTGTTAGGAGTACGATTGTTTTTTGGTAAAGGAGATGTACTTTTTCAGGAACATGATCAGCCTGATTCCTTTTATATTATCCTTGAAGGTGAGGCAGAAGTTTTTGTTAATAAAAAAGCGACGCATGATGAAAAGCATTCTCATGTTTTAGCAACCTTGAAAAAAGATGATGTGATCGGGGACATGGCGCTTGTTGAGAATAAGCCGCGCTCGGCTTCTATTAGGGCGAAATCGGATTTAGCCGTATTAAGCTTTAATTTGGAAGCAGTGAATGCTCATCCACGAATACGCTTACTGTTAACCAAAAACATGGCCAAAATATTGTCTCGAAAACTACGAGATACGAATCAAATCACCATAAAAAAAATGGAAGAAAGCTTAGAACAAGCCCAAGCACGCAATGTACTTGGAGTATTTATGATTGCCATGTTTTGGCTAATCAGCTTATATACATTATCGCTTACTACCTTGATTGGTATTGAAAAAAATCTAATAAAGAATACTACTTTTCTCTCAGTTGGTTTAATTGTATTTTTTGCGCTAGGAATTCTTGGGGCCATGCGACTCACCGGATTACCTTTAAAACACTTTGGTATTACTTTTGAGGATTGGCCACAAAAAACCTTACAAGCGTTGAAGTATTCGCTGCCTGTGATACTTCTATTTCTATTTGCTAAAGCCTATTTAGTGTATTGGGGAGATAATCCGAATCATGTAGCACTATTTTCAGGATTTGATGAGGGGCTAATAAACGGTAAATTTAGTGCCACACTCTATTTGGTTGTTGTATTTTTTTATACACTTCTTGTACCTATTCAAGAGTTAATCGCACGTTGTGCTTTACAGTCGACCTTCTTCTCCTTTTTGCCAGGAAATGAAACATTTCGGATTTGGAATGCAATTATCTTATCTAATCTTATTTTTTCGTCAGTACATTCGCATTTGAGTTTAATGTTTGCGTCACTGACATTTATACCCGGATTATTTTGGGGATGGTTATTTTACAAACAAGCCTCGATTATAAGTGTATCCGCATCACATATTTTAATTGGCGTATGGGCTATCTTTATTCTAGGAGCCAAAGGAATAATCTATTAATGAAAATTACCTCAATTAAATCCCCCTAATTTAGGTATCTGGCCCCCATTGATTTTATTCAATAAAGTGTAGCAGATTTGCATACTTTTAGGGCCGATCTATACTCATATAGTATCATAGTTAATCTAATTGATAGAAAAAGCATAAGGAGATGTAAATGAAAATCAAATCATTAGCAGCTGGACTAATAGTTGCTAGCAGTATGGTTTTAGTAGTGGGTCCAATCCAAGCCGCATGTTATAAGCACACTCCTGGTTGGCACATGGTTTCCAAAAAATGCGCTATTAAGCCTGCCGAAACCTGGCAAGAATATAATAGTGGGATTTATACTCAACCAATGGTCGGAAAAGGCTTTTAATAGTTGAGCAATCAATAGGGTCGGACTCGATTGAAAATCCAGAGGACAAAGATTATAAGTCTAGGCTGCCCCCATTGATTATTATTCAGAACGAATTAGCTTTTCTTTCTAAAAAATGACGGAAAATAAAGTGACGAAAAATAGAGCTAGTATTGTCCGATGGATAGTAATTACTATTTACCTTGTAGCCACTCTTTTTTCTGCTGCCTGGCATGGTGCTGTTGCTGAGCTTTTTTTACCCATTATTCTTGTCTTGGCTATTTTTATCTCCGCTTTTCTCCACGGTACGGAGCGATATGGAATAAAGAATATACTTATATTTTTTATAATAACGTGGCTTGTCAGTCATTTTTTTGAAGCATTAAGCATTCAAACCGGATTTCCTTTTGGGCATTATTATTATGATAAATTAGCTGGGCCAAGGCTATTTGAGGTGCCTCTTATTATTATGTTCGCATACTTCGGAACGGGTTACGCTTCGTGGATTTTGGCTCATATACTTTTGGGACAATACGCCACCAAGCTGGCTGGAAAACAATTATTCATTGTGCCATTGATTGCTGCTTTTATTATGGTAATGTGGGATCTATGTATGGACCCTCTTGCTTCAACAGTCTACTCATTATGGGTCTGGAAGGATGGAGGCTTGTATTTTGGTGTTCCGTTGCAAAATTATTTTGGTTGGTTCTTGGTGATTTATGTTATCTATCAAGTTTTTGCCCTTTATATTTCCAAAAATGATGTTATGGCTATAAGCAAACATCATGTTTTTTCTTCTAAAAACTTTTGGAGGGAAGCAGTTGCCATTTATGGCATACAAGGTTTAACCCAAATAGTTGATCCTTTTGGTGCATCAACTCATTTAGAAATTTATGGTTCGATGGCTCTAATTACTGTATTTACAATGATGTTCGTGGCCTTACTGGCTGCACTTAAAATTAATATGAGTAATTTAGGGGGTAATACTTCGCGTTCAATACAGCATTGAATTTAAGGGGTTGTGATTTGGGCTAGGTGCCATTTGTGCTAATTGATTTGAGTTGAGAGATAATTTATCATCTCGCACCGAACCTATCCTGGATAAGAAATAATGCAAAATGCAATAAAATGGTTATTTATAACGCTAGTAACGCTGACTCCGACCCTGTCCTTTGCAACACTAAGACCATTCACTAGCAACGATTGCGCTGCTTTAGCAATGCCTAAAACGGTCTTATTAGTTCATGCATCTTGGTGTTCGCACTGCAAGGCTTTTTTGCCTGTTTACGAACAGGTTTCTAATCAAGAAAAATACAGGGATTGGATTTTCTATCAAATGGTAAATGATAAATTTGAACCTGTTTGCGGCACTGCCATTAGAGGTGTTCCGGCCACATTTAAAAATAATATGAAAAATAATTTGATAGGAAATCGTCCACAATCCGTTTTAGAAGAGTTTTTAGATTCGAATGCCTAGCATAGGCGTTCTGAACTAGTCTTAGAGTACCATTTCATGGGAAAACACAAGGAAATTGCGCTATTTCCTTGTGTCATCTTATACAGCTATTCATTAATTATATAACTCTCTCCGCCCATATGAACACATTTAAATCATATTGACTTAATATTCTCTTAATAAAACATGTATATTATTGCCGCAAATATTTTTCTACAGAAAAACACTATGCCAAAAAATCTAAATCTTGTATTGCAAAAAGAATATCTGATCATTGATGCAACAAATTCCCGCCCTTTAGTTGGTACTGACTCTTTGCGTAGTTGTTGTGGAGTATTTATTTATCATCCTTCACGAAGCGCTGTTTTACATTGGGATGATAATTGTTGTCATGATGGTTTGAGTAAATTTTTGGCTGAATATCAGGGTAACAATACAAATATGGCCGAATGTACTGTCAGTATTATCGGTGGCTGGTCGGATCATGAAGAGTCTAAAAAGAGTAGCGATTTTGTAAAACAATTTTTTTCATTCACCGCTGCTAAATTAGATTTAACTCATTTTCAAGAAAAAAAATCAACCGGGAAAACCCTAGCCGAACAAGGGTTTTCTTTGGTCTATATGGACGCAACTACCGGAAAGATAATTCTTAGTGATAATTGGAATAAATTGCCTGATTTTAAAGATGGAAATTATCGTGGTTTAGAACCTAATTTGCGTCTGGCTAATAAAGAGCTCCAAGATCTCCTACATTTACAAGATGATAGCTATCCTGACTCTGGAAGCCATATTTATGCCAGAGACAACTATCAATATTTACAAGCGACACAGTCAAATCAATTATGTGTAGCAGCAAAAAAAAATGATATCCCGGCATTAATCAAATTAATTGATGACGGAGTTACCGGGGTTAACGTGGCACCTGCTAATACTAAAGGATGGACCCCTTTGCACTTTGCTTGTAAGTTTGGAAATTTCGAAGCGGCTCTTTTGCTTATTCAAAATGGTGCTGATTTATTTCAAAAAAATGATGCAGGAAGTACTCCCCTAATTTTTGTCGATGCCAAATCGTTTGAGTTTAAACAATTGCTTACAGCCTATCGCTTAGTAAAATATAATACGTCACTCAACAAGCACGCGTTAACAACCATGTCACTCTTCTCCAGACATCATGAGCAACAAATTGATATGCAAGAACGAAATCAAATGGTAGGAATTCACGAGTTATTGCAAACCGACGAGGGTTTGAGCTCGATTAATCGGACTCTTCCTACTTCTGTTTAGTGTAGTAGCTTTCTTGGGATATTGAATTGAGCTTGTAATAAACTGCTAATAGTCATTACGAACTTGATTCAATCCAAATCTACAAATACATCCTCTTCACATTCATTAACGTGACCGTGTTATTAATTTCAATATTTTTTTCCGAAAAAGCTGAAACATAATAATCGCTATTGAGAAAATAAAACTAATCAAAAAAGTAATCAGCCAATATTTTCGATCAAGATAAGATATTTCATAGAATATTTTGGTCCATTTGATCAAAATAAAATTACTCTCGCTAAGAGCCAATGACGAATATAACGCTATGAGTCCAAAAGCATATAAAAAATATAACCCTAAATTTTTTTCTTTTTTGCGAATCGTAACCGCTAGAAAATTGGCAGTGGTTACTATGACCATAATCGAAAGCATGACCATTTGTATATCTTCCGTGGTGTATCCTGCATACTGTTTCGTAACACACTGACCTACATAAGAAGCTACCGCGATTAATAATGCGGAAATCATGACAAATGAAAATAATTCCATTGTAAAATTTTTTAATTTACTAATATTGGAATTTTTTAGAGCAATGATGAATGATGGCAAACCAATGGAAAAAATATTAATTAATGCGACTCGACGAGGTGTAAGTGGGAAATCATAAAAAGCAAAAAAAGACATGAGTGTCGTAAAGATAACTAAAAAAGTCTTAGTAAGAAAAAGTTTGGCCACGTCATTAATCGTATTGACGATCTTATTACCTTCATCAAAGATTTTGGGGAGAAGAGTGAATTTGTTTTTTAATAAAACGATGTCAGCTACTTCTTTTGTAATGCTACTTCCTTCTTCCATAGCAATCCCAATATCTGCTTCTTTTATTGCTGGCAGATCGTTAACGCCATCGCCAATCATGGCTGTGTAAATTTTGTTTTGTCTAAGGAGCTTAACAATTCTTAGTTTATGTTGGGGTTTCAGACGAGAAAATATTTTTTTGTCTTTGATTATTGTTAATAACTGTTCATCATCCACCTCATCAATTTCGTTGCCGGATATCAAATCACTATTCTCAATTTTCCAACCAATCTCATGGGCAACGGCTTGTATTGATGAAGCATTGTCCCCTGACAATATCTTAATCTGGATGTTTTTTCTTTTGAACAGATCAATCGCCTCCATTACATCTTCTCTCACCTGATCCATAATCGAGATGATACAAATCGGTTCAATTTCCATACCGTTCGTATTTTCTGAAAGAGAGTCAGCAGAACGATTAGATTTTTCGATACCAAATATCAGGTTTCGAAAAACTTTTAATTGTTCTTTTTGATAGAGCACATCAATTTGCTTTTTTTCTGCATCGTCAATTTTATCCAGTAGCACATCATAACCACCCAGAACAAAAGTTACTTTTTGATTATTTAAACGTAAATTTTCATCGTGTATGATTAGCTGCAATAGACTGAATTTATTTTCAGAGGTAAAAGGAATCTCTCCGGTGATGATGGCATCGGATGCGTTAAATGGCTCCAGTGTTCTCAGAGTAGCATTTTTATCTAGTGAAAAATGGGCATAGGTCCCCAAAAGTTGTTGTGTTTCCTCTATTGAGTAATAATTGGCCAGGGGTGTGATTTTATGTACTGACAATTTGTTTTGGGTGAGCGTGCCCGTTTTATCAGTGCACACGATTTTGGTATTGGAAAAAGCTTCAATAGCATTAAGCTTTTGTATAATAGCGCCAATTTTGCTTATTCGGTAAATTCCCAGTGCAAATGTGACTGAAGACATCAAAATAAGCCCTTGGGGAACCAAGGCCAGCATAATAGTGGCTATTTTTCTAATCAGTTCGACCCGATTAAATCCGGTGTGGCCCAATGTCATTTCAAGAATGATTAAAACTAAAGCCACTAAAAATAAGGTTTTTACAATAAAATTTAATCGTTTTTGCAAAGGGGAAATATTCCGTTTGAATTTTTTGGCGAGCTTCGTAATTTCCTGTGCATGACAATCATCGCCAACCTTCAACGCTTTGTAGACTCCCCTACCTGAAAGACAATGACTTCCGGACATTAATTCATCATCTATAGTTTTATTAATCGGGGTGGATTCTCCCGTTAACAAGGACTCATCGATTTCTAACTTAGTAGATTCTATTACAACGCCATCAACCACCACTGAGTCACCGCGTTCTAATAAAATGATATCATCAATAACCACTTCGGATTGTTCAATGGATTTCTCCACTCCATCCCTGAGAACTTTTACTTCGCGCGTCAATAATAAATTAACTTTGTCTAAAGCTCTTTTAGCTTTAATTTCTTCAAATATAGCAATGAATGTATTAATAATGACAACAAAAGATACTCCAATGATATCAAAAAATAATCGCTCGTCATGTTCTATAAAGAAGAACGTAGTTAGAAAAATAATAATTGCAAATATAACTAGATTAAAAACCGAAAAAATATTCTCCATGAATATTTCAGCAATTTTTTTAGTTTTTGTCGTTGTCGCTATGTTCTGTTTACCTTGTTTTATTCGTTCTTCTACTTCAGAAGATAGCAAGCCTCTTATCATTTTTTTAAATCCTTTCTAGAATATTGAGCGTAGCTTTAATAGTTAGTCTGATATTTTTTTGGGGTAAATTTTTACTTTTAGTATTTTATTAGCCTTTATCTTTTCTATGTCTGCATCAAATTCAGGAAAATCAATCCGTTCTCCTTCTTTAGGCATATAGCCTAAGCGTTGTAAAAACAATCCAGTTAAAATATCAATATCATCCTCTACGTCAATTTCGCGATCGAGGGCTTGTTCCAATGAATATATGGAGCAATTTCCTGAGGCGGTGATGCTACCATCCTTGTTTAATACCCAATCTACTTTGGTGCGATGAAATTCATCTTTAATACGACCAATGAGCACTTGCAGTAAATTATCTAAGGTAACAAATCCCATAATGGTATTCTTACCCCTATAAACAAGAGCAAAATGAGGCATCCCTTCGCGAAACTGACGCAATAAATCTAATGCAGGTAATCGACGAGAAATTTTTAGAATGGGCCTAATAAATGGTCTTAAATCTTCTATTTCAGATTTTTTATAAATGGCCGGCAGGATATCTTTTACATGAATAATCCCAATAATGTCTTTTTTCTCAGGATCATATACAGGATACCGGCTATAACGATGCTCTATAATAATATCCATCATCTGAGTAATTGGTTGATTTAAATTAATCATGACCATTTCTTCACTGAAACGCATCACTTCGGTGACTTTCAGGTCAGCTAAATCTAAAGTATGCTCGATGATATCGACCTCCTCTTCGCTCAGCTCCCCATGAAGATGGCTGGCGTTCAAAAGCAACTTTATTTCGTCTGTCGAGTAAAAATATTCACCATGGTGAACTGCGTCCAAGTTAAAAACTTTTAACAGATAATTCGAACAGGTATTGAGTACCCAAATTGCCGGATACATAAGCCAATAAAAGCCATATAAGGGCAAAGCAGTCCATACAGATACTCTTTCTGACTGACGAATAGCAAGTGATTTTGGCATTAACTCACCAACAACAATATGAAGGAAAGAGATAAATGAAAAAGCGGCGAAAAAAGCAACGACGGTTATCAGTTGAGGTGAGTTAACTCCAACAAGAATCAAAAGTGGTTCCATTAAATGAGCAAAAGCAGGTTCTCCAATCCAGCCCAGTCCAAGGGATGCGAAAGTGATACCCAGCTGACATGCTGATAAATAGGCATCAAGATGTTGATGCACATGAAATAAAATTTTACCTCTCAAGCCGTAACTGGCCTTGATTGCTTCCACTCGAGTTGCGCGGAGTTTCACCATACCAAATTCAGCAGCCACAAAAAAAGCATTTAATAGAACCAATATAAATGCGAGTAAAACCAATAGGATATTAATCACTTAAACCATCCTTTATTGAAAAACTGAGTAGCCAAATGGTAGAGACACCAGAGTGATTGCAAACCCGAGAAGGGCTGCACTAATTTTCTTAGGATATTGACTCGAATGTGTAATAAACTGTAACAGTCCCTACTGACTCGATTCAATTCTAGCGAAGAAATAATCATTGCGCGTTATAAAACTCGAATTCTCTATTTAACTGAAAGCTACTTCTCTTTCTTCCTCCGCCAACACCACAGGGTTTTCTTCAACGAAGTGTCTTGTTGCTTCATAATACACTGTTTTGCTGTGAAGGTTGTCCTGACATAATTGATTTATCAGCGCCTCATTATGACCAAAACCATCCACCCATTTTTTGATTTTTTTTAAACGCCATATATGTTTATAAACTTTTTCATTCTTTAGCTCTTTTATAACAATAAACCTAGGCAACTTAAAGGGAAGTAATTTTTCATTAATAAGAAGTATTGCCAATACCCAACGTAGTGAAAGGAATGAGGGTCGAAAATCGCCACTACGATGGCTAATATTTTTTAAAACGACCCCTGTTTTATTGCTAAATTTTATATTACCTGCAGTCAAGCAACTTGCAGCATCAAGAGGAGCACCGGTCATTTGAAAATGTTTCGGTGCATTATTATGAGGGCGAGTTTCAAAAGCAAACCACAATTTACCTTCTGTATCTACTAAAAAGCGAAAAACGGTCTCTTCTTTTTTGGCCAATAGTTCTTTTAAGGTAAGCAAAGACTTTATAGAAAAAGAATTCGCTTCACAGTTAACAGTCATTTTTCCTGCAGAAAAAATAGTCCCAGAATCTGGTGGACAGGAAAAAAACTCTTTGCCTAATTGAACACTGTTTAAAAACGGAATCATATGTCTCATAAGGATAAAAAGTCACTACTTATAACTGGAACTAGCCATATCAAAACGGTATACAACCTCCAAATTACCCATTTGTGCTTGGAGAGGTTTACCCCAATAACTGTTATTGCTTGTTGCTGTGTAACGATAAACTGCGTTAACTGCAAGATTATTCCTAAAATTATAAGTCAACCCAGCAAGACCTTGGTACGTGAAGGAATTTTGATCCCTGTTAAAATGAGGCCGATCGAAGCGGCTTGTGCTGTTTAACGTGGCATGCATTAAAGCGTAACCAATACCTACCCCAACAAAGGGAGAAAGGCGGCCCACTACTTCATGAAAATCATAATAAAGATTTGCCATAAGAATATTGGCTTTAGTACCACCATCAATGTCTAATCGTTTTATATAATTAGAACTATACTGATTGGTGTCAGCATATAGGTAAGTATATTGAAGCTCATAACGGATAGGATGGCTTTGGTATCCAACACTACCACCTACGTTATAGCCGTAGCGATAATGCACATCAGAGAGCAAGTAACCATAATAATTCGTTCTTACATTCGAAGATAAGTGAGTATAACCTCCAAAAGCGCTCGTATACCAGTTATTAACCGGAGTTGTGGCAGAGGCGGAGGCAGCTGTTAATAACACCGTAGTAAAGAGTGCGAGTTTCATGTTATTCATTTATTGTTATTTTTTGTTAAGATCATCTTATCTAGTTGTATTAGAATTTGCAATCCATCCCTAGAGCATTCCCTTTGATTTTTTAGAGCAGATTTTACGGTAGTTTAGGACCGTAGTTATTCTACTCCGTTGAACGTCCAATTTCTAATTGAATATCTCATCACGCCCATGTACCATCCGCAAATTTTAGCTAATGCAAAAAGGGATAATTCATGAAGGGAAAAGACGAGCATAAAATAAATTCACAGCCATCTGGAACTAGTACCTTAGCCAAAAATACTGCTGAAATTACAAATGCCGTTAGTTCGTCAATAGACATTGCTGGTTCGACTCCTGGCGTTCCAATGCCCGGCCCGGTAAAAATGGTAGGTGCACTAAGCGGTATTGCTGCAGAGACATTAAATAATCCAAGTCCAAATTGGGAGGAGAAAGCACTTTGTGGTGCAGCTAAAGCAATCGCTCAGGGGACCGCCGCAGGAACACTGCAAGGTGTGGTGGGCGCCACAGCATTTACCCTAACGCCAACCCCAGAGCCAATTAGTCGAAGTTTAGCTGCAATGACCGTAGTTGCCGGTGCAACCCCAGCCATTAACACGATTACTGCACCAATAGGGGAGGCTACCGAAACGCTGTGTCATTTCGTCATGGAACATTTGTCCACAGAACAGATAAAACCAACTCCGGTAGAAATTAGCCATATAGAAGTACTCGATCACCCTGTAGGATATGCCTATCCCAACATCAAAATTCATTATGTACAAAAGCCAGAACAGCAACAAACTTATGCATCAGGTAACTTAATTCCCGCCTTAATTCTCGCTACCCCTACACTGATTGGGGAAGCTAAAAAGTTTGGTCAAACATTGCAACCCATGCTCGACCAAGCACTGAATAAATTGTTTCCACTCAACCCGGCAAAACAAGTTAACACGAAAACGTCAATCCCTTCTCCTCAATCTGAAGAACCCTCACTTTATTTATCCATGGCGCAATTAAATGGATTTATTAACCATGCAATGGGAACAAAACATCTTAGCCTTAATGAACACGAGTGGACAAAAGTACGTGATGAGTTGGTGTTAACGGATAGTGACTTTGTTGATCAAATTGAACCACTCATTTCATTTCGCAACCTGTTTAAAGATCAGGGAACCTCAATAACTGAACCAGGCGCAATTTATACCAATTTGCAACAAGGAATTAAGTTCCTTTCCCAGGTTGCCGCAACGAGCGGTAATACGGGATTAGGCAAGATTGCTTCGGTGAGTCTAAGTTTGGTACAAGGAGGAGCAGCACTTATGGCTTTGGCTGGAGCCAAAGGCGTGACCTTTGCCGCTATAGGCGTTACAGGCCCTGTTGGGGCCACAATTATGGCCGCATACGCAGCATATAGCCTGATTAATACATTGACAAGTGATGATAACAGCGAGGAAATGACGCGCATTTTTTATGAAGAATTGCAAACTATAAAACATTTAATAATAAGCAATCAGGAAGAAGTCTTACGACAGTTTGCGGAAACGAAAGAGATTGGCATACACACTCAAAGAATGGTTATGGATTTACACCAAGCAGTTCTTGACTGCTTTAACTTTTTACATAATACCCTCACCATTCCCTCATTAAAACATGTTGCAGAAGCAGAAAAAAGAGCAAATGCTCAATTCAATGTGCTCGACGCCAAAATAGGCAAAATTGCTTTACAATCATTAATTAACGTAATTTTTCAAATTCGCGCTTATTTAAATGATATTGTGCCAGCTGATCGCCTCCATGAACCATTATTCATTGAGTACATGAACACCCTTTCAGGTTATATTACCGATACTGTACGGGATGAAACCTATACGCACAGCATCTATTTAGATCCTAATTATCGAGAAGAACATGCGAAACGTACTTATGATGTACTATCCCATGCCAATCTTGATGCGACAACGCTCTCTAATTTCATAGGGCTCATCGTAGGTCGTATAAATTCAATATCCTCTCAATCAACACAATTACCTGCAGAACACGCATTTAATGCCATCGTTTGGTATAAAGCTTTAGAGCAATACGTTCTTATGAAAAAGAAATTTCCTTATTTTTCTTATGACTTAGGGCTAACACAACAACAGCAAATTATCAAGCAAGCCCAAGACTTTCAACACTTAATGAGCGCGTTACGTGCTCCCGAAACACTTAATAGTTTATGGGCAAGATTGACCGTTACCCAAAAAAGTATTGAGGACATTAAAACTACCTTACTCAAAAACGCCAATGAGCGCTTTATGAGTACCCAACCCAAACTAGGCTATCGCGACCCAATTAATTTCTTAGAAAATCCCGATGACATTTTACGTGCAATAGATAATTTGCCGATTCCATTAAACCCCAATTTTCAAGACACTCAAATTACTTGGAGTACCAATAAAGTAGTGCCGATGCTGTCTGACAAAACCGATCAAGGGGAATATCGCATTTCCGGTTTAGTTTCATTGGGAAATCCGTCTATAAACCAATTATTTCAGTTTATGCGAACAAAAGGATTCACTATTCCTTCAGCAATTTTATTCGCAGAGCAATTAGGTTTGGGAAAATTTAGCGCATATAACGCCTATTCATTGGCCAGTTATAAATACACGCTTTATAAAGGCAAAGTAGCTACTCAACAAACAGGAAATGTTTTAGACTTTGGTATCTGTATCGTCCAATTTAATGATAAATTTAAGCCCGGTTTTTTGGGCCTAGATATGACCTTTTCAACATCTACTCAGCATATTCCCATATTTACTCCAAGCGCACGCTATCTTGTCACCCGATACCCAGATCCACGTGTTCCCGACGCTTGGCATACCCAATCGATACGGCCTAGCTATGCCCATAATCAGCCTTATGGCAATGAATGGGCTATTTTCCAAGAGAATGTCATGGGAATCGTCAACATTCCTGGCGATAGGGCTCAAAATACACAGAAAATAAAAGAGATGGTTTGGGCTCATATTCTTCGGCATCGTACCGAACTGGCTCAAGCAGTAATTTCACGTTTAGATAGCAGTCCTGAGATCTATGAACTGTACGCCATTAAACAACAGATTATAAGTCATGCCACCTTATTAGGTTATCCACATGAATTAATTACTGAACTGCATCAAACCTTGCATACCAATACAGAACTTGATGAGTACCGTACTTACGCCAACAATAAAGCCAGCCTATCCTCTCCGCTTAATTTAAAGCTCATCCCCAGTGAAAAGATAACGCAATTACAAGAAAAAATGCGTGCAGCCAGCCCAAGTTCCTTTGGCATTATTGATAAAAATTTACTCTCAGGATTGTTAAGCATTCAATTGCTAGAAGCCGACGTAATGCAAAAGGAACTAGTGAAAAAATTAGATAAAAAACAAACGGCTAAACAACAAGACCTGCTCAATTCAGGAATTGAACTCAGCAAGGCTACTGTTAATTTCTTACAATCCATAGAAACGATCGCAGCCTATCCAACACCGTTAAATTTTCCAAGTGAAATAGTAGCACTGCAGACAACGCAACGAACGATTCGTACTCGTGTTAATGCGCTTAATGACGCGGATGAAAACAACCTTTCAGAATCATCTGAGAATACCTCAACAACCGCCAGCACGACGCAAACACCAATAAAAGAAACGCACTTATATACGGACCCACTCAAAAAACTATGTGCTTCAGCAAGAACGCCATATGCTGAAATTAAAACCCACTTGGCGCAACTAGAACAACAACGCCTGTTAGAACAAGCCCTAAATAGTGGTCCTGTAGCTGATCGCCCACTTCATCTGGCCCTACAAACAGATAGAGTAGATGTAGTCGCTTTGCTTCTGCAATACGGCTCAGAAGTTCGTCCAGAATCAGCGGGCTGGATTAATCCTAACCTTCCGATGGAAACAGAAAATAAGTTATTCGCATTATTAGATTTTTATCAAACCCTACAACGAGATACATCCTTACTCAGTACTTTTGAGGTTGGACGTACCTTAGGCCTGCTTCATGAGGGGCTTCGCTATATTTCATCACTGCAACCACAAAATACCGTTAATATAGTGATTGGACTTACCGGTGATGGTAAGAGTACGGTAACCAATGCTCTAGCAGGTGTGAATTATGTATCCGTTGAGCAAGATGGGCAAAAATTATTACAAGTAGCCCCAGGATCAATACCAGAATTCACTACGACTAGTGCTACAAGTAGTTCCGAAACCACTTTTCCAATAGTTGTACCTACTGAACAGCATATTTATGTCGATATGGCAGGCATTAAGGACAATCGTGGCATACACTTTCAAATTGCAAATGGCGTAGGAGCAGCGCTGCTTGGCAATAAAGTTACTGCCGTACGCTATCTGATCGTAGTTGTGGATGCCAACGATCTTTATCAAGCACGTAATACAGGTATTTATACCCTATTAGAGGAATTGGGTAAAATAATTAAAGAGCAAACCCATTTAATTCCTCATATTCAATTAATCGTGAATAAAGCGCAACCTGAACAATTAAAAGCTGGAGCTGCGGGAATTAAACGACGTTTGGATAAATTGCTTCGCGAAAATCCATCATTGCCTTCCAGCACACAATTTATTTTGCAGCATATTAAAGAAGAGCAAATCATGGTGGTGGATATCCCAACGGCGCAATTCCGTCAAAATTTTATTTCTCGGATTAATGCCATCAACCCAATAGCTTTTAATCAGTTTAATTTTGCCAGCTATCATCGAGAAGTAGAGCAATTTAAGCAATTAATCGAACATTTAAGAGCTTATCATGAGCAACACAGTGCAAATCTCCATTCATTAATTAATTTTCAGGCGCAGCAACTCCATACACAAATCGATACCCAAATAAAACAATTAAACTCAGAGCCATTTACAATTCCTAATATAGAGCTGAATGGTAGCTCAGAAGAAATCACTCAGTATCGAAAAATTCAAACTATTCTCACAGAACAAGCCCATTTAAAAAATAATTTAACGCTATTTTTAAATAATGCGTCCATTCATCTTACAGAACATTATTCTGAGCAAGATTCATTGGGCACTATTTTGCTTGTAGGTGAGCCCTTACAGGAAATTAATAAATTGGCGAAGGATGTGGAAGTCGCCGCTGAATTTTTATCACAAATTACACCGGTATTAAGCCAATTAAATTCACTCGAGAATCCCCAGCCCCGCCAACAAGCAACAAATCACCCCCTACCCCAGGAACGAGTTTATCAAGTGCAAAATAATGCGGGACTTGGCGGCTTGCCTCGCACCCATATAAAACATTCTATTCCTGTGGCGAGTAGTTCCTTATTACCAGCAATTGGGTTATTTGGATCATCCACCACAACGGCAACTCCTATTTCAGTTCCCGAATATACGCCATTAACTCCGCCTCATAACAGCACCAGCACTTCATTGATGGCTCAGCAACCCGATCAGATCGCATCAGCAAACTTGCATTATGCCGTTGCCAAAATGGCCGCAGAGGACTATCAAATACCTGTCGATACGGCTCTGTCTATCTTAAAGGAAACTGGATTTAATGCTGAATACGATACAGACACGCAAAACTATCAGTACCGCTTATTCTCACCCGCTGCGTTTAAACAGGCTCAAAGCGAAATGGAACAGCAACGAAATAAAGTAGCGATGACGAATCCATCAATACCTGTAGTCGTAGATGGGGCTATTACTTTAGGCACTTTTTTTCTTGCCAAAATTTATAAAACATTTTGGGCACCGAAGGAAGAAGAACCAAGTTCTGAAAAAATCGTCGATATTACGCTATTAAATCAGCACGAAATAAAACAAGCAAAAATAGAATTTAACTCGAAACTTGCGTCTTATCGAGAACAATATCAGGAAATTTCACTTACCGATCGAGTCGAGATGGTCGCTGAAAATGGAGAAAACAATCCCTTGTTTTATTCCAGCCTACGTTATCTTATCGATGAGCTTGCTTATTTAATCGACCAACTTAAACTCGGAAAAACAAAGGCCGATGATTTAAAAGACTTTGAAGTATTATGCGCCGAAGTAGATACGATGTTTGCTGACTATCAGGCTCAAACCTCATCGATGCGTATGAGAAGATAATTTAATCATTTGCTGTAAAGCTCTATACAGACAGGCCATCACTGATGTGTGCATGATCTGTCTGCAAGTTTTTCTTGCAAAATAATACTCATGAATTGCAATAGTACTGGTTGACACTCTTCACAAGGAATTAAACGTGAAGCATATCATTCCTATGGATCTTAAAAAGTGTCAATTGCGTTCAGCTACTCAAAAAGGAATAGCCCGGACACAACGAACTTGACCGAAGTCGTACTTAGCTCCGAAGTACTCACCAAAAAAAGTGAAATCATCAACCCACGCCGTGGCCAGGTCAATCTCAGTGGAGCTCCAATAAGCAGTGCTAGAAATGCCACTAAACCCAAAAGCAAGGAGGTTAGTGTATATATTATCTACCACAGGACAACTTGCTTCATTTCCAGGGGAACCTAACTCACAAATTGCAGGCAGATACCAGTCACCAATACTTGCTCCACCTACGGTTAGTTGATTGCACTGATAAGCTGCATAATCAGGGTTAGACGAGCCGATCGAATTAATAATATCTATCGTGTTTCCTGAGCCGTCTGTAGCAGAGGGATTACCACTACTCCATAATATAGTAGTACAATTATTAGAACTGCAGTCAGGATTGGGGTCCCAGACATAAGTATTAACTAAATCCGATGTTGAAACCGCCTTGGCCAGTGCATTTGGACTGGTTCCTGATACAGAAAACACCAACCCACCTCCATAATTAAAGGCAATCGCAGGAGATTGCACCACTGAGGCATTATCCGCACTAAAGCCAATCGTATTCACTAGATTGGGCAGTGTTGCAGTAAATGTTAGTGCACAAGCATTGATCGCTCCAGGCGCAATATCACCACAACTTCCTGCAGTGCTTACTCCAAGCCAACTTGATGGCAGACTGTACACTACATGATAAGCAGTGGTACTTCCTGTGTTTTGAATGGAAAGAGCAACCCCTGTGCCATTTACAGTAATCACTGCAGGTAGTATTGACGAAACAGCGACGCTCAATGTTGTTGCCGCTGCATTCGTTACCGTAATCTGTTCATTAAGCGTATTGGTATTTGTTCCACCAATGGTTGCACTAGTGCTCCCAAGAGTCGTGCCTGATGTAAACGTAAGTTGACACGTATTGTGAGGAGCTACAGAGGATAATGGAGAAGGGCAACTACCTGAAATAACAACCCCAAGAGCAGGAAAAGTCTTAACTCCTATACCATAGGCATCGACAGGACCCTTGTTGGTTATTGCCACCACTTGCATGACGCCTCCCTCAGCAAAAGCAAATGAAGTGGGACTTGCGCTAATTACTGTTTCTGGTGGCGGATTAGTGCTCCTGACTACATTCAACTCATCCCCCGTTGAAGGTCTGGAGCAATAAATAGGATTAACCAAGGTATTGCACACCACAGGGCCTCCTTTTAAGTTGCCTTGCAAAGTGTCTGCGTTAATCTGTAAATTCACACTGCAACTCGCACCTATTGGTAAGTTAAATGAAGGTGTACTGCAGGTACCTCCAACTTGCTGAACTCCTTTTGGCAAATTCAACAAGCCATTGCTATTCAAGGTATAAGGGGTGTTGTTTTTTATTTCATAAATTGCCATCGCCTTTTGCCCCGCATAAATCGTAGTTGGGGCCTTTTGAGTCGGTGTAATCAAAAAGACTGGCTTGGCAGCCATTAATAAACCGGGAATTAAACCAACGACTGCAAGAACAATACGAAACTCGGTATTTCTTTTCATTATGATTTTTCCTTAAATCAACGTGGTCAATTGGAAACAAAGTTGTTGACGGTACAGATGCTGAATATTTAAGGTCTGTCGAGTGGGTTACGCAGGGCTTGCCCCTAAAGACACCTAGCCTAAATCTACAAATTGATACCCAAGACCTAAACGAAGGGCTGTATTGATGTCTGCATCAATACTTGCGCCCAACTCGTCGGACACATAAGGATGAAGGATTGCACTCACTAAATGATAGCTGGCATGGAATGAGCTAGACCGTTGCCCAATATAAGTAAACTGGCTAGTATTCTTTTTTCATCCTTGTCTCATTAAAATAATCTTAACCAAATTATCAATATAATGCCCAAAAGTCATTCTGCACGCAACTTGAAATATAGATTTTTAACATGTATTAAATATTATTTAATTCATTTGTCTTTTGAATTTTTATTTTCAAATTGTAGTCCAATTATTTTCCAATCTTTAATTGGTTTAAAATCATTTTCTTCAGAAAATACCAGTATGGCGTTTTTAGGATCTACTGCAAATAGAGGATAATTTAAATTACTCTGTGTCTGATAATCTTCAAAAGAAAATTGCTCAGTAAGTGTAGTAGTCTTAACTTTTGCGCCTTCGGCTAATAGCTTATCTAAGTTTTGGTAGGTTAGAGCGGAATTAAAAAGTACCCTACCACTGTTTTTAAAATTAAATTTATCTTCCTGTTGCCCAGGTTGTGGTATTAACGTTTGAATAGAAAAAATATCTTTTTCAGAAAAAATTGAGCGATAATGTTTCGCGGTAAGAATATTTAAATCCAAGTAGGGAGTAATAATTAATAGTTGTTTAATTTGAATTAAATTTATTTTATCTTCAATATACTTAGATATAGGATTTCCCCATAATGTAGGGAGATTTTTCATTCTTGCTTCATTAAGTTGGTCCCATTGCTCATCAATAAGACAAGTATGAAAACCATTTTCTTTAAGTTGCACAGCAATTGCTTGGGCTACGTTATTAGCACCAATAATAAGGAATCCTTGTGGCTTAGGTTCAGCAACTTTTAATTTAGTGGCTATCGTCTTAGCGGTGAGACTTTGTAATATAATAGTTGAAATAATCATAAAGAAAGTTAGAGGCACCAATTTTTCTGCATCAGGGTAACCAAGTTGGGTTAATTTCATGGCAAATAATGAAGAAATAGCCGCAGCTATAATGCCACGTGGAGCTATCCACGATATCACATGTCGTTCAGACATAGTTAAATCAGAACCCCAAGAAGAAATATAAACATTTAGGGGTCGTATTAAAAATTGAATGATAAGAAAAAGAACTAAGGCAGAGTAGCCTAACTCTATAAATGAGAATAAATTAATTCGCGCGGAGAGCACAATAAATAAGCAAGACACTAAGACAATACTGAGGCTTTCTTTAAAATTTAAAACATGCTCTAATTCAATTTTTTTAAAATTCGCTAACGTTACTCCCATTATAGTTACCGCTAATATTCCTGATTCCGAAATCAAATAATTGGCACTTGAGAATATAATTCCAATCATTGCAAGAACGGCGAAATTGTGTAAATGTTGGGGAATCCAAAATTTTTTAAACGCTATCCCCAAACATATTCCTCCTATTAATCCCCCAAAGATACCCACAAGCGATATTTTTATAAAAACTAATAATCCTGCAGCAATTCCTTTTGCAAGGCTATTAGAAATAAGAAATTCAAATACTAGAACAGCTAAAATAGCACCTATAGGATCAATTAATATTCCTTCCCAATGTAATACATTAGAGATGTTGGAGTTTGGCCGTAATATTCTTAACATAGGAGAAATAACTGTAGGCCCTGTGACTGTCATTAAAGAGGCAAACAAACAAGATATTGACCAGGAAATATTCATTATTAAATGAGTACAAACAGCCACCGACACAAACGTTATCAATGCACCCCAGCTAATTAAATTGCGTATAACACGACCTAAGCCGCTAATTTTGGAAAAAGATAGAGTCATGCTCCCTTCAAATAAAATTATAGCTACTGAAAAAGAAACGAAAGGAAATAACAAGTCACCTAATTGTTTATCTGGTTTAAGCCAATGAAAAACAGGCCCTACAGAGATTCCGATAAGTAGTAAAAATAAAATGGCGGGTACCTTTATATAGGAGGCTATCCATTGACATAAAAAACCAGTGGCTAATATTAAGGAAAATGCAAGGACTAGAGTTTCTGACATATAATATGACTATTATTGTTAAACTTTAAATCTATCGGTTTCATTAAATAATAGCTAGCGAATTAATACCTTAAGTCCAATTAATTCTTGCGCTGGGTGTGTACTCGTTTCCAATTGACCGAAGCAGTCAGAGGCAGACCTCGAACTTTGAATTTAAAGGACTTTTATTAAATATGTTGCCATTCAAAATTAAACTATTTATTGATTACAGTAATTGATAAAATCGTTTCCGAATTAATTTTTATTTCATAGCCATAATGAACTCACATGAACTAAATCATAAATTAGTATCATTAAGTACCACGCATTTTTGCGATGCATCTCCTCTTATTCGTATTTTTTATCTGCCCATATCGGATTACCTTTAGAAATATTGGCAAATAAAAAGTCTCATTGTATTGAAAAAAAATACTTGCTTTGAAATACCCTAATTGTAAAATAAAATACAATTTAGCCAATCCAGAGACTTGCATCTCGATTACTTAATAGATGCTCTTCATAAGCCATAAATTATTTTAATTTGCATGTCATTTGTAATCACGAAGGATTAAAAATATGTATCAAAAATCAGTAAAAAATCCATTTAAAAAAAGACGCTATGCGCCGAAACTATTTACTATTATAGAAGAACCCAACAATGTAACTGATGAAAAAAGTGAATCAAAACTTGAATCAGATTCTGAAAATGAGTTTGCTATTTCAGAGTCATGGGAGAATGATGTTGAGTCTTTAGAATTAGTATCTATAAAATCTGATCATGATATTTACTATGCTTTATTCAATATAACCAGCAGATTGCAGCACTCTGGATGTGAAGAATTTAAACACTATAAAACGGCATTTGATCTATTCTTAAAAAATGCCTCAACCGATATAAATAATACCAGTTCCGAAAAAATACAGAATCGTAATTCACTTCTTAAAAGCATTAAAGAAATTCACTCGACGCGCAATAATGAAAGTGCTAATGGTTGTTGCTTTTTTTTAAAAATGAAGCAGCCCGTTAGAATAGCAACAAACGAGTTGGTTTCACTTCTCATTAATTCGAATATGGAAATAGATTCTGTACGTCTCCAAAAAATCCAGGAATTAACTATAAAAATAGATACTTTGCCCACTGTATCTCTTAAAAAATGAACACTCGGGACGACGCTTTGAATTTAAAGTCCTTTTATTGAATATGTCGCCATTCTAAATTCAAAGCCTGATCTCCGGCGATTTTTTGCATGACGTGTAAATCAGGTCCCTGTGCGATACACCCCTAGCCAAAATTCGGTTCTGGTAAAGCTCGGCGTCTTGTTGAGCCAGGGACCCAACCTACAATTTAACTCCCCTCATACCTACCCCCAGGATATGCCAGCTTTGGATTTTGATGTCCTATAATTTAATAAATGGATTTACTTTTGGACTGATAATGATGCCCACGTTTAAAAGAATTTTTTTAATGTTATTGATGGCACTTGTTTTATCAGTTAATAACAATGTGTTTGCCTGTCCGTGCTTTAATGCATTTTATTTGAATTCAATTTTTTCTAATAACCAGGGAATGTCCTGTTTGATATTCACCGATTATGGCCAAGTCGTCAGAGCGAGCCTTTCTGACGGAAGGTATAGTGCAGTTTCTTCCATTGATGGCTGTTCGTTAAACTCCGCCAGTAGTAATATCCATAGAGATTTTGTTTATTATTCTAATGATAATGAATTATGCGTTGAAGAAATATTAGATGCGTGTCGCTTGCTTAACATTGAAATTCAAAATTACTAAGCTCTAGAGCATGAAATTAAAAAGAAACGAGCTCCAATGCAATGAATCATCCCACCCACGTAGCCAGTTTCTTAAAAATTCCATTTTCCTGTTTTATCTATTTTGTTAATTCAATAAGATAGGTCAGATTTGTATCCTCTTTACTAATTGTAACCGCGTCCCTACCCACGTTTGAAGCATGGCACAAGGCATAGATATCCTCTTGTGAGCGCATAATTAATTGCCAATTTAAAATATACTCCATCCCTACCCGTATCGGATTATCTTTAGAAATATTGGTAAATAAAAACTGTCCTTTATCATCAAGCATTTCGTAGGCCTGGTGAATCAAATGAATGGATATTTTGTCATTCAAATAGTCAAAAACACCACCTGCGACAACGAGATTAAAGCCAGGTTCTTTTGATAATTTCTTTACTGCACGAAGAATGTCTGTTTCAATAGGATAAAGCCTATCGGCTATTTTACTACAGCGAGATATGGTTCGTTTAATTGCATCTTTATCTTGATCATTAATGTATATAGTTGCATTAGAATCTTTAATAATATCTTCACAAAGACCAAGATCAATTCCACCACCACAGGCAAGAACAGCAATTTTGGCATTGTTATTTTTTAATATCGCCTCTTTGATTAAATTAGCTTGATAGGTTACTTTGTTACGATGTTGCTGAGTTACTGGTAGCGTATAAAAATACTCTTCAACCAACCATTTCAGTGTATATTTGGGGTGATTATTCTGTTTAAAATATAAATAATCAATCGTTTCAAAATCACCGGGATATCCTCTTGGCCATTCTCGCATTCGCTGAGCAAAATCCGTAGACATGATCTCCATTACTGGGTGCAGGGCTAATTTGATAAATAGTGCATCGATTTCAGCCTGTTCGCACGCAGCTATATTTGTGTAAATTTGTTCCATATCTTGTTCAAAGACAGGAAGTACATTAAGGGTATACTCCTTAAGCATCGTAAACTTAGAATATAAGTTAATTGCAGATTGTATAAGCGCATTATAATGTTGCATTTGATAGTTTTTCAGTAGATTAACTGCGTTTTCTTGATGACTTTTCATAGACAAACCCCACCTTTAAAGCACAACAAATAATCAAATAGACCAAATACGGTTCATTTAATTTATGAGTATAGGTAACGATGGTTGATTTAGCTATTAAAAAATATTGTGCTTTTGATTGAGTGAGCCCGGAAAGGGGCAAGAGCAAAAATGTCTTGTACGCACAAGAAACAAGACAATCTTGCAGAAGCAAAAAAGTATCAATGGTTTTTCCCGTAGGGCTACAATGCGTTGGTGTACCCATATTATATTTCTTTATAAAAGATTTTTGAATGCTAGCGTCTAATTACAATACCAAAAGGCACATAGAGGTCTTTTCCATTAATTCGAAATTGCGCAAATAACTTAACGAAGCCTGCTTTTTGAGGCTCTATATGGAACATTAATTGCGAACCACCACGCTCAGTGTCGTTTCTAGGTTCCTTTCCCATAGGGTGAATATGCAGAATGGAAGAATAATCTGCATTAAATCCCATAAGATGAGCAAATGCGCCCATAACAGGTTCTAGCTGACTGAAAGGCTTTCCATCTTTTGTTACAGTAATAGTTACCATTACAGTTTTACCTACCTGAGGTTGCCCATCTAGCTTCAAGTTAAACTGATAAGAATTTATGTTGGAATTTAATTTAACTTTTTCATTAATTAGAGGTTTTTGTGAGGAAGAACCAATATCAGTATTTAAAAACACCTGCTTGCCTGTGGCAACAGGGGTGATATCAACCCATATTCGATAAGAGCTATTTTTCTTTGGGGTAAATTTGAAAACAAAATCCTTATTCTTATTATCCATCACAGGATGGATATGATGGTAATCAGTCAATGTAGGGTCTATAACCATCAAATGAACCTTTTTTGTATGTACTGTATTAAGGTCTTTTAAGGTAAGTGACTTATGGTCTTTAAAAAGTTGAAACCGAAGTATTTCTGTCGTATTGGGCTTGATTTCACTTGGCACATTCTCAATTACTATTTGCATAGCACTTTGGCTAGGTAGTTCACGCTTATTAGCGTAAGACAAGGAATGGTTAAAGAAGAAACCTAATAATAAAAGAGTAAATAAAGATCTCATATATGTTCCTAATAAATTAATTGAATTACCTATTCAGCATGCATAAAGCCTGGTTTTAAGACCATATGATGAATAATCTATAAATAGCAATATAGAGTACGGACTATAGTACGGAGTCAAGTAATACCTAATAAAACAATGGTAAATTTGAGATTGGGATTGAAACCATTCGTTATTATCAAGCAAAGGACATGGATCAGGAAAAATAAAACCTTATGATGGTAATGACATAAGTCATAAAAAACAGGCTTAACCCTGTGCAGCCCCCCCCCGGAACTTGTGTCCTGACAAGATCAGACAAGATCAATTCTAAACCCGTATTGGCTTTATTATGACCTAGGAATAAGCCGTATTGAAGTCGTTGGGTTTTTCTAGGGCGTGTTGACAATTCATCCCCACCGCCTACGTGCCGCGACGTGTTCGCGGCATCCAGACGATCTGAATCAATGGCAAATTTCTTCATATAGATCATAGATCACGCCACTCTGGATTTAGCTTCTCAATCAAATTTAACTTCAACTGCTTGCACCAATTCTTGAAACGTTTTTCACGTCGAGCTGCTTCTACATAGGTTTCATGAACCTCATAATAAACCAATATATGTATCGTGTACTTAGCTGTAAATCCTGGAATCATGTTATTTTTATGCTCCCAGATTCGTTTAATTAAAT
>JARLJR010000070.1 GCA_031291095.1 Legionella sp. | reverse complement strand
AAGTTAGCAGCGAGCATAGAGTCCCTTTTTCTTTTTATTTCCCGCCAGGAAAAAATTTAAAAGGGAACTCTAGCTTTTTTTCTTGATAATTCAATACCTTATTGTAAAAATATCTGGGCTTAGCTTGACGGCTATGGGCTGCAAAGCCCAACGCTGATTTTTATCAGCCTTCTTTAATTATATAAGACGTCCAAAAAATATTCGTAAATGCTTACGCTCATTGCAATCTTGTTTGATGCTGTTTAAGGAAACCTGGTTGCGAGCAACCAGGCTACATTGCTTTTGATGTTCTTAGCCAGCTAAGTGTTTTTTCAACAGCGTATTAATTAATTCTGGATTTGCCTGTCCTTTCGTCTGTTTCATTATCTGTCCTACAAAAAAGGCTAATAAGCGTTCCTTTCCAGCTCGATACTCAGCGGTTTGCTCTGGGAATTGTAGAAGTAGGGAGGCAATCATTTCTTCTAGGCCCGCAGTATCATCAATTTTTTGATAACCTTCTCGCTCAATAAGCGCATCGATATCTTCTTCACCGGCCCATAATAATGCGAACAAAGAGCGCGCATTCGTTAGTGAAATACTATCTTCATGCAGTTTATCTAAAAGCTGCGCCATCGTTTTTGCAGAAACTCTAGGGTTTTCAAAGCTTAAATGCTCATTATTTAATGCTGCTGCATACTGGCCTTTTAACCAGTTAACAATCACTTTTTCTGCAGCCTGGCTCATCGTTTTGATTTCTTTATAGAAATGATAGATTGCTGGAGCTGAAAGAAGAAAATCAATGTCCTCTCTTTTGAGATTCGGGATTAGACTTAATTGAGCGCGGATTTTCCCGGGCAAGTCAGGGAGTAGTCTTTTTATTTCAGCAATCTGATAGCGAGTGATGTGAATTGGTAATAAATCAGGATCAGGAAAATAACGGTAATCATTTTCATTTTCTTTTTCACGCAAGGTATGGGTGCTGTTGGTATCCGGATTATAAAGACGGGTTTCTTGTATGACTTTCTCTCCACATTCCAATAAATCTTGATGCCTTGCCTCTTCGTAAGCAATGGCTTTTTCAATATAACGAAATGAGTTTAGATTTTTTAATTCCGTACGAGTCCCTAAAACAGTAGAGCCTTTAGGCTTTAACGAAAGATTCACGTCACAGCGAAATGATCCTTCCTGCATGTTTCCATCACAAATTCCTAAAAACTGGACTAATTGATGCAAGGTTCTTAAATAGCTGATTGCCTCTTGTGCTGAATACAAACAAGGTGCGGTTACTATCTCCAATAAGGGCGTACCTGCGCGGTTCAAGTCAATTCCACTAAAACCTTGCTGTACCCCATGTAAGGATTTGCCTGCATCTTCTTCTAAATGGGCACGTACAATTTCTACCTCACGTTCATCCCCATCATCCAGAGTAATTTTAAGCGCACCATTACTCACAATAGGTTTTTGAAATTGGCTGATTTGATACCCTTTAGGTAGATCAGGATAAAAATAATTTTTACGTTCAAAAATGGATTGATCATTAATATCCGCATGAATAGCCAGGCCAAATTGAATCGCCATAGTTACTGCTTCTTGGTTCAATACGGGCAAAACTCCAGGGAGGCCTGCGTCAATCAAACAGGTTTGGGTATTGGGCGCTGAACCAAAGGCAGTGGAGGCGCCAGAAAAAAGCTTGGATTTTGTTTTAAGTTGGACATGCACCTCAAGTCCAATTACAGTATCCCATTCCATAGTTCACCTCTATTGCTGTGGTTTGGCTTGATGCCAATCAGTATGTTGTTGGTAATGATGTGCTGCATTTAGCAGAAGTCCCTCACTAAAATGCTTACCCATTAATTGCATGCCAATAGGTAATCCTTTAGCAAAGCCTGCAGGTATGGATAGTGCGGGAATGCCTGCAAGATTAGCTGCGACAGTAAAGACATCAGCTAGATAGTTTTGAATGGGATCGGCGATTTTTTCACCCAATTTAAATGCAGTTGTTGGGGTAGTTGGGCCAAGAATCACATCAACGGAGCGAAGAGTGGTCAGCAGTTCTTCTTGAATTAAACGGCGAATTTTTTGCGCTTGTAAATAATAGGCATCAAAATAACCTGAAGAGAGAACATGAGTACCTGTAATGATGCGACGTTTTACTTCAGCACCAAAGCCTTCACTGCGTGAGCTGCGAATTAATTCATTTAGGCTCGTCGCCTTAGTGCTGCGATGACCAAAGCGCAGCCCATCATAGCGCGATAAATTAGAAGATGCTTCCGCGCAGGCGACAACATAGTAGCAGGGTACCCACAAGGGTTGTAGCTTTAAATCAAGAGGAATGATTTCCGCCCCCAAGCTTTCATATACTTTAACGGCCTCGTGAATGGCTTGTTGAATTTCAGGCTCTACTTGAGGTTGAAAAAAACAAGAGGGCAAGCCAATTTTTAATTTTCCTAAGGGTTTATTTAATTCGCTTTCATAGTTAGGAATCGTAGTTTCTATAGAGGTTGAGTCTTTATTATCAAAACCTGAAATAGCCTGTAAAATCCAAGCTAAGTCTTCAGCGCTACGAGCCATTGGACCGCCTTGATCCAAACTGGAAGCATAAGCAACCATTCCAAAACGGGAGACTAGACCATAAGTTGGTTTAATCCCACTGATTCCACAAAATGCTGCGGGCTGGCGTATGGAACCGCCCGTATCTGAGCCAATAGAAAAGGGGACTAAACCTGCAGCAACGGCCGCAGCTGAGCCACCTGAAGAACCTCCAGGAACTCGCTCCCTATCCCAAGGATTTTTTACTGCAGCAAAATAACTGTTTTCATTGCTGGAGCCCATGGCAAACTCATCCATATTGGTTTTACCAACTAAAATGGTGCCACACTCTTTTAATTTTTTTGCAAGAGTTGCTTCATAAGGCGATTGAAAGTTAGCCAACATTTTTGAACCGCAGGTAGTGGGCATCCTTTGGGTGCAGAATAAATCTTTAAGCGCCATTGGAATTCCAGTAAGTGCAGGGGCATTACCTTGCTGTAATTGCATATCGGCTTGTTGCGCCTTCTGTAATGCATGCTCCTCATCCAGGCTAATAAAGGCATTCAATTCTTGATATTTATTGATTTGTGCCAGATAGTGCTGTGTGAGTTCGACACTCGATAGTTTTCTTTGATGGAGTGCTTCGGATAATTGTTTTAAAGTGAGTTGTTCCATGATTATTTGTCCTGTTCAATAACTTGGGGGACTAAATAAAGATCATCCTCAAACAAAGGCGCTATGGCTTCTAGCTCGGCGAGGCAGCTTTCTTCAGTAATGGCATCAGGCCTTAATCGTTGTTGTAAGGCAAAGGGGTGGAATAAAGGGACAACCTCGGTAGTATCGACCGAACGTAATTGTTCCACAAAGTTCATGATTTCATTTACTTCTTGTATTAATTGAGGCGTGTGATCCATATCTGTATTCAGATAAGCGAGTTGCGCGATTTTTTCCAGGTCTGTAGGTGTGATGGTCATGATGAACAACGTCCAAAAAGAGAAACAGCTTATTATAGCGAGGATATATTAAGTTACAAATATAATATGGGGTGCTGTAAGTGACTCATTGGTTTTGATAGAGGTCTATTTTGGCGTAGCGTGGATGCTTGCAACCAGGCTACACCGGATAGTTTTTATGTTAAATAGGGGAACTCTGCACGCAACAGCTGTACTATCTCTTCTTGCTTCTCCTTGCTTTTAACAATCAATAATACGGTATCATCTCCGGCAATGGTTCCTAAAATCCCCGTGTTCTTATTGCTTTGCATCGAAAAGGAGACATATTTCTTATCAATATAATAAGCAAGGCTATTGGCATTACCTGGATGAGTATGCAAGACAATTAACCCAAAATCAGAAATCTGGATGTTCAATACCAAAGGAAGATTTGGGATATTAAAATCCACGACCTGATAAACACCAGCAACTTTAGCAATTTTTAATTTTTTTAAACGGCGAGATAAGGTTGCTTGCGGGATAGTATACCCTCGTTCGGTTAGACTTTTTTGTAAATCGATCTGCTCGGAAATTTTTTCTGTTTGCACAATATTTAATATATGCCCGTCGAGAAGTGCATCTTGGCTCATGATATCCCTTTTTTGAATGCGCAATCATTTTTAAGAAATTATATTCACTTGTTGTTGACATGACAAGTATCAATTTGATAAATTCTAAAAACGGATAAAATTTGGATGCGTATTCATATGAAAAAGATAATCAATATAGTAACTATTAGTTTTGCTCTTGTTGTTTCATGGTGTTATGCCAATATCCCAGAGGAAAACAAGAAGTTTATTCATTTTGCCACCTCCGCAGAATATCCACCTTTTGAATATAATGAGCATGGCGAAATTAAAGGTTTTGATATCGATTTGGCCCGTTTAATCGCAAAACAACTCGGTAAAGAAGCTGTTTTTGACAGCATGCAGTTTAGCAGTATTTTACCTGCTCTGAGCATGAGTCAGGTTGATGCGGCCATATCGACACTCACAATTACCGAACCACGAAAGAAGAATTTTGACTTTAGCAATCCTTATTATTTTGAAAGTCTGGCGGTTGTTTATTCTCAGCAGCAGCCCATTAAAAATATAACGCAGCTTGCGAATAAAAAAATTGCAGTGCAATTAGGTAGTACCATGGAGATTTGGTTAAAAAATAATCTTCCTAATGCCAAGCTGCTGGTCATGGATAATAACAACCAAGCCATTGCTGCTTTAAATGCAGGGCATGCTGAGGCGGTTGTGGTAGATGGGGCTCAAGGTGCTGCCTTTAGTCAGAAAAATCCTGGGTTATCGTTTACAGTGATTTCCAAATCCAATGATGGCTACGGTTTGGCCTTGAAAAAGAACTCTCCGTTAACTCATGAAATCAACAAGGCATTGCAACAGCTTGAACAAAATGGTGAGTTGGCCAAACTCAAACAAAAATGGTTTGGAGGTGCTTAATGGATGAGTTGAAGCAAAATATCTTGTTTATCGGTGAAGGGGTCATGATGACCCTAACTCTTCTCATTGGTGGATTAGTGATTGGAACTTTATTGGGAACGACTCTGGCTTTGCTGCGTCATCAAGGCATTGCAAAGCCAATAATTAATGGATTCATTTCCATTATGAGGGGGACGCCCATGATTTTGCAATTAAGTTTTGCATACTTTGCAGTTCCTGTTCTGATTGGTTTAAAGCCGAATATTTTAACGGCAGGTTTATTAACTTTTGGTTTGAACAGCTCTGCTTATGTAGCTGAAATTTTAAGAGCGGGGATAGAGAACTTGCCAAAGGGGCAATTTGAGGCGGCAAAAACATTACAGATTTCTGGTTTTTACTTATGGAAAGACATCATTTTACCGCAAGTGGTAAAAAATATTTTTCCGGCATTTATTAATGAAACAATCGCCTTACTTAAAGAAACGGCATTGATTGCAACGATTGGGGGTATGGATGTAATGCGTCGAGCTCAATCTGTTGCAGCGGAGCAATTTACTTATTTTGTTCCTTTATGCATCGCAGCTGTTTATTACTATGGATTAGTTTTATTTATTGAATATTTAGGCAAGAAAATTGAGTCAAAGGGGGCGCTATGCTAACGATAAACAATGCCTGTAAGCATTTTGGTTCCTTGCCCGTATTGAATGGGATTAGCCTAGAGATTGAGTCGCAAACAGTTCTGGGATTAGCGGGGTCTTCAGGAGGTGGAAAATCTACCTTATTACGTTGTATCCAAGGGTTAGAGACTTTGGATTCTGGCAGCATTAACTACAGCGGCAAAAGTGGTTTTATGTTTCAGGACTTTCAATTGTTTCCGCATATGACGGTACTGAAAAATTTAATTTATGGCCCCAGCTTGCAGGACAAGACCGCAAATCATGAGTCTCAGGCTCAAGCCTTACTTCAACGTTTAGGAATTAGTGATAAAGCAGGTTCTTATCCGCAACAGCTTTCTGGCGGGCAAAAGCAGCGTGTTGCTTTAGCGAGATGTTTGATGATGCAACCTGCTTTATTACTTTGTGATGAACCCACATCAGGCTTGGACTTAGCAACGATTGATGAGGTCATTCACTTATTAAACTCGGTTAAATCTTTAGGTGTGACTATGGTAATAGCTTCACATGACCTTGATTTTCTTAGCAAAATGGCTGATCGTTTGATGGTTTTGAAAGAGGGGAAAATTGTTGCTGAGGTACTACCTAAAAATTTGGCGGAGCCCATTTCGTATTTAAAACATTATTATCAGGAGTAAAATCATGGCTGAATCCATCCAAAAAATTGTACTGGCTTATTCTGGTGGGCTTGATACCTCAGTAATGATCCCATGGTTAAAGGAACATTACCAACAAGCAGAAATTATTGCAGTGATTTGTGATCTTGGCCAAAGTGAGGATTTACCCGCGATTAAAGAAAAGGCAATGCGCAGCGGAGCCTCTAAAGCCTACCTTATTAATGTACAGGAAGAGTTTGTCGATGATTATCTGTGGAAGTTGGTCAAAGCAGGGGCTCTTTATGAAAACCAGTACATCCTTGGAACCATTTCCAGGCCGTTGATTGCTCAGAAATTAGTTGAAATCGCCAAGCAAGAACAAGCCGAAGCGGTAGCTCATGGGGCTACGGGCAAAGGGAATGATCAGGTGCGATTTGAATACACAGTTAAAGCTTTGGCGCCTGAGCTTAAAATCATTGCTCCTTGGAGAGTTTGGTCGATTAAATCCAGACAGGAAGCCATTGAGTATGCCAAATTACATGGGATAGAGGTGCCAGTAACCCCTAAGTCACCGTACTCGAGGGATCATAATGCGTGGTATATTTCTCATGAAGGCGGGGTTTTGGAGGATCCATCTCAACCTAAGCCAGATGATTTACTATTAATGACTGCGTCCTTAGAGCAAACTCCAGCGGCTCCCGAGTTGATTAGCATTGATTTTGAACAAGGGGTACCTGTTGCCTTAAATTCTAAAGCAATGTCGCCTGTAGCTTTATTAGCTGAGCTAAATAAAATCGCAGGAAAACATGGCATCGGTGTAGCTGATCTTGTTGAGAATAGATTAGTGGGGATGAAAATTAGAGGGGTATATGAAGCACCTGCCGCTGCTGTTTTGTATAAAGCTCATTTAATGCTCGAAAGCCTGTGTATGGACAGAGCTACACTACATCTAAAACAATCACTACAACAGACTTATGCCAACATGGTGTATGAAGGACGTTGGTTTTCACAAGCTAAAAAAGCCTTGGATGCACTAATTGATGTAACACAACAGCATGTAACAGGAACAGTTAACTTACAACTGTTTAAAGGGAACATGATTCCTTATGGCATGCAATCTCCCTTTAGTTTGCATGACCCAGCTTTAGCTACTTTTGAAGAGGATTGCGTTTATAATCAATATGATGCCGAAGGGTTTATCAATTTATTCTCTTTATCCGCTAAAATATACGGTATGGTCCATAAAGGGGATGTCTTATGAGTCACAAAACTTGGGGCGGACGTTTTAGTAAAGAGCTTGATCCAAGAGTGATGCATTTTAATGCCTCATTAGCTTTTGACCGAGTACTTTATGCCCATGACATTGCTGGAAGTCAGGCTCATGCTACGATGCTCGCGCAGCAAGGGCTTATTTTATACAGTGAGGCAGAATTGATTTGTCAGGCGCTTGCTGAGATTGGTTATGAAATAGAGCACGGTATCCAAGAGTTTGATGAGTCATGCGAAGATATTCACATGTTCATTGAGCACTTATTGATTGCTAAAATTGGCGATGTAGGGAAAAAATTACACACGGGAAGAAGTCGTAATGATCAAGTAGCTCTTGATTTACGACTGTATGCGCGTGATGCGGGAGATAAGATCAGTGCCTTGTTGAATGATTTGAATACGGTATTGGAGGATTTGGCTACACAATATGCCATAGCGAAAATGCCAGGGTATACACATTTACAACAAGCACAGCCTATTTATCTCGGCCAATATTTTGCTGCCTATCTTTCTATGTTTCAACGCGATTTAAGCCGAGTGGCTGATTGGCATGGCCGCATGAATTACTCCCCATTAGGAGCAGGGGCTTTGGCTGGAAGTAATTTACCCTTAGATCGAGGCTGGACGGCTAAAGCATTAGGCTTTGCTGGAGTTATTGAAAATACATTAGATGCAGTAAGTGATCGTGATTTTGTAATTGAGTTTTGTTCGCTTGCCGCAATTATTATGATGCATTTATCCCGCTTGGCAGAAGACTTAATTTTATGGGCAACCCAAGAGTTTGGCTTTATCACCCTTGATGATGCTTTTGCTACGGGGTCGTCTTTAATGCCGAATAAGAAAAATCCTGATGTATTGGAGTTAATCCGTGGTAAAAGCGGCAGGGTATTCGGACATTTAATGGGTATTTTAACCATAATGAAAGGATTGCCGCTCGCATATAATAAGGACATGCAAGAAGATAAAGAGTGTTTATTTGATACGGTAACTACGCTTACAGCAAGCTTGCAAATTATTGCTCCTTTTTTACAAAATATTCATTTTAATACAACGTTAATGCAGGAAAAGGCGAGCAGTGGTTATCTTGATGCTACTGAGGTTCTGGAGTCTTTAGTTCTAAAGGGTATTCCATTCCGCGATGCGCATCATCAAGTAGGACTTTGGATTAAAGAGGCAATAGAAAAAAAATGTTCTTTAGCTGAGATAGCAAAGACTAAGAACATTGAATAAGATTTGAACCATTGCTTGGTTAATGATTATATTTATAAAGTGTAGGTTGGGAGCTGCTCCAGCAAAGGACATCGTACTCCCCGCAGAACTCCATGTTGGCCATGGGCCCAACCTGCACCTCATTGCAAATTTCCTTAGAACTTAATATTGATTTGCTAATTTTTCCTTAATCTTTTTAGTTTAAAATTGGTCTTATTGATTTTTAAATGCGCACCAATGCCATGCCTAAAAAAACAGTAAAAGCCTCATCATTTGAACAAGGTGGCAATAACATCACTCGCATTGACGGCGAGCGTGTATTTAAAGTTTCTAAAAGATTAGGTTTTGAATTACTTTTTGCGGATCAAGTACGACATTGGAATGAATATTACAAAGACACTCAGTACGCAACCGCATGTGTTACATCAAGAGATGAACTTTCTTTACCCTTTATTCGTGGGCACTATCCGACGGATTTAGAGCGACTTTTTTGCCTTAAGCAAATGTTGGCGAGAGGGTTTATTATGGGGGATTGCCGTGATCGACGAAATTTTATGACTGAGGGGAATAAAACATACCCTATTGATTTTGGTCAGGTAGTTACACCTGAATATAAATTTTATAATGTATACAAAAGTATATTTTTAGCTGAAATCGATAGACTCTCTAATTTGGTTTACTGTGAGTTGTCGCCGAAATTGATGTCACTAAGGCAATCTATTGTTAAGTTAAATCGATATAAAGAAGAATATTTAATCTCTAGGGATAGGCAAACTCTGTTAAAAGTGCAAAAAATTAACGTGCTTATCGCTGACACTGAACAACGCATTTCTGCATTTGAATCAGGTCAATTAGATGCATTTTTTGATTACGTAGAAAAAAATAAGGAAGCAATAGATCTTCTCAATGAGAATCGTGTAACCGGAGCGTTGTGGAAATCAATTTTACTTGTTCTGGCTACAGGCATTATTCCGGGGCTTGTTGGTGGTGTTATTCAAGCCATTGCAACTAAAGGTAATGCATTTTTATTTTTCAACATGCAAACTCAATCAGGGCAATTAGCTTTAAATGTCCAAACCGATGTAACAGAGCTTTTAGTTAGGTAGTTATTGAGGCTATAGCTCATCGGGGCCAGGTTCAGAATACATCATTTTTTGTTTCACCCGCAATGCGTTAAAGCTGATGGATGGCCTAATTAAAAATAAATAGAGAAATAGAGATTAAAATTATAATCAATATAATTATGTGTTTATGATTAACCATGATGAGTCCCTATAAGCATAATTCTTAAATTTTAGTCTATAAATGCTAATGCCGATTAAGAAACATTAAATAACACTAAACCATTATCATCTTGGCCATTACTAATGGTACAAGTCCAATCAACAACCAATTGTTGTTTATGCAAAATGAGATCGAAGAAATCAAGGTGAAGTGTCGCTGTATTATCTTCAAAAACACTTAAACGACCAGATAAGGTTATCAATTCCCCCGTAGGGCGTTCTATAAAAATCTTCATAGAGGTAGTGACCGTATCGATTATCTGTTCATTAATATTTTCTTTAGCATGAAAAAAATGGGTAAAATTAAACCGAGTTGTGGCACCATCTAATCGTCTCATTACCCGAGTTTTAATTGCTGGCTCAGTCACAAGGCAGTTATCAAAATGGATAATTGCTCTAACCTCATCGCCATTCTCAACAGCTTGCACTAATTGAGAAAAGTTAATGAGATTCGTGCCCGCCGCATTCGCTTGATTTAGGGAAAGTAATAATAAAACACCAACAATAACTGATCGCCAGATTCTCATTTATGTCCTCCATGACTATCTATTCTATGATGCTTTCTCATATAGAGAGCAATTGTTATCCTTTATCGCTAATTAAATTTTAAACAAAATAATCAATAATATTTCATTGAGTGTATTTAGTGTATTATCTGTTTATCAAAATTTCCACTTTTTATTGCGCCATAAGGTATTCGCGGTTAACCCTATGAATTAAGAAAACGTCAAAGAGGGGAAGACTTAGTCCATCTGGAGGCAGGCCTCGAACTTTGAATATAGGTTTTTTATTGAGTTGAGGTCGTAATCTCTATTGCTCCCAATCCTGGCAGCTGTTAAATCCAATTTTCATTTGCAGTAAAGGCTATGGTTAGCCAACGTTGTGGCGAATCCTCTCCAAGAGCCAACGCGATCTCATTACGAATTTCATCCAAGGTTTCAATGCTTGAAATTGGAAAATTCATGGGTACTACTATATGTATTTCAATAAATTGCGCACGTCCTATTTTTGCAACATAGCTTGTATAGGTTTTGAAATTACGCTGTTTGATAAGCTCCTCTAAAAAATCTCTTATTTTCTCATCAAGCTCCAAGGGGGCCATGCGAAATATGTCTCGCAGGGCATCTCGGACCGCGGCCATAGGCACAAAAATCAAACACGCAGTAAGACACGCTAAAATAAGGGGGTCGATGTAGGAGGTAAAATATCCGTAGATTCCACCATGCAACAGGGCTGCGATACCAAACGCCAATAGGAGAGATGAGGAGATCAATCCAGACATTAGCCAACTTTGAATGTCTAATCGTAAGAATTCGGACTTAATTTGCTGGTTTTTTTTAATCAAGTAAAAATACATGAAGGTGGATAAAACAAAGACCAAAAGAGCAAACACAAATGCCCAATCAAAATTCAGCTCATGCCCACCCGACATTAAACTGCCTATTGCATTTATCATCGCATAAGCACAAAGAAGTATTAGAATACTACCATTTAAAACAAGCACCATAGGTTCAATATGCCAGTAACCATATTGAAATCTCCGGTTCCCTTTTCTTGTTAAAAGACGGGCAACAAAAAAAGCCAAGGTTGACATAACGGTATCAACCATATTAAACATACCGTCGAAGACAATAGCCAATGAACCCGATAATAGCCCAAATAAAATACCTACCACAGCTAAGAGAAAGGTAACAGCTATTGATATTTTAAGCGCCCGTTGTTCATGAAGCCCCTCTTGTATTTGCATTTGAGTGATATCCTGATATTAAATAATGCTTATCGCTGTATCTTATTGCCTCAACAGCTCTTGGTAAATCTATGGGCTTGTCTTCGTAGGTCTTTCACATGATAACAGCTTCTTTTTTCCAATTGTTGCGGTACGTTTTTTCGCTGGGTTTAGAAAAATCAATTTATTGTACGCACAGTAACGTTGCGTTCGTTTAATTCTCCACTTTGGCGGGAATAATGAAGCAATACTTTTTTGCTGTAAATTCAGAATCAATTCATCAATTTTCAATTGACTTAATTATGTTCTTTAAATAAGCCATATTCAGCTGCATCTACTCCAAGTGTAGAGACGCTATTATACAGACCTGCATAGCACAAAGAAAACAATTTATGATCAAACAATTGATGATTTAGTCTCGTTTTTTAGAAAGTAATGAGATCCTGTTACTTACATACCTTATGTTAATAAATTTATTAATAAAAAAATTAGTAAAAGAAATAGTTTTCTATTTATTTAGGCTTATTGATGAAAAATCGTATTCATAAAACGCCTAAGTTTGTGAGGGGGTATTAATTGTTAATAAGTTAAGCATTTAAGAATAGGAGCTTTCTTTGGGGGCTGATTGATTTACCTCAGTTAAAAATGCTTCAAAATTCTCTTCTGTTAAATTTTTGGGGCCCGATAATAACTCCTTAATATCTTCTTCTGTTAAAGTTGTTCGCGAGTTGAAAAAATTTAAAGTAGATTCTTTATAAGCGTGTAATTTTGCACAAAGACTTCTTAAATCGAAACAATTTAATACCTTATCAATCAAATCTTGCTTAAACTTTCCTTTTTCGATAATTGCTAATTCAGCAAGTACAGTAAATAAATCAGCTTTATCTTTTCTGAATAAATATTGTTTGCATAAGTCTTTTGATAATCCTGCTCTTATACATTGAGATACAAGCTGTACTAGTTTGTCTGAACGAGGGAATGAAAGAAATTGCTCAATAATTTCTTTTTCTTTTAAACCGAGGTCATGTAATTCAATTAAGGTAGTCGTAAAATAAACTGGTTCCTGTGCTTTATTTAGTAGCGTGAACGTCGTTTCATCTAAAAATTCACCAAAAATTATTTTCTTCTTCAGATCAGGCTGGCAGCGATTGTAAGTAGGGATTTCTGTAATTAAATTAGTTATGGCATGCATTACCTTTGGATCGTTTAAGTCTAAACATTTTAAAAAAATATCTGAATTCAATTTCATTGCATATAAAAAGGCAATTACCTTAGGCGTAAACCGGCAATCACCTACTTTTTCTCTTAATTTTAATTGTTCAGCGTAAGCTTTAAAATCATTTGTATTTAGATTTAACCGTATAGCTTCCTGCCATATCTTTTCCATAAATTGGGTATCTTGTTCCTCTTTACGTCGTTTAATTTCAGCATCCAGATGCCGTTGCAAATGAACAGGGCGAGCTTTATCTTCTTCTAGAAGAATAGTAGGAAGTTTTTCTTCTAGCCAAGGGAGCCAATCATTTGCCGCAATAAGTAGTTCCATATTTTCCACGGTACATAAAGCTTGGCGCTCGCTAATAAAAATATTTAGGATATTTTGAAAATTTTCATGATGGGTATCATTTCTACCTTGAATCAACCAAGCGAGCAGTGGAACTTGTTCTGCTCGCATACTTGCTATCACTTCTTTTAAAAAAGGAAGATAATTTTCATTAATATGGTTGATAAGAATATGAAGAATCGTGGCGTTAGGTAGTTGATTATCTTGAGTGTTTTGGGTTAAACGTTCTAATTCATTCAAAAGAAGGTTTGTTGAAAAACTCCAATTTATTAAAACACTCCAAAACGAATTCCAAAAAGAGGGCCGATGGGCCTGGATAAGATTTCTTAAGTTAACTACGTACATATCAAGATTCCTTTCTACTTTTATGAGCGCTTATATAAGTGACGAATACTCTGCCTTTGTTAAACTATTTTAAAGGACGTGAAATGGATATTAGCACGTGGCTCTTATTATTTGAATCTGTCCTTACGGTGATATAACAAGGCCTGATTAATACCGAACCTGATGAATAGAGGAGCGAATTTACGAGTTATAAGTTAGAGTACCCTTTAGGCTCTATGCTGATAGGAACTTGTTTATTTTTACAGTAGAATGCTGGGTAATCCCTAATCATAAGTCGAGTAAGTTATTCATGCTGCAACAATTTAAAACCCAGGGGGGCGTTCAGGTTGAGGTTTCTCAACAGCCATTGGATTATCAAGAAGGTATCAACCACCTGATTGATCGTTTGGATTCAGAAAGAGGGGCTTTGTTTGCTTCCAGTTTTGAATATCCAGGGCGTTATACTTGCTGGGATATTGGATTTTGTAATCCGCCTCTAGCCCTTGTGTGCAAGCAGAGTTCTATTCAGATTGATGCCTTAAATAAACGCGGAGAGGTTTTACTTGCGTTTGTTCAGCAGCTATTCAGCTCAGATGAAAACTTGGAACTTGTTGCTCAAAGTGAGCGTCAAATCCAGATTAACATTAAAGCCTCAGAGCAGGTTTTTAGTGAGGAAGAACGCAGCCAACAGCCTTCCGTATTTACCGTAATCAGATTATTACTTTCATTTTTTAAATCCGAGCACGAACCCTATTTAGGTCTGTACGGATCTTTGGGTTTTGATTTAATTTTTCAATTTGAAGATTTGCTGCAACATAAGGAACGCGATCCAGCCCAGCGTGATATGGTTCTTTACTTGCCTGATGAAATTTTTGTGGTGAATCATCGTAAAGAAGAAGCCTTTGTTAATCGTTATGAGTTTCAATTTCAAGATCATGCAACACATGACTTTCCTCGTGAAGGTACTCGTTTAGCTTATGAATCACCCAATAAACCTGAAGAATTCTGTGATCATGAACCGGGGGAATATGCGGCAGTAGTCAATAAAGCAAAAGAACGATTTGCTTGCGGCGATTTATTTGAGGTAGTGCCAAGCCAAACTTTTTATACTCATTATACCGAGCAGCCATCTTATTTATTCAAACAAATGCGTCAACTAAATCCTTCGCCTTATGGATTTTTTATTAACTTGGGTGAGGGGGAGTATTTAGTCGGTGCTTCTCCAGAAATGTATGTTCGAGTGACGGGTAAGCGAGTAGAGACCTGTCCTATTTCTGGCACCATTAAACGTGGCGCTGATGCGATTGAAGATGCTCAAAATATTCAGATCTTGCTCGATTCTCCCAAAGAAGAGTCTGAATTAACTATGTGTACTGATGTAGATCGTAATGATAAATCACGCATTTGTGAGGCGGGTTCGGTTAAGGTAATTGGTCGACGCCAAATTGAAGTTTATTCACGAGTGATTCATACCGTGGATCATGTTGAAGGAACTTTAAGAGCAGAGTTTGATGCTGTCGATGCTTTTCTAACCCATATGTGGGTGGTTACGGTAACTGGGGCGCCGAAAATCTGGGCTTTAAATTTTATTGAGCAGCATGAAAAATCACCTCGTAAATGGTATGCAGGAGCAGTTGGCTGGTTTGGTTTTAATGGCAATTTAAACACTGGCCTGGTTTTAAGAACCGTACGCATCTCTCAAGGTATTGCTGAAGTTCGTGTTGGCGCTACTTTACTTTATGATTCAGTCCCTGAATCTGAAGAACAAGAAACACGCTTAAAAGCTTCGGCGTTCCTGGATATGTTAAATCATAAAGCGCCCGCGAGCGCGATTAGGCAATCTTTGCCGCTAACTGGAAAAGGGAAGCGCGTGTTACTGATTGATCACCAGGATTCGTTCGTTCACACACTCGCCAACTACATTCGCCAGACTGGTGCAGAGGTAAGTACGATCCGGTTTGATAAAGCTCAGCAATATTTGCAAGAACACCACTATGACTTAGTAGTTTTATCTCCTGGCCCAGGCAAGCCCAGTGATTTTAATTTATCTGCAAGCATTGATGCTGTTGTAGCTCGAGGTATTCCCTTGTTTGGTGTGTGCCTGGGTCTGCAAGGGCTAGTTGAACATTTTGGTGGTGTATTGGATATTCTTGAATACCCCATGCATGGTAAATCGTCAATGATTAAGGTTTTAGATTCTGCTGATTTATTTGCAGGCTTAGGAGAAGAGTTCAAAGCGGGCCGATATCATTCACTTTATGCACGCCTCAATGCAATGCCTGAAGCGCTTAAGGTCACTGCGTTGAGTGAGGATGGTGTCGTAATGGCTATATCTCATCAACATTTGCCGATTTATGCCGTGCAGTTTCATCCGGAAACTATTTTGTCTTTAGTGAATCAAGCAGGATTGAAAATTATTACGAACTTAATGGGAATGGTAACAAGGAATGCGCCATAAAATTGTAATTCTGTACTTGGTATCTATTGTACTGGGAGTTATTGTTGGATTAGTCGGATCATCATTTCGTTTATCAATCGATCTGTTAGGTTCTTCTTTAATGCAGGTGGTTCATGTGTTTGGCGGGCAGGGATGGCTGGCTGGAGTTATTTCCGGGGCTTTCTCTATGCTTATGGTACTTTCTGCATTCATGGCGGTGAAATACATTGCTCCGGAAGCAGGCGGTAGTGGGGTGCAAGAAATTGAGGGGGCCTTATTGCATGTGCGGCCTATCTTTTGGCGACGCTTATTACCGGTAAAATATTTTTTCGGTATCTTAGCTATTTCTTCAAATATGATTTTAGGACGTGAAGGCCCCACCATCCATGTCGGGGGGAATCTGGGGGAGATGCTGGGGGCTGTATTTAACCTCAGCCGTCGTCGTCGAGATAGCCTTATCGCCGCCGGAGCGGCAGCCGGTCTTGCTGTAGCATTTAATGCACCTTTGGCTGGTGTTATTTTCGTGATGGAAGAAATGCGTAATCAATTTAACTATTCATTTACCAGTTTCACGGTAGTGGTGATTACCTGCATTACGGCGACGGTCATGATGGATTTGATTATCGGCACCAAGGCAACCATTCCTATGGATGTGTTTCAATTTCCATCCTTGGATGCATTATGGCTTTTTGTATTTTTCGGATTTATTGTAGGCGTGGCAGGTCTTCTGTTTAATAAAGGACTTATGGCAACCCTTGCCTGGATGGACCGACTATCAGCATCTCAAAAGGTAGTTTATGTTTTAATCGTAAGTTTCCTTATTGGCTATTTAGCAGTATATACTCCAGCAGCTACTGGAGGAGGAATGCATATTATTCATCAAGCCTTAACGCTTTCTCCTGGATTCGCTATTTTATGTATGCTATTTCTGATTCGGTTTGTTGGGACCATTGGCTGTTATGCTACTGGCATTCCAGGCGGAATCTTCGCACCAACTTTAGCTTTAGGAACCTTACTTGGTTTGGCCTCATTTCAGGTGCTCGTGTTTTTTCATCTAGACTCCCTTGTACATCCAGGCATGTTTGCAGTAGCCGGAATGGCCGCATTTTTTGCTGCAATTACTCGTTCACCAATCACTGGGGGAATCTTGGTTGTGGAAATGACGCAAAATTACGCGTTAATCTTTCCTGTCATGATAACCTGTATTTGCGCCACGATTATGCTGCAACTTGCACGTAATGAGCCGATTTATGCTCAGTTGCTGGATCGTACTATGAGAAATAGTAAGTTAGCGCAAGACTAGATTGAGAACATGATTCATGTTCAGCTCCCGTATTAGGCCGAGCTAATACGGGCTCCATGGTTAGGCCACATGAATAACAATTTTTCCAAAATGGATGCCTGCTTGCATGTGTTGTTGTGCTTCTTCGATTTGTTCTAAGTTGAACTCGGAGTCAATAACCGGTTTGATTTGTTTTTTGGCTAAGATATCAAACCAGTGTTCATGAGCTTCTTTCCATAAAAGTGTTTTTTCCGGTAGGCTTTGTGAACGTAGAACAAAGCCAATAATCTGTAGTCTTTTCTGCATGATTAAAGCTAAATTACATTCCACCTTGGGGCCTTTAAGGCAGGCGATTTGAATTAATTTACCTTGCGGCTTTAACAGCTGAAGATGCTTGTCAAAATAATCGCCAGCAATAAAATCCAGAATTAGGTCAAGGCTTTTTTCCTCAATTAGATCCTCAAAATCATGCGTTTTATAATTGATTACCTGATCAGCACCAAGTTGTATTGCTTTATTAATTTTATCATCCTTACCTACAGTAGTGATGACTTTGGCTCCTACTTGTTTCGCCATTTGAATTGCTAATGAGGCAATCCCGCTTCCTGCGCCATGGATTAAGAGCGTTTGTCCTGCTTTTAATGCACCGAGGTTAAATACGGTGGCATAAACCGTCACTAAGGATTCAGGAAGGGCTGCGGCAAGTGGATAATCCCATCCTTCTGGAATTAAATGTGCGAGGGATGATTCAACCAGACAATATTCGGCATAGGCTCCACTTCCTACTAAAGCATAGACTTTATCTCCAGGTTTAAATTGAGTCACCTTAGAGCCAACTGCAACTACATCACCCGCAAGTTCTAAACCTGGAATCGCTGATTCTCCTTGGGGAGGAGGATATTTTCCGTAGCGTTGCATTAGGTCAGCACGGTTTAGCGCCGTTGCTTTGACCTGAACTAATATTTGGCTGTCTTTACATTCAGGGATAGGGGAATTTTCTATAGTAAGGCGGCTGTAGGAGCCGGGGTTTTCTATATGTACGTAGCGCAAAATATCTTCCTTAATCATGGTAAATTTTACTCGGACTTTCGGTTAAGATTCAAGCATCTCCTGAACGTGGCATGATACTTATTCATAGTACTTATGCCTCCTTCAGAAAAGCCCTCACTGGGTTCGGAATGGCGTACTTCCTTTTTGTTTGCTCTTACTTCACTTGAATCTATATACCCAAAGTATATAATCGTAGCCTTACACGACTTTCCACACCATGCAGGGCTAATGTCAAAATTTAATCATCAGCGTTTTTATGCCTGGCTTTTTATAGTCCCGCAACTGATTGTCACCCTAATATTTTTTATTTGGCCTGCATGTAATGCTTTAGTACAAGCATTTTTTTATACCGATGCTTTTGGATTACACAAGCACTTTGCCGGCCTAACTAATTTTACAGATTTGTTTGCCGATTCCAGTTACCGTAAAGCAATAGTAGTAACCTTTATTATTGCGTGCAGTGTGACTTTTTGCACCATGTGCCTTGGGCTTCTTACAGCCATATTAGTTAACAATCGTAGTAAAACGCAAGGAATTTATAAGTCCTTATTATTATGGCCTTATGCTGTAGCACCTGCGGTGGCTGCGATTCTTTGGCGTTTCTTATGCCATCCTACTTTGGGTTGGTTAACCCATGTACTACAGTCCTTAGGCATTAATTTTGATTATGTAAATAATGTAAATCAAGCTTTGCTGGTTGTTATTCTTACCGCCAGTTGGCAGCAATATAGCTATAATTTTCTATTTTATTTTGCGGCATTAAAAGCGGTTCCTCCATCGTTGATTGATGCGGCAATTATTGATGGGGCATCGGCTTGGCAGCGTTTTTGGCAAATTATTTTTCCGTTGTTATCGCCAACGACGTTTTTCCTATTGATTATGAATTTAATGTACGGATTTTTTGATACCTTTGGAATTATTCATGTGATGACGCATGGTGGACCTGGCAATAGTACAACGAATATGATGTATAAGGTCTATCAGGATGGATTTGAAGGAATGGATTTGGGAAGTTCCTCTGCTCAATCCGTAATTCTAATGGTTGTTGTGATACTTGTTTCCTTAGTGCAATTTAAGTATCTCGAGAAAAAGGTTCATTACGCATGAAATTAATGTCTCGCATATTATCCCATGGATTTTTATCCTTATTCATTTTGCTCATGTTGTTGCCGATTTATTTAGCCATTGTTGCTGCGAGCCATGATGGCAGTGCAATGATGCATTCATCCGTACCCATGATTCCAGGAACTTTATTACTAAAAAATCTGAAAGCGGTTCTGAGTGAAGGCCTATCCGTTACCGGGGGCGAACCAATTACCGTCATGTTATTTAATAGCTTAGCTATGGCTTTAGCCATAGCCGTGGGAAAAATTATTTTGGCCCTCGGGTCTGCATTTGCGTTAGTTTATTTTGATTTTCCGTTTAAAAAACTATGTTTTGCGCTGATTTTTGCAACGATGATGTTACCGGTTGAGGTGCGTATTGTTCCGACTTTTCAAGTGGTGGCTTCATTTGGATTATTAAATTCATTTACGGGTTTAACTTTGCCCTTATTTGTGTCGGCAACAGGAACCTTTTTATTCAGACAGTTTTTTAAAACCGTACCGGCTGAGTTAGTCGACGCAGCAAAATTAGATGGTGCAGGCGCTGTGCGTTTCTTTTTTGATATTCTCTTACCTTTATCTAAAACGCAAATCGCTTCTTTATTTGTAATTTTATTTGTCTATGGATGGAATCAGTACTTATGGCCCTTGGTCATTACTACTGAAACGAAAATGGCGACGGTAGTTATGGGAATTCGTTATCTTGCGGGGGTGGCTGATCAGGTTCCGCAATGGCATTATATTATGACAATTGCCCTGGTTGCTTTAATTCCACCGTGTTTGGTTGTGATGTTGATGCAACGATGGTTTGAAAAAGGATTAAAGTAACATGGCAACAGTAACTTTGGTTGAGGTCTCAAAACGCGTTGGGCAAACGACTATCTTAGACCGAATTAATCTCAGCATTAAAAAAGGCGAGTTTATGGTCATCGTGGGGCCTTCAGGTTGTGGTAAATCAACCTTACTTCGATTAATCGCGGGTTTAGATGAGGTGAGTTCAGGCTCCATTTTAATCAATGATCAACAAGTTAATGATGTTCATGCCGCGAAACGTGATATGGCAATGGTATTTCAAAATTACGCCCTTTATCCGCATATGACCGTTTTTGATAACATGGCTTATGGGTTAAAAATGCGTGGCTTTAAAAGGGATGTAATTAAACAACGAGTGGCTGATGCAGCGAAGTTGTTGCATTTAACACCTTATTTGGAGCGAAAACCTCAAGCATTATCTGGTGGGCAAAAGCAACGTGTAGCAATGGGAAGGGCTATAGTCCGATCTCCTGCCGTATTTTTATTTGATGAACCTTTATCGAATCTTGATGCAAAGCTGCGCACTGAAATGCGTCATGAGCTGAGACGCTTGCATCAACAGCTTAATACCACCAGCGTGTACGTAACTCACGATCAAACAGAAGCAATGACTATGGCTGAGCGTGTGATTGTACTTAATCAGGGGGTTGTCGAACAAATTGGCACACCGCAAGAATTGTATCAAAATCCTGCAAGCTTATTTGTCGCAGAATTTACGGGGCATTATCCATTAAATACATTTTCAGGGGTATTTAATAAAAAGAGTGCTACTATTGAAACGAGTTTAGGTATTAATTTTCCGATGCCCGAAACAAATTATTCACTTGAGGACAAGATGGATTTGGTTTTGGCAATTAGAGCTGAGCATGTGCAATTGGCTAACGAATCTACTTCACAACGCATCTCAGTTGCTGTTCAATTTATCGATGATATGGGAGCGGATAAATTAATTAGAGCACGCTGTATAAACAATGGAGAGCAACTAAATTTACGAGTTTCTGCTGATCAATCAATTCCTAGTGGACAATTCGAGGTTGAACTACCTAAAATGAAACTACATGTATTTAATCAGCTAACTGGACAACGTATTGGAGAATGGCGTGGGTAAAGAAAAAACTGCATTAAAACCAATTGATACACCGGTATATGGTTATTGGTCTGCGCTGTATCGATCCTTTTATTCACGACGCCTGTATGTGGATGTGGGCAAGCGCTGGAAGGGATTTGGTGTGCTTTATCTCTTATTGGTTGTTGCGATACTGAGTGTGCCATTCTTTTTTAGAATGTCGATTAGTTTAGATGAATCGTTTAAAGAACAGATTGTTAATCCCTTATTAAAAATACCTGTTTTTTACATCCAAAACGGAAATGTTCTTTTTGATAAGCCAATGCCGTACTTTGTTAAAAATGATAAAGGTCAGACGGTGGTTATCATTGATACTACAGGGATAATAAATGATTTTACGGCACAATATCCTTATTTAAATATTCTGATTAATAAAAATCAGATTGCTTTTAGGATACCTAATCCCCAGCTGTTTACTATGAGTAAAGAGACACCACCGAGTAGAAGCACTCCTATTGTGCAGACTTTTGATAAGGGATCGAATTTAGTATTTGATGGCAAAAAAATGGTGGAAGCAAACTCCGTTACTGGGCTTAAATACGCCTCACAAGCGGTGCTTTATCCTATTATCGTGGGTATTTTCTTCTCTATTTTTCTTGTTTTCTTTTTTGTGTTTGCTTTGCTAGGGCAAACTTTTTCATCGATCTTCTTTTCTTTTAAAATATCCTTTGTCGCCTCGTGCCGTATGCTTATGGTCGCAGGAACGCCGATGTTGTTTGTGTTAATGACTATATTGTCACTTAATAGCGTATTTACGGGGCTAGGTTTTATCTTATTCTTCCTCTTGATTGCCTATTACAGTTTTGCACTTTATGCATTAAGAGCTGAAAGTAGACAAGTAGCTCTTCTATGAAGGAGCTAATCCATTTTGCCCATGGTAACGGGTTTCCAGCATTATGCTATAAGCAGATGCTGGATGGCCTTAAGCCTTATTATGATTATTGTTATATCGATAGGGTTGGCCATAATCCGGCCTTTCCAGTGGGTGAAAATTGGCATAATCTGGTCTTAGAGGTTATTGCCAGTATGGAACGACAAGCCGACCGCCCCGTGATAGCTCTAGGTCATTCTTTGGGTGGCGTTTTAAGCTTATTAGCTGCCATTGAACGTCCTGAATTAGTGAAAGCAGTTGTTATGTTGGATTCTCCTTTAATTGGAGTATTAAAATCCAGTGCAGTTCGACTTGCCAAAGCTTTTGGTATCATTGATAGGGTAACTCCAGCGTTTAGAACAAAAGGGCGACGCGAGTATTGGGAAAAGCATGAGCAAATACTGCCGTATTTAAAGAGCAGAGATTTGTTTAAAAACTTTGCAGATGCGTGTTTGAGCGACTATATTAAATATGGTCTGGAACATAAAACTGATGGTTATTATCTTCGCTTTAATCGCCATGTGGAGTATCAAATTTATCGAACGATACCGCATATTATTCCCAGTTACGAGGGGAAATTATTAACCCCGTCTGCATTAATTTATGGTGACAAAAGTACTGTGGTAGGTAAAATGGATCTTCGTTATATGAAAAAGAATTTTAATATTACCTGCTATAAAACCCATGGGAGTCATTTGTTTCCTATGGAGCATCCACAGGTTGTAGCTGCGCAAGTTTTAAGGGTTTTGGATAAGCTAATATAAGGAGAATACAGTGCTACATGCTATTTTAGTGCTTCTAGCGATAGGGGCTGCAGGAGTATTGTTAACGCGACAAGCTGCGGTCGCAGTATGGGCTATTAGTTTTGCTCTATTCACTGGGCTTGTTTTTCATTATGGCGCCCCAGGTTTTTTGACTAAAGCTATTTTAATCTTAATTGAACTTACGTTAATCGCATTCGCGATTAAGCCATTACGACGCGAGTTTGTATCGAAACATTTATTCAAGACGGTGAGCAAGGCAATGCCTGCTATGTCTGCTACAGAGCGAGAAGCTTTAGAAGCAGGAACAGTGAGCTGGGAAGGTGATATCTTTAGTGGCTCCCCAGATTTTTCTGCGCTTCGTAGCACACCCCCGGTTCGTTTAAGCGAAGAAGAGCAAGCATTTCTAGAGGGTCCTGTTAATACCTTATGCTCCATGCTTAATGACTGGGATATTACTCATAACCAAACTGATCTATCTCCTGAAGTTTGGAACTACATTAAAGAAAACCGTTTCTTTGGCATGATTATTCCTAGACGTTATGGTGGTTTAGAGTTTTCGGCTACAGCACAAATGACTGTTTTAGCCAAAATTTACGGTTGCTCAATTACTGCGGCATCAACAATTTCTGTACCTAATTCTTTAGGCCCAGGTGAGTTATTACTTAAATACGGGACTGAAGAACAAAAGAATTTTTATTTGCCAAGACTGGCGGATGGACGAGAAATCCCATGCTTTGCTTTGACTGGGCCTAATGCCGGTTCTGATGCGGCTTCAATTCCTGATCAAGGTGTTGTATGTCGCCAAGAGCTTAATGGTAAAGAAGTGGTTGGTATTCGCTTAAATTGGAATAAGCGCTACATTACTTTATGCCCAGTGGCTACGGTGGTTGGGCTAGCTTTTAGAATGTTTGACCCCGAGAATTTATTAGGGAAGGGCGAAGATATAGGTATTACCTGTGCATTAATCCCAGCGGAGACCCCAGGGGTAATCAAAGGACGTCGTCATTTTCCTTTGAATATAGGCTTTTTAAATGGCCCAACACAGGGGAAAGATGTTTTTATTCCTCTGGACTACATTATTGGTGGCGCTGCAATGGCAGGTCACGGCTGGCGCATGCTTATGGAGTGCTTAAGTGCAGGTAGAGCAATTTCTTTACCTTCAAGTGCCAATGGCGGTGCGCAGGCAGCTGCTTTGGCTTCAGGGGCATATGCACGCGTTCGCAAACAATTCAATCAACCCATCGGCAAGTTTGAAGGAATTGAAGAGCCATTAGCACGAATCGCAGCAAATACGTACATTATTGATGCAGGTGTTACTATGGCTGCAGCGGCTATTGATCACGGTGCTAAACCTTCGGTAGCTGGCGCAATTTTAAAATACCATACAACCGATCGTGTGCGTCAGGTTTCTATAGATGCTATGGACATTCATGGCGGTAAAGGTATTTGTCTTGGCCCTAATAATTATCTAGGGAGAGGATTCCAGGGGGCGCCTATAGCCATTACTGTTGAGGGTGCTAATATTCTGTCACGCAGTTTAATTATTTTTGGACAGGGAGCAATCCGTTGCCATCCATATGTATTTAAAGAGTTGGAAAGTGTAAGAAACCATGATCTGGTAGGCTTTGATGATGCGTTTTTCTCGCATACTGCCTTTTATATTGCAAACTTTACCAAGTCACTGTTGTTTAGTTTGACTGATGCTCATTTTTCTAAAGCACCACCCAGTTCGGTAAAACGTTATTATCAATTAGTTCATAAATACAGTACCAATTTGGCATTTCTTTCTGATTTTTCTATGACGATTCTTGGCGGTGACTTAAAGCGTAAAGAAAAATTATCTGCTCGTTTAGGGGATATGCTAAGTACCTTATATTTAATTTCAGCCGTGTTAAAACGTTATCATGATGATGGTGAGCCCGCAGCTGATTTACCTATAGTTGAGTGGAGCTGCCAACAATTGTTACACGAATGTGAAATGGCAATGCAAGGAGTTATTATTAACTTCCCACAACGATGGGCACGTGTTGTACTCAATATTATTTTAAGACCTTTAGGTAATCGCAGACACAGACCCACGGATCAATTAGGGCATAAGCTAGCACGCATTTTAATTGAACCCGGTGAGGCACGTAATCGACTAACACATTTTGTTTATAAGAAGGCAGGAGAAAATTGCCCTATTGGTCGATTGGAAGAGGCATTCTATAAAATTTGTGCGGTTGAAGAAATAGAGAAAAAGATAATGCGCGCTGTAAAAGATCACGTATTAAAATCGCTAACCTTATTAGAGCAGATTGATGAAGCTTTAGTGTGTGGTGTATTAACTCAAGATGAGGCTAAACAAATGAAGGATGCTGAGTTAGCTCGCCAAGATGCGATTAAGGTCGATGATTTTAGTGATGATGAATTACGTCGCCCAAGTAGTGAGTCTAAAGCGAAAAAGCCAATAGCTAAAAAGGCTCAATCTACAATAGCTTTGAATGAGGAAGTAATTAATCCAGAACCAGAAGTACCTTTTCATTAAGTTGGTTTGATAATGTCATCCAGGCTACAACGAGTTTATTAGGTGTAGCCTGGTTGCTTGCAACCAGGACTTCCTTTCTAATCTAAATTCTTATCCTAGAACAACCAATCGCCCAGGGCTTCAAAAAGTGAGAGAGGGTAACTTTGTCCAAAACATTATAACGAGACTTGGCAAGAACAGTGAAAACCTGGTTGCAAGCAACCAGGCTACGCTTAAAATAAAAGAGAATTACACTCGTTAGAACAGGTTAATAAAAACCTTGGGACAATTGTTATATTCGATAAAATCGAACAAAAGAGAACTGCCTCGGAGGGAAGGAACCAAGGAAAAAAAGATAATCAGCACTGCAAACTAAGCTTCTTCAGCAACATCATCCGGCATGGTAATGTTCAATTCAAGCACTGAATTGTCGCCCATACGCTCAAGATTAACACTTACTTGATCTCGTGTTACATGAACGTATTTAGCAATAACTGCCAGAATTTCATCCTGAAGCTGTGGCAGATAATCCGGAGTGTTTCTTTGTGAACGCTCATGGGAAATGATTATTTGCAGGCGTTCTTTTGCTACTGAAGCAGAAGCGGTTCTCCGACGTAAATAGTTGAAAATGCTCATACAGTCACTTCCTCCTTGTTTTTGCTGAATAAGCGACGCAATAATCCTTTACGTTCATTGCTAATGAAGCGCATTGGTCTTTCCTCACCGAGGAAGCGTGCAATGGCGTCTTGATAAGCAAGACCCGCGTCACTGTTTGTATCAAGTACAACGGGTACACCTGTATTCGATGCCTTAAGTACCGACTTAGACTCTGGAATAACGCCAATTAATGGAATGGCTAATATTTCTTTTACGTCGGAAACAGAGAGCATATCGCCACGCTCAACACGCTCAGGGTCATAGCGAGTCAACAATAAGTGCTCTTGAATTGGTTTGTTGTTATCAATGGCTCTTTTCGTTTTGCTAGAAAGGATGCCAAGAATACGGTCAGAGTCACGAACAGAAGAAACTTCAGGATTAGTAACCACAACGGCATGATCTGCGAAATGCATTGCCATTAAGGCACCTGTTTCAATACCCGCTGGGGAATCGCAAACAATGAAATCAAACTCTTTGGAAAGATCATTCAGAACCTTCTCAACTCCTTCGATGGTTAATGCATCTTTATCACGAGTTTGTGATGCAGGAAGAATGAAAAGATTGGAAAGACGCTTATCTTTAATTAATGCTTGATTCAAGCTTGCTTCGCCATTGATTACATTAATGAAGTCATAAACAACACGTCGCTCACAACCCATGATGATATCCAGGTTTCTTAAACCGATATCAAAATCAATGACTACTGTCTTATGCCCTAATAAAGCAAGACCTGATGAAATAGCCGCAGATGAAGTAGTTTTTCCTACTCCGCCTTTACCTGAAGTAATAACAATAATTTTAGCCAACGCTGAACCCTTCCTGTTTTGTTGATTCAACACAATAATTAACCAACAGTGTACACGTTAATGAATATTCAATTCAAGCATTATCCATTTTATTCGTTTTAATCATGCTGATAATAGTCAAGCTGAGCGTTAAAGGGTTAGCTAGTATGGATGTTGGGCTATAATTGCGGGGATTGGCTTATATATGGGCTTTTGATGCTATTTCCTTTAATTTATTTGGTATTTGTGATATACTGTTTGGTTAATTTAACTACTTTAATGAGAAGAAAATGTCTCTTAATATTGTGCAGCAATCATTAACGTTTGATGATGTTTTACTTGTCCCTGCACACTCTTTAATTCTACCTAAAGATGTGTCCTTGAAAACCAAATTAACTCGCGAAATAAGCCTGAATATGCCCCTGGTATCTGCTGCGATGGATACGGTGACGGAAGCTCGTCTGGCAATTGCTTTGGCGCAAGAGGGTGGGTTAGGCATTATTCATAAGAACATGACAATTAGTGCACAAGCTGAAGAGGTTCGTAAAGTAAAGAAATTTGAAAGTGGCATGGTTAAAGATCCAGTTACCGTTACTCCTGATATTACAGTTAGAGAGTTAATTGATGTCATGAAAAACCATCATTTTTCAGGGGTTCCTGTGGTTGATGGTGAGAATTTAGTGGGGATTGTAACCAGCAGGGATATTCGTTTTGAAACTAATTTATCTTTGCCTGTGTCTCAGGTTATGACTCCTAAAGCGCGTTTGGTTACCGTGAAAGAAGGAGCCAGTCGTGAAGATGTTCGTAGTTTATTGCATAAGCATCGTATCGAAAAACTCTTGGTAGTGAATGATGCATTTGAATTACGTGGTTTAATTACCGTTAAAGATATTCAAAAGGCAAAAGAAAATCCTTATGCCGTTAAAGATGATGCAGAGCAATTACGTGTTGGTGCGGCTGTTGGGGTTGGAGAGTCTACTGATGAGCGTGTTGCCGCTCTAGTTGATGCTGGGGTTGATGTTCTGGTTGTTGATACTGCCCATGGGCATTCTCAAGGTGTACTCAATCGTGTGAAATGGGTAAAACAGAATTTTCCTGGAGTACAGGTAATTGGTGGGAACATTGCTACAGCAGCTGCAGCTAGAGATTTATATGAAGCAGGTGCGGATGCGGTTAAAGTGGGAATTGGACCTGGGTCCATTTGTACTACACGTATTGTTACTGGAGTAGGTGTACCACAAATCAGTGCGATTGCTAATGTTGCTCATGAGTTACAAGGTAAAATCCCAGTTATTGCCGATGGTGGTATCCGTTTTTCAGGCGATGTATGTAAGGCTTTGGCTGCAGGCGCAGACACCGTTATGTTAGGAAGTATGTTTGCAGGAACTGAAGAGTCTCCGGGTGAAATCGAATTATATCAAGGAACTACTTATAAGAGTTATCGTGGTATGGGGTCAATTGGTGCCATGGCGGCTTCTCATGGTTCTAGTGATCGTTATTTCCAGGATGCAGCTGCAGGTTCTGAAAAATTGGTTCCAGAGGGAATTGAAGGTCGTGTTCCTTATAAAGGTCCAGTACAAACAATCATTCATCAGATGTTGGGTGGTTTACGTTCATGCATGGGTTATACTGGGTGCGAAACAATTGAACAATTGCATACCAAAGCTGAGTTTGTGCAAGTAACTAACGCGGGAATGCGCGAATCACACGTCCATGATGTGAGCATCACGAAACAAGCCCCGAATTATCAGGTAGATAAATAACAATGAATGATTTAAAACAACATCTCTTGCTTATTCTTGATTTTGGTTCTCAATACACCCAACTCATCGCACGCCGAGTACGTGAGTTAGGGGTGTATTGCGAAATTCATCCTTTTAATATCAGCCAGGAAGCGTTCACAAAGCTTAATCCTTGTGGGGTGATTTTATCAGGTGGCCCTTCAACAGTAACACATCACGCAAATCCTCGAGCTCCTGAATGGATCTTTACTTCGGGACTGCCAATATTAGGTATTTGTTACGGTATGCAAACGATGGCCGTGCAATTAGGTGGTGACGTACAGTCCTCTAACATTAGAGAGTTTGGCTATGCTGAATTGAAATTGCATGGACACAGTCAGCTATTTTCACAAATCGAAGATCGCACTACAGATGAGGGTGAGGCTTTATTAGATGTGTGGATGAGCCATGGCGACAAAGTAACCCAATTACCTCCTGGATTTAGTGTTATTTGCGAAACGCGTAATGCACCAATAGCGGGAATGGCCGATGATAGTCGGCGTATGTATGGGCTACAATTTCACCCAGAAGTAACTCATACCTTACAGGGCACACGTGTTTTACAGCGTTTCGTGGTTGATATTTGTCAGGCCCCCACCAATTGGACTTCAGAGCATATTATTGATGAAGCCATTCATAAAATTAGAAAGCTAGTTGGTTCTGAGAAGGTTCTGCTTGGTTTATCAGGTGGGGTTGATTCTTCAGTTGTAGCCGCCTTATTGCATAAAGCAATTGGCGACCAATTAATCTGCGTTTTTGTGGATACAGGTTTATTGCGTCTTAATGAAGCTGATGAAGTCATGAAAATGTTTGGTCAGCATATGGGTATTAAAGTCATTGCGGTCAATGCAGAGGAGCGATTCTTAAAAGCACTTTCTGGTGTAAGCTGCCCTGAAGAAAAAAGAAAAATTATTGGTCATAATTTTATTGATGTATTTGATGAAGAGTCTCATAAAATAGAGGGTGTTTCTTGGTTAGCTCAGGGAACAATTTATCCTGATGTTATTGAATCTGCTGCAACGAGCACAAATGGGGCTTCGGTCGTCATTAAGTCACATCATAATGTGGGTGGTTTACCTGAAACATTACATTTAAAATTATTAGAGCCTATTCGTGAATTGTTTAAAGATGAAGTGCGAAAGATTGGTTTGGAATTAGGTTTGCCGCATGATATGGTTTATCGACATCCATTCCCAGGCCCTGGTTTAGGTGTACGGATTTTAGGGGAAGTTAAAAAAGAATATGCCGATATTCTTCGTAAAGCTGATGCAATCTATATTGAAGAGCTACGAAAAGCAGATCTATATCCTAAAGTGAGCCAAGCATTCGCGGTATTTTTACCGGTTAAGAGTGTTGGGGTAATGGGGGATGGGCGTAAATACGAATACGTAATTTGTTTGCGTGCCGTTGAGACCATTGATTTTATGACAGCACATTGGTCGCATTTGCCTTGGGACTTTTTAGGCCAGGTTTCCAATCGGATCATTAATGAGGTTTCTGGGGTATCGCGTGTGACTTATGATATTTCAGGGAAACCACCAGCAACGATTGAGTGGGAATAATCTGACATAATTTGTTTGTTTTTTGCCGTCATTGCGAACGCAGTGAAGCAACCCAGGGTTCTAAGCCTCGATCTCTTAGGTTGTGACCTCACCGCGTTCCTCGTGATGATGGCTGGTTAGGATGATGAACGATCGATATTGGATGCAAAAGGCCTATGAACAAGCACTCCTTGCTCAGACTGAGGGGGAAGTACCTGTTGGGGCGGTATTAGTAAGCCAAGAGGGCGCGCTCTTAGGTATTAGCCGAAATGCTGTTCAATCAAGCCATGACCCTTCTGAACATGCCGAAGTACGCGTAATCCGCCAAGCTGCACAGCAACTTAAAAATCATCGCTTAGTTGATAGTACCTTGTATGTTACTTTAGAACCCTGTTCCATGTGCGCAGGTCTTATTGTTCATGCGCGAGTTAAACGTTTGGTGTTTGCTACGCGTGATTTTAAAGCGGGTGCAGCAGGCTCAGTATATAACTTATTGCAGGGCTATCCTTTAAATCATAAGGTAGGAATTGATGAAGGCATTATGCAGCAAGAATGTGCTTATTTGCTCTCTGATTTCTTTAAAAACTGTCGTTAGCAGAAACTGGAAACCAGATTGCTCGCAACTCGTCTACAATAAATATCGCTAATGATACATTTTTTTTTCGTATATTGCTTTTTCAGCTTCTTCAAGGATCGCTGCAAGTGCAAAATGTTTTAGACGATTATATTGAATATGTCCCATAGTAAAATTAATTGGGTAGTCAGATTGGGTTGTAGCTAATTTACTTTGTAGTCTCTTTAGAACACCAGAAATATTTTCCTCAAGCATCCCTGGGCATAATACACAGAACTTGTCGCCTTCGATTCGTGCAATGGCATCAGAATGGCGGAAGTTGCTTATTAAGAACTGGGCAAATGTTTTTAAAACTTTATCTCCCTCATCATAACCAAAGTCTTTATTGATGGCTTTTAATTGTATAATGTCAAAATAAAGTAACATGAGACTTTTATCATAACGTGTACACAGTTTCAAAATTTGCCTTCCAATCTCAAGAAAACCTTGGCGGTTTGAGATTTCAGTTAGGGAGTCGGTTGTCGCATAGCGATTGGTAATAAATTCTTTAGACACGGCGGTAGCTAACTCCTTTACAATGTTTAAGTCAATATGTTGCAAAGTATTTAATTGAGGAACAATGTCATTCATGAGACATAATGTACCAATATTAAATTGCCCATCAAGTTGTAAAGGACATCCTAGATAAAATCGAATGTTAGGCTCACCAATCACTAAGGGATTATCTTTAAAACGAATGTCTTGCTGTGCATCATTTACAATCATTACTTCTTCTTGAAGAATAGTATGAGCACCAAAAGAAATTGGCCTAGGGGTTTGTTGGACATGTAAGCCGTATTTTGATTTGAACCACTCTCTATCTTTATCGATTAAGGATACTAAGGCAATGGGTACTTTAAATAGGCCTTGTGCAATACGTGTGATGCGATCAAAGCGTTCTTCAGCCATAGTATCTAGAATCTGAAGATTGTAGAGCGATTGTAAGCGTTGTAGCTCATTCTTTGGTTTTTCTGCATTTATCATGACTAACTCCAAAATAATAATTGAGCGATTTTTGAAGTCTTTTGCTAGTATTATAGCACAATAGTGCAGTTAATGTGCAGTCGCAGCATTTTTTTTCGGTTTAAATGATTTGGGCTTTGTTTTTATGAAAGTTTTTGAATGAGAAAATTGCGTAAATTTTCTTTTTCTTCGCTGCTAAGCGCCTGATTGTTTTGATTGGTGATGTAAAACATATCTTCCGCTCGCTCTCCTGCAGTTGCTATTTTTGCATTATGTAAATGAATATTTAAGGTTAAAAAAATACGGCTAATAGTGGCTAGAAGTCCTGGTCTATCGCCTGTTACTAAAAATAAACGTGTAAAGTTGTTGTGAGGATCATCGTTATAGCTAATTTGGGTTTTGACATTGAAATGAGCTAAAACACGAGAGCGTCTTTTCTGAGCTATAGCGGGTAATTGATCCTGCTGTTTTAGATGAAAACATAAAGCTTGGCGTATGTCTTCAGATTGTTGTGGATCAAAAAAAGCCTGATTTTGCTCATCTAAAATAATATACGTATCCAAATCGAATTGATTGTCGCAGGTAATAATCATTGCCTCTTGAATCGTGACATGATAATTACTTAGTACTGCGGTGGTAATCGTAAAACGAGCATCATGGTGCGGCATGTAGATAAATACTTCCGTACCACCTTGGCTATGATGCGGCATAATCATAATCAAAGGGAATTGAGTACAGTTCAATATGGCTTTAGTATGTCGCGCAATAACTTCAGGCGATTCATGTAAAAAGTATCGATCTTTAAATTGGGACCAAAGCTCTTCGACTGTGTTCGACGCAATTCCTTCTGAAACTAATATATTTAAAGCGGACTGTTTTCTTGTCCTAATTAAGGCTGTTTTATCCATGAGTTCTTGGGCTTTATGCATCATATGTTTCGCTGCGCGATATAATTCTTTTAACAACGAGTCTTTCCATGCATTCCATAGCTGGGGGTTTGTGCCACAAATGTCAGCCACTGTGAGCAAATACAAATAATCTAAATAATGAGGATGAGGTAATAATTGGCAGAAATGTTTTATTGTATTGGGATCATAAATATCTTGGCGTTGGGCGGTTTGTGACATTAATAAATGATTACGTACTAGCCAAGTAAGTAAATCGCAATCTTCTTTTTTTAAGTGGTGATTTTGAGCAAAATGTTGGGCCTCAATGGCACCTAATTCAGAATGATCTCCGCCACGTCCTTTGGCTATATCATGGAATAATGCGCTTAGATAAAGTATTTCAGGTTTATCCAATGTTGGCATGATCTGGGCACAAAGTGGAAATTGTTGTGCGTAATGTGCTTGTTTAAAGCGTGACATGTTGCGCACTACAAATAAGCTATGCTGATCTACAGTAAATACATGGAATAAATCATATTGCATCTGCCCAGTCACCTGAGCAAAGCATTCAATATAATGGGCTAAAACCCCATATTGGCTCATGTAATGTAAGGCTTCATAAGGGCCATTCGGTGCTTTTAGAATACTCATAAAGAGTTCGGTGGTTTTTTTGGATGTTTTAAAGCGCCGACTAATCAAATAGAGGGACTCTCTAATTAAACGGATGGTACTCGCTCTCACCCCTTCAATATCGGGTCGATCGGCTATCCATAGGAATAACTTTAGTAACGCTTGAGGGGTTTGGATAAAGACGCGGTTATTGCGTACCTCAATGTATTGATTGGATAATTGAAATTCATTATCTAATGGAACTAGCTTTTGTTTCGGAGACTGGGCAATTGTTTCATCAAACCATTGTAAGAGCATTTCATTTAATTCTCGACTGCTTTTTATGACCTTAAAATAGTCTTTCATGAATTGCTCTATGGCTAAGGAATGAGGTTTATCTTCATAGCCGAAGAAATTCGCTAATTTAACTTGATAATCAAAGGAAAGCCGTTCTTCTGCCTTTTCTGCAAGACAGTGTAAGGCAAATCTGACTCGGCAAAGAAAATGGTGGCAGTGCATTAGCTTTTCATATTCTTTATCAGTAATAAATCCATAGCTGATGCCATCGGCTAGTTTTTTAATATTAAAATGGCGTTTACCGATACTATACAATATTTGCAGATCACGAAGCCCACCTTGACCATATTTGACGTTAGGTTCTAGGTTATAGGCTGTTTCACCATATTTAATATCCCGTTTTTTTTGTTCCTGCAGTTTGGCGATAAAATAGTTTTTGCTCGTCCACATATGTAGCGGGTGGGTTTGATACAGCAATTCTTCCATTAAGGCGCCGCGCCCGCAGAGCAAAAACATGTCCATAATGCTTGAAATAACCGTAACGTCTCGGCAGGCCAATTCAGCGCAAGAGGATACGTTCGTAATTTGATGACTGATTTCTAATCCAACATCCCAACAATCCTGGATGAAGGCTTGAGCGCGTTGTAATTTTGCTTTGGAGATTTTATCGGTATGCAGCAGTAATAGATCAATATCGGAATAAAGCAGGAGTTCTCGTCGTCCATAACCGCCTAAAGCAAGGAGACAAAAACTATCTCCTTGATCGAGCTGGTTTTTATGAAAAAGGCTAATAAGCAACTCATCAGTAAATATAACGAGCCTATGAATGATAGTGCTTACATTGGCTTTTTGATCAAAGTCTTCCCGCAGTTTTTCTTTAAACTGTTTTACCGTATTTTTGAGCTGTTGATTATCGTTCTTCATCGCGTAGAGTCAAAATTTCTACACCATCATCAGTTACCAATAGGGTATGCTCCCATTGTGCGGAAAGGCTATGGTCTTTGGTAACCACGGTCCATTGATCAGGTAACAAACGGGTGTGATGTTTGCCCACATTAATCATTGGTTCTATGGTAAAGGTCATACCTGGCTCCAGTTTCATACCGGTTCCTGGTACTCCATAATGCAATACTTGAGGGTCTTCATGAAACACTCGTCCAATTCCATGTCCGCAATAATCACGAACCACGGAGCAACGGTTTTTCTCCGCATGTTGCTGAATTGCATGGCCAATATCGCCTAATTGCACCCCTGGCTTCACCATCTCTATACCGATAAATAAACAGTCATGCGCAATTTGCACTACATGTTTGGCTTTAACGGGAGGTGCTCCGATATAGAACATTTTGCTGGTATCACCATGATAACCATCTTTAATGACGGTGATGTCAATATTAATGATATCGCCATCTTTTAATGTCTTTTTTCCAGGTATGCCATGACAAACCACGTGGTTTACCGAAGTGCATATCGATTTTGGAAAGCCATTATAATTTAGAGGTGCAGGAATAGCTTTTTGTACATTAACAATGTAATCATGACAAATAGTATTCAGTTCTTCAGTGCTAACGCCTTCTTTTACATAAGGGCCAATCATTTCAAGAACCTCGCCCGCAAGCTTGCCAGCAACGCGCATTTTCTCTATTTCGTCAGGAGTTTTTATGGTAACGGCCATGTGGTGAATCCCAAAATAATAGTGTGGAACAGCGTGAATAGTAGCATAATTGATTATTGATCAACAGTATTTGGCTTATTTATGAGTCATTTATCGAGACTAGAATTTCGCTGGCAACTATTTCTAAGTCAGCCCCCAACTTATCATACTATACTTTATATAAGAAATCGTTTGTCCAACCTAGGGAAAGAAAATGATGTATCAAAAGCGCTTATTGCTATTTATAGCATGCCTATTTATTAATTCCATATCCTTTGCACATGTCCATAAATGTCATAGTACTGCGTACCATGGTAGTCGGAATCATAATGCGGTATATAATAAGGTTAATTATAATAGCTATAGTCATCCTTACCGTAATAATGTCTGGTATGTTGAGGGGAGTCGCGGGACTGTGTATCGTGCTGGTGGTCACCATGGTGACTGGTATAATGAGGGCGGAAGTGTGATTATTAATACCGGCGGAGATACGGTTTGGTTTGATAATAGTTTAAATAACGAAGAAGTTATAGGTGTTCCTGTGAGTGGATATTTTGATCCTTCCTGTGAGACTGTTCAAACCTGTACCTACGATGGTCACTGCATTACGCAGCAAAATTGTGATTAACATGGATTATTTATGAATAAAAAGAAATTCCAATGGGCAGTGGTTGGGGCGGGGCCTGCGGGCATTGCGGCGGTAGGAAAATTATTAGATCAAGGTATTTTATCTGATGATATTTTGTGGATTGATCCGCATTTCATGGTTGGCGACTTAGGGCTTCTATGGCGCAATGTTTCAAGTAATACGAGCGTAAAATACTTCAATAGTTTTTTAAAGGACGTGCGATCTTTCAGTTACGAAGAGGCGCCTGATTTCGCATTAAAGCATTTGCCAAAGGAGGAAACCTGCACTTTAGGTTATGCAGTGGAACCATTGCAGTGGATTTGTACGCATTTAATGCAGAAAGTACATACAGTAAAAGCCATGGTCCATAATATGTCTTTAGCGGAGCGGATGTGGACTTTATCAACAGCAACCGAATCTTATCAAGCTAAAAATGTTATTCTAGCTACGGGCGCATTAGCCTCCTCGTTGAATTATCCCGGCCTTAATGTAATCCCCTTTGATACGGCAATTGATAAGGAAAAATTGGCTGCAGAGATTAATCTTAATGAAACTTATGGTGTGTTTGGTTCATCACACTCTGCCATTATTATCGTGCGCTATTTGGTAGAGCTGGGGGTTAAAAAAGTAATTAATTTTTATCGTTCACCTTGCCGTTATGCAATTGAAATGGATGATTGGATACTTTTTGATAATACGGGGCTAAAAGGGCAAACCGCTGCTTGGGCAAGAGAGAATATTGATGGGGTATTGCCTGAAAATTTAGTGCGTTATAACACTTCTGAGCCTAATATTGCGCGTTATTTGCCTGAATGCGATCGGGTTGTTTATGCAGTTGGTTTTGAAAAGCGTAAAAATATTATTATTGGAGATTATGAAGATACGCGCCATAATCCTCATGTGGGTATTATTGGACCTGGTTTATTTGGTTTAGGAATAGCTTACCCGGAAAACAAAACCGATCCATTTGGTAATGTAGAGTCACAGGTAGGTCTATGGAAGTTCATGGTCTATCTTAATAAAGTGATGCCTGTTTGGTTTAAATACCATACTTAATGAAACTCCGCACATCATGTGCACGCAGTGAAGCACTCAGATTCCGTGCTGCGAACTCTGGGTTGCTTCATCACTACGCTCTTCGCAATGACGAAGTATTATTGAACATAATTCATCATCATTAAACTCCGCCGTCATTGCGAACGAAGTGAAGCAACCCAGGGTGCTAGGCTTCGATCTTTGGGGTTACTCCGTCATCCATTCTCACATTTAACTATTTAATTTATGATTTTTTTTGAACGCTGGACAAAAAATTTGTAAACTATGCGTCTATTTTGAGGAGAATCACCATTTTAAACACGAGACGACCGAGTTACTGGTCAAGTGAACTGATTACTTTATTAGGCAGCTTATTTTTTACTCTTGCATGCAATGCTTCGTTCTGGGCAGAATTATTAAGTGGCAAAGAATTAACATCAGCACATACCTGGCTTATTATTATTTGTACTGGAATCGCAATTACAGGATTACAGTGGTTTTTATTATTGCTGGTAATTAACCGTTGGACTTTTAGATGGTTTATGATCAGTTTGTTTGTAGTCACTTCCATCATGGTCTATTTCATGAATACCTTTCATGTTTATATCGATCCGAATATGGTGACTAATGCCATAAGTACCGATTATCAGGAAAGCAAAGAGCTATTACAATGGCGAATTATTCCTTATCTTTTGCTACTCGGAGTGATTCCCAGCTGGATTATATGGAATATTCGCATTTATAAACGAAGTTTGCTCTCCTATTGGAGTGGTCGGTTTGGCTGCATATTTTTATCATTCCTAATGTTTTTTGGCGCCGGATGGACTGTATATAATGATCTGAGCCCAATACATCGTGCAAAAAAAGAAATTGTTTACTTAGTTACACCTTTAAACCTGTTTTCGTCTTCATCAAAGGCTTATTGGCGGACCCAGAGAACTAAGGCAAAAAAAACAAAAATCCTTATTGGAAAAGATGCACAACAAATACCCCGACCGGAGGGAACAAAGCCTCGCGCCATCATTCTGGTGATTGGTGAAACCGTACGTGCCGCAAATTGGGGCTTAGGAGACTATAGCCGTCAAACAACTCCTGAATTAGCCAAGCACCAGCTTATTAACTTTAGCCAGGTAAGCAGCTGCGGTACCTCAACAGCTGTCTCTTTACCGTGCATGTTTTCTCCCTATGGTCTTCACCATTATGATGAACAACGTATTAATCAAAGTGAATCATTACTGCATCTTTTAAATCGTTTAAATATTTCTGTATTCTGGCGTGATAATCAATCAGGTTGTAAGGGCGTATGTGATGGATTGCCTGTGGAAAAATTAAAAATTGAGGCAATGTGCAAGAATGGTCGTTGCTTCGATGAAATTTTGCTGCATCAATTAAAAGAAAGAATTAATTCAGTAAAGGGCGATCAATTGATTGTATTACATATGCTGGGTAACCATGGGCCAGCTTATTTTGAGCGTTATCCTGAGCAATACAAACGTTGGCAGCCAACTTGTGATACGGCGGATTTAGCTAGTTGTTCTCAGGAATCAATAGTAAATACCTATGATAATGCCATTTTGTACACGGATACTGTTTTAGCTCACGCACTTGATGAATTAAGTACTATCACAACACATGATACGGGATTAATTTATGTTTCTGATCACGGTGAGTCCCTAGGTGAGCATAATTTATTTCTGCATGGATTGCCTTATTTCATGGCCCCTGATGAGCAGAAAAAGGTGCCTATGATTTTTTGGTCATCGAAAGGGTTGTCGGAACAATTGGCACTTGATGAAGAGTGTATGCAGAGCAAAAAAGAACAAGCAATCTCTCATGACTATCTTTTTTCAACCGTGTTGTCATTATTTGATGTGAAAACAAAAAGTTATAACAAGAAGTATGATTTATTGCATACCTGTCGAAAAGGATGAAACGTAGCCTTGATGAAGCGCAGCGTAATCAAGGCTACCTATTCGTTTATCCCTTTGTTTGATAATGCCAAAATTTAGGCAAGAAATAACAACAAATGCTTACTCCTAAAATACATAATATTCCGCCGGAAATAAGTGCTGTACCAATACCTAAGCTTGAAGCAACGAATCCGGCGCGAGTATCACCTAATTTCGGGCCACTCAAATAACTAATCATTTCGATTCCCGCTAATCGACCACGAAGCTCAGTAGGAATCGTATTATTCCAAAGTGTTACCCTAAATATACCGCTGATTGCATCAAACGCACCGGCAAGGGCGAGAAACAAGAGCACAAGCCAAAGTGATTTTGATAAACCAAAACCAATAATCGCCGTCCCCCAAAGGGCCGCAGCAATTGCAATCGCCTTACCATCGTGAGTAATTTTTGAGGTCCAGCCACTAAAAAATGAAACAATTAACGAACCAACGGCGGGGGCTGAGTAAAGTAATCCTAAAGTTTGTGCTCCGCCAAAGGATTGAGCAATAGCGGGCAACAACGCATTAGGCATCGCAAAAACCATGGCAAAAAAGTCAACCAAATAGCTGCCAACTAATTCTTGTCGACTAAACGCAAAAGAAATACCTTGCTTAAGCGATAGCAAAATAGAAGGATGTTCTTCTACCGCAGGCTTAGGAATGTGATGCATTTTCATTAACATAATTAATGAAAGGAAAAAGGTCAGTAAATCGAGAAGATAAGTTATAACAATGCCATGATGAGCAAGAATCAATCCGGCAATTGCTGGAGCAATAATCATACAAAAGCTGAATTTAAATGCGGATAAAGCACCGACATCTTTATAGTCTTGCGGGTCAACAATTTGCTGAGTAATACTGTCATAGGCTGGGCGATGCAGTCCTGTAATCGCAGACATCGTTGCTGACGTAATAAAGATAAGAATTAATGAAGGATGTTCTTGATAAGAGTTTAATGCAAGCAAGAAACAGCCAATACCAAGCAGTAGCTCACTGATAATTAATAATAATCGTCGATTGTAGCGATCCGCGAACACTCCACCAATAAGCGCCGTAATTAAAAGAGGCAGTAGTTGTGCAAGACTTAAAAGTCCTACCATCCAAGTGGATTGCGTGAGGTGATAGATTTGATAGGGAAGTGCCACACTGCTAATCATGGTCCCAATAAAAGAAATAAATTGTCCTAAATAAAGTAATCGGAAATCACGATTTCTTTTAAGAATTGAGAGGTTTAGAAGATGACTCATATTGGGCAATATCCAAAAAGCACAAATGAAAGATCGATTCTATGCTTTTTCATGTATTGAGTTCAAATAAATTTTCTTGCTGCAGCTTCGGTTTTGTATTGATCTGATGCCTTCGTTTGGCCATATAATGGACTTAAAGGTCAAAATAAGATAATATGCGCATTTTATAAGAGAGGATTTCTATGACAAAAAAAGTTTTTATATTTGGTGCCTCTGGTACAGGTAAAACGGAGTTATTAAGGCAATTAACAAATCAAAAAGTTACGAGCGGAAATGACTATAAGCCGACAAAAGGTCCTGATTTTCAACTTGTCAATGAGATGATGGTTTGGGATTCCACTGGAACTAATGGTGAATATAAAACATCTTCCTACTCTTTTAGAGGGGGAGTTAATCTTGGTATTTATTGTATTAATTTATCTCAAGAGGTTAATGAGGAGGTTCTTCAGCAAATAAAATCAGATCTTATCTCGTTAAGATCTCTGAACCCAAATGCAGAAATACTTTTAGTCGGTACTTTTAGTGACCAGGCTTTAGAAGAAAACACGGTGCAATCATTACGTGATAAATTGGATGAATTTGATTTTATTGATGTACTCACAGTGACCACTGTAAAACGCCATGGCACTCTGCCATTACTTATGGCGCTTAATCGCTATAAGAAAGATAAAGAGCGGGAACTAGGAGCTGTGCATGATGGTTTTCCGAATGATTCTGAGAGAGAATTTAATAAATTAGAAATTTTGCGCGATGGCTTACCTGATAATTCTGATTTATATAGCGCTTTAAATAAGTTAAATAATCAAGTGATTCGTTTAGGACTCAATGCAGATGAAATTGATGTTTTAGGTGATGAAGTCCACACCTTATTTGCGAAAATAACTGATTCTCTGCTGCTAGATAAGACCGACGCCTATAATAAATTCCTTGAAAATTGCGACGCGAAGTTTACCGAAAAATATCATGGCCTTAAGGCTGCGGTTAAAACCTTTGCGGCAGTAGTTTTGGTTACTGCGTTAGCAGCGGGCCTGTTCTTTGGATTAGGTGTTGTATGTGGTGCTTGGGCAGGTGCGTCTACATTTTTTGCGGCATTAGTTGAAGGGACTACAGGAGCTGCTGCATTTGCTGCGGGAACGTCTGTAACTAATCTAACTTCCCTTACTTATTTTGGGAATAGCTTTTTCCAGAAACCAGTTAAGAATGCAGCGAGTGAATTTATAGAAAACGTAAAAAACGCTAATATAGAGTTTTAATGTCACTAGGTAAAAAGTATCTTTGAATGTAGTCTGGTTGCTTGCAACCAAGCTACACTATTAGATAATGGCATGAAAAAATTAACGGTATTTTTGGAAAAACCGTTCGCTTAAGGAAGGAGCAAAATCATTGACATTCACGCAAGGCAATTAATTCGATCGTCAATTATTGGTGTACTAATTCTATTGTTACTCCTTTTTATTCCTGTGGGAACTTGGGACTATTGGCAAGGTTGGCTTTATACGACAGTGTTTATTAGTGCATCCACAGCATATACCCTATACTTAGCAAAACATGACCCCGCATTACTTAAGCGTCGTACCGAAGTCGGTGTCTCCTATGAAAAGGAACCGGCGCAGAAAATCATTATTTCGTTGCTTTTTGTCATTTGTATCGCGCTGGTCATCTTATCGGTACTCGATGTGCGTTTCGGCTGGTCCTACATGCCATGGTACATATCGATCTTAGGCAATCTACTCGTTGCGTTCTCCTTTTATATTTTTCATCTGGTTTCAAAAGTGAATACCTATGCCGCGGCCAACGTTCGCGTTGAGGAGGGACAACACGTTATTTCCAGTGGCCTATATGGATTTGTCCGTCATCCGATGTATTTTGGTGCTATATTCCTTTTCGTCGGAACCCCAATTGCCCTTGGATCCTGGTGGGCACTTCTTTTAACTCCCATCTTATTCGCAGTTTTAGTTGCGCGTATTCTGAATGAAGAGAAAGTACTTATACGGGATTTACCTGGGTATACAGAGTATCAAAAGAAAGTCAGAGCTCGATTAATACCATTTATTTGGTAATCATTTTGTCTAATACCAGTTACGCCATGATGTGATAACCACTATCAATATAAATCGTATCTCCAGTAATACTCTTCGCATAGTCGCTGGCAAGAAAAGTTACCATGGCACCAATGTCATTGATATCGGCTAAAGAGCCGAGCGGAGATTTATGTGTAGCATCGCGTATTAACTCATCAAATTTATCTAAACCGGAGGCTGCTCGTGTTTTAAGAGGGCCTGGAGAAATTGCAATGACCCGAATACTCTCAGGTCCTAGTTCCGCTGCCATATAGCGCACAGATGCTTCTAATGCCGCCTTCACGGGGCCCATGAGATTATAATTGGCTACTACTTTTTCTGCACCATAGAATGACATGGCAAATAGTGAGCCGCCATTTTTCATGTGTGGCTTGGCGAGGTTCGCCATACGTATAAAGGAATGACAGGAAATATCCATTGCCAGCAGAAACCCATCTTTTGATGATGCGAATAAAGGACCATGTAAATCTTCTGTTGGAGCGAAAGCAATTGAATGCACGATAATGTCAACTTGCCCCCAAGTTTTGGCAATTTCAGCAAATAAATCAGTTAAATCTTGATCATTGGTTACATTGCAATGCATATAAATGGATGGACAGAGTTCTTGAGCAATTGGGTCGACAAATGGTTTTGCTTTTTCATTAATGTAGGTAATTGCTAATTCAGCACCTGCTGCTTTTAACATACGTGCACACCCATAGGCGATGGAACTGTCATTGGCAATACCAACTACCAAGGCTTTTTTTCCTGCAAGCAAGTTATGATCCATTTTGTTTTCCTCACGTCCTGTTTTATTAATTATACATGACAAATTTTGATTTTAATTTGTTCTATAATTTAAAGATACTATTCCATACAGGAAGGGAATCCTCATGCTAACTAATCCACTAGACAATCGTTCACTCTACAATTTGTATGATTGGGGAATGAATGTACTCCAACCTTATTCCGATTATTGCCTTACCTTATCGAAACGATGTAGGCGCATCACGGATAGCATGAGTTTACCTATTAATATTCCTTATTTATCTGATATGCAAAAAGAATTGATAAAAGATAGTCTGGATTCAGTGGTTAAATCTTATCGTGGGCTAACAGGATATTTTTATGTAGCGCATATGATTACTAATTTTTATGAAAAACCAAAATTTGGGATTATTGATGTAAAAATTGGGGATGATTATTACGATATTGTCAAAACGGTTGTGGATCGTAAAAGTTTTTGCAATTTAGTCCATTTCAAGAAGAAAGGGGTTAAAGAGGACGCATTTCCTAAAATGTTGCTGGTTGCGCCTATGTCAGGCCATCATGCAACGCTATTGCGTGACACAGTTAAAAGTTTACTGCCTTATTATGACGTTTACATTACCGATTGGAAAAATGCGCGTGATGTTCCCTTAAGCGAAGGCTCATTCGATCTAGATGATTTTATCGAATATATTATTTCTTATTTTAAGATGTTAGCGCCTGATCTGAATGTTATGGCGATCTGTCAGCCAACTGTTCCTGTGTTAGCTGCCTTAGCATTAATGTCTACTGATAACGATCCTAAGCTGCCTACAAGTGCTGTGCTCTTAGGAGGGCCAATTGATACCTCTAAATCACCTACAGTAGTTAATGATCTTGCTGTTTCACGAACGGATGACTGGTTTCAACAAAATGTTATTTCAATGGTTCCTGCTCGTTTTCCAGGAGCAATGCGGCTTGTCTATCCTGGATTTATGCAATTATCGGGATTTATGAGTATGAATATGCAACGACATATTGAGGCGTTGCAAAAGGCCATTGATGATTATGCGGAAAATAAACGAGAAGCAGCACTAAAGACCGTGCAATTTTATCTTGAATACTTCTCCACAATGGATTTAACCGCTGAATTTTATATGCAAACAATTAATACCGTTTTTCAGGAGCAATTACTCGCTAGAGGCCATTATAAATCACGAGGTAAAGACATCCGTTTGCATGATATAAAGAAAACCTCTCTTTTAATTCTTGAAGGTGAACGTGATGATATTACGGGTCTTGGACAAACGAAATCGGTATTGACCCTATGCAAAAATCTTCCTTCTAAAATGAAAAAATATGTTTTAGTGGAGGGGGTTGGCCATTATGGATTATTTAATGGCAGTAAATTTCGCAGCAAAATTATTCCTGAAATTAATAGTTTCATTAAATCACATAGCAGTTTTAATACAGACAGTGGCATTCACCATTTTAAAAAAACCAAGCGTTGAGTGATTGTCATAACAGGATATGTCTATAGTGAGGGAACATAATGAGCATTATTCATTACAAGAATATTCGCGAAATTACCGGTGACATTCTTAAAGTTTCAGTGCCTGTGGTCTCGGATGCTTATTCGATTGAGGTGCCTCGATTAGATGACTTAGCTCTAATCCATCCCTCCTCAGGCTCGACTTTATTAGCTCAAATTACTAACTTGGAACAAGATGTTGTAACCCTGCAGGTCTATGGGAGTACTAAAGGACTATCAACAGATTCCTCCGTGACTTTTTTAGGACATCCCATGATGGTGAGTTATTCCGCTAATGTTCTTGGGCGGGTCTTTAATGGGACTGGCAAACCAATTGATGGTGGTCCTAATTTAGATCAGGACGATAAAATACCAATTAGCACTGCAACAGTTAATCCGGCACGCCGGATATTAGCTTCCAAAATGATTCGTACCAATATTCCCATGATTGATGTATTTAATTGTTTGGTTGAAAGCCAAAAAATACCGATATTTTCCATTGCCGGTGAGCCCTATAACGAATTACTGGCCAAAATTGCAACGCAGGCCGATGCGGATATTATTGTTTTTGGCGGTATGGGCTTACTCTTTGATGACTACTATGCTTTCCGTAAAACATTTGAAGATCATGGTTCCATTGCACGTACTGTAATGTTTGTTAACCAGGCTTCAGATCCTATTCTGGAACGTTTATTGGTGCCTGATATGGCCTTGGCTATTGCTGAAAAAATGGCATTAGAAGAGGGCAAGCGTGTTTTAGTCCTTTTAACAGATATGACTGCTTTTGCTGATGCCTTGAAAGAAGTAGGCATTGCTATGGAGCGGGTGCCTTCAAATCGTGGATACATGGGGGATTTATATTCACAATTGGCACGTCGTTATGAAAAAGCATGTGATTTTCAGGGGGCAGGGTCTGTTACTATTTTATCGGTAACCACCATGCCTGGAAATGATGTGACTCATCCAGTACCTGATAACACGGGATACATCACCGAGGGACAGTTTTATCTGCATTCAGGCGCTATTGATCCCTTCGGCTCTCTATCCCGATTAAAACAACATGTGATTGGTAAACAAACTCGAGATGATCATGGACAAATCATGAATGCCATGATTCGCTTTTTTTCTGCTGCATGTGAAGCAGAGCAAAAACAAGCTATGGCCTTTGAAATCTCAGAATTTGATGAACGTTTATTAAAATTTGGCCGTTTATTTCGCGAACGCTTTATGGACATTAAAGTTTCAATTTCTTTGGAAAAGGCTTTGGATTTATGTTGGCAAACCTTAGCTGAATGCTTTCATGAGAATGAATTACTGATCAAGCAGGAGTTGGTTGATAAATATTTTAATATCCAGGCAACTCAGGAGAATAAGCATGACTCAACCCAAGCTTAATAAAACGTCACTTAGCCTGGAGCAAAAAAACTTAAAGAATTATAAAAAATATTTGCCTTCGTTGGAGTTAAAAAGGAAAAAACTACTGTCTGAACGGGGGATTATTTCCGGACAACTGGCTCAGTTACAAGAAAGAGAAAAAGAGCTGAAAACGACAATAGAAAATCAGTTGCCTATGGTTAATGAGCACATCAATACGTTGACTCAATATATTGAGGTTAAGCACGTTGATATACAAGAGGAAAACATCGTTGGGGTCAAATTGCCGGTATTGAAATCAATTCAATTTACGATTTTTGATTATTCCTATCTAAATACGCCTCATTGGTTTGAACCTTTAATTCATCGCGTAGCGGAACTTCTTGAAGTTCGTTTAGGACTTAAATTAGCTTTATCACGATTACACTTATTAGATAAGGCGATTCAAACCGTCACGCAACGAAAAAATTTATTTGAAAAAGTATTAATTCCTAATGCCTTAACACATATTCGATTAATACAGATTTTTTTATCTGATAATGAGCGTGCAGCCGTGGTCCGATCAAAAATCGCTAAAAAGAAAAGGCAACTATTATGAGTATCGCGGCCTTCAAAAAAGTGACTATATTAGGGCTTAGCCGATGCAAGTTAGAGATTCTACGTTCTTTGCAAAAATTAGGATGCCTCCAGCTTATTACTATGAATCCATCAAAAAAACCTGCACTAACCACTACATCTACAACTTTGCTTGATCAGATAAAAACAAGCTTACGTTATCTCAATGATTCACCGGAACAAGGTACTCCACGGTTATTTTGGAAAAATAGCACTCCAGATCATGTTGTGAGACAAATTTTAGAGAATCAACAGGCACTCAGAGACTGTATTGATCGCCGAGATTTTTTAACAGAACGAATTCGTGGATTATCAGAGTGGGGGCATTTTGAATTGCCTGTTGCAGCTGATTTGCGGGGGATAAAGCTCTGGTTTTATAAAATACCGCTAAAGTACATAGCAGTCATTCCTAAAGACAGACCATTACAGGAAGTGTATCAAAATAATCTTTTTATTTATATTGTCGTCCTTGCAGAAGAAGAGCCACATGAAGAAAGCCTCTCGTCCTATCGTGTACATACCGGCGCCATTGCCTTAAATGACCTTCTTGAAGAATTAGATGAGCTTAATGAAGAAATAGAAGATCTTATTGAGGAACGCCGGAGTTTGACTCGTTTTCGCTACTTATTAGCTAAAAATGTAGCGCAGTTTTCTGATCGCTCCGAATTGCAGAAGGCATCCGAAAAAACAATGGAGCATCAAGAGTTTTTTGTGCTTCAAGGTTGGGCTCCTGAAACACAAGTGCAGGCTGTGTGTGCGTTTTGCAATGAACAGCAAATTGGACTTACGATTGATGATCCTGAAGAAGGAGAATTACCTCCTACTTTATTAGAATCAAGCCCCTGGTTAAAAGGAGGGCAGGAATTGGTGCGTTTTTACCAAACTCCTGGATATCATGCATTAGATCCCTCAATAAGTGTCTTTTTCTCGTTTGCCATTTTTTTTGCCATTATTTTAGCAGATGCTGGTTACGGGCTCATTTTGGCCTTATTTACTCTTTTAGGATGGAAACGTTTAGGAAAATATAATGTGGGACAATGGCTTAGGCCCTTACTCGTTGTGATTTGCATTTTTTCAATTATTTATGGAGTTTTGTTGGGCAGTTATTGGGGAGTGGAACCTAAGAAGGGTACTTTCCTTGCTAGTTTGTATTTGCTGGATATTCATAATTTTAAAAACATGATGATGTTTACAATCCTTATAGGCTGTATTCATATTTGCATTGGTTGTGGCATGCGGATTTGGTTTTCCCATCATCTTAATGAAAAACTGCAAGCGGTAGGATTTATTATATTAATTAGTGCTGCCTTACTATTTTCTGCAGGTTCAATGCAACATAAAGAGCACTTAACTCAGCTGGGAATTTTTCTTTTAATTCTAGGTATTTTGATGGTTATGGTTTTTGCCTCGAATGAACCCGTGATCGATTTTAAGAGTTTTGCAAAAAGAGTTATGTATGGCGCGGCTTCCGTTGTGGAGTTACCTTCATTATTTGGTGACATTCTTAGCTATTTACGTCTGTTTGCTTTGGGGTTGGCGGGGGCATCAATGGCCATTACCTTCAATACCATTGCTCATTCTATTGCTCCTACCAGTTGGATTTTGGCATTGCTTGTTTTAATAGCAGGGCAAACATTAAATTTTGGTTTATGTTTAATGAGTGCGGTAATACACGGGCTTCGATTGAATTACATTGAGTTTTTCAAGTGGTCAGTCAAAGAGGATGGGTATAACTATCAACCATTTAAGACGCAGGAGATCTCTCATGAATGAGTTAATGGTGATGTTTGGGTGGCTGGGAATATTTGCTCCTATGGCATTAGGAACTGTTGGCAGTATTTATGGCTGTGCGATTGCTGGGCAAGCGGCTATTGGTGTCATGCTGGATACTGAGAGTGGCTATGGTAAATACATAGGGGTTTCTGTGCTTCCATCAACACAAGCGATTTTTGGGATTGTGATTATGTTTACTTTAAACCGGCCCGTTACTCCCCAAGTAGCTGGTGGTCTTTTTGGCATAGGAATGCTAACTGGCATTGCGTTGATGCTTTGTGCTATTCAACAAGGCTATTGTTGTGCTAGTGCAATTAATGCGACTAAAAATAAACCAGAAATTTTCGGATTATCCATTGCACCGGCAGCAATTGTTGAAGGCTTTGCGGTATTTATATTTGTGTTTGCGCTGGTTTTGAGTACTGGACTTAAATAGGAGCTGGCAATGGAAATGAAGCAAAATGCGTCAACTATGATTTCTCAAGGAATTGAAACACTCATTGAACGATTAAAAGAAGATGGGGTGAGTGCCGGTCGGGAAGAGGCTGAGAAAATCGTACAGGCTGCCCAGGAAAAAGCAAATACCCTATTGAATAACGCCCAAGCTAACGCAAAGAACTTGCTTGATGAAGCTTCTCAACGTATTCAACAAGAACAAAAAGCAGCTGAAGATGCTTTATACCTTGCCGCAAAAAACATGCGTCTTGAGCTAAGACAGAATCTGATTGATCGATTTACTCAGGAGGTAAGGCATCTGGTTCATAAAGAGCTAGACAATGAGGAAATGATTCGACAATTAATTACTTTAATTGCGCGCGATACAGCAGAGCAAGCGCGTGCTTTTAAAGCACAAAAAATAGAAATTCAATTACCGGAGAAGGTTTTGGATTTTAATGATATTCGGCAGAATCCTGGCTTGTTGGATAATGATCCATTAAAAGCGTTGGTGCAGTCGCTGATGCAACAGATGCTTAAAAAAGGCATGGACGTTGTTGTGAATCCTGGTGCGAAGAACCTTATCGGAATTAAGGTACATTTGCTTAATGAAGAAATTGTTTTGGATTTGAGCGAAGAAGCAGTGAGTAGTCTGTTAGTGAAGCATATGCAACCTAGATTTCGGGCTTTATTAGAAGGATTACTGAAATGAGCACAGAATTTTATACGGTTGCATCCAGCCTACCAAGGCTTGGGGTTTCCTTTAAAATTGCTACTCCACCAATTTCAAGATTTCAGCTGGAAAAGCGCCTTAGACTATTGCCTGAAGAACAGGTTTTACAGGTTTTTGCAATTGAGTTATTAGTTTGGAAAAGTTGGTTTAAACCACAGCAATCAGTTACTGCAACGAGAATGCTTTACCAAAATATCATAAAAAATCAGTCGCCCTTTATTATTAATCTTATTGACTGGTATTTGGATTTACGTAGTATTTTTGCAGCAATAAGAATGAGAAACGAAAAAAAAGAAGTGCCAGAGAATCCGCACGATTATTGGATTAGTCACTGGGATCATCGATTAATGCAAAAATGGAGTGATGCAGATTTTGGACTAAAATCGGTTTATCCCTGGCTCCCTAAAGTAGTGAGCGATATTGAAAAAAATAATACGGCAGCAGTTGAAGGGTTCTTATTGGCACATATTTGGAAGCATTTATCCATTGTTGAAGCGGGGCATTATTTTGATTTTGAAGCAATTACCATTTATTTATTGCGTTGGAATGTAGTGAATTATTGGTCAAGCTTTAGTACGTCTAATGCCTTGGACTGCATTGAAAAGCTATGTAACACACTAATCGATTGGGATCATTTATCACTGAAGTAAAAACAAAGGACGTGAGCAATGAACGACAAGCAAATGCAAGACGCTACCAGTTATGCCGAGGTGATAGCAATTCAAGAAGGTATTGTCCATATTCGGCAAAGTGGGGTTCAGCCCATAGTAAAAAATGAAATTATTTATATTTGCCCACCACCACGAGGTGCTGTAAATCAAGAGCAAATAATGGCTGAGGTACTGCATATTCGCGGCGATGTGGCTGTGGCTCAAGTATTTGAAGGAACCAGCGGTATTGCAATAGGTGATAAAGTTGAGCAAACAGGGGAACAACTCTCCGTTGATTTAGGACCTGGTTTATTAGGCATGATTTATGATGGCTTACAAAATCCCTTACTTAATTTTTCTAATAAATATGGATACTTTTTGCCTCGTGGAGTGAGAGAGCAAGCGATTGATTTGAATAAAAAATGGGTTTTTACTGCAGGTGTTCAGGCGGGGGATGTCGTTCATGCAGGTAGTGTGTTAGGGACAGTACAAGAAGGACGATTAACTCATAAGATTATGGTTCCATTTGATCTAGGGCAGGAGATCAAAGTGGACTGGATACAACAAGGTACTTTTACCGCAGAAACACACATTGCACGATTGGTTGATCAACAGGGTAATGCGCATGAAATAAGCATGATACAAAAATGGCCCGTTCGTTTTTCCCTTGCGCAACAATTGATGGCAAATAATCTTGCGCAACGCCATTATCCCACAGAACCACTTATTACGACATTAAGGATGGTCGATACTTTTTTCCCCATCGCACGTGGTGGAACAGCGTGTATTCCTGGGCCTTTCGGGGCAGGTAAAACGGTATTACAAAACTTAATTGCCAGATATTCAGATGTTGACGTAGTCATTATTGTCGCTTGTGGTGAGCGCGCGGGTGAGGTTGTAGAAACCATAACCGAATTTCCCAAATTAGTTGATCCACATTCTGGTGGAACTCTAATGGATAGAACAATTATTATCTGCAATACCTCTTCAATGCCAGTTGCTGCTCGTGAAGCATCGATTTATACGGGAATTACATTGGGTGAGTACTATCGGCAAATGGGCTTTAATGTATTGCTCATTGCCGACTCAACTTCTCGCTGGGCTCAGGCAATGCGCGAGACATCAGGACGTATGGAGGAAATTCCAGGAGAAGAAGGATTTCCTGCCTATTTAGACAGTAGTATTCGCGGATTATATGAAAGGGCTGGTATTATTGAGTCCTCGGATAACTCTTTAGGCAGCTTAACTATTGTTGGCACAGTATCTCCTGCAGGAGGAAATTTCGAGGAACCGGTAACTCAATCAACATTAAGTTCGGTCAAAACCTTTCTTGGTCTAAGCTATGATCGTGCCTATAAGCGATTTTACCCTGCAGTGGATCCTTTAATTTCTTGGTCGCGTTATTTCGAACAATTAAACCCCTGGTTTGTTAAAAATCTAGAACCAAGCTGGGCGAGTCACGTGAATCAAGCAACGAAATTATTACATCAAGGGCAGGATATTTTTAATATGATGCAGGTAACTGGAGAGGAAGGGATTACAATGGAGGACTTCGTAACCTACCAAAAATCACTTATGCTGGACATGGTTTATTTGCAGCAGGATGCCTATGATCCCATTGATGTATCAGTTCCCATAGCTCGACAACAACAATTGTTTAATTTGCTTCTTGATATTATTAATAAAGAATATGAATTTGAAGAAAAGATAGCGGCACGTAATTTTTTTATGCAGCTAACTAGCTTATTGAAAAATTTAAATTATTCTTCACTTGAATCAGATAAATATAATAGTTATTACCAGCAAATTATTGAATTAACTAAATTATGAACCATAATCCGAGCTGCGAATTATAGTAATGGGGTTCTAACATTAATTGCTTATGGTAATTATGGTACAGCGATTCTTTGGTGGGGAAAATATAATTTATCATGATTGAATTATTCGCTCTAGGGTCTTTCCCAATTATTCAATAGCAGAAACAAAAAAATACACATAGGTGTCTTTGCAATGCAGTGGTTTCTTTCTTATTTTTCTTAAGTACCACTTTGAGAAATGGCGCGCCCGGAAGGATTCGAACCTCCGACCCTTTGGTTCGTAGCCAAATACTCTATCCAACTGAGCTACGGGCGCGTTGACTGGCGGAGAGAGAGGGATTCGAACCCTCGATGGGATTTCTCCCATACTCCCTTAGCAGGGGAGCGCCTTCGACCACTCGGCCATCTCTCCAATCAATGCCGCGGAGTATACGCAGGTATTTTTACAACGTCAACACTTCTTTTTAAAATATGCTAAAACCATAAAAAAAACACGATTAATGTACAATATTTGCTTAATTGCATTTCAAAAAAAGCAATGTATTTCATTCAGCTTAACTCTATGTAATTATGTTGAAAAACAGTGTTAATCGTTTCCAAATTTATATGTTTACTGCTACTCTTATCTCTATAAAAAATCAGACCAATTATTAAGGAGGATCAATGAATCAGAAGTCGAATTTAAGTGGTCGTGATGTCTATGTAGTTGATGGTAACCGGACCCCATATCTTAAGGCGAAGGGACTAGGTCCATTTTCAGGATCTGATTTAGCGGTTGCTGCTGGTATGACTTTATTAAATCGACAACCATTTTCTCCAACCGAATTGGATCAAGTAATTATTGGCAGTGCTATGCCTGGACCTGATGAGGCGAACATTGCCCGCGTAGTTGCTTTAAGATTAGGTTGTGGTGATCATGTTCCTGCGTTTACGGTAATGAGAAATTGTGCCTCAGGCATGCAAGCGCTTGATAATGCGGCAATAGACATTGCAAGCGGTCGCAGTGACCTAGTCTTGGCTGGGGGCACCGAGGCAATGAGCCATGCTCCTTTATTATTCAACCACAAAATGGTTTCCTGGTTAGCTAATTGGTATGGTGCTAAAAGCTTTGGACAGAAATTAGGATTAGTTACTCAATTTAGGCCTTCTTATTTGGCGCCTGTAATTGCTTTATTACGTGGACTAACTGACCCAATTGTTGGTATGAACATGGGCCAAACCGCTGAAAAAGTTGCTTATCGCTTCAATATTACTCGTGAGCAAATGGATGAGTTTTCCTTACGAAGCCATTTGAAATTAGCAGAAGCTTATAGTGAACATCGCATGACGGAGGTGACTCCCATTATTGACAGTAAAGGGCGTGTGTATGCTCAAGATGATGGAATGCGTCCTGATTCTACTTTAGAAAAATTAGCGAAATTAAAACCCTTCTTTGATAAAAAATATGGCATGGTTACGGCAGGAAACAGCTCTCAGGTAACTGATGGTGCTTGTTTATTATTGCTAGCCAGCGCAGATGCAGTTAAAAAATACCGTTTAAGAGTAATTGGTCGGATTGTGGATTCACAATGGGCGGCCCTTGATCCCGCCAAAATGGGATTAGGCCCAGTTCATGCCGCAACGCCAATTATGCAACGTCATAATCTAAAAGCAGATGATATTGATTGTTGGGAAATCAATGAAGCTTTTGCGGCTCAAGTGTTAGGTTGCCTGGCCGCTTGGAATGATGAGGAATATTGTAAGACACAATTAGGCTTAGATAAGGCCTTTGGCGCTCCATCCATGGATAAATTAAATCGTGAAGGGGGCGCAATAGCCGCTGGACATCCTGTAGGTTCTAGTGGTGCACGTATCGTGCTTCATGTGTTGAAATCATTAGAGCAAAGAAATGAGTCGCGTGGAATGGCTTCTATTTGTATCGGTGGAGGACAAGGCGGGGCTATGTATCTGGAACGTGTGACTGAGGTGAAAGGACATGAATAATTATAAAAACTGGGACTTAAAAAGAGACAGCGATAACATTATATGGCTTGGGCTAAACAGACACGACACTAGTGTGAACAGCATGAATGAAGAAGTCTTGGATGAGCTAAATAGCCAGCTTCAAGAAATTGCTCAAGATAAAAATGCCATCGGTTTAATTATTTATTCAGCAAAAGAAAAGGGATTTATTGCTGGAGCAGATGTTTCTTTATTTTCTAAATTCGAAACCCCTGCCCAAGCCGTTGATTTCCTACGTAAAGGCCACGCAGTCTTCGCCAGATTACAGGCATTAGCTATTCCAACCGTTGCTATGATTGATGGTTTTTGCATGGGGGGCGGATACGAATTAGCCTTGGCATGTACTTATCGTATTGCCACTGACGAAAAAGATACACGTATTGGCTTGCCCGAAGTTCTGTTAGGGATTCACCCAGGCTGGGGTGGAACCGTGCGTTTGCCGCAGCTTATAGGTGGTTTTAATGCGTTAACACAAACTATTTTAACCGGTAGTACTATTGGGGCTTCAAGAGCTAAAGCACTAGGTATGGTTGATGATGTAGTTCCTGTTCGTCAATTAAAGCGAGCTGCAGTTTATTTTATCAAAAATAAACCACCACGCCACAAACCTTCATTTTTGCAAGGATTAACCAATGCGGCTTGGGTTCGTAAACCACTGGCAGCGCTAATGCGTAAAAATGTTGCCAAGCGTGTACGCAAGGAACATTATCCTGCACCTTATGCCATTATTGATTTATGGGAAAAAGAAGGGGGTATGGGTGATAGGGCCTACCAGAAAGAAATTGAGTCGGTTGAACAATTGGTCACTCAGGGCACTACGTCCAGAAATTTAATCCGTGCTTTTGGTTTAAGAGAGCGGATGAAAGCTTTTGCCAAAGACAGTAACTTTAAAGCACAACATGTACATGTGATTGGTGCTGGAGTGATGGGGGGCGATATTGCTGCGTGGTGCGCTTTGCGCGGCCTTCGTGTAACACTGCAAGATCAATCTTATGAGCGTATTGCACCAGCAATTGGTCGAGCTTATTCTTTATACAAGAAAAAATTACGTAAACCACGCTTAATTCAAGCGGCTATGGATAATTTAATTCCTGATCCTGACGGTCGTGGTATGGCGCAAGCGGATGTGATTATTGAAGCGGTTTTTGAAAATCTGAATGTGAAACAAGAAATTTTCAAAAAGGTAGAACTACTGGCTAAGAAAGATGCAATTATTGCTACAAACACGTCCAGTATTCCTTTGGATGAGATCAGCATTGTGATGAGCGATCCAACGCGTTTAGTGGGCATTCATTTCTTTAATCCAGTTGCTAAGATGGATTTGGTTGAAATTGTTAGCGGTACATCCACAGCTAAAGAAGTGGCACAAGCCTCTTGTGCTTTTGTCAATCAAATCGCTAAATTGCCTTTGCCTGTTAAATCCAGTCCAGGCTTTTTAGTCAACCGAGTTTTGATGCCCTATTTAATGGAGTGTGTACAGCTCTTGGAAGAAGGCCATAGTGGAGAAACCATTGATGAGGCGGCTTTAGAGTTTGGAATGTTTATGGGGCCTGTTGAGTTGGCAGATACTGTAGGTATGGATGTTTGCTTGGCAGTAGCAGAAAACTTAACCGCCCATTATGGTGGGACTGTGCCACAGAAATTACGTGACATGGTTAAAGCAGGTAAGCTTGGCCGTAAGACAGGTGAAGGTTTTTACCAATATAAGAATGGTAAGCCAGTGAAAAGTCGTCCGGCAGAGGTTGCTAAGGATCAGCATATTGCCGATCGATTGATTCTAAGAATGGTTAATGAATCAGCAGCTTGCTTACGTGAAGGGGTAGTAGCCGACTCTGATTTGCTTGATGCGGGTATGATCTTCGCAACAGGCTTTGCACCATTCCGTGGTGGGCCAATGAATTATGCTAAAGACTGCGGAACCAATAATTTGGAAAGCTTATTTAAGATGCTGGAAACAAAGTACGGAGAGCGTTTTAAAGTAGACGAGAGTTTGTAGGATTTTGAATGTAGCCCGTATTACAGCGGGCTACACTTGTTTATATGAACAATACTTTAATGCAAAATAACTCACAAAAAGTACAATCAAACTTCCTACAATATCTGTAAGATAATGCCAGCCTAATAAAACACACGAAGCAATGAGCACCACATTAATAATCGCCAGCATAATACAGGCTATAGGCCATTCTTTAAGTAAATTAACACATAAAATTGCCCAAATAGCATGAAAGGATGGAAATGCTATTAACCCACCTTCATTCGTAGTTGGCAAAATATGATGATGAAGTTCTGAAAATTTCAAGCCTGTGGCAATTTGGCTTGACTCAAATAAGGCATGGTTGAACATACTCGCAGGTGCCACCGTAGGGAAAAAATAATAAAATGCAAAACCAAGCAGCACTGTGCACAGCAATAAAAAATAGTATTCGCGCAACAAATGAAAGCGGCAGGAAAATAATACGAGTAAAGGAATAATGCTCATTTGATAAGCTAAACTGTCATAAATCATGCCAAGTAAAGCTTTTAACTGTGGATGAGTATTAGTCTTACCCACAATAGCAGAAGTATCAATCCCCACCAAGGCTTCCAGCTTTACAATATACTGATCAATTACAGGAAATGGCGTTAATTGAACTGCATTCGTCGCAGCTGCAATAATTGTCATAACCACAAAAAAATAGATTAACTCATTACCTATCTGACAGGCTTTGCTTTCCCTTGCAAAGCTCAGATGAAGTCCTGCATTGAGCAGAACTAAGAATATAGCAAAAGGTACCACGTTATCCGGAAAATAATTATTTCCCGGAAACTGATAAATAAAATAATTGATAAAAAACGCTATAAAGGAAAAAAGAAGAATAAATCCAGCAAGTGAGCTAATACATCGAGAAGATACTTGACGCATATCTAAGGATTATTCAGTCGTTTCTAACAGCTGTTTTTGTTTAATTGCATGGAAAATTTCTTCTCGGTGCACATTAACCGAACGAGGTGCTTCAACGCCAAATTTAATATTCCCATGTTCTTGGGTTTTAAATGCCAAGATCTTAACAATTGTATCATTAATACTAATCATTAAGGGTTCTTCAAAGTGAAGAGAAACAATATCCATTAAAAACCTCATCATTATGTCCAAGCTCGTTGTAAATCAACGATATCAAATAGAAAGTTAACCTAATTTGTAGATGCTTGTCACTATATATTTAGATGAAAATGATAAAAAAAATTAGGTTGTGCTCTTCCTTATAAAGGAATGTATAAAATTATGCATGATCATTGTCATGAACGATTAAAAGCGTTACAATTGGCAGCTTTTTTAAAACCTTGCCTTACTGCGACATGTCGAGCAGAAGGCTATTAATCCATAAGGAGAAATCATGAGACATTATGAAATTATGTTTCTTGTGCACCCCGATCAAAGCGAACAAGTACCAGCAATGGTTGAGCGCTATGAAGGGATCATTAGTAAGCATGACGGTAAAATTCACCGCAAAGAAGACTTAGGTCGTCGTCAATTAGCATATCCAATTAACGATGTGCATAAAGCTCATTACATTCTGATGAACATCGAATGCTCACTTGTAGCACTGGAAGAAATTAAAAATGCATTCAAATACAACGATGCAATTTTAAGAAACTTAATTACTCTTCAAAAACAAGCGATTACTACAGAGTCTGTTTTAATGAAGAAAGAAAAAGAAGTTAGAACTGCTTAAGAGGGGTCATTAGATATGTCAGCTTATTTCCGTAGAAAAAAAATGTGTCGTTTCAGTGCTGAAGGCGGCAACGAGATTGATTATAAAGACATCAATTTATTAAAGAACTATATTTCTGAAACTGGAAAAATCGTACCAAGCCGTATTACTGGTACTCAAACCCGTTTTCAAAGACAATTAGCTAAAGCAATTAAGCATGCCAGATTTATTGGTTTATTACCTTACTGCGATAGCCACGGATAGTGAATGATGCACATGGGTGACTTTATAACAAAGCAGAGCAAAACGTTACTTGAAAGTAAGCAGCAAGCAATTATGTATGCTGCATTACTTTCAATTATACCTTTTGCCACTTGGTTATCAGTTGCCCTTGTATGCTTGGTAACATTAAGAAAAGGGGCTCGATCAGGCCTTGATGTTTTGTTACCAGCGCTGGTAATTCATTCTGTTCCATTGATGATGTTAATACCAATATCCGGCGCATTAATTAATACGCTAATTGCCTATTTGCCTTGTTATTTTGCTGCAATTACATTGCGTAGCACGCAAAAGTGGCAGGCAGTTTTTGGTGTGTTTTTAATTCAAGCAGTTCTTGGATGTTTGCTTATTCAATTGCTCGCACCTGACTTTATTGTAATACAGTTTAATCAGCTTAAAGCGTTACTGATGCAATACCAGGAGTTAGTTGAAACCGGTATGGATAGCATAAGCTCGTTTAGTTTGGCGCAATTATTTTTCGGTATTCAGATATTAAGTGCTATTGTTTCCTCTGTAGTTTCTTTAATGTTTGCTCGATCAATCCAAGCCAAATTGTTTTTACCCGGTGGGTTTAAAAATGAGTTTTTAATGTTCCGTAGCGGTAGGCTTTCATTGTTAGTACTCTTATGTGTATCTTTGGGTACTTATCATGAAATTCCTTTAGCAATTAATGTGCTACCAATTGTGCTGAGTTATTTCTTAGCCTCTGGATTTGGTTTGGCTTATTTTATTTTGGCTCGCAAAAGTCAAGTTAAGGTATTTCTATTATTAATGTTAATAATATTGTTAAAACCTACTTTTGCGCTATTTGCCTACATCGTTTTTGGTTCACTAGATAGTATATTTAATTTTAGATCGTATCTCCCTGAACGGGTAAACGAGTCAATTTGAGGGTTATTAAGATGGAAGTTATCTTATTAGAAAAAGTGAGAAATTTAGGTAACCTAGGTGATAAAGTTCACGTAAAATCTGGTTATGGTCGTAACTACTTAATTCCACAAAACAAAGCTGTATTTGCTACACCTACAAACATCGAGATGTTTGAACAACGTCGTTCTGAGCTTGAGAAAAAAGCACAACAATCATTCTCTGCTGCAGAACAACGTGCTGCTAAGTTAAATGATGTTAATTTAGCTATTAGTGCAATGGCAAGTGACGAAGGCAAGCTTTACGGTTCTGTTGGCGTTAACGAAATCAAAGACGCTTTAGTTGCAAAAGGAATCGAAGTAAGCAAACGCGAAATCGTTATGCCTGAAGGTCCTTTACATTCAATTGGTAGTTTCGTTGTTGAAGTTCATGTTCACAGCGATGTTATTGCTAATCTACACGTTGAAATTTCTCCAGCAAAATAAGTTGATTTCGTTTGCTGGGCTGTAAGGCCCAGCAAACGCAGCTTTATACAACCCTCATTGTTGAGTCCTGCAGCATTAGTCTAAGTTTATGTATTAAAATCTCGTAGACCCATTACCCCCCTTTAGATGAATGCAACTCAGAATTTGGATCTGGTAAGCTTTCTTCCTTTCTATAAGGTTCTCTACAAGAAAACAGCTTTTGCGGATAATCGCCATATTTAGCGTTCCAACGTTTAGAATGTCCCAGTCCTGTATCCTGAGCACTTAATATAGTTATAATATGCTCTTGGTACTCTAAACAGCGTTTAATGACTGCTGCCTGCTTCTCAGGTTCTAATTGCAGTTGCTCATGGACATTTACTGCCTCATTAAACCAGGGATCGCAGATTGTTGCCTGTTTGCCCCAGGTTTTGAGATCGGCGGGATCTGATTTTGCTAGTCGATTAAGAACAATAAAGCTATGATCCCCTTTATCCCTTCCCATCATACCCAGGGCTTCGTACCTTATGGGGGTTGGCGTTTGATATTCTGCAAGAAACATACAAACCAAAACAATGTATTCCATACAATTACCAACACCATGTTTAACGGCATTTTTGGCCAAGTTTTCAATGAGTTCCATTTTCGATATGGGTTTACCATCTTTATGGTAGATTTTTTTATCGCGAGGAATCAGTTGTCCGAGAAGTTCATGCATGAGACTTTGTAAGGTATAGACCGCCTTTTCCCCATTGGGTTGTTCAACCCTAAAGGATTGATCAGTAGGGGTATCAATATTGGGATCAAGATTTAATGCCGCAAGTTGTTTCGTGAAGGAGGTGCTACGGCAACGGGCAAGGTGTAATAATATTATTTTTTTATAAGGATTACCTCCCGGAAGATTGGCCGAGAAGGGGATCAACGCCCTTGCTTTTCTTACAAAATGCTTAGCAACATTTAATAAATGATTCTTTTCATTTTCCTCTAACTCGTTTATTTGAGTCTGCATATCATTACAAACAATGTGCTGTTTTAATATACTTAAAACAGCACGAGCATGCTTATGAGCAGTACAGGTATAAATACTTAGGGCTGTTTTAAGCACTGATTCGGTAACTAACGCATTATTATTAAGCAGAAATAGGACTGCGTCGCACGAACTGCGGACTATTGCTTTAGATAAGGGGGTTTGTCCGTTTTTATCTTTATCATAAATCCAGTTAGGATTTTGTTTAATCCAGAACTCAGCCATTTTAACATCAGTCCCATCCCAGAATTCTGGATGATGGCTGGCTAGTAAGTGTAAATCAGCATCGATAAGGTGTATTTGTTTGCTGAATCTAAGAGTGGCTTTGATGCCTGCATCATTAAGCACATTAGTATAAGCTACCAACTCATCGAGTGGTGTCTGCGCAAATTTAATATAGATAAATGCAGCGAGTGTTGTATCTAATTCGAAATTTTGGCTACCTAACCATTTACTGAGTACGCATCTAGCTTGTTTTATCAAATTAATTTGGGCTTGCTCGTCCAAATTAATTCTTAAGTTCCTAATACTTCTGTCAAACACGTGCACACCTCAAAATCACTTTACATGTGGGCATTTAAAATAAATTAAGTTCAACAATAACTCATATTGTGTTTTTTTTCAAGTTAAGCGTAGGATGCATTGTTGGGGCTAAGGACTATAAAAAATATATTTTATAAACGGACAAGAGGGCAAAAATGCTATTTAATACAGCCCAAATATAGGCTGGGCGACGCCCTCTGTAACCACTATAATAGGAGTAGATTGCAATAAAACTACTTCCAGTACCAAATATCCATTGCTGGTCATAGGCAAATCCTACTGAAAGCAGAGCAATGCCGCAAATACCAAATAGTAAAAAGATACTACTTTCTTTAGCCAAAAATAAATAGAAAATTAAAAGTTGCACACATAATAGAATTGGTAGAGCAAGCTGGGTATATCGTCCACTGCCGAATACAATGGCTAAATGCCCTGCAATAAGAATAAGCTCCAGTGCAACGTAATAAAAAAGTTTATAGTGAATCGCCGTGCCAAGCAGGGCGATGGCCCCAATTATATAATAGGGCTGAGGGGGCCACTGTGTTGTTCCATAAAGAACGATAAGCGCCCCGATAATGCCTAGGAACAAATATTTATTTTCATAAATATTAGTCATGGATCACCATTTGAGATAAATACCTTTATTAACTGATTCTTGGATGATTGCATTTTGAGATTTATTGAATGCAACCCAGTAATTACCCATATTGCTCAACGCAAAACGTACGCGCGGGTATTGGCATACATCTAAAACAGTATGGCAGTCAACAAGTACCGATGTTTCACCTTCGTGCTTATAACACTTAAAGTTTAAATTTTTAACATCTGATGCAAAAGCTCCCCAGCTCATTGGATCAAAAGTTGCATGCAATGGGGGACTCATAAATGCTTCATCAGAAGCTTGATGTTCCATTTCAATTGATGTATTTGAATGGTTTTGGATTAAATAATAAGTCTGTTTTCCAGTCTCATTTAATACCAAAAAGTTTTGATTATAACCAAAACCACTAACCTCACATCCTCTAGGAAATGAGCCTACAGCATGAGCGCTGCTCATTAAAAGACTAGAAAAAAGAATGGACGTACTAATACAGCTGAACCGTGACATAATTACCTCTATAAGCAAATTTGGGTGCTATTTTAATCATAAAAAAATCAAAGTCTATTGGAAAATAAAAAATATGTCCAAGATAGATCAAATGTTTGTGCAATCAGGCTATGCCTGCTTAACTTAATCCTTACTTGCCGCAATTTTTGCTTTTATCATTGGGTAATAGGTGCGATAAAAACTTAAATACAAGTACATAGCAACATAAGCCATGGATAAAGTAAGCCAAACATTATTGGTGTTTGGGTAGTTAATCAGTAAGCAAATGGAACTGATTCCATAAATAATCGAGCAACAATGCATCAACATTTTTAATACCCTAGAATCAGTTAAATAATCCAATCGGGAAGGATAAACATATTTTACAGGCACAAAAATAAGGATTGAAAGTATGGTTAAGATGAGGGCGTTGGCCATGGCTGAAGTATTAAAAAGAATCATATAGAAAATTGTAATATTCCAATAACAGGGGAATCCTTTAAAGAAGTGGTCCGGAGTTTTGGCATCCGCTTGACAAAATTGATAAGATGAAGTGATCGTAACCGCTGCGATAATCAGTATGGAGTAATCTTGTGGCAGCATATCTGGCTTAACTAACAAGAAAAAGCAGGGTGTGATTACATAGTTTACGTAATCAACAATATTATCCAGTAAGGCACCATCAATTTTGGGTAATACATTTTTTATATTAACCTGACGCGCAAGACTTCCATCGACTGCATCAATGAATACCGTAATTGCCATGAGCCATAATGCAAAAATGTATTGGTGGTGATATATTTTTTCTAGAGTGAAAACGCCAATGCAAGCAGCACTTGCCGTAAATAGATGAACCGACCATGCTGCTAGATATTGCATTGGTGGGAACTGTGGTTTGCTTAAGCTCATTAATTATCCTAGTGTTAATGAATGTTAATTTAAGTAGAGTTGTTTCTGTTCCACTATTCATGGCCGAAGTATAAACCGGCACACTATTAACATCATGATTTATTACTGTTGTTTTTTGTATAACATTCATAGAATACAAAAATAGTATCAATAATCAAAAGTAGTGCGCAAGAAAAGTTGTTAACTTTAACGAAATATAAAATTTCATAGGGTGATTTGATGAAAATTCAAACTATAAATCCGGCAACTGGAAAAGTGATTCAAACTTATGACTGTTTAGATAAATCGATGAGCCATGAGCGAATTACCGCTGGAGACTATGCTTTTCGTAAATGGAAGTTAACCACTTTTGCTGAGCGAAAGAAATTAATGTTGAAACTTGCGCAATTGCTTAAAGAGCAAAAAGATGCGTTGGCGGTTTTGATGGCAACAGAAATGGGCAAACCAATTATTGCTGGCCAAGCAGAAATTGATAAGTGTGCTTGGGTATGTGAGCATTATGCAGAGCATGCAGAAACCTACTTGGCTCCGCGAATAATTCAAACAGAAATGAAAAAAAACAAAGTCTGCCATCTGCCTCTGGGCGTTGTTTTGGCGATTATGCCTTGGAATTTTCCATTTTGGCAGGTATTCCGATTTGCAGCACCGACAATTATGGCTGGAAATGCAGCTATTTTAAAACATGCTCCCATTTCATCTGGAACAGGGAATAAAATAGAGCAGTTATTTAAAGACGCCGGGTTTCCTGAACATTTATTTCAGCACGTTATTGTTGATAATGAGGTAGCTGCGCAGATTATTGCCCATCCCAAGGTTGTGGCTGTTACACTTACTGGAAGCGAGCGTGCAGGCATGGCTGTTGCTTCACAAGCGGGGGCATTTTTAAAGAAAGCGGTATTAGAACTGGGGGGAAGTGACCCCTATGTGGTACTCGAAGATGCTGATTTAGATTTAGCAGCGCGTTGCATTGTGAATTCCCGACTTAATAATTCGGGCCAGGTTTGTATTGCTGCTAAGCGCATTATTGTTTTAAGCTCAATTGCAAAAGAACTCACAGAAAAGATTATTCAGCAAATCAAATTATTTAAAATGGGGGACCCTTTAGACGCTGAAACCAAGCTTGGGCCTCTTGCACGTGCTGACTTGCGTGATACAGTACATAAACAAGTAGAAAAATCGCTTAAACAGGGTGCTAAATTATTGTGTGGTGGTATAATTCCCGAAGGTCAAGGATTTTATTATCCGCCAACGTTACTTACAAATGTAACGCCAGGTATGCCGGCTTTTGATGAAGAGTTATTTGGGCCCATTATTTCTGTTATTGCAACAGATAGCGAACAGGAAGCAATAGCCTATGCAAATCAAAGCCAATATGGTTTAGGCGCTGCAGTGTTTACGCGTGATTTGGAGAAAGGTGAGCGTATTGCTACGCATGAAATAGATGCAGGTGTCTGTTTTGTCAATGCAATGGTTGCCTCAGATCCACGATTGCCTTTTGGTGGAATAAAACATTCAGGTTATGGGCGCGAATTGTCGAAAGAGGGCATCTTAGAATTTGTGAATACCAAAACCGTAGGAATTAGTGATTCGTAATAATTAAAATAATAGTTGCTGTAAACTAGGGGCGATTACATCGTCTCTAAAAGGCAAAACTGACGGGGTAAGCAATGTCATATAAATTTGAAGAGGGTAAAGGGGTATTAATAGAGGCTATTGTCGATAGGATTAAGAATTCTATGACAGGTGAACAAGCTGAATTTTGTGCCGAATTTGCCAAGCAATTATATGGAACTGTCGCCATGGAAGACCTGAGCGCCTGGGAACTAGATGATCTTTATGGCGCTGTAGCAAATTTTTGGTCGCTTCTTAGTGAACGCAAACCTCATGAGACCAAAATTCGCATTTATAACCCAGACTTTGAGCGTCATGGTTGGCAAACGACTCATACAGTAATAGAAGTTGTTTGTGATGACATGCCTTTTCTAGTTGATTCCATACGCCTAGTTATTCATCGAATGGGTTTAGCGTCTCATTTGAGCATTCATATGGGGGGGATTCGTGTTAAGCGTGCTCCAAATAACCATATCTCCGCTATTTTACCGCGTGATAGTGCAGGTGAAGAGGACGGCGTAATCAATGAAGCTCCTATATTCCTAGAAATTGATCGTCAAACTGACCCTAAAGTACTCCAAGAATTACACGACCGCTGTTTGCATGTCCTTGAAGATAACCGAGTTGTGTTTGAAGATTGGGAAAAAATGCGATCTGAAGTCCGTGAAGCTGTTGTAGAAATAGATAAAGTTTCCTCAGTCCTTGATGCTGGTGAAGTAACGGAAACAAAGGCTTTCTTACAGTGGATAGAAGATCATCATTTTACCTTCTTAGGTATAAGAGATTATGAATTAGTACAAAAAGGTAGTGAAACCTTATTACAAGCAATCCCTGAAACTGGTTTAGGCCTGTTACGAGAAAGTGTGACTAAGTCAATGACGCGCAGCATCTCTGCAATGGCTCCTGAAGCACGCGAATTTACTTTATCACCTCGTATTTTAGTTATGTCTAAAACGAATACTTTAGCGAGTGTTCACCGTGATGCTTATACCGATTATATTGGTATTAAACGTTTTGATGCTCAAGGTAATGTTATTGGCGAGCGTCGAATCATCGGTCTTTATACTTCAGCTGCATACCATACGAATCCTACTCAAATTCCTTTCTTGCGCCGTAAGGTAGCAGTGATTATGGAAAATTCTCAACTGAAGCCACGTAGCCACGCTGCTAAAGTCTTATTAAATATTCTCGAGACATTGCCCCGCGATGACTTAATTCAAGGTACTGAAGAAGAGCTGTTAGAAATAGCAATGGGTATCTTTTACATGCAAGACAGAAAGAGAATTCGCTTGTTTGCACGTATGGACGTTTACCGTCGCTTTGTTTCTTGTTTGGTTTATGTGCCTAAAGAGCGCGTTAATACTGAATTAAGATTGGCGATGAAGCGGATTCTGGACACGAGTTTTAATGCCGTTGAAACAAATTATACTACTTTGTTTACTGAGTCAGTTCTTGCGCGAATTCATTTCATTATCAAAATTGACCCTGAAAATTGCCCTGATTATGATTTTAAAGAAATTGAAATGAAACTGATCGAGGCCGGACGCTCTTGGACCGATGACCTACAATATAATTTGTACGAAGCTTATGGCGAAGAACAAGCAAATAGTTTATTTGCGCGTTATCGAGGTTCTTTCCCAGCAGCATATTGTGAAAACTTTACTGCTAGAACAGCAGTTTATGATATTAAACATATTGAAATGCTGAACCCAGAAAATCCTTTAGGAATTAATTTCTATCGTGCATTGGATGAGTCAGAAAATAACTTTAGATTAAAAGTTTATCATCATGATGCAACTATTCCTTTATCTGATGTATTGCCTATTTTGGAAAATCTCGGCTTACGTGCCATTACGGAGCGTCCTTACGCATTAAAATTTGATGATGGCAAAGTAACCTGGGTTAATGACTTTGCTATTCAATACAATAAAGATGGTGGTGTAATTGAACTGGATGATATTAAAGAATTATTCCAGAATGCTTTTGCCAAAGTATGGTTTAGTAACGCAGAAAATGATGGCTTTAACCAATTAGTATTAGCTGCCGGCCTTGATTGGCGTGAAGTTGCTATTTTACGTACTTATGCCAAGTATTTTAAACAAATGGGCTTCACTTTTAGCCAGGAATATATGGAAAGGGCGTTAAATAATAACGTTAACATTGCTAAAAAGCTGGTTCAATTATTTGAGATACGCTGTAATCCGGCTGAAGAAAATGCTCTTCGCGACCACCGCTTTACTGAATTGTCTGAAGAAATTTTAGTTGATTTAGATTCAGTATCGAACCTTGATGAAGACAAGATTATCAGACAATACATTCATGCGATTGCAGCTACTCTTCGTACTAATTTCTATCAAGTTGATAAGCAAGGTAAGCCTAAAGACTACATTTCCATCAAATTAAACAGCAAAACAATACCTGGTTTGCCAAAACCTTACCCAATGTTTGAAATCTTTGTTTATTCCCCACGTCTTGAAGGGGTGCATTTACGTTGTGGTAAAGTGGCTCGTGGAGGATTACGCTGGTCTGACCGCCGAGAAGATTTCCGTACCGAAATCCTTGGTTTGATGAAGGCACAGCAAGTAAAGAACTCAGTTATTGTACCTTCTGGTGCTAAAGGTGGTTTTGTACCTAAAAATTTACCTGTTAATGGTAGCCGTGAAGACATCATGTCTGAAGGTATTGCTTGCTATCAAATCTTTATCCGTGGTCTGTTAGATATTACTGATAACTATGTTGATAATAGCGTTGTTAAGCCTGATCATGTTGTGTGCCATGATGAAGATGATCCATACTTAGTTGTTGCTGCGGACAAAGGTACTGCAACATTCTCAGATTTAGCGAATGCAATTTCTTTAGAATATGGTTTCTGGCTGGGTGATGCCTTTGCATCAGGTGGCTCTGTTGGTTATGACCATAAAAAGATGGGTATTACAGCTAAAGGTGCTTGGGAATCAGTAAAACGCCATTTCTATGAATTGGATATAGACATTCAAAATAACGATTTTACCGTTGTAGGTATTGGTGATATGGCGGGAGACGTGTTTGGTAATGGAATGCTGTTGTCGAAGCATATCAAACTCGTTGGTGCCTTTAACCATATTCATATTTTTGTTGACCCAGATCCCAACGCAGAGCTTAGCTTTAAAGAAAGAGAGCGGCTGTTTAACTTACCACGTTCTAATTGGACCGATTATGATAAAAAACTCATCTCCAAAGGTGGTGGTGTATTTAATCGTAATGCCAAATCAATTCCAGTCAGTAAAGAAATGCAGGAAGTTTTCGGCATTAAACAGGCTGAAATTGAGCCGAATGATTTAATTAAAACGATTCTAAAAGCGAAGGTTGATCTACTTTGGAGTGGTGGTATCGGAACTTATGTGAAGGCAAGTTCTGAATCCAATCTGAATGTAGGAGATCGGGCTAACGATGCGACTCGTGTGAATGCGAAGCAATTGCGCTGCAAGGTAATTGGTGAAGGCGGAAACTTGGGCTTAACTCAATTAGCGCGTATGGAATACTCGCTAGGTGGTGGTCTGGTTTATACTGACTTCATTGATAACTCAGGTGGTGTAAATTGTTCTGATAAAGAAGTGAATATCAAGATCTTACTCAATGGTATTGTCGCTGTTGGTGATTTGACGCCTAAGCAAAGAAACGAGTTGCTTAGTGAAATGACTGATGATGTAGCTAAATTAGTACTTCGTGATAACTTCTTGCAAACTCGGGCGATTAGCTTATCTGCTTCACAGGCAATGCAGGCGTTAGTATTACAAGGTCGTTACATTAAAGAATTAGAGCGAACTGGAAAAATAGATCGTAATCTCGAGTTCTTACCTGATGATAAAGCATTGCAAGAACGTAAGTTAATGGGACAAGGTCTGGGACGCCCAGGAATTGCTGTGTTGATGTGCTATAGCAAGTCAATTTTAAAAGAGCAAATACTGGCTTCTGGGGTTCCTGAAGAAAATTACATGGAACAGTTCCTAATTAATTCGTTCCCCAAACAGCTGCAAGAACGGTTTAGCAAGCAAATGCAAGATCATCCGCTGAAGAGGGAAATTATTGCAACTAAATTAAGTAATATCATTGTAAACGAAATGGGCTTTACCTACGTTTACAGATTACAAGATGAGACTGGTGCTCCTGTTTCGGCGATTGTTAGAGCGTATATGATTACGCGTACAGTACTTAATTTAGAGTCGATTTGGAAGCAGATTGAGGATCTTGGTACTCAGATCAATGCGAAACGACAAATTGAAATGATGATGTTTTATGTCCGGCTTTCAAGACGTATTACCCGTTGGTTCTTGCGCACGCAACGTAAAACAATGGATATCACTGAAGTTGTGAAATTATATTCACAAGGAATGAATGAACTGAAAATGTCTATTCCTTCCATTCTTAATGAAGAACGTAGAGCTCGATACGAGGAACACCATCAAGAGTTAATTAAAGAAGGTATTCCTGCTGGTTTAGCGCACGAACTGACAGTAGCTCGTGGACTGTTTTCTGCGACTGATATCATTGAAATTGCAAGTAAGCGCAATATGAAAGTATCGGAAGTTGCTGAAGTTTACTTTGGTATTGGGGAGTTCTTGGATCTTGCTTGGATAAGAAAGCAAATCATTATGCATCCCACGGATAACCATTGGGAATCTTTATCTAGGGAAGCATTACGTGATGATTTGGATTGGCAACAACGACAGTTAACGGATGGTTTACTCAACTACGATGGCGCTAGTTCAGATTTACAAGAACGTTTGACCTCCTGGGGAGATGCTCATACTGCATTGATTGAGCGTTGGCACTTTATTTTATCAGACTTAAAAGCAAGTTCAGTGTTGAACTATACGATGTTTTTTGTTGCGATAAGAGAATTGCTGGATTTGACTCAGACGACATTACAGACTTATTCCGAAGTAGAGATTGCATAACAAAAAAGCCCGTCTTAGTACGGGCTTTTTTAATGGTGTGGCCTGGTTGCTTGCAACCAGGTTTACCTCATTATTGAAAAGGTACTTCTTCTAACTGCACTGTCTTTTTATGACCTTCCAATAATACTACTGGCTCAATCCCTTTAAGCGCACTTACCGCAACTAAATAATGTCCTGTTCCCAGGATTGAATAATCAACTAACTCACCTAATTCCGAACCATTCGTCTCATGCACTAACTTTTGTCCAGAATAAATATCTTCATCTGTTGCGATCGAATAAATACTTAATTGATGCTTTAATGTTGATTTGTAATGCATACGGGCAATAATTTCTTGTCCTTTATAACAGCCTTTATTAAAACTAAGGTAGGGGGTTTGCTGCAAATCCAGGCGATGGGGTAAAAATAAACCGCGTGACTCGGGGTAAATTTCAAACTGGCGTTGTGCGAGTCTTAAGCTGTGCCAAGTTAAGGAGCCTAATAATTGCTGTTGTTCCGCGAAACGTTGTGTGACTGCCTCAGCAAAAGTTGATTCGCCAATAAAAATGTAAAAACTATTCCCTAAGTGAAAATAACAATAGCCTGTGCCATAGGTGAATGCATAAAGATTATTAGGAAAAAAATGAGAGTCAGGCACTATATCCTGAGGATTTTGTAAATAAAATCCAAGAACAACTAACTCCTTATTTTCTTTAAGATTAACTCGTGAAAGCAGCGCTGTTTTATTTAAGGATTTAACTGTTGCTTCCAATAGGTCTTTAGGAAGCATTAATTTTATTCCTTTCCAATCCAATACGTCCATTAAGGTAAGGATGCGGCCTTTGAGATTACACTGAGCGCCTTGAATCATTTGTATATCAGAAATTGAATTCACATCGCAAGTGAGTTGGCCTTGCAGAAATTCACCTGCTTTGTCTCCAACCACATCAAGGATACCTAAATAAGATAAATCAAATAAATAATTTTTTTCAGGTTGGAGTTTAAGTTCTGTTTCAATAGGTCCAAAAGTTGTTAAGGCCCTATGATTAATTAAGTGATTAAAAGTTGTGTTCATCATGGATAAGCGTTTCCGATTTCAAAGACAGTAGTGTATCATTTGCGGGTTCATTAAATCATTAAGAGATTTACAATGTTGGATGCACGTGAAAAAGCAAGATTAGCATGGCACTGCCGCCGCGGAATGCTGGAGCTGGATTTAATACTGCAACGCTTTTTAGAGCAAGGTCTTGATAAGCTATCAGCCGATGAGCTTAACGCGTTTGATTCACTATTGAGTTGTACTGATCCCGAACTCTATGCATGGTTAATGGGGCAAATCGACCCAGAGGATAACGAGTTAAAAGCAATTGTCACACTTATCCGAAATCAACATTAAACTTGGGCCATCCGAGATTTATTTTCGGTTGGTTCTGGTAGTCAGTTTCTTAACCACGTGTTTAATTTTTTATTCCGCGCTTTATTTAGCTGTAAAACTTATCCTGCTTGGTTTTATTTTGATTGTATTACGGTTGGATTGGCTAAATAAAAAACCGATGAATGGTATTAAGGAAATTCAATTCAGGACGAACAAATGGATTTTGATTTTAAATAACAATGAAAGTCAAGATTATCAGGAAGCACAAGTTCTTCTTCATAATGTCCTATTTCAACTAATTCAATTTACTCATTTAAAGCAAAAAAAGTATGTTGTTCTCTTTATTGATCAAATTTCAGAAAATCAATTTCGGCAATTACATTTGAAGCTTCTGTAGAGAGATGATTTTTTATTGATCAATTCGTGGGCTTTTATGATACAATATACTCATTTTGTATCCTAAGAGATGTAGCCATGGGAATTGAATCAAAACAAGATAAAGCGGCCGTACATGTGGGGCTTGATGATATGTCTTATACCACATTAGATGAAATTTATCCGAAAAGTACCCCAGTCAAAGTTGGTTCCTACAAAGCATATATTGGCGGTGTTTCTGGCTGCTGGACTGCTTTTAATAAAGATGCTTCCCCTCATCGAATCGAGGACTCCGAGCTTTTTGCTTTTTTCAGAAAAACGGATTCGAACAATGAGAAGGATTCATCTTGGAAAATTCATTTAAGTATTCACCCTAATGATCTTAATAAAGCATGGGATTTAATTTATCCCATTCTTATGGAGCATGAGGTTCCTTGCTTTAAAACAACACGCAATACCGTATCACACGCTATGTATACAGCAATGAGTAAGGCTGATACAAGCGCTAACTCCTTAACCGTTGCGGAAAAAGAACAAGCTTTGCGTGATATCATTCGTGTATTTAATGGAATGCAAATTACTATTTATATTCCCGAAGGAAAAGAATGTGAATACAATGATCTTTTGGAACGAATTGAACCAATACTGTACCAGGCAGGTATTCGTCCCGGAGTTATTGATAAAAGCGACAGAGCTTTAGGAATCTACAGTTCGGTGCGTAATGAGGGGGTTAAATATACCTCACATGACAAAGTATCAGGCTATAAAGTTGCGGCCCTACAAGATCCTTTCCATGCTATTGGAATTGAATGGAATAAGGTCAAAATAAATTGGGGTGGTTTGGATTATGCTCGGCATGTGCACAAAGCCAAAGGGCTGTTTTTGCAAATGCTTGATGGAGAAAAGAAATATAAAAATGGAATGCACACAAGGAAAGAGTTTGAGCAGGTTTATAATGTTGCAATGGAGTACTTTAAACGCTGGCATACTTTACTTGGAAAGGCTGCACCGAAAGATTTGGCAAAATTAGCGGCCCGAGATCAAGACGGGTTCTTGGAGTTAAAGGAATGGATTGAGCAAGGATACGAATTCTTGCCACCAATAAGAAAGCATAATGCGAAAAAGGTTAAAGAGGCAGAAGATGTCTTAGCAAGATCACCACGCGTTAATACTCTATCAATAAAACCAGTGCATTTGTTAAAAAGAACTAACGCTCACTTTGCTTTAAATGAAGAAGTTGTTGTGAAACCCCAGGTTGATGAGCCAGTAGAGGAACCAAAGTTAGTTAGGAGAGAGTCTTCTGCTAAAGTTCTTCACGAGTTAAAGGTTTTTAGAAAAGAATCATTTAACGATCATCTCTTGGATATTCATGTTGAAGAGGTAATTAACAAGCCTAAAGCAAATCCAAGTAAATCATCAGCACGAGTATTTTGGAGAATGTTTGATGGATTATTGATAGGTGCTGCTTTGGGGTTAGCACTTAGTACTGTTTTTGTCCCTTGGGCTTTGGTTATTTTCCTTAGCTTAAGTGCAAGTGGAATGACGATTGGTGGAGTGGTTGGGCATTATACTACTCAATCTAGTCAGGAGGCTGATAAACAGCCCTTAATCCAGAAGAAACTGGTTGAAACTAAAGATGGACAAGGAACTGCTCCTCATAAATCATCAAAGAGTTTAGGCTTTTTTGATAATGATGAGGGAGATGCTGCTGCCCATCAGATAGTTGCCGATCCTACATATGTCCTCGTAGTAAAATAAAATTAGACGGAGCCTGTTTGCTTGCAACCAGGCTACCCCTAAGAATAGTTACCATCCAGATTGCAATTAAGAACACTAATTTCTCTAAATGATATATACTAAAGCATAACGGATAAATAAAAATCCAATTTCGCACAATGGAATGAAAAGAAAGAGGGTGTAATGAATAGTAATGTTTCTTATAGTGACGAAGAACTCGTAAGCTTAGCACAGCAAGGGAATCAGGACGCATATAATCTGCTGTTTACGCGTTATCATAATAAGGTACAGCAAATTATTTATTTTCACATCAATGATCAAACGCATGTAAATGATTTAGCCCAAGAAGTATTACTTAAGGTTTTCCGTTACTTACGCTACTTCAAAGAAGAAAGCCAATTTTCTACATGGCTTTATCGCATTACGAAAAATACTATTAAAAATCATTATCGTACAGCAAGTACTCGTACCGATTTGGAAACTGAGTTTGAAGAGAATCAAACTCATTCCATGGCCTATCAATCTCCAGAATACGCATTAATAACTATTGAATTTGGAGAACAATTAGAGTTAGCTATATCCATGCTCTCTGAAGAACTACGGGCATGCTATGGAATGCATATTTTTGACGGTCAAACCTATGAGGATATTGCTAAAAAGATGGATTGTCCCATAGGAACAGTTCGTTCCCGCATTTTTAGAGCCAGAAAATTATTAATGGCATCAATTGAAAATTTTGTTTAATGCCACGAATGATTTAAAATAAGCCAAACCAAATTACGACATAAAGGGTATCATTATGCCAGGCATGTTTGAAAAACGTTTAAATTATTGTAACGGTCAACTTGATAAACTTTTTCAAGGATTGATTTTGAGTGAAGAGCTTAATATCCAGTTACAAGCGATTAAACTCAATTACCATAGCATGGTGCTTAATGCAGGAGAAAATGGCGAGCGCGTGATTAAAATGTATGAGTTCTTTATTAGTACTCTGCATCAAGCGAGAAATAATACAATCACGCTAAGTGAGGCAATAAAGCGTGTTGAGCAAAAAGCTGCAGCAAGAGGAAATGAAATTTTTTGGAATAATGGTTTTAATGGCTTATCACTAACACTTTTATTCCTTTTGGCAACAGCAACTTACTTATCCTTATATGTGCTTATTGCTTCTTGTTTTCCCATACAACCGATTATTGGGTTTGCGGTGCTTGTTTTGGCTTCAGAGTTATTTATTGAGCGATTGAATAGGACTCTGAGCCAATACATGGATTTTGAAGTTTCTGCTCCTATTAAAGACGAATGCAAACGCGAAGTTAGTGTTATGTCATTTTTTAGACCTGATTCTGTTGAATTAACACAGCAATCATTTAATGAGGAGAGAACACGAGTTGATGTTTCTTTCTAGCTAAATAAGCTGTTTTTAGAAACATTTTTAAATTCTGGCCTAGATATACTAAATAAATCATCTGCTATTAAAAAAACATATGTTAACATAGCTGCATTTATCTGAATCCTAATAAGAACTATGCTGGAAAGTGATCGCTTAATCAGTACCCAAAGTATTGTCTCGGAAGAAGCCATTGATCGCGCTATTAGACCACTAAGTCTTCGCGAATACATAGGCCAAGAGGCAGTAAGTTCGCAAATGCAAATTTTTATTGATGCAGCCAAAAAACGCAGAGACGCGCTGGATCATGTGCTAATTTTTGGCCCGCCAGGGCTTGGCAAAACAACATTGGCTAATATTATTGCTCATGAAATGGGGGTAAATCTTCGCCAAACCTCCGGCCCTGTTATTGAACGAGCAGGGGATATCGCGGCAATCTTAACGAACTTGCAAGAAAATGATGTATTGTTTATCGATGAAATTCATCGCTTAAGTCCAGTTATTGAAGAAATTCTTTATCCGGCAATGGAAGACTATAAACTGGATATCATGATTGGTGAAGGACCCGCCGCGCGCTCTATTAAATTAGAGTTACCTCCTTTTACGTTGGTTGGTGCTACAACGCGAGCAGGTTTGCTTACATCGCCATTACGCGATCGATTTGGCATCGTGCAACGATTGGAATATTATTCTGTTGACTCCTTAACACAAATTGTGGCGCGCTCAGCTCAATTATTAAATGTTAAGACTGAGCGAGAGGGAGCGCGAGAAATTGCGATGCGTTCAAGAGGTACGCCTCGTATTGCTAATCGTTTATTACGGCGTGTTCGAGACTATGCCGAAGTGAAGGGTGAGGGAGTCATCAGTTTAGATATTGCCCAACGAGCTTTAGAGATGCTTGATGTAGACCAGCACGGATTTGATCTGATGGACAGAAAGCTTTTAATGTCGGTTATCGAGCAATTTAATGGTGGTCCTGTAGGTGTGGATAGTATTGCTGCTGCAATTGGTGAAGAAAAAGGGACAATTGAGGATGTTTTAGAGCCATTTTTAATACAACAAGGATTCCTTATGCGCACACCACGAGGTAGAATAGCAACACCTCGGGCTTATCAGCATTTTGGTTTAAGTATTGCTGCACAGGAATAATGCATGAATCAGGAAACGATTTATCAATATGATGTACGTGTGTATACCGAAGATGTGGATTATATGGGTATTGTGTATCATGCAAATTATCTGTGTTATTTTGAACGAGCTCGAACTGAAATGTTGCGTCAAGATAATTTGATTCTTAGTGAGTTAGCAAAAACCGATACACTCTTTGCGATTACTGAGATTAATATCCGGTATCTTGCTCCAGCACGATTAGACGACTTGTTAAGTATTACGACTAAATTAGGAAAATCAGGGGCGTGTAGTTTTGAGTTTGAACAGGAAATGAAAAACCAGCAGGATAAGCTGCTGTGTAAAGCACAAATTAAATTGGTCTGTGTTGATGGAAATTTAAAACCAAAACGATTTCCAGGTAAATAATAGGGTACGTCATCCCGAACGAAGTGAGGGACCTCCTGAATGAGGGACAGCGATATGTCTTAAGATTGTGTTTCATTCAGGAGCCCCTTCAGGATGGCGTTCTTTGAGAGCTAATTAAAAATAAAGATCTTGGTAGCGGAGACAAAAAAAGATGGGTAGTCAGGCAAATGTATTAATGTATTTTATGCAAGCAGGGTTAGTAGTTAAATCAGTGATGATGTTGCTAGCTGTTGCGTCCATTACTTCTTGGACATTGATTTTTCAAAGAGCCTGGTTTTTTAACCGAAAAAAACAAATGACCGAAGCATTTAGCAGTAGATTTTGGGATAGTGGCGATTTAAGCCGCCTTTATGCGGATATTGATAGTAATGCGGATGAACGACAAGGAATGGCTGCAATTTTTCACGCAGGCTTTAAGGAATTTGTGCGCGCTCGAAAACAGGGGCAGGTGGTTTTAGAGCCTATTCAGCGTGTAATGCAAATTAGTCATGCCAAAGAAGCGGAGAAATTAGAGCAACATTTACCGTTCTTTGCTTCAGTTGGTTCCATTGCACCTTACGTGGGATTATTTGGTACGGTTTGGGGGATTATGACTTCATTCCAAGCGTTAGGACATGCCCAACAGGCTACTATTGCAATGGTTGCTCCCGGTATTTCCGAAGCCTTGGTTGCAACTGCTTTAGGACTATTCACGGCAATACCTGCTGTTATTGCCTACAACCGATATACAACTCGAGCAAATGGCTTATTGGATCGATTTGAATTGTTTCAGGAAGAATTGATATCGCTTATAGAACAACAAAACAGCAATACTGTAAGAGGATAAAGTTCAAAATGATCAAAGCAAAGACCAAACGTGAACGTCCCATATCTGAGATTAACGTTGTGCCTTATATTGATGTAATGTTAGTGCTGTTGGTTATTTTTATGATTACAGCCCCAATGCTGAGTCAAGGTGTGACTGTAGATCTACCTAAGGCGGCAAGCCAGACTTTGGCGCCTACAGATAGAGAGCCGATTATTGTTTCCGTAAATCAGGAAGGTACTTATTTTCTAAATATAAGCAGTACGCCAGCTGATCCGATTGATCCACAGGCTTTAACGGTTCGTGTTGCCGCTGAATTAGAATTAGCAAAGCAGTCAAACCAGAAACTGAATGTATTAGTTAAGGGCGACCAAGGAGTTGCTTACGGTAAAGTAGTGCAAGCGATGGCATTATTAAAGCAAGCTGGCGCTGAACAAGTAGGATTACTGACTGATGACACAACACCCAATCAATCAGAGGGGCAAGCATGATAAATCCTAGTTACCGTAATGCTTTTTTTATAGCTATTGGTTTGCATCTTTTTTTAATCGTAATGCTCCTGTCTGATAACTCCGGTCAACGTCCGGTATTAACGGCGGAGGCTAAAAACGAACCAGGAATTGATCAGCCTATTGCAGCGACCCTACCACCACAGCAAGAAGTTGTTAAAGCGGTAAGCATTGATAACAAGCAAGTAATGGAGACGGTTAATCGTTTAAAGCAAGAGCGTGAACAGCAAAAACGAGCCGAGCAGAATCGACAACGTGAACTGAATCGACAAGCAGAGGCAGCCAAACAGCAGCGTATCAAAGAGCAGCAACAGTTAGCACGTCTGAAAGAAGAAGCAAATAGAATCGCAATTGCTCGTAAGAAACAGGCAGAGGAAGAGAAAAAACGCCTGAAACAGATGGCTGAGCAAAAAGCATTGGAAGCCAAGCGCATTGAAGAGTTAAAAAAGCAAAAAGAAGAGCTGGTAAAGCAACAGCAGCTTGAAACTAAAAAACTCGATGAGCTTAATAAGAAAAAACTTGCTGAAAACGCGAAGGCCGAAAAGCAAAAGGCCGAACATGCTAAAGCAGAGGCTGATGCTCAAGCGGCAAAAGAACTTGCTGATAAAGAACGTATTGCCAAAGAAAAGTCTGACCTTGCAAAAGCTGAAGCTGAGCGCAAAAGGCAAGCCCAAGCTGCTGCAGCACAAAATGCGGAGCGCCAAGCTCAAATCGCAGGCGTGGTAGATAAGTATAAGGCGTTGATTGTTAATGCAATCGGTAGAAATTGGATTCTTCCTGAAAATGTGGATAGCACCTTATCCAGCCAATTTAGAATACGTTTAGCTCCAGATGGTGCTGTATTGGAAGTTACGTTAACACGTAGCAGTGGCGATCCACTTCTTGACCGTTCAGCGCAAACAGCCATTCGTAAGGCGTCGCCACTTCCTGTACCTACAGATGCTACGACCTTTAATATGTTTCGCGATATTAGTTTAACCGTTCGTCCAGAACAAGTTAGGGGGTAAAACTCGTGATTAATCGAATTACTACATTATTTCTTTTGTTGTTTACGCAACAGCTTTTCGCTCTTGATTTAGAGTTAACTCAGGGGATCAACTCGGCCTTACCTATAGCGATTAATTCTTTTGGCTCTGATCGTGGCGCCCAAGAAATAGCGCAACTTGTTGAGCATGATTTAACTTTTTCGGGCCAATTTAAAATTATTTCAGGCCCCCAAAGTCCTAATGCGCAATCATCAATTGCTACCTTAAAACAATTAGGTGCTGATAGCGTGGTGACTGGGCGTGTTGTTGCGGTAGGTGGTCAATATGAGGTTAGTTTTACCTTGTCTGATGCGGTAGCCAATGGTGCGACCTTACTAACGAAAACCTATAAAGTTGGTGCTAATCAGCTAAGAGCTTTGGCGCACCATATTAGTGATGAAGTCTATCAAAAGCTGACTGGTGAGCGTGGCATATTCTCTACCCGTATCGCCTATATTTCTGTACAAAGAAGCACTCGTGGATCTCGTTATTCACTAGAAGTTGCTGATGCAGATGGTTATAACCCACAAAGCTTATTGGTTTCTTCTGAGCCAATTATGTCTCCATCTTGGGCACCCAATGGCCGGGGTATTTCTTATGTATCCTTTGAGAAAAAGCGCGCACAAATTTTCACCGTATCTGTTGAAACAGGGCAACGTCGATTAATTACTAGCTTCCCTGGCATTAACGGTGCTCCAGCTTGGTCACCCGATGGGAATCAATTAGCTGTAGTTTTATCAAAAAGTGGTACCCCCAAAATATACACTGTTGATGTAGGTAGTGGGGCGATGAAACAATTAACCTTTGGTGATGCAATTGATACAGAGCCTCGCTATGCTCCCGATGGCAAGAGCCTTCTTTTCACTTCTGGTCGCGGTGGCTCACCCCAAATCTACCGTTTATCTTTAGCGGATGGACAAGTAAGCCGTGTTACTTTTGATGGCAACTATAATGCTCGTGCATCGTACACTCCTGATATGAAAAATATCATTATGCTGCATCGTGATGATCGCCAATTTAATATTGGTTTACAAAGCGCCAGTGGTGGCCCTGTAGTGAGTTTAACCTTTTCTGGACGTGATGAGTCTCCATCTGTAGCTCCTAATGGACGATTAGTATTGTATGCAACTCATAATCAGGATCAGGGTGTTTTAGGTATCGTCTCTCTTGATGGGCGTATCCGGATGAAATTACCTGCACGTGACGGTGATGTACAAGAGCCAGCATGGTCTCCTTATTTAGGCTAAGGTTTATCCTCATATGAAACGGATTTTTTATATATTAATACTTGGTTTGATGGCATTAAATTCTTATGGATGGAACATGCAAGGCCATCAAGTTGTGGCGCAAGTTGCGTATGATAATTTGACGCCACAAGCCAAGGAAATGTGTCGCAAAATTTTGAATTCTCGTTCCAAAAATTCATTTAATTCCAATTTTATTGCCGCCGCAATCTGGTTAGATCAGATTCGTTTTAAAAATGTGCATTGGTATGATACCTTCCATTATATTAATACTCCATTTGCTGAAGATGATACAGCGCTTCCTTCGGTAGAGGCGAGCAATGCAATTTGGGGTATAAAAAATGCGATTGCCGCACTGTCGACAAAAAAAATTAGTGCTTCTGATAGGCGTTTGTCGTTACTGATCTTGATTCACTTGGTGGGCGATATTCATCAACCTCTACATGCAGCAACTAAAGTCAGCCATCGCTTGCCTAAAGGGGATTTGGGCGGCAATTTATTCCCATTAGGTACCAATTGTGTTGGTGGCAATTTGCATCAATATTGGGATAATGGTGCAGGTTTTTTTATTGGTCGCAGGAAAATAGGTCAAATTAAGTTTAAGGCGCGATTATTAGAACAGCGCTGGCCTTGTAATCAGATTCCTACTTTAAAAGATCCGGGGCAATGGGCTAAAGCATCTTATGAATTAGCTACAAATCAGGCCTATCACATCCATCCCAAGGAAATACCTAGCAAGCAGTACCAACTTAGGGCGCAGAGCTTAATTCAAAAACAGACGGCTACTGCAGGCTGTCGCCTTGCTTCTGTGCTTAATGAATTAGCAAATAAATCTTAATAATTTAAATCATGTGTAGGCTGGTCTGTTAAGCCCAGCATTGGACGAAAACAAATTGTATTTGTGGGCTACAGTAGAACCTACACTTAATACACTAGATTTTGCTTGGATGAAGATTCGGGCAGTACGTGGAAATCTTATTTTAATCTGTGCTAAATTTGTGTTTTATGTTAGTATACTCGACAGGTAATTTGTTCTCAGGACCTTCTAAATGAAAAATCAAGTTGAACTATTAGCTCATCAAACATTGCAAAAGCTTAGCCAACAATTATTGGCGTCTCCAAATGCAGCTTCTTTAACAAAAGAAGAAATAGTTCAAATGATAGCGGGTGTTATTCAGGATGATTATAAATCCTGTAAAAAATCACTAAAGCAGGATTTTTATAAAAAGTTATCCCGATTACTTCATTCTGATCGGTTAGCCGGAGATTCACAGTACAATGAGCTTGCAACTTATTTAACTGGGAAGGAATTACTTGATGAGCCACAGAAAATTTTAAATGAATGCTATACACGCGCATCCCCTGAATCAATTTTTACTTTTTTCAAGGACGTTTTTAGTAAGCCAAGCCTGTCTCTAGATATTCTTACACGCCGCATGCCAGATAATCCATTAATTAATAATATACAGCGTTATCCTGATCCTGTTAAGTTAGGTGTCATACTACTATTGGCTGTTTCCTTAATTAGTTTCTCGGTAATTCAGATATTAAGTGCGCTTGGTTCTACTATAGCTCGTTTTCTTATCAATGTAACGAATAACTTTATTACTCTCGGGCTAAATAAAATTACAGATAATCGATATGAGCAAATGGCCGAGCTTTATAAGGCAGCCAGTTTTCCAGAATATAAAAAGCAGTTTTTGGTCGAGTCGAGAAAAAAAATACAAGCCGAAGCACTAGATAGCAATTTCGATCTATATGTTGTTATTAGCGGAATGGATGATTCAGAGCTTTGGGACTACCTCCTAAATATAGAATCCATCAATGAGAAGGCTGCGAATACCTCCGCTGAGGAAATAGTTAATGAACGAATAAAGCAGAGTACGATATTTACACTAGATAAAATAAAATCTACTTTTTTTGCACTCTATGCCGCAGGAACTGATGTAAATAAGGGCGTATTACACCGAGCTACGCTATTAATTGCCTCTCCTTTCGTATTGGCAGCATTAGCTTTTGGTGAAGCAGCTTCATTGGCGCAGGGTTGGTTTTTTGCCGCGGTGGATGCGGCAAATTTGGTTTCATGTTATGTAGCGTTTACTGCATTAAATGTCCCTCTTATTAGCTATGATGTGTCAGTATCACTATTGGAGCATCTAATGGATAAAGATATTGTCGACCATGAGGTGAATGCTACTAAAATTAAGAAAAATCCATTGTATTTATTATTGGATACGCCAGCGAATACTGTAGAGCAGCCAAACTCTGATGAGGAGCCTATTCATATGAGCTCACCTATTATTCGAAGCCCTTTAGTAATAGATACGGATGTCGAAGTGAAGGCCGAGGACATGCTAAATGCATTGTTAAGCGAAGGCGTCATTCCGAGCGAAGCAATCCAGTACGGAATTTGAATGAAGAATCGCACTGAGTTGCTTCACTGTCGCTCGTAATGAAGAAGCTTACACATACACCGTGAATATTTACGAATGAGGGTGAGCCAATATTACACTAACCAATTGTTTAAATAAGAATAAATTTTATTTTTAGGATTGTTTGTTCGTGATTTTATTTTGTGTTACTATTTGACCACTTTGCGATAAATGGTTTGTTATTGATGAATAAATCACCTAATCTGTTAGCCGTTCATACAATAGAATCGATTGGTAATGACCTTTCAGCAATGCAAGAGCATGGGGTAGCGTTAAGCCCCAAAATGGTTTTGGCTCTTATTAGTAGTCATATTAGCCAATCTTATGCTGAAGTACGGAAAGAAGATAAAAATACGTTCTACCATGAATTATCGTTCCGCTTGCAATCGGACAAATTCAAGGGTTTTTACCCAGAGTTGTATGGCTCTTTAAGTTCTCTGAAGTTGGCAGATAAACCACGAGAAATATTAAATAGCCTTCATAAGAAATATCACGATCGTAAACAATTATTTAAAAATCTTGTTAAGAGCAAAGCATTAAGAACCTTGTTAGAGTATACATTAGAAAATCCACTAACAGCTCAATTGGCGCGTTACACACAGCCCTTTAATTTTTTATCAAAAGCAATTTATTTAAGCGTACTCATTCCGCTAATTATCACCATTTTTCTTGGTTTTGTTGCGATAAGAACTGTTGATTTAGCATTATCGGTTGTTGATTTTTTTGTAAATGTGTTGGCTCCAATTTTCGTAGGGAAGCATGATGCTCAAGAGCTCAATAGCTATCTTTCATCACAATTTGCCCAGTATAAAAAAGAGTATTTAGTTACTTTACGTGATGATTATATTGCCAAGACTATATGGAATGAATTAGACCATCAAGAATTACAAAGTTTAGATGATGAGCAGTTTTTTGAATTAATTTTAAAAAATGAACTTGATGATAATGGCCTCTATAAGGAAGCCCCAACTCAAAAAGAAAATGAAACAGCAATACAGTATCAAGAATTGCTCCATGATTGGGCTAAAGATAAAGAGCGGCATGTCGAAGAGATATTAGCTCGTCATCATAAAAAAATTAATGACAGTATCTACACCAATGGTTTTGCCCGTATAAAACGATTATTTATGGCTTTTTATAAGGCAATGAGCGAGCCGGTAAATGTTGTTTCATTATTATTAGTTCGCCCTATACAGTTGGTTGCTGCTGCATTCATTTTAACTGCTGCTGCGTTAACTGAGCTGGTTCGTTATGCTACCTTTACTGCTGCATTAGTCGGAATGACAGCTATGGTGTCCGTATGTTTTCTTACCTTATCTTTTTTGAGCAGTCCTCTTTATTGTTATGATTTTGTTGGATACGCAATGAATAAGCTGCAACGCTGCTTTGATAATGATCAACCAATAGAAGCTGGTTCTGAACGTGAATTGACAACCAATCCCATGCATGAGTTGCTGAAAAACAAGCCAGCGGCACAAAGTCAAAGTAAGGGAGCAGGTGGGGCAGAGCCTCCTTTTCATCATCAATCTCCAATTGTGGATAGTTCAAAAGGGCAAGAGAGTGAATTTCTGCATGAGCAGGTTGTATCTAGTGAATTGGTTCAATAAGCAGGGATATGACACTCGTTTAGTGAGCATCCTACGATTTGTTCGTGGGACCGTTAATTAGGTTGAACATTAATAAAAAATAATTGTTCCAAATTTTAACTAGCTTATCCAGCTTGGCTAGCTGGCGGTTAAAAATAGCTCACAAAACAAGCTAATATAGTGGTTGAAGAAGGGAGAAATGCTTTTTATATTTTATTCGAACGCATGAAGTGGCATTTTACATGGTTTATTGTTAAGATTAAATACAAAGTGGTTTTTTTGAGGCTCTTTCATGTTTGATGAAATTTACAGAATAGCAATAGAATCTAATGATTTTGATGAATTAAAAAGAAAATTAAAAGACCCTTTGGATAAATATGCCATAGACCCGTTGTTTGAAGCTGTTAGCGGAAAAACTCCTGGTGCTCTTGCTCTTGATGCGGCGGTAGGTCGTAAAAATGGTTTTAAGGGGACTGTGGCCGCTCATTTAGCTTTAGAAGGACATCATGATAAGGTAGAATGGCTTCGGCAGCTCGATGCAAATCCTACAGATATTGCTTATGCTTATGCACTGGCAGGCAACGATGAGCAAGTGGAAATCTACCGTACACAACACAATGTAGATGTTCATGCTATTGCTCAGGGCTACGCACGAGGGGGGCACCATGAGCAAGTGGAAATCTATCGTATACAACACGGGGCAAATATTAAAGTTATTGCTTATGGCTATGAGCAGGGAGGCGATCGTGAGAGCGTATTGAAATACGATCTCGACCTCGTGTTGGAGCTTTTCCGAGATAAGAGAGCAGCTATAAAAGAAGCCTCTGGAGCAACAAAAGAGTATTTGCACGGCAGTTTCTTTTCTCCCTTTCAAAACAGTTTTACACAAGAAAGTGATGCAATTGATGCTTTAAAATTAGCGTTAAATGGTGAGGAAGTTGATTTAAATAAACACCTACCCACATTAAGAAGTGGTGGTTTGGGGGAGGTGCTTCGAGAATTTATTAAATCGGGCGTGGGCAGCTCGTTAGCTGGAAAAGAAGTAGATACGGTGCGTGATTTTGTACAGGCTCTTCAAGAGAAAAATTCTAATCAAGCACAACCCTCTAATCCTTCAAAAAGCTCTCCCTAAGTAGAGTGAGAGCAAATCCCACGTATTATTTTATCTTATGTGAAATTGGCATAACAGAGTTATAAAAAAGGAAGGAATTTACTCTACGCAGTATCTTTACTCAAAAAAATTTTGAAAACTCGCAATTATGGTATTGGCTCAATACGCTTGTGTGACGCATTATTTTATCCGATGCCAAAAAAGTTCCCCATGTGATGATTTTTCATTATCTCCAAATCTTAAAGAGCGGCATGATTATGCTCGAAAAATAGCTTGTTTTGAGAGTTTTAATAACTGAGTTATTTTGCTTTCACTTCCCCCGCAATTTTTAACAACTTTCCCAATTTTATATTAATACGCCAAATTTAATTAGATGTGCTATATTTTATGGGCAACTGTACAAAAATAATAAATATCTTTCATTAAAAGGAATTAAATTATGAACAAGATTCTTGCTAAAGCAGGTATGTTTACTTTATTAGTTAGTGTTTCTGTTTATGGTTGGGCTAATGCGTGTATGCCTATTGCAAAAGCGTGCATGCAAAATGGCTATCATAAAGGCGGCGAAAAGGAACATAAAGGCTTAGTAAAAGACTGTGTTATGCCAGTTGTAATGGGCTCTAAAACATTACCAAATACTAATTTTAGCCAAAACGAGCTTCAAGATTGCAAAGCTAAAATTGCACAAAAAGTAAAAGGTAGAATGTAGGATTAAGATAGCTTCGTAGGTTGGGCTTGACAGCCCAGCCTACATCGTAGAATAAGAGTAGATGTTTAATCTTCAAAAGCTAAAAATTACGCTTTTTGTAATGACTCAATTACCGCGCCCAAAAAGCGGGTTGCCTCACCTCCAGTTGCTGCTCTATGATCAAAACTAAGCGATAAAGGCAGCATGTTATGAACTTCAACAGCCCCATTATCATTTGCAACAACACCCTTATAGAGTCTACCTACGGCTAAAATTGCAACCATTGGTGGGACAATGATTGGACTCGCAAATCGGCCTGCGAATTTTCCAAAATTAGATAGAGTAATGGTGGCACCTTTTAATTTGTCAGCACCAATCTCTCGATTTGCCACAGAGGTTTTAAACTCATTAATTGTTTGACGTAATTCAGCATCAGAACGTTTTGCGGCGTCATGAATAACAGGTACAAATAAGCCTTCATCATTGTCCATGGCGAGTCCAAGATGTACTTCGTTAAAGCATTGGCGAGCTCCATGCTTGGTATCAAACCAGGCATTCATCGCAGGTTCTTTTTCAGAGGCATGAATCATGGCACGAATTAAACGTACGGTAATGTCTGTTCCTGGTTTCCAATTATGGATATCTGCTTCATCAAAAATACTCACAGGAACCACTTCTGCATGTGATTGCACCATACTGTTTAGCATGGCACGTCGTACACCGCGTAGAGGCTCATATCCTACAGGTACTTGGGAGTTTTTATCCGCTTGAGCTTGCACGTCTTCACGGGTAATAACGCCAAACTCACCGCTACCTTTTAGAACTGCTAAATCTATACCTAGTTTTTTAGCAAGCATTTTTACTGCTGGTGTTGCTTTAATTCGGGCTTTGCCTGAATTCTGAATACCGATAACAAAATTATCTTCACTGATTTCGCTACTTTCTTCTAAGTTTCCAACCACAGTGCCTTTATCAGCTGCTTTTGTTGCGCTTGATTCAAATGCAACTAATGGTTCACCGGTTTTGATTACATCACCTGGCTTACCAAATAACTTACCGATAACACCACTTTGAGGGCAGGGAACATCAACTACTGCTTTCGCCGTTTCCATAGAAACCAGAGGCTGATCTGTTACAACCGTATCACCTTCCTTGACAAACCACTCATGAATTTCAGCATCAGGTAAACCTTCACCTAAATCAGGCAGATTAAAAATATTCATTATTACTCCATTATGCTCATAACACTGTTTTTAATACGTGCAACACTTGGGATGTATTGTTTTTCTAATTGGAAATAGGGCATGACAGTATCATAACCAGTAACGCGCTGAACTGGAGCCATGAGGTCTGCCATTAAGTTTTCCATAATAAGCGCTGAAATTTCTGCGCCAACACCGCAAGTTTTTGCCCCTTCATGAACAATAACGCAACGCCCGGTTTTTTCCACAGAAGCAAGAATCGTTTCGATGTCTAGTGGTTTTATTGTTGCAACATCAATGAGCTCACATGAAATACCCTCGTCTTCAAGCTGCTTCACTGCTTGCTGGGTCTCATGCAAGCTAGCCCCCCAAGTAACCAACGTAACATCATCACCATGTTTTAAGGTAAAGCACTTGCCAATTGGTAATGCTTCTCCATTATCTTCAACCGGTTGTTTTACTAAACGGTAGATACGTTTAGGCTCTAGGAATATAACGGGATCAGGATTACGCATGGCTGCGAGCAATAAGCCGTAGGCTCTTTTCGGTGATGAAGGAATTACTACTTGCAAGCCTGGAATATGAGCAAATAATGCTTCTGTGCTTTCTGAATGATGCTCTGGCGCTCTAATTCCACCACCAAATGGTGCACGAAACACCAAGGGGCAACTCAAACGTCCACGAGTACGGTTACGCATGCGTGCGGCGTGAGAAATAATCTGGTTCATTGCGGGATAAATAAATCCCATAAATTGGAACTCAGCTACAGGTTTTAAACCTTGTAGCGACATACCAATGGCTAATCCTGCGATCATGGATTCAGCAAGTGGCGAGTCAAATACTCGTTTTTCACCAAACCGTTCTTGCAAGCCTGCCGTGGCACGGAAAACGCCTCCGTTTTTGCCTACGTCCTCTCCAAAAACAACAACATTATCATCATGATCTAACTCATAAGCTAGGGCCTGAGTAACAGCTTCAATTAAAGTAATATCAGGCATTAGATGCTTCCTCCATAGCGATTGCACGTTGTTCCACTAAATATTCAGGAAGTTCCGCAAAATGATAATCGAAGATACTGCTGATTGGTTGTGGTGTTCTGCTAAGGTATTCATCCACTGCTTTTTCAACTTCAGCAGCACAGTGCATCACTAATTGTTCTTCTTCCCCAGCACTCCATAGGTTGTTCTGCAATAGGTATTCTTTGAAGCGAGCAATCGGCTCTTTGGGTTTTGCTTGTTCTACTTCTGCAGAGGGCTGATAGCGAGTCGCATCATCTGCAGTGGTATGATCGGATAAACGATAAGACATGGCTTCAATCAGAGTAGGGCCTTCACCACGACGGGCTTTTTCAATAGCATCACCAATTATTTGGCGGGTTGCCAAAATGTCGTTACCATCTATTTGCACTCCGGAAAACCCGGCTGCTATGGCTTTTTGAGCAATGGTTTCTGTTCCTGTTTGTTTGCCTCTGGGGACTGAAATAGCCCATTGGTTATTGTTTACTACAAAAACTACGGGTAATTTCCAAGTACCTGCTACGTTAATGGCTTCATAGAAATCACCTTCCGACGTTCCGCCTTCACCAATACAAGCTACAGCTACTCTCGGCTCATTTCGGTATTGGAAGGCAAAGGCAACCCCTGTTGCATGTAAGCATTGAGAGGCAATAGGCACACAGATAGGCAGGTCTTGAGATTTGCAGGCAAAATCACTGCCGCGCTCATCGCCACCCCAATAGGTTAGAATTTCTGACATCTTTACGCCACGCTGAATTTGCGCTGCATAATCGCGATAATAAGGAACAAATACATCCTCAGGCTTCATCGCATGGCCTATAGCGGTAGAAATCGCTTCCTGGCCATTAATTGGGGCATAGGTCCCCATTTTACCTGTTCTTTGTAATGCAATTGCTTTCTTATCAAAAGTTCGAGTAAGCACCATGACTCGATAGAGTTCTTTAAGTGCTTCAGAGTTACTGGCAAAGGCAGGGAGTTGTCCTGCTAATTTGCCTTGTTCATCTAGAAATTGAGTATATGTAATATCAAATTGAGCAACTGTTGCCATACATGGCTCCTTGTCAACAAAGCGTTTGCATAGCATACTCACAAATTAATTTAAAAACCAGTTAATTATTTGTAGCAAATGACGAGAAATATTATAAAACAATCAGTGCTCTTGACGCTCGATTATTTCCCTTTAATGCAAGAGTACTATCAGAAATTACGCCATTTACCAGGATTTGTGCTTTTGGAAAGTACGGACCGTTCTCAAGCACGTTATGATCTAGTGAGTGCCTATCCCTATGATCGGCTTAGGATTGACCATCAAACGCACAGTGTGTCAGCAGTATTATCCTCATTACGAGAGGTTTTAACTGTACAAGCCTCTGTGGTGGATCTTCCTTTTCAAGGTGGGGCAATAGGTTATATTTCCTATGATTTAGGCGCGCAATTGGTTGGTATTGAATCCTCTTCGCAGCCCAGCTTGGAGACAATGCCTTTATTGGATTTAGGATTGTATGATTGGGCTATTATTGTTGACCATCAGCTCAAGAAAGTAACTTTATTTGCAGCGAATACTCAACCTTCAACCGCGGCTATTCTTGATGAAGTGTTAACTTTATGGAATGGCATGCAGGATGAACCAAGCGAGGCGGTGTTAACCAGTGATTTTAGTCCCTTAATTTCTCAAGATGAATACCAAGAGGCATTTAACTCGATTCATCATTCTTTAATAAAAGGTAGATGTTATCAAACCAATTTAACTCAGCCATTTCATGCCGGATATGAAGGTGACAGCTGGGCCTTTTATCAAAAAATAAGTCGTAAAAACCCAGTCCCATTTTCTGCCTTTTTACGACTCCAGGATGCTGATATTTTAAGTTTCTCCCCTGAGCGTTTTCTTCTTTACGACAAAGGTAAACTACTTACATCCCCAATTAAAGGAACCATAGGCCGCTCAGCGGATCCAGTCGAAGATCAACGTTTAATAAATGAGTTGGAAGCAAGCGAGAAAAACAAAGCTGAAAATGTAATGATTGTTGATTTGTTACGTAATGATCTGGGCAAAATAGCCAAGCCTGGCTCTGTGTGTGTCACTTCTTTATGTGCCATTGAAAGTTATAATTCTGTACATCATTTAGTGAGTACTATTGAAGCCCAATGCTTAGAGGCAATTCATCCTCTAGACGCTTTTTTATCCTGTTTCCCCGGAGGTTCAATTACTGGCGCCCCCAAAATTGAATCCATGCATATTATTAGTCAAGAAGAGCCTTATGCACGAGGGGTTTATTGTGGATCTATTGGTTATTTTTCCCGACATGGTTATTTTGATACGAATATTGCGATAAGAACAGTGACTGCTAAAAATAATTTATTACACCTAGCGGCGGGTGGCGGAATAGTTATTGACTCCAACTGTGAAGACGAATATCGTGAATGTTTTATTAAAATTGCGGCGATAATTAATGGACTTAAGTGAATTCAAGGATCGTTCCCCAACGCCTGCGGCGGTTATGGTTTTGTATGAGCGCGCTTCAGACTCACTCATTTTAACAAAACGCAGAGAAAATCTTCGTGCTCATCCAGGGGAAGTCTGTTTTCCTGGTGGCACTTGGGAAGATGGAGATCAAGATTTATATAATACTGGGTTAAGAGAGTTGTATGAAGAGCTGGGAATTGCTGGCGATCGGGTTACTTTAATAAGAGCGCTAGATCCTCAGCCCACCTTATTAGGTAAAATTATCCAGCCTTGGTTTGCTCAAATTGAATCAGTTAATCCTTATCAGATAAATCCTGACGAAGTAGCTCGAGTGATTATGATTCCTATGCCTTTAGTGCAATCAGCAAAAAATTATAAAGATATAGTCGTTGAGCGAGGGCGCTTTCGTTTTAAAAGTTGTGAGTTTGTTTATAATGATGATTGGGTTTGGGGCGCTACGGCGAAGATTATGAAGCAGTTAATTATTGATCCTGCTTCTTGAGTGAACCTAAACGCCCCGTCATCCCTCGCTGCGCGCGGGATGACGGGGTAAATCGTGCTATTTCAACGCACGACGCAAAATTTTACCTACATTTGTTTTTGGAAGCTCATCAAAGAATTCCACGATTTTAGGAACCTTGTACGCAGTTAAATGCTCACGACAATACGCAATCACCGCTTCTGCAGTTAAGTTAGGATCCTTTCTTACGATACAGGCTTTAACACGCTCACCTGATTCTGCATCGGGCACGCCAACCACGCCGACTTCCAGTACTCCAGGGTTCATGCTAATTACTTGCTCTACTTCATTGGGATACACATTGAATCCAGAAACCAGGAGCATGTCTTTTTTCCTATCAACCAGATAGATAAAGCCTTCCTCATCCATCCGACCAATATCCCCAGTTTTTAAATAGCCTGAGCGGGTAAATACTAATGCTGTTTCATCCGGGCGTTTCCAATATCCAGGCGTAACCTGAGGGCCTTTAATACAAATTTCTCCACTTGAGCCAATAGGCACCTCATTTTCATCATCATCCAGTATCAAAACATCTGTTGATGGAAGCGGTAAGCCAATGCTGCCGTTATAACTGGATAGTGTCATTGGATTAATAGTTGCCGCAGGGCTTGTTTCTGTTAGTCCATAAGCTTCCAATATAGGTGACTTGGTTACTTCCTTCCAACGTAGAGCAACACTTTTTTGCAGGGCCATCCCGCCAGATAAGGACAGTCTTAATTTACTGAAATCTACTTCTTTAAATTGGGGATGATTTAATAAGCCATTAAACAAGGTATTAACGCCAGTAATGGTAGTGAAGCCGCAATTTTTAATTTCTTTAATGAAGTGCTTCATATCCCGAGGATTGGTAATTAATATGTTTTTTGCCCCCATTTTCATAAAGGTCAGGCAATTCGCCGTTAACGAGAAGATATGATACAGCGGTAATGCGGTGACAATGACTTCTTTCTCTTCCTGTAATGCAGGGGATATCCATGCATAGGCTTGCAACAGATTAGCAACCAAATTTCCATGAGTTAAAATTGCACCTTTGGCTACCCCAGTTGTGCCACCAGTATATTGTAAAAAAGCGATGTCGTTGTGATTCAACTCGACCTTGTGTAGGGTTGATTGCTTTCCTTCAAGCAATGCATAGTTAAATGCGACAGCATGTGGAATAGTGTAAGCAGGGACCATTTTTTTGACATATTTTACAACGGCATTAACAATAAAGCGTTTTACTGGAGGGAATAAATCACCGATTTGCGTTACGATAACGTGTTTTATCGTTGGGGTCGAGGGTAATGCGTTTTGAACTGTTTTAGCAAAATTAGCAAGCACAATAATGGCTTCGGCGCCTGCATCATTCATTTGATGAATGACTTCATCAGTTGTATATAATGGATTCGTATTAACTACAACATAGCCCGCAAGTAAAATACCAAACAGCGCAACGGGATACTGCAATAGGTTGGGCATCATAATACCGATGCGTGCGCCTTTTTCCAACTTAAGTTGTTGGAGGTAGGCTGCAAAACTGTGGCTTAGTTCTTCTAACTCAGCAAAAGTAATCTCGCTCCCTAAATTGGAGTAGGCTACTTTTTCTGCATGATTAGTGCATGATTCTTTGAACAAAGCGACAAGGGACGAATATTGACTGGGGTCAATTTCATGTGGAACGCCATTCTGATATTGTTCAAACCACCGTTTATCCACCTTAATATCCTTCTGTTATTGTTTTTCACATGTTAGTATAAACAAAAAATCAGGTTATGGATATCATACTCATGAGTGAAAATACAACACAAACTCAAGCATTTAAGCTTAAAGGCCGACTTTACACATTCACTGTTTTGCAAGTGCTGAATACTGATAGTGAGGTTTTTGCCCAGCAATTGGTTGAAACTGTAACAAGAGCCCCCAAGCTTTTTGATAAAACTCCAGTTGTTTTTGATCTGGCAGCGGTGCATCAGTTAGAGTTTGATTTGAATGCTTTAATTCAACTCGCACGTACTAATGGCATGATTCCTATTGCTATTCAGGGCGGAAGTGCTTTTCATGACACATTGGCTCAATGCCAAGGGTTAGCCGTACTGCATGCTTCGGCAACCCAGGATAAGCCAATTATTGAGCGTTCTATTGAACCCGCTCAACAACATCAGCCTGAAGCAGCAGCAAAAACTAAGTTATTAACAACGCCGGTGCGTTCTGGGCAGCAATTTGTGGCTAAAAGTGCTGATTTAATCGTGACGTCCTCTGTAAGTCATGGTGCAGAATTATTAGCTGATGGTTCAATTCATGTTTACGGTGCTTTACGTGGTAGAGCTTTAGCTGGGATATCTGGTGATAAAGAGGCGCGTATCTTTTGCCAATCCCTTGAAGCGGAGTTGGTATCAATTGCTGGATTTTATCGTTTAAGTGATGCAATTGAACCACATAATGGCCCATGCCAAATCTATCTGTTGGATGACCACATCCACATCGAGCCTTTATGATTGATGCTGTTTTTATTTCTGATCTTCATTTACATGCAGAAGAATACGGCATTCAGGCTCATTTTGAATCTTTTCTTAAATGGGCCGTACAGCACTCAGTAAAAAATATTTATATTTTAGGTGATTTTTTCCATGCCTGGGCCGGTGATGATACTCTAAATGATTGGAGTAGGGGCATTGCAGAACAATTATATGCATTAACACGCCAAGGGATAAATTTGTTTTATATGCATGGCAATCGAGACTTTTTACTAGGAAAAAGTTTTGCCGAGTTGGCAGGATGGTCTGTTTTAAAAGAACCAACGATTATTCATTTAGATAATGAAAAAATAATGCTAGTGCATGGAGACCGTTACTGCACTAAAGATGCGGCGCATCAGCGCTTTAGACTGCTTACCCGCAATAAAATTTTCCCTGCTTTATTTCTAAGCTTATCGCCAAAATACCGTGAACGCTTAGTGAATCAGGTACGCACTCGTAGTCAGAATAATGTGAGCAAATCCATGGAGCAAATGGATGTGGTTACTGAGTCAGTAACTCGGCATATGCAAGAGCATGGGGTCACTAAGCTTATTCATGGACATACTCATAAACCTGGTGTGACAATGTATCCTGTTGAACAAGAAGAGTTTATACGTTATGTGCTTAGTGACTGGGATGACTCTCCTAATTTATTGTGTTATGATGGCACAAAAGGGCTTTATTTTACCCATATGTGATTCTTTTTTAGGAGTTAAAGATGGCAGAAAACAAATCAATACACGATGAAATAGCTCAAGAGAAAAAATCGATGAACGATGGAGCTAGGCGTTTAGCTGAAGACAATGCTAAAAACGCTTTTCTTGCAGCCAAAAAGCGTGCAGATGAACTCAGGGATGCTGCCATTAAAGATGAAATTGACAAGATAATGAAAGACGCCGTTGAACGCTATGATCCTAAAAAAGGAACCTCTATTACGAAGCAAGCTATTTTTGAAGATAAGCTTAAATCGGTGATGGGTTCTGAACAAAGTTCAATCCATGACTGGAAGTCATCCATGATGGCCTTGACGTCTGTATTATCAGCATTTGTTGCAGCAGTGAATCAAGATGTTAATGAGTTAACGGCCCCGTATTTAGTTCCGTTAAAGCATGCTCTAAAAAATGGTGTTATCGATATGAAAGATACGCTTTTAAATAAGCTTCGCGGTGACCCAAGAGTGGATTTACCCACGCTAGTTCATGACGTTAAAATAGGGAAGGGTAATAAGTTAGAGGTAAAATTACATGCTGGTGGGGAGATGATGCGTCCTCAAGAGCATGGAGCTTTAGTTGCCCAGTGGCTAAATGAACGTGGATTGGAGAGAGATCCAGATAATATGGATGGATTTAGAACTAAAGAAGGGCATCAGCCTTTACCTGCGGATGTGTTTAATAAACTAAAAAATGATCCAAACAATGGATTAAATGAGTTTTTAAATCGGGCTTCAGTAAAGCTTCCTCACGGTCTTAGAACTTTAGTTGCACTCTGGTTAAATGAACGTGGATATGAAATAGATCCAAATAATCAGGAAGGATTTCGATCTAAAGAAGGACATGAGCCTTTAACTGCGGAAGTATTTAATGAACTAAAAAATGATCCAGATAATGGGTTAAATGAGTTTTTAAATCGGGCTTCAGAAGTACAATATCGTGAAGAGCTTGATGATAATCAAGCCCTAACTAGTACTATGGCATGTTCTTTTTAAATAAATAAAAAAGCCGTCATTGCGGGGCTTGGCCAAGCAATGACGGTATGCTGTATGTTTTGTACTCCACGCGTTGCAATCCAATATCTTGTATCCCACTGAAATAAAGTTATTTTCAATTGCTAAAAATTTAGCGATGTGTTGACTTCATCCCCACCATATAATTAGCCAAACGTTATGCGCTTAGAGACAGGGATGACAATTCCAAGCTATTGTGTTATTATAATACAAAAGGGATTTATTTTACCCGTGCATGATTCTTTTTTAGGAGCTAAAGATGGCAGACGACAGATCGATACAAGATGAAATAGCTCAAAAGAAACAATCGATGGACGAGGGCGCTAGAGGTTTAGCTGAAGACAATGCTAAAAAAGCTTTTCTAGCAGCCAAAAAGCAAGCAGATGAACTCAGGAGCGCTGCCATTGCAGATGAAATTGACAAGATAAAGAAAGATGCCGTCGAACGCTATGATAAAAAAGGAAATCCTATTACGAAACAAGCTATTTTTGAAGATAAGCTTAAATCGGTAATGGGTTCTGAACAAAGTTCAATTCATGACTGGAAGTCATCCATGATGGCCTTGATCTCTGTATTAGCAGCATTTGTTGCGGCAGTGAATCAAGAAGTTAATGAGAAAACGGCCCCGTATTTAGTCCCGTTAAAGCATGCGCTAAAAAATGGCGTTATCGATATGAAAGATACGCTTTTAGATAAGCTTCGCGGTGATCCACGAGTGGATTTACCCACGTTAGTTCATGACGTTAAAATAGGGGATGATAATAAGTTAGCGGTAAATTTACGTGCAGATGAGCAGCAGCTGAATGAACAAGAAAAGCTTCCCCAAGGTCTAAGAACTTTAGTTGCACTCTGGTTAAATGAACGTGGATATGAAATAGATCCAAATAATGAGGAAGGATTTCGATCTAAAGAAGGACATGAGCCTTTAACTGCGGAAGTGTTTAATGAGCTAAAAAATGATCCAGATAATGGGTTAAATGAGTTTTTAAATCGGGCATCAGAAGTACAATATCGTGAAGAGCTTGAGGATGATGGCCCAAGCCCTCACTAGTACTTACACGACATGCTATTTTTTAATTAAATAAAAAAAGGCCGTCATTGCGAACCCAGACTAAGCAATGATGGCATGCTGTATGCTTTGTACTACGCGCTATGCAATCCAACATCTGGTATGCCACTGTGAAAGCGAAATACTGTATCTGCTGTTAAAATAAATTCATTTTCAATCGCTAAAAATTTAGCAATGCGCTTACTTACATCCCCACCATATAAATTAGCCAAACGTAAATAATCTTCAAAATGCCGAGCCTCAGATTTAACCAATGTGCCATAAAATTTTGCCAAATCCTCCTCTTCAATGTAAGGCATAATCGTATAAAAGCGTTCACAAGAGCGTGCTTCAATAATAGCGCCGATAATTAACTGATCGCATAAGCGTTCGGTACCATCTTTACGCGTGACTTGTTTATGTAATACAGTAGCATAGCTTGAAGGATGTAATGGTCCAAATTTAATTCCACGCTTAGTCATTACATTTACGACCTTTTCAAAATGCAGAAGCTCTTCGCGTGCTAGAGGGGACATAACCTCTATAAGTTCCTTTCGCTCCGGATATTTGCTCATAAAGTTAATGGCGGTGGCCGCTGCCTTTCGTTCACAGTGTGCATGGTCAACCAGTAGCAAAGGAATCTGCTGAGCAGCATGGTCTAACCACAATTGGGGTGTTTTTACTTGAAGAAAATCATTTAATGTTTGTAAATCAGTATCTAATCGTTTTAACATCTGGGAAATACACTATACTTTCAAATAAATAGTCTTATATCACATACTGTAAATAAATTAAATTGGATGAAAAATGAGCGTAGAAAAATCAGAGAATGACTTAAGCCACTGGTTTTCAACTTACGGGGTGATAACCGCTGAACGTATTCTAGGCCGCTATCATATCAATTTAGCGCAAATTGATTTAGTAGCAGCTGTAAAAAGTACGTTTAGTTTTTATCATAAAGTGCTGCAAATACCGTTAAGAAATGTCCTCAATGGGATCGTGTTACAGCAAGCAAATGATTATCATGTTTACGTACAAAAGCTTTTTATTGATTATTTATTATCTGGAGAAAACTCTAAGGAGGAGTCATCACCTGGGGCTAGTACTCGTGAGTCACTGGAAAATGAACGTCAGCAACTCCTTGCTTTAGGTGAGGAATATCATCAAAAAGAAGGCGAGCATAATTATTTAATTTCAAGCAGCCAAAGCTTCTTAATAAAACTTTCGACTGAGTTTAATAAAGCCTTTGATCAGGGTATTACTTCAATCATAAAAATATTTAAAAAAGAAGGCCTTACTGAAGACAAAAGCGAAATTCGGAAGGCAATTAATTTTGCTTTAATTAATTGTGATTTAACTAATCCTAAGTTGCAAAGTGATCCCTTACTTTTTGTCGTAAAAATGAATGAAGAGCTTAAATTATCATTAAATGATGATTTAAAAAGGAAAATCATAGAGAGTCTCTCTGAGCTTACCGATATAATTCTTCAGTTTGACGAGAAGACTCGAGCCTTTCAGGAGCGGGTGGAGGACATGACTGTCCTCGCAAATGGGTTTAGAACTCAATTTTATAACTCTATTTTACGGGTTATTGAGCTCATTAAAATTTTACCCGAATATAAGATTAATCCTGAGCAGGATATCATCAATCGAGAGTCATTGTATTTTGATAAAAGCATTGGCCAGCTTGAAAAATCTTAATTTAATGTATTTCTGCCGCTTGCTACATTGATGGATCCCACGGTCAAGTCGGAGCCATTAAGTGTGTACGCAATCACTCATTTGTCGCTTGGGCGAACTCTGTTTGCGGGGCTTTATAGCCCCGCCTACCCGTCAGAAGATGTCCAATGAATTTATATTAGCCATAAAGCATTTATTTCGTGTATAATAGCGCGCTTTAACTTATTAATTCCTATGGAGTGTGCATAATGGCAAAAGAATTAACATTATCAATTATTAAACCGGATGCTGTAGCTAAGTCTGTAATTGGTAAAATTTACACCCGTTTTGAAGATGCTGGTTTAGATATTATTGCTGCAAGAATGGCTCGCTTATCTCGCGAACAAGCTGAAAACTTCTATGATATTCACCGTGCTCGTCCTTTCTTTAACGACTTAGTTGAGTTCATGATTTCTGGTCCTGTAATGATTCAAGTATTAAAAGGCGACAATGCTGTAATGAAAAACAGAGACATCATGGGCGCTACTAACCCTAAAGAAGCAGCTCCAGGTACCATTCGTGCTGATTTCGCTGACAGTATTGATGCAAATGCGGTTCATGGTTCTGACAGCCTAGAAAATGCTGCTCGTGAAATTGCTTTCTTCTTCGAGCCACACGAAATTTGTGAGCGATAAGAATTAAGTTTGGAGTGAAAATGACTGAGCAAAAAGTAAATCTATTGAATTATAATTATCAGCAAATGCGAGAACTATTGAGCTCATGGGGGGAACAACCTTATCGTGCTCAACAGCTAATCCAATGGATTCATCAAACTGGCTTAGTCGATTTTGCTCAAATGACCAATCTAGGGAAGGCTTTGAAAGCAAAGCTTTCCCAGCTTTCCTATGTTGAGGTGCCTGAAATCGTTGCTTGTCAAAAATCAAGTGATGGCACTCATAAATGGTTACTTAAGCTTGATTGTGGTAATTGCATTGAAACAGTATATATTCCTGAAGCAAACCGAGGAACCCTCTGTGTTTCATCACAGGTTGGCTGTGCTTTAAATTGTTCTTTTTGCTCCACAGCAAAACAAGGATTTAATCGTAATTTAACTACTGCAGAAATTATTGGCCAGGTTTGGCTCGCAGTACGAGAATTATCAGCTAGCGAAGGAGCTCATGATAAACGCGTGACAAATGTGGTTATGATGGGAATGGGTGAGCCCTTACTTAATTTTGATAATGTTGTTTCAGCAATGAATATTATGATGGACGATTATGCTTATGGTCTATCAAAAAGACGTGTAACCTTGAGTACATCAGGCGTATTACCCGATTTAGAGCGTTTAAGAGAAGCCAGCCCAGTAGCGCTTGCTGTTTCATTACATGCTCCTAATGACGAATTACGTAATGAGTTGGTGCCAATTAATAAAAAATATCCTTTAGCGCAGCTTATGGCTTTATGCAAATCTTATTTTAAAGACGAGCCAAGAAGAAAAGTGACTTTTGAATACGTTATGTTAAAAGGGGTGAATGATCAGCCCGAACATGCAAATCAATTAATTAAGTTACTGAAAAACGTTCCATCCAAAGTGAATCTAATCCCTTTTAATCCATTTCCTATGGCGCACTATGAGCGTTCTCCACAGGAAGCCATTGATGCGTTTAGAGATAAGTTAATTGCTAATGGAATTAATACCATTACACGTAAAACACGTGGTGATGATATTGATGCTGCTTGCGGGCAATTGGCGGGTGAAGTAAAAGACAGAACAAGCCGCTCTCAGCGTTGGCAAAAATTGAATTTTATGCACAAGCCTGGATCTGAAACAAAAACAGAAGACCGGGCTGGGTAGACTTGCGATGCACGTCATCTTGAACACCCTGAGAACTCCCCTGTATACGGCATCCGTGTAATGGGTGAGTAAAATGCTTGCTGGGCTTTACAGCCCAGCAAGCATAGCTTGTGCTACATCAGGTGCTGGACTTTACAAGCCTAGCAAACATTCACCAAAGAGGCGGCAAAGAATAGGTAAACCCTTAATTTATTTATTCGCGATTAAATATTTTTAATTTACCCGTTAGCAGGTATAATGCCGATTCTTTTTGAATCGTTATGTGAGTATGGTGTTGAACGCACGTTATTCCTTCGGCCTTGTTTTGTGTTTGCTTTTGCAAGCATGCATGCATAATAATGACGCAGGTGAGCAACAAATACTCAAAAAGCCGGATCTTACTAAGGCTGCAGCGTATAATGTCCAATTAGGACTAGGGTATTTAAAACAAGGCGATAGGCCTAGGGCGAAAAGGAAATTACTGACTGCTTTAGAGCAAGAGCCAAGATCTGCTGATGCTAATTCAGCCATGGCTTATTATTTTGAGCAAACTAGTGAGCCGGCACAAGCGAAGATGTTTTATTTAAAAGCCATGTCTTTGGCGGGTAATGCTGGGGCTCAGCTTAACAATTATGGTGCCTTTTTATGCCGACAGGGCGATTACAAACAGGCAGAGATTTATTTTTTAAAAGCGGCTGCTGATTTGCACTATGTGCATACTGCGGGTGCTTATGAGAATGCTGGGCTTTGTGCTTTATCTGTAAATCAGGTAGAACAAGCTAGGCCTTATTTTATAAAGGCATTAAATCAGGATCCGTCCAGAAAAGTTTCTTTATACGAATTAGTTAAAATTGAAGCTAAGGGTGGACATAATGCAAGCGCGTACGCATTAATACAAAAACACGCTGATTTAGTTTTAAATGATAGGACGTTGTTGTTTTTGGCCAAGGAAGTTGCAGAAAAAGCTGGCCAATATGAAGTAGCTGCAATGTATAAACAAACTATTAAAAAAATGGATCCAAATCTCGATATAGGTGGAGCAAATAATGAGTACAATAACCACGCTTGATGATAATACAATCGTTCATGCGATTAATCCCGGAGCACAACTTGCGAGCATACGTGAGCAAAAAGGATATACAGTAGATTATGTTGCCGATAAGTTACATTTACGAAGCCGCATTATCGAACTAATAGAAAGTAATGAGTTTAGTTCATTACCAGGGGCTGTCTTTACTAAAGGCTATTTACGTGCCTATGCCAAACTATTAGATGTTTCTCCTGAGCCATATCTTGCGGTGTTTAATGAGCGTTATGCTACTGAGAAAAAAACTGATCGTGCTTTATGGCAACAAACGAAGCGTGAACCCAATAAGGCAGAGCACCTAATTCGTTGGGTTACTATTTTATTTGCCTTAGGAGTTATGGTTGCTGTTGGTGTTTGGTGGCAAAAAAACCAAGAAAATCAACAATTGTTTTCCGAGAAAAGTGCACCTGCTGATTTGTCGTTGAATAATAAAGTAATCAATGAAGTAAGATTAACAGATATCTCCAAAATGCAATCAATATTAAATCCTAAACCTGATATGTCTCCTTTGGAGAAAACAGGTGGCTGAGAAAATCCAAGCAATCCGCGGCATGAATGATATTTTGCCTGAAAAAACTGCATTATGGCGTCACATTGAGAATACGTTTATTACCTGTCTTGGCAATTATGGCTATCAGGAAATTCGTTTTCCTTTAGTAGAAAGTACACAGCTTTTTAAACGAACTATTGGTGAAGTTACCGACATCGTTGAAAAAGAAATGTATACCTTTAATGATTTAAACGGTGACAGTATAACCCTTCGACCTGAAGGAACTGCGGGCTGTGTTCGTGCTTGTCTGGAACATGGATTGCTACACAATCAGCAACAAAAATTATGGTATTTAGGTGCCATGTTTCGTCATGAGCGTCCTCAAAAAGGACGATACAGACAATTTACCCAATTAGGGGTAGAAGCCTTTGGTGTTCCAGGAGCACAAAGTGAATTAGAATTAATTGCTCTATGCCGCAAATTTTGGACTGAGTTAGGATTCGCTGATTTAGTTCAATTGCAGATAAATACTCTTGGGGAGCTCTCAGAGCGTCAACAATATAAAAATATTTTGGTTGAATACCTCAACGATCATATTGGGCAGCTTGACGAAGACAGCAAAAGACGATTAACTCGTAATCCTTTACGTATTTTAGATAGTAAAAATCCTGAAATGCAGCAACTGGTTGGCAATGCGCCTAAGTTGATTGACGTGCTTGAAGGAAAGAGCCGTGAACATTTCCAAGCATTTTGCGCAGGTTTAGATGCGTTAGAAATCCCTTATGTTGTGAATCCCGTTTTAGTAAGAGGCCTGGATTATTATGGGCATACTGTATTTGAGTGGGTTACTGATCGCTTAGGAAGTCAGGCAACAATTTGTGCCGGTGGTCGTTATGATATTTTGGTTGAACAATTAGGCGGTAATCCTACTTCAGCTGCAGGTTTTGCATTAGGAGTGGAGCGTATTTATTTGCTGATGGAGACCTTAGAGTTATTGAAACAAGAAACTAAAGCGAACTCTATATTTATTATTGGTACAAATGAAGAAGCGATCGTTAAAGGGCTTGTAATTGCTGAATCAATTCGTGCGGTATACCCAACGGTAGAAGTTATTGTAAACACTGCGGGTGGTAGCTTTAAGAGCCAATTTAAGAAGGCGGATAAAAGCGGGGCGCGTTTGGCTTTAGTTTTAGGTGAAGATGAGCTTGCTAATCATAAGATTAGTATTAAGGATTTACGCACTGGCATGGAACAGATTACTGTGGATCAAACTGCGGTTAATCAGTTTCTAAATGATTATTTGAAATAAGGCTACGTTGAAAGTTCAGGAGAGAGTGTTATGTCAGTTTATATGACAGAAGAGGAACAGTTAGAATCGATAAAAAAGTGGTGGAAACGCTATGGGAATATAGTTTCTGTTATCATATCGGTCATACTTTTTAGTATTGCTGGCTATCGATATTTCACTTGGCACCAGGATAAACTCACGCAGCAAGCATCCATTGCCTATGAGCAAATGATGATTGCCTTATCAAATAATAATACTAAAGCGGTGAAATCCTTTGCTAATGAGCTCATTAAGGACCACAGCAAGTCTGTATACGCTGACGCAGCTCATATGACTCTTGCCAAAGTCTATGTTTCTAAAAGTAAGCTGGATCAAGCTCAAAGTGAATTACGTATGGTCGCTGATAACAGTAAATTACGTACTTTAAAGCAAATTGCGAAGATTCGTCTTGCGCGTATTCTTGCAGCGAATAAATCATACGCTAACGCGCTAAGCGAACTAAGTAAAGTCGAAGACGCTACTTATTTACCAGTAATTAATGAACTGAAGGGTGATATATATGGCGCTACAGGAAAATACGAAGAGGCGATGAATTCCTATAAGCAAGCGATGGATGAGGTTAAGGTAAATGGAATGGGTAATTTATTTTTAGAAATGAAAACCAATGAAATTGCCGTTAAGACTCAATCAATGATTTCGGACGAAAAGAAGACTCAAGCAGCATAATGGGGTTTAGGTTGATGAAAGTTAAATTAAGTATTTTAGCTCTTTGTATAGCCATGCAAGGATGTTCAAAAGTTGATGATTATTTATTAGGCAAGGATAATACTCCTAAGCCTAAAGCGTTGGCTGAATTACACGATAAAATTAAAGTAGCGCCGAACTGGTCTGCGCCGGTAGGTAAATCCGCTAAAAATAAAGAGTATTTAAGGCTAAAGCCGGTAATACGCGGAGGCATTATTTATACTGCTGATGCTAGCGGCCTAGTGCGTGCCGTCAGTAAGCGTGATGGTCAAATTCGCTGGACAACCCCATTAAAGCATGGCTTGGCAAGCGGCCCAAGTCTGGGTAATGGGTATCTTGCTGTTGGCACCGATAATTCTTCAGTGGTTCTATTGAATCAAGCTGATGGCAAACAAGTGTGGCAAAAGAAAGTTTCTGGTGAAGTATTATCGCCACCAGCAGTGACACACGGTAAAGTAATTGCCAAAACCATTGATGGAAAAGTTTATGCTTTTAATGTAAAAGACGGCAAGCAACTTTGGATGGCAGAGCATGGCTCACCTAATTTGATCTTAAAAGCAAGTTCTTCTCCAGTAGTCGTTGGTGGATTAGTGCTAATCGGTTTTTCTGATGGAAAGATGGATGCCTATGATATTAGCAGTGGACGATTAATGTGGCAGCGCAGCATTGCTTATGCATCTGGCACGAGCGATGTAGAGCAGCTGGTTGATATTGATGCAGATCCAATTATTGATGGTAGTGTTGCTTATTTAGCTAGCTACCAAGGTTATATTGGTGCTTTATCATTGAACGATGGGCAATTTATCTGGAAAAAACCAGGATCAGTTTATAAAAATATGCTGTTAAGTGGTAATACCTTGTATGTGAGTGATAGTCACGATGTTATCTGGTCTATCAATAAGCAAAGCGGTCAAGTTAATTGGAAGCAAAAAGTGTTAAAGGCGCGAGGACTAACGGAGCCGGCACTTGTAGGTACTAATTTAGTTGTTGGCGATAAAACGGGATACCTGCATTTTATCGATCCTCAAAATGGTGAAATGCTGGCTCGGTTTAAAGCTGCAGGTGGGGTAAGTATTTCTCCAAGCGTAACAGGACGAACGCTTTATGTGCTAACTGATAATGGAATACTTAGTAAACTATCTGTGAGTTAATATATGGTTCCTGTAATTGCACTGGTTGGGCGTCCTAATGTAGGCAAGTCTACGCTATTTAATCGGTTGACTAAAACCCAAGATGCTCTTGTTGCTGATTTTCCAGGCTTAACGCGTGACAGGCAATACGGTCAAGCAATACATGAGGGTAAGTCTTATATAGTAGTCGACACTGGAGGGATTGGTGTCGATGATATTGAAGTTGATAGTTTAATGTCAAAACAATCAACTGTTGCTTTAAATGAAGCAGATATCGTTCTCTTTCTTGTTGATGGCCGTTCGGGCTTAATTGGAATCGATGAAGATATCGCGGAAAATTTAAGAAAATTAAATAAAAAAGTACATCTTGTTGTTAATAAAACAGAAGGTCTGGATGATGATGTAGCTTGTGCTGACTTTCAATCCTTAGGTATTAGTGATATTCATTCGATTTCTTCATCGCATGGCAGTGGTATTTACTCACTGCTCGATGAGATTTTAGCTCCATATGCACCTCAAGTAGAGGCCGAAGTAGGGGAAGAGAACGAAATCAAGATCGCCTTTGCAGGCCGCCCAAACGTAGGAAAATCAACGCTTATTAACCGTATCTTAGGTGAAGAGCGCGTTGTTGTGTTTGATATGCCTGGCACCACGCGTGATAGTATTGCGATTCCTTTTACGCGTGATGAAAAGCGCTATGTCTTAATTGACACCGCTGGTGTACGTCGCAAGTCACGTATTGATGAAAAAATAGAAAAGTTCTCAGTAATTAAAACCTTACAAGCTATTAAAGAGTCGAATGTCTGTTTGCAACTTCTTGATGCTAATGAAGGGATTACTGACCAAGATATGAATTTGCTTGGTTTCATTATTGAGTCGGGTAAAGCTTTAGTTATTGCCGTGAACAAGTGGGATGGCAAAGATGAAGAGCATAAGGAAAAGATTAAAAGCGAATTATCGAGAAGATTGCATTTCGCCAGTTTTGCTAAAATCAGATTTATTTCAGCATTGCATGGCAGCGGTGTAGGAATTTTATTTAAGGATATTAATGAGGCTTATGCTTCAGCGATACAGTCATTTTCTACACCAAAGTTAACTCGTTTATTACAGGATATTAGTACCAAGCACACACCACCTTGTGTCAGCGGTCGTCGTATCAAGCTTCGATATGCACATCTTGGTGGGCATAATCCTCCGGTAATCGTTATCCATGGGAATCAGCTTGCTGATTTACCTGATAGTTATAGACGCTATTTGAACAATGAGTTTACTAAACACTTGGGATTGGTTGGCACTCCGTTAAAACTTGAATTTAAAGGTGGCTCAAATCCCTTTGCCGAGAAGAAAAATAAGCTCTCGGAACGCCAGGTAAACAAGAAAAGACGATTAATGAGTTGGTCTAAAAAGAAAAAAGCAAAGGCCAAAAAGAAGTAATTGACGAAATGCCTACGAAGTATGTAAATTTCGCCAATTAACGTAGCCCGTATTAGCGTAGCCTAATACGGGATCGACCCCGATGCATTCATAGATCGTGTATTGCGTTGTGCTAACATAAGCCAACCATTAGTTGCTTACAACTAGACTATTTTAATCTCAAAGTTAACACATCGCAGGGGGCATGGTTTACGGTTGCATGTGCTGTACTTCCTAGCAAAGAGCTGAACCCTGAAGCCGAGTGGCTACCAAGGATGATCAATTGGCAATTCAATTCCTTCACTTTACTAAAGATATGCTCTTTCACCGAGCCGATTTCAACAAATTGTCGTTCTTCAGGGATATGAAGATTTTCTCCAAGTAATGATAAAACCGTTTGTGCATCATCTTTTGCTGGATTGACTAACTCAGTAAATCCAAGCCCTTGAGCTAATTGGATACTAGCAGGTAATTCGATTACATGTAGAAGGTATAATTGAGCATTAAATTGCTTTGCTATTTCAACAGCCTTTTCAGCGAGATGAGTATGTTCATTAAGTAAATCCGTAGCAAATAATATATTAGTATACATGGCATCCCTCGCAATAAGTATGTTCTCTATTTTGAAGTGTAGCCGATTTGAGGTAAGTGTTCATAACTTAAGAGAAAATTTTAAAATAATCGTAGGATGGGCTGTTAAGCCCAGCAAACATAGTTAGAGTTGGGCCCAGCCTACAGTTGTGGCTAAGTATTGATGGTACGTTTATACCAGTTCTTCACAAAGTGCTTCTTGTCCTATTATCTCTGTGAGGATGAACGAGGGAGTCGATATAGGTTGCTGATTTTTAACAAGTTTATTTATTAAATTAATCCCACATATCTCATAAAGCGGTTGGAGCACAAAATCTCTTGATGCTATATACGGATGAGGAATCGTTAGATTATTAATCTGGATTGTTTTATTGCCATAAGTGAGTATATCTATATCAATAACCCTAGGCCCCCAACGTTTTTTGCGTACTCGGCCTTGTTGTTTTTCAATGTGTTGGCAGGCTCTTAATAACTGCACAGGCGCTAAGGTAGTACGGATTTCAACTACGGCATTACAAAAATCTTGTTGACCTTGTAAACCCCAAGCTTTGGTCCAATGAAAACGCGAGACTTTAGTTAGCGAGGTAGATCTTAAGGCACTGATGGCGCGGACGGCACGTCGGAGTTGGCGTTCAGGTGATTTTTGATTTGAACCCAACCCGAGATAGCAAATATTCATTTTGGCGTAGCGGCTTTTGGTTTTCTACGACGCTTGCTTTTTTTGGCTGGTGAGCCAGCATTAAGTTCTGTCACCATTTGATTACGTGCCTCTTCACTTGCTTCTTGAAATGAGGTCCACCATTGCGCGAGTTCCATTGACTCATCACCAGCAAGGGCACGTAAGGCCATGAAATCATAAGCAGCTCTAAATCGTGGATGTTGTAATAAGTTAAACGCTCTACCACCTAAACGTTTTACGAAACGGTATTGTAATAACCATATTTCACGAATAATTTGGGTGTAGCGCTTAGGAATCGAAATGATTTTATTTTGTTCTGCAATAACAATAGACATCGCTTTTTCTACAGCGGGTAAGGGATCCATACCTGAGCTTTGTAATTGTTTAGAGCGTTCAATCATTGGGAACCATAAAATCACTGCAAACAAAAATGCAGGAGTTACTGGTTTGTCATCCTGAATTCGTGTATCCGTATTTTCCAGGGCAATCGCTAATAAGGCATTAACCGGGTACTGGCTGTTAAATAGGGCGGTTGTTTGTGGGCATAAATGCTGAAATAAGCCATATTGCATCAGTAATTTCTGTACTGTTTCGGCATTTCCGCATTGATACAGCTTAGTCATTTCATCGAATAAACGAGAATTGGAGACATGTGTAATCAATGAACTAATTTCAGGGAATGGTGCCTCTGTCTCTGGAGCCAGATTAAAATGTAGTTTGGCACTAAATCGTATAGCGCGCAGCATTCTTACTGGATCTTCTGTATAACGGGTTACTGGATCACCAATCATGCGGATAAGTTTATCCTGAACGTCCTTAACACCGCCAGTAAAGTCAATAATGGATGAATCCACTACATTATAATAGAGCGAATTAATGGTGAAATCGCGCCGCCAGGCATCTTCATCCAAGGAGCCAAATGTATTATCACGGACCAGCATACCGCGCTCATTTGTTTGTTGGCTTTCATCAAGGGAAGCATGGCCACGAAAGGTTGCCACTTCAATAATTTCACGATGAAAAAGCACATGGACTAACTTAAATCGGCGGCCAATAATTCGTCCATTACGAAACAAGCTCTTGATTTGATTCGGTGTTGCATTAGTCGCAACATCAAAATCTTTGGGGGCTTTATTAAGTAAAAGATCACGAACACTGCCACCAACAATGTATGCTTGAAATCCACTGCCATTTAAGCGGTTAAGCACTTTTAGTGCATTGCTGCTAATATCCGCTTTAGATATGGAATGGTGATTCCTTGGAATAATGTAAGCTGTGCTAACAGGATTTGTATGAGCCCTGTTTCTCTTAAGCAGCTTTTTGATAAATTTGATGATTGTAGTTTCTCACATGATTAGACAAAACTAGACAATTATAGCGAAGCCAAACAATAAAGTGAATCTTTTGTATTTAGAAACAATGCCCCAAGTATGAAATTTATTTCAAAACAGATACAAGAATATTAAAGATGCTATTATTAGGCTCATAAAAAGAGCATCGTGCTCTCTTTGCGGGCATTTCTGTGCTAATATATTTATATTAAATACCTGCATTATTTAACCAAGCTATCTAATTTAAATCCATGACGTTGGGAACTATTTTTTATGCCATTAACAATAATAGACCTTATTAAAGCAGTGAAAGATGGAACAGTAGAGTCTACTGGTGGGCAGAAAAAAGCTCCACGGTCTACCAGTGAAACACGTTTTTACTTAGATTTTGTTTCTAATAAAATGAAAGAGTATGAGGAAAAAAAATATCCATCACCTATTTATACCTACAATAAGATCTCACTTGCGGTTGATGGGAAACGAAAAGAAGTTACTCATGTGACTTATAGTGCGGCACCTGTTGATGAATCTAGATACTTGTATACATTCGAAGATAATGCACTTATTGTGCGTAAGCTTAGCGTAATTGCCGGTATATTAAATGCTTTGGAGTTTGCAAATTTAGAAGATAGGTTCCTTGGTATCAATAGTGAAGGACAATTAAAGGCTATTCTTGAATTACTTGGTGAACAGTTAAACATTGGTGGATTACTCTTCCCTGACAAAACAACTATTGATCTTTTTATTAACAATTTGGTTGCTCTAATTGCTGCTAAAACGAACACTACTCCCAAACGAATCATTAGTGATATTCGCACGGCGGAGCGCTATTTTGTTGCTGACTATAAACATAATCATCTCCTTATCAATGAGATAACAATTGATTCTGAAAAGTCTATTTTTCAAGTGGATGAGTATCTTGGAAATCAGCTTACAGAAGAGCAAAAAAGAGAGTTTTTGAGTATTCACGTGCAGCCGGAAGAGAATAGGCCTTTATGGTTTCGTGGGCTCTCATCTTGGGAACAAACTTGGTTGCTCAAACAGGTACCAACCACTTTAGAAGAGTCTTGGGCGGATTTTGAAAGCTTAAGCCAATCTTCAGCGATGTCTCACATCCCGGGTATACAAAATGCACGTATGAACTCTTTAGTAACCTTTGATGGTAAGGAATACACCTTATTATCACGTAGCCTTAAAACCAGTACCATGGTTCCTTATGAATTGCATGTGGCTAAAAAAGATAGAGCCTTTTATGTAAAACAAACTGCAGAGCAGGTTTTAGGCTATTTAAGTCAGGAAGTAACTCGAGATTTTGATCAAATTTGGGCCGGTTTGGGCACTAGCGGGCGGCCTCGACCGCTAATTTTTGTACAATCGCTCTTGAGCGATACAGTGATTGATAGATTGGTTGCAACTGCAGATACGCGTTTAACAAGAGAGCAACGAAGAGCAATCCAAGAAATCAGTTTGAGTGGTACTTATCCAGACGTAACTATTGTTACTGGTAATGATCCAATGAATTTTTTGCGATTCGGTGATGCATTATCTGGAGGTTTATCCAAAAAATTTAATCGTTGGGCGCATACTGATTCTATTCTCAGTTATGCGAAACAATTTATTGCCTATCTTGAACTAGAGCTTGCTAAAAATACGCTTAACCCGGAGCAAGTGGCTCGATTTATTTTGATAAAGGCTGCACAACAAGAGATTAGTAACCTGCGAAATGAGAATTTTATTGGTCAGGGAGGGGAGCGAAATTTCGTTGCTTTTAAAGCAGCTTACACCAGCATTCTCGTAGAATCGATGGGAGGGATCGTTTCTACAAATTGTAAAAGTGGCAAGGATAGAACAGGGGTTGAAGAGCTCTATAAAAATGCAATGATTTATTATTATTCAATTTATGGCGTTTTGCCTAAATTTGACGATCAAGGAGTCGCACGCAAAAATTTTGTAGATATTTTCGTGCTTCTTTTTAATAGCATGAAGGCTCAGGAATCTGCTTCAGGAAACACACCTGGTTCCTTGGGGATGAAGCTTGATCCTACTATGCTCTGTTCCGATATTCGCGCTGCGTTAAAGACAACGTATAATTTATCCGTCACTTTAGCAAGTTTGAATAAACCACCATTATTTATAGAAAGTGAAACAAGCTCAGTTAAATTGCGTAAAGTGTCCATATCATCATTTAATAACGCAAGCCCAACAAAACCTGTTGAGCTAGCAAAACAACTTGAAAAAGATGTAACTGCTTTTGCTAAATTACATCCTGTTGCTGATAAATTAATGCCTTTTGCCAGTTTTAGGAAAAGCGTCACCGAATACGGTGCTGAACCTGAAATGTTAACACCATTACGTGAGCATTTTGCAGAGATTCAAGATGATGTTAACGATCTGGAACTTTTAACGGCATCCTTAATTGAATTTACGCAAGAAGTAAGAGATTTTATTAACAGTTTTACTCAAACTAATCCTCAGCTGAATGAAAAACAAAAGAGAAGTATGAAGCAACTTGATTTGCTATTACAAATAATTGCAAATGGGGAAGAGTTATTTTTTAAAAGTTATGACTTGATGAGTACCGTCCAAGTGCTTAAGTTTAGCACCCTAACTAAATTAAAAACACAGTTTGTAGAGCATAAACAGCGACTTTTAGATAATCAAACCAAAGAAGAAATAAGCCCTAAAACAGTATCTAGTCCAAGAATATCTGATAATCCACATACCTATTTTATCTCTCCGGGTAGTGGAAAGGTACGGGATTTTATCAAGCAATATAACGAATTATCAAAAGAAGGAAATGCACCGATAATTAGTCCCACTCCTGGATCATCTGGTGCTAAGGTGAAATGAGGTGCTTTAGGTGTAGTTCGAGTGATGAGAGGGTCTTAATCATTACCCGAACGGATACGATATGAAAGATGATAAGATGTTTATCAAGTATGTCATTAAAGAGTTATAATCCAAGCCATGGTTGATCGGAATCTTCCTCTTCTACTGTTGCGCTATTTTTACTCAATACATGAATATCAGGAATATAGCTAGCTGCTATGCTATTATTATTCCAGCGATCTGTATCCCAATGTAAATAGTCGGTTACTTGATAGCCTTTTGCTTTAAGTTTTTGAATTCCAATATCGCGATATCGCTCGTATTCTTTTTCGCTTTCTTCAATTCCATATAAAAGTTCTGCGGCTTTAAATATATAGATAGGGTTTTCTGGGGCTAATCGTGCTGCTTTTTCAAAATGAGTGCGATATTCTTCACCTAAACTGAAGAATAGAATTATATCTGCAAGAGTAAAATGGGCTTGAGCAAGTACTAGTCTTTGTTCTGAATCATCCATCGGTGTTAATAATTCAATGACTCGTAGCAGTGAGGAGCGGATTTGAGTAAAATTAGCTTGATGTGCCTCATTGTGCCTCGTTTGCTCATCAAAATCGCAGCCATAGGTTACACCAACCTTAATTTTTGCACTTAAATATGTTACTAGCCTCATTAATCCTTTGGCTAATGCTTTCTGATGTCGTTCCCGTTCTTCGTCTGTTTTGGGGAAACATCCATCAAGTAAGCGGAGTGCTTTATTAACTACTTCTAATTGACCTTTAGGCTTTTCTGCATCCGAATCAATGAGTACTTGAGCATAAAGTCTTTTGTGAGTGTAATAAACTTCTGTATAAGTATCGGGCAATAAAGCAGCTGCTTTTTTCTTGGCATATAGGCTGTCCAGATAGTTTTTTTCTGCTTTATCCCATAGTTTATTTTCGCGCTCGTCTGCACCATACTCATAAAGTACTTCACCAATACTATCAAAATGCTGGGCTAAAATTTCTATTTGCTTAGAAGGAAATTGAACCACCTTATTATGTTTTTCAAATAATGCGTATGCCTCATCATATTTTTTAGTTTGTACTAAAAGAGCGAATGCTTTATCAGGATTATGTTCTATTAAGTTTGAGTCATACTGTGCGGCAAGCACGATATTTTCTAGGGTATTATTTTCTTGAAGAATATGTTGAGCTAATTTTAATGCCAAAGGTGTATCTTGTTTAACATAGTGATTGCGTTGTTGTGCTGTAAACTTTTCAAGTAAGTATTTAAGGGCTCTATCTAAGTCGGAGAATTGATTAATCAAATTAAATGCTTCATCAAATTCTTTCTGTTCCAGGTGATGCCCAATATATAAATTTAATTCATTATTATAAGCAACAGGGTCAATCTGTCGTGCTCGCTCAAGAAGTAGTTGAGCTTTGGGTTTTGCTGAACTAATTAAGTTAATGCCATAAAAGAATCTCCCTTTTTCAGTCTTAGCTACCTTGATGTAGTGTTCAGCCATTTTTTGGGCATAAAGACTGTGCTTGGGATATGTGTATCTGGGTTCGGCTAAATGCTTTTGTAAGCTACCAAGATTGATACTTTGTACCGGTTCAAGAGCCGCTATAGTTGTCTCAACCAATTCCACATTTTGTGGATCAAGCAATGGTATTTCTTCAGGTAAATTCAGCCTTCGTAGGGTTCGTCCGAATGTATAATTTGCATATAGATATTCTGAGGTATACGGAGCAACGAGATTATTGTAGTCGAGTATGAGCCTCTGCTGTAGGGCATTTGTAGTTTTTGGATTTTTAGCTTGAGTGTTCGTATCAACGAGGTCTAAGTAATCGGCTGGTAATGGATAATAGTGCATTTGCCTAACAATGGATTGGTCATAGCCACGCAGATATCCGTAATATGCTAATTTTTCTAAACTAAATTGAATTTTTTCTGTTTGACAGTGATTGTCGAGACCAATCCACCCTTTAAAACTTTGAAATGCATACATAAACCAGTTGGTAGGTTCCATTACGTAGCCATTAGTATAAATGTATTTACTTGTAGTTAATGAGTGCCAATGTTGAAAATATTGTGTGTCATTATGTTGAAAGGGAATGATATCAGGGTAATATACCAAATAACTCAACAAATATTTGGGGAGTTTAAAAAGTAAATCATTGCGAATTGACATAGCAAAGTGCCCTCTCATGCCTCACCGAGGTCAAAAATAGGTCTAATTATATGATTTTTGTTAGCTTAATTGCAATTAATATTATCTTATTTAAGATAATAAAGGTTCAGATGTTTTTATGATATCTTAATAAATAAGATGTTCGCAGTGTGTATTTTGAAGTTTGGTATTATAAGTAAATTATTTATTAATCAGAGATATAGATGGAATTTTTAGATATTATTACGAGTTTAATTGTCTTGGTGATCTTAGAGGTTGTCTTAGGAATAGATAATCTGGTTATTCTCTCCATTTTGACGGAAAAACTTCCTGTTCACCAACGGAAAAAAGCACGGCGATGGGGGCTTACTTTTTCCTGGGTAACACGGCTAATGTTACTGGGATTAGCGGTTAATTTGATTCGGTTGACTCGACCTCTAATAACGATTAGCCAATTTTCTCTTTCAATGCGAGATATATTTTTAATACTTGGAGGGGCATTTTTAATTTGGAAGGCCACGGATGAAATTCATCAGGATGTGGTAACTGAAGAGGCTGACGAGTCAGATAAAAATAAAATGACTTCTGCCAAGGCTAGTTTTAAAATTGTGATCTTTCAAGTTGCGCTGATGGATATTATTTTCTCCCTAGACAGCGTGCTGACGGCGGTAGGACTAACTACGCGGTTTTGGGTTATGGCCTTTGCAATTACTTGTGCCATTTTAATTATGATTTTTGCCAGTGAATGGGTTAGCGCATTTATAAAAAAACACCCAACCATTAAAATGTTGGCTTTAAGTTATTTGATTTTGATTGGCATGGTATTAGTTGCTGATGGGTTTTCCTTCCACATTCCACGTGGGTACGTTTACTTTGCAATGGGATTCTCTTTAGCTGTGGAATCTTTGAATTTAATCAAACGCTCTCGAAAAAGAGGCAAAAAAACTTCAGGACGTTAATTTATGTTGTATGTTAAAGCTTTTCATATTATTGCCATGGTCGCTTGGTTTTCTGGGCTATTTTATCTACCGCGATTATTTGTTTATCATGCAGATACACGGGATGAAATCAGTAATGAACGCTTTAAAATTATGGAACGTCGTTTGTATTATGGAATCACCTGGCCCGCCGCGCTACTTACGACAGTTCTTGGGTTATGGCTATTAAGTTACAACCCCAGTTACTATCTGAAAGCAGGGTGGATGCATGCGAAATTGACTTTAGTGGTAATTTTATGGGGTTATCATCTATTGTGCGGACATTATCGAAAGGCTTTTGCTCAGGATAAAAATCAAAAAAGCTCACGTTTCTTTCGTATTTATAATGAAATGCCAACGCTGTTGTTGTTGGGAATTGTTTTATTTGTGGTGGTGAAATAACGAACTAGTAGGTTGGGCCCATGGCCCAATGGCACTACCTTAAGCAGCTAGTGCCTCTTTTTCTATCATTTTAATTATTTTATTAGCTTTTTTCTGTAGCTTAATTTGCTCTGTTTTTCTTGATTTTTTTAGAACAGAAAAGGTTTTT
>JARLJR010000069.1 GCA_031291095.1 Legionella sp. | reverse complement strand
AAGTTAGCAGCGAGCATAGAGTCCCTTTTTCTTTTTATTTCCCGCCAGGAAAAAATTTAAAAGGGAACTCTAGCTTTTTTTCTTGATAATTCAATACCTTATTGTAAAAATATCTGGGCTTAGCTTGACGGCTATGGGCTGTAAAGCCCAGCAAACAATGTTGGCATTAATTTCGATGCTGGGCTTTGTAGCGCAATCTAGGCACGAGCCTCTCGTTCGAGATCTTTATAAAAAAGGTAATATGCAAATTTTACTCTTTAGAACCTGTTAGTTCCCTGGCATGGGCTGTACCACTAGCTTTTGTTTTCTTTCGTGAGCCTCTAATCTGGTGGCCCATTGTTCTTGTAACGCGCAAAGCGTGGCATTAACCCTAGAGCTTGGATGGGCTTCTTGTAAATGGGTAAAACTTAAGGAGTCAACTAAGCTCTTACATTGATAAGCGTCAATGTCTTGCATCCATGACATTCCCCACTCTCCAAGAATATTCAGAGCCATGTTGCGTTCACTCGTTGAATTAGTGATGATGGTTGCTAATTTGTTTACTATGGGGGTGGCATGTGAATTGGTTGGCAAACAAACAATACTTAATAGGTGTCCAAGAAAAGGGAGTGGTTTTAGTGTGTCTCCCAGATTGACTTCAATCCAGGTAAGAAGGCTGGTGATGTGGGTATCATCCAGTTTCGGTTTTAGAGCGATTAAAGCCTGTAGTGCGCTGTTGCGCACCGAAGGATCCACGTGGATCAGATTGCTTTGAATCTCTGTAATAAGAGGGGAAGTAATGAGCGTTTCATTCAGTTTAGGTGCCAGAATGATTAAAGCCTGGTGTGCGTTGGTGCGCACTGAAAGATTTGCATGGCTTAGATTGCTTTTGATCATTGTAATAAGAGAGAGAGTAATGTGGGCGCCATTCAGTTTTGGCGCCAGAGCGATTAAAGAATTTTGTGCGTAGCTGCGCACTGAAAGATTCGCATGGCTCAGATTGCTTTCGATCAGTGCAATAAGAGGGAGGGTAATGTGTGCCTCATTCAGTTTAGGCGTCAGAGCGATTAAAGCCTGTTGTGCGTGCTCGCGTACCGAATCATCTGCATGGTTCAGATTGTCTTGAATCCAAGAAAGAAGTAGGGGAGTGTGCGTCTCATCCAGTTTAGGCATCAGGGCGATTAAAAATGAGTATGTTCGGTAGCCCAACACAGTATTCACCGAGTTCAGATGGTCTTGCACCCAAGTGAGAAGATAGGAAATATGTTCCTCATTTAGCTTGGGCGCCAGAATAATTAAAACCTCTTGTGCGCTGCTGCGCACCGAAAAATCCCTATTGTTCAGATTATTTTGAATCGCTGCAAGAAGGGTGGTGATATGATCCTTATTCAGTTTTGGCGTCAGGACGATTAAAGCTTGTTGTATGCAGTTGCGCACCGAAGGATCTGCATGACTCAAATTGCTTTGGATCCAGGTAATAAGTGAGGGCGTAATGTGGGTCTCATTCAGTTGTGGCGCCAGAGCGATTAAAGAACTTTGTGCGCTGCTGCGCACCGAATGATCTGCATGGTTCATATTGTCTTGAATCCAGGCAATAAGAGGGAGAGGAACGTGTGTCTCATCCAGTTTTGGCGCTAGGGCGATTAAGGACTGTTGCGCGCTACTGCGCACCCAATCATCCGTATGGTTCAGATTGCTTTGAATCCCTGCAACAAGAGGGAGAGTAAGGTGTGTTTCATCCAGTTTAGGTGCCAGAGTGATTAAAGCCTCTTGTGCGCTGTTGCGCACCGAAGAATCCGAATGACTGAGATTGCTTTGGATCCAGGCAAGAAGGAGGGAGATGTGTGCCTTATTTAGTTTTGGCACTAGGGCGATTAAAGCCTCTTGTGTGCGGTCGCGCACCGAATAATTCACATGGCCCAGATCGCTTTGAATTCCGGTAATAATAGGGAGAGTAATAAGTGTCTCATCCAGTTTTGGAGCTAGAGCGATTAAAGCTTTTTGTGCGTGTTTGCGTACTGAATCATCTGTATGATTCAGATTGTCTTGAATCCAAGTAAGAAGTGGGGGAATGTGTGTCTCATTCAGATTTGGCAACAGAGCAGTTAAAGCCCGGCTTGCGCTGTTGCGCACCGAAGAATCCTCATGGCTCAGATTGCTTTGAATCTCGGTAATAAGAGGGAGAGTAATGTGAGTCTCATTCAATTTTGGCGCTAGGGCGATTAAAGCCTCTTGTGCGAAGTTGCACACCGAAAGATTCGTATGGCTCAGATTACTTTGGATCCAGGTAATAAGAGAGAGAGTAATGTGTGTTTCATTCAGTTTAGGCGCTAGAGCGATTAAAGTCTGCTGTGCGTTTTTGCGCACCGAGGAATTCACATGGTTCAGATTGTCTTCAATCCAGATAAGAAGTGGGGAAATAAGTGCCTCATTTAGCGCCAGAGCGATTAAAGCCTTTTGTGCGTGGTTGTGTACTGAATAATTCGCATAGCCCAGAGCGACTTGAATCCAGGCAAGAAGGGGGGGGAGGTGTGCCTTATTTAGTTTAGGCACCAGGGTGATAAAAACTTCTTGTGCGCAGTCGCGCACTAAATAATTCGCATGGCTCAGATTGCTTTGGATCCCGGTAATAAGAGGGAGAGTAATAAGTGTCTCATTCAGTTTTGGCGCTAGAGCGAGTAAAGCTTGTTGCGCGTGGTTGCGCACCCAATCATCTCTATGATTTAAATTGTCTTGAACCCAGGCAAGAAGTGGGGGAATGTGTGTCTCATTCAGTTTGGGCACCAGAGTGGTTAAAACCGATTGTGCACGGTAGCTCACCGAAGAATCCGCATAGCTCAGAGTATCTTGAATCCAGGTAAGAAGGGTGCTGATGTGCTTCTCATTCAGTTTTGGTGCCAGTTTAGTTATAACCTCTTGTGCGCTGTTGTGCACCGCATAATTCGCATGGCTCAGATTGCTTTGAATCCAAGTAAGAATTGAGGGGATGTGTGTCTCATTCAGTTTTGGTATCAGAGTGCTTAAAGCCTTTTGTGCGCGGTTGCGCACTGCAAATTTCACATGGTTTAGATTGCCTTGAAACCAGGTAAGAAGGCTGGTGATGTGCTCCTTATCCAGTTTTGGCGCCAGGTCGGTTAATGTTTGTTGGGCGCTGTTGTGCACCGCATAATCCATATGGTTCAGATTGTTTTGGACCCAAGCAAGAAGGGCTGCGATGTGTGTCTCATCCAGTTTTGAGGAAAATAATGCGAGCATTTTTTCTTTGCCAGCCACACCCCGACAAATATCGTCAACGAGTTGAGCCAATAATTTACGTATTGAATCGTTGTTGTCAATTGTAGACAATTTTTCAGACTGATTTAGTACATGCAAACCTGCAATTTGATAGGCCGCATCAAGTCCTTTTAGGGCCTCCAAGAACTCCCTATGCTGGGTGTGAGCAAAAGGAAAAGGATAAGTAGAGCGCGACTCAAGCCATGATTGGATTATTTTTTCCTGATACGCCTTCGCCGTATCGGTTTTCTGCATGAACAAAGCCCTGATCACCACATCGCCCTTTGCTCGAATACGGTGGTCTCCGGATTCCAGCATAGAAAGTAATTTTTTAGGGGGGGTTTTTTGATATATTTCTATCAAAATTTCTGGAGGAAAGCTAAAAAAATGATCCATATCGCAAATAACCTGGCTCTATTTAAGATTTGGTAATTGTATATTAAGTCGCCTTTTGCGGGAAATTTTGTCTGGTGGTTTATTTCTGTTCTTTGTGATGCTGATACTCACCTAAGCGTCAATCAAAATCCCAGCAGGGCGCCTTGCTGAGGGCGCCCTATTTGAGCCAGTTAGTTCCCTGGAATGGGCTGTGTCGATAGCTTTTGTTTTTCTTCCGGAGCGGCCTT